>JBBDXN010000044.1:0-5828 GCA_040902305.1 Candidatus Rokuibacteriota bacterium | reverse complement strand
CGCGGCGGGCGCGGCGAGCAGCAGGAGCGCCCCGAGCAGGACCGGCAGGCGCATCAGGGCGGCCGGGATCACGGCTTGGGTCCGGAGGGAGGGGCCGGTCGTCGGAACGCGGATCTCGAGTCGAGCATCTGTTGGATCGTCTTCACGAGGTCGGTCGTCCGGAACGGCTTGGGCACCAGTGGCCGCCCGGAGCTCTTGACCGCGGCGGTGACGTAGCCCGACATCAACAGGACCTTCGTCGTCGGGCTGCTCGCCTCGATGCGCGTGGCGAGCTCGAGCCCGTTCATGATCGGCATCACGACGTCGGTGAGCAGCAGGTGAACCGGCTGCGACTCGGCGATCCGGCGGGCCTCGAAGGGATCGCCGGTGTCGATGACGGTGTAGCCGTGGAGCGTCAGGACTTCACGCACGAGCGCGCGAACCTCCGCCTCATCGTCCACGACGAGGATCGTCTTGCCCTTCGCTCCCTCGTTGGGCTCGGACATCGGGTCTCCATCCTCCGCCGAATGCCCTGCTGCAGGGCGAATGCCGGAGCGTACCGATTGTAACGCACGGGTGTCGTGGCGCGGCGGGCCTTTTCGATGGACGAGCCGTCGGTAGTTTTTGCCCTCCGTGCCGGTCATCGCTTCCCAGGGGTGGCCGGCCACCGTGGGCCGCGGTCAATTGCGAGCGCGCGCGGCCGCGTGCCATAATCGCGCCCATGAGCGACCTCGAGCACGAATTGCGCCGCCGCGTCGAGGGCGACGTCCGCTTCGACCGCTACTCCCGCCTGCTCTACGCAACCGACGCGTCCATGTACCAGATGGAGCCGATGGGGGTGGTGATCCCGCGGCACGCCGACGACGTGCAGGCGGTGATCGAGGTCGCGAACCGGCTCGGGGCGCCGCTCCTGCCGCGCGGCGGCGGCACCTCGCTGACCGGCCAGACGGTCAACCACGCGGTGGTGCTGGACTTCTCGCGCCACATGGCGGGCGTGCTCGAGGTCAACCGGGAGGAGCGGTGGGCGCGGGTGCAGCCCGGCCTGGTGCAGGACGAGCTGAATCACCACGTGCGGTCCCTGGGGCTGCTCTTCGGGCCCGACACCTCCACGTCCAACCGGGCCACCATCGGCGGCATGCTCGGCAACAACTCGGGCGGCTCGCACTCCATCGCCTACGGCCTCACCGTCGAGCACGTCATAGAGCTGACCACGATCCTGGCCGACGGCAGCCGCGCGGTGTTCGGGGAGGTGAATCCAGAGACCTTCGCGGCCAAGATGCGATTGCCGGGCCTCGAGGGTCAGATCTACCGCGAGGTCGCGCGGATCCGGACGCAGTACGACGCCGAGATCCGGACGCGGTACCCGCGGCACTGGCGCCGCGTCTGCGGCTACAACCTCGACGAGCTGGTCAAGGACCGACCGCTCAACATGGCGCGCCTCATCGTGGGCTCCGAAGGCACCTTCCTCACCGTGGTCGAGGCGAAGATGCGCCTGGTGCCGAAGCCGAAGGCGACCGCGCTCGACGTGATCCACTACCACGACATGCAGGAGGCGCTGGAGTCCTCCCAGGCCATCCTCGAGACCGGGCCCTACGCGGTCGAGCTCACCGACAAGATGATCCTCGACCTGGCCCGCGGCAATCTCGAGCAGTCGCAGCGCATGGGCTTCGTGCAAGGCGACCCCGCCGCGATCCTGATCGTCGAGTACGCGGGGGAGACCGAGCAGGAGGTGAAGGCGAAGGTGGCGGATCTGGAGGCGCGGCGCAGCCGCGGCCGCTTCGGCTACGCCTCCCACATCGCCTCCGACGCGGCCGAGCAGCAGTCGATCTGGAAGCTGCGCAAGGCCGGCCTCGGGCTGCTCCTCGGCACGCGCGGCGAGTCCAAGCCCATCGCGTTCATCGAGGACACCGCGGTGGACCCCAAGCACCTGCCCGAGTTCGTGCCGCGCTTCACCGAGATCATGGCCAAGCACGGGGCCGACGCCGCCTACTACGGCCACTGCTCGGTGGGATGCCTGCACATCCGCCCGCTGATCAATCTCAAGACCGAGCGCGGCCTCGAGCAGGTGCGGGTCATGGCCGAGGAGGTCTTCGATCTCGTGCTCTCCTTCGGCGGGGCCATCTCGAGCGAGCACGGCGACGGGCGCGCCCGCAGCCCATTCTTGGAACGAGTGTTCGGACCCGCCATGTTTCAAGCGTTCCGGGAGACGAAGGCGGCCTTCGACCCGCGGGGGCTGATGAACCCGGGCAATATCGTGGGCAGCCCGGCCGTCACCGAGCATCTCCGCTACGGGGTGAAGTACAAGACGTGGGAACCAAAGACCCGGCTCGATTTCTCGGCGCAGGGTGGCTTCGCGGCGGCGGTCGAGATGTGCAACGGCGTCGGAGTCTGCCGCAAGAAGCTCGAGGGCACCATGTGCCCGTCCTACATGGCGACCCGGGACGAGGAGCACTCGACCCGCGGCCGCGCGAACGCGCTGCGGGCGGTCCTGTCCGGCCAGGTGCCGGAGGCCGACTTCGCGGGGCACCGCCTCTACGAGGTGATGGACCTCTGCCTGGAGTGCAAGGGCTGCAAGGCGGAGTGCCCGTCCAACGTGGACATGGCCAAGATGAAGTACGAGTTCCTGCATCACTACCACGCGGTCAACGGCCAGCCGCTGCGCAACCGCCTGTTCGGCCACATCGCGCGCCTCTCCTGGCTCGGCTCGCGCCTGGCCCCGATCTCCAACTGGGTCGCGCGCTCCTGGCCGAACCGCCTCCTGATGGAGCGGGTAGCCGGCATCGACCGGCGGCGTCCGCTACCCAGCTTCGCCCGCGAGACCTTCACCGACTGGTTCGACCGGCGGCGCCCGGCCCGGGAAGCGCCCCGCGGCGACGTCGTGCTATTCCACGACACCTTCGTCACCTACAACGCCCCCGAGATCGGCCACGCCGCGGTGGAGCTGCTGGAGGCGGCCGGCTATCGCGTCCGGCTCGTGGACAAGAAGTGCTGCGGCCGGCCGCTCATCTCCAAGGGCATGCTGGACGAAGCGAAGGCGCACGCGGCGTGGAACGTGGCGCGCCTCGCCCCCTGGGTGGACCGCGGGGCCGCGATCGTGGGCCTCGAGCCGTCGTGCCTGCTGACCCTGCGGGACGAGACCGTCGAGCTGGTGCGCACGGACGAGGCGCGCCGGGTGGCCGCCTCCGCATTTCTCCTGGAAGAATTCCTGCTGCGTGAGCGGGCCCGCGGGCTCTCACTGCCGTTCGCCAACGGGAGCGGGCGGAAGCAGGCGCTGCTCCACGGCCACTGCCACCAGAAGGCGATGGTGGGCACCGCGCCCACGGTGGCCGCGCTGCGCTGGGCCGGCTTCGAGGTGACGGAGGTGGACTCGGGCTGCTGCGGCATGGCCGGCTCGTTCGGCTTCGAGCGCGAGCACTACGACGTCTCGGTGACCCTGGGCAACCGACGCCTCGCCCCCGCGGTGAAGTCGGCGACCGCCGAGACCGAGATCGTCGCGCCCGGCATTTCCTGCCGGCAGCAGATCGAGCACCTGGCGGGCCGGCAGGCAAAACACCCCGCCCAGGTCCTGCGCGAAGCGCTCCGCTCCTGAGCGCGGCGTCGCGCCGGCGCCGTCCTCCGCCCGGCCGATGGACAACCTGACCCTCAAGCTCGTGGTGACGCCCGCGCTGATCGGGGCGGCCACCCTGGCCGGACGAAGATGGGGGCAGTCGATCGGTGGCTGGCTGGTCGGCCTGCCGCTCACCACGGGGCCGGTGGCTTTCTTCATCGCGCTCGACCAGGGCGAGGCGTTCGCGGCGGTGGCCGCGCTCGGCTCACTCGGCGGCGCGGCCGCGGAAGCGGCCTTCTGCATAGCCTACGGCTGGTTGGCCCTGCGGACCGGCTGGCCGCTCGCCCTGCTGGCCGGCTCGGCCGCCTTCGCGGCGGTCGGCGTCCTGCTGCAGCAGCTCGCGCTGGGGGCGCTGCCGCTGTTCCTGGTGGGGATCGTCGCGCTGGGGCTGGCCCTTCGCTTCATGCCCGCCGGCGGGCCGCCACCCTCACCGGTCCGGCCGCCGCGCGGGGACCTGCCGGCCCGCATGGTGCTGGCCACCGTGGTCGTGCTGCTGATCACGGCCATGGCGCCGCGCCTGGGACCGCGGCTCAGCGGGCTGCTCGCCACGTACCCGCTGTTCGGGGCCATTCTCGCCGCGTTCGCCCATCGCCTGCAGGGCGGAGCCACCGCGGTCAGCGTGCTCCGCGGCCTGCTCTTCGGGCTCTTCGCCTTCGCCGCCTTCTGCTTCGTGGTCGGTGTCTGCCTCGTGCCCCTCGGGATCGCGGGCGCGTTCGCCGCGGCGATCCTGGTGGCCCTGCTGGTGCAGGGGATTTCGCTGTGGCGGCTGCGGGCCCCGGCCGGTCCCTCTTGACTGAGGCGAGCCGTCGCCCCTAGATAGTCGCGGGACGCTCGCGCCACACCCCGACAAGGAGACTCGACGATGAGAGCATCGCTCTACGAAGGCTCGCGCCGTTTCCGCACCACGTCCGCGGCGCGGCCCACCCGCGCCCCGGATCAGACGCTGCTCCGCGTGCTGCGCGCGGGCATCTGCGGCACCGACCTGCACATCTTCCAGGGGCACCTGGATCACCGGATCCCGAAGGGCGGCATCATCGGGCACGAGACCTTCGCGGAGGTCGTGGAGGCGCCCGCGGCGAGCGGGTTCGAGCCGGGTGATCGTGTGGTCGTCGAGCCGATCCACGCCTGCGGCGAGTGCCGCGCCTGCCGGATGGGCGGCTACTATCTCTGCTATCGCCTGAAGATCTACGGGGTCGAGCTGCCCGGCGGCATGCAGGACTACTGGGCGGTGGAGACCGCGCGCATGCTGCACGTGCCCGCTTCGCTCGGCGACGACCAGGCGGCCATGATCGAGCCGCTCGCGGTGGCCACCCACGACGTGCGGCGCGCGGAGGTCAAGACGGGCGACTCCGTGCTGGTGCTGGGCGGCGGCCCCATCGGGGCGCTGATCGCGATGGTGTCACGCCATCGCGGCGCGCGCGTCATCGTGAGCGAGGTGAACCCCTACCGCATCGAGCTGCTCCGCGGCCTCGGCCTCGAGGTGATCGGGGTGGACGCCGATCCGGTGCGCTTCGTGAACGAGTGGACCGCGGGGCAGGGGGTGGACGTGGCCTTCGAGGTCAGCGGCCACCCGGACGCGGCGCGGGTGATGACCGAGACGGTGCGCGTCTGGGGCACCGTGAGCATCGTGGCCATCCACTCGGAGCCCACCCCGGTCAATCTCTACCCGATGTTCGCGCGCGAGGTCACCATGCACGGGAGCCGGCTCTACAACCGCGGGGACTGGGAGGAGGCCATCCGCCTCGCCGCCTCCGGCGCGGTCACGCTGTCGCCGCTCGTGAGCCGGAAGATCCCGCTCGAAGGTCTGCAGGAGGGCATGGAGGAGGCGCTGCGGGGCGGCCCGGTGATGAAGGTGCTCGTCGATCTGACCGCGTGAGCTGGCTCCCCCCCCTCACCCTACCCTCTCCCCGGGGGGGAGAGGGGGATGAGGAGGAGAGGCTCTTCAGAGCCGCTACTTGTCCTTGATGGCGGCCTGCACCTTGGCCGCCAGGTCCGGCGGGATCACCGCGAGCCCGTGGTCCTTCTTGGCGTGCTCGGCGCCCTTCGCCAGCACCTCGGCCATGTCGTTGCCCTCCGCCACGAAGCTGCAGCCCGGCATCAGATCACCACACCGAAGAACCTTCGCCATGATTTGTCCTCCTGCTGGAGCAGGCTACGCCCCTTCCGGATGCCACGCCACTCGACCGCCTAGTACGACTGTGTTATAAAAGTTAGGGAATTCATGGGGTACGCTGCCAGTCTG
>JBBDXN010000043.1:1920-5883 GCA_040902305.1 Candidatus Rokuibacteriota bacterium | reverse complement strand
ATGATGAGGCGGGTGGCGATGGGGGGCCGCTTGGCCAGCTCGCGGGCCAGCGCCTTGGCGTCGTCGAGCGTCTCGCCTTCCTTGGAGAGCCGGTTCACCAGGCCGGTGCGGTAGCACTCGGCCGCCGGGACCTGGGTGCCGAGGATCAGGTGCTCCAGGGCCAGGCCGCGGCCGATGAGGCGCGGGTACCGCTGGGTTCCGCCGAAGCCCGGCGTGATCCCCAGGTTGGACTCGGTCTGGCCCATCCGCGCGGTCTCCTTCAGGATGCGGATGTGGCAGCCCATGGCGATCTCGCAGCCGCCGCCCAGCGCGTGCCCGTTGATGGCGGCCACCACCGGCTTCGGGAAGCGCTCGATGCGGCGAACCACGCGGTTGCCGAAGCGGATGAAGGTGCCCACGTCCGCCCCCTCGAAGGCGGAGCCGAGATCCGCCCCCGCGCAGAAGATCCGGTCGCCCGCGCCGGTGATGATCACCGCCCGGACGCCGTCGTCGCCCTCCAGCTCGGACAGCGCCGCGTTCAGCTCGCGCATGAGCGTCTCGCTGATGGCGTTGGCGGGCGGGCGATTGAGGGTGATGATCGCGACGCGGCCCTCGCGGCTCAGGATCAGGGTTTCGTACGCCATCGGACGGCTCTCCTCTCGGCGGCGAGCTAGCGGCGGGCGGCCACGCCCTGCAGGAACAGATCGGCCACCGCGGGCGCGGTGTCCACGAGCCGGTAGCCGCGCTTGCCGAGCACCCAGGACGTGGCCATCTGGTCCATGGCCCCGAACAGCATCTTGGTGGCGATCTTGACCGGCAGCTCGGACTTGAAGTGCCCCTGGCCGACCCCCTCCTCGAGAACGGAGCCGATCAGCGCGAAGTACGCAGCGATCTCCTGGCTGGAGGCGCCCCGAAAGAACTTCTGGCCCTGGCGCAGCTCGACCTGCACCACCTCCGCGAGATCCGGATCCTCCTCGAGCATCCGGAAGTGCAGGTGGACGAGGCGGCGCACCTTGGCCACCGCGTCGGGCTGGTCCCCGATCGCCCGGCGGAGGGACGACACGAAGGCCGCCATCTTCTCCTGGAAGAGGGTGATGAGGATGTCTTCCTTGGTCTTGAAGTAGAGATAGATGGTGCCGGCGGCAATGCCGGCCTCGCGCGCGATGTCCGAGACGCGCGAGTTGAAGTAACCCTTCCGGGCGAAGACCCGAACCGCGGCCTCGATGATCTGCTGGGGCTTGTCTGGATCGCGCATGCCAGGCGGTGAACCGCGGTTCATCTTATGCGGCGTCTCCGGAGCTGTCAAACGGAACTTGGCCGCGACCCGCGCGGCTGGCAGGTCGCGAGATACTCCTGGAGCCGGGTGAACTCCTTCGGCGCCAGGTTCGTGAACACGAGCACCGCGCCGCCCGCGTACGATTCCCAGACCAGGGCGGGCAGCCGCAGGCGCTCGAGGCCGGAGCGGGCGGGCAGCTCCACCACCACCACGTCGCCCTCGACGAGCGGCGTGTCGACGGTCACGCGGCCTCCGGAGGCGCTCAGGTCCACGGTGTGGCCCTGCGCGGTGCCCTCCGATCCGCCTTCCACCCGGATGGGCAGCGAGACGGGCACGCGCGGGAAGCGGCGCCGCGTGTCGCCGCGCGAGACGAACGACGTCACGCGGCCGGCCGGCGAGTCCGACATCTTCAGGAAGGCGACCCCGATGCTCTCGGCGTCGCGGCGCACCACCGTGCCCACCATCTCCATCCGGCCCGCCGCGCCCGGCAGCGTCACCCGCACCGTCACGATGCCGCCCACCGCCGCGTCGCTGTCGGCGCGCACCTTCATGCCGGACAGGCTCAGGTTGACCACCTCGCCCGATACGACCCGTCCCTCACCCGTCTCCACCGTGGCCGCCCAAGCCGCCGCCGCTCTCGGAAACGCCCGCCGATCGTGACCGCTCATGCCTCGACCCTGACGCGTCGAGGGCCGTTCTGTCAACTTCGGCGGCCCGCGCGCCTTGACGGTCCGGGGACCCGCGCGTACGATGCCGCACCATGACGATCAAGTACCGCATCGGGATCATGCCGGGCCCGTGGCCGCCCGGCCGCGAGGGCGCCTCCTTCTTGTGGACGCTCTGCGATCTGCTGGAGCGGAGCGACGTGGACTCGATCTGGCTCTCCGATCGCCTCTCCTCCCCGGTTCCGGTGCCGGAAGTGATGACGACGCTCGCCGCCATCGCCGCCCGCACCATCCGCCTGAAGTTCGGGCCCAGCGTGGTGGTCCTGCCCTACCGCACCCCGGTGGTGGCGGCCAAGGAGATGGCCACCGTGGACTGGCTCTCGCGGGGCCGGCTCTTTCCCGCCGTCGGCGTGGGAGTCGAGCTACCCCGGGAGTTCGAGGCCTCCGGGGTCCCCTTCGCGGAGCGCGGCCGCCGCACCGACGAGGCCATCCAGGTGCTGCGGCTCCTGTGGACCCAGGACGAGGTCACGTGGGAGGGGCAGTTCTACAAGCTGGACCGCATCTCGATCTTTCCGAAGCCGTGGCAGACGCCGCCGCCCATCTGGATCGGGGGCAAGAGCGAGGCGGCGATGCGGCGCACCGCGCGCCTCGGCGACGGCTGGATCCCCTCCTTCATCACCCCGGAGGAGCTACGCCCGGGCGTCCAGAAGGTGCAGGAGCTGGCCGCGGCGGCGGGCCGGCAGGTGCCCGAGGATCACTTCGGCACGCTCATCAACTACGCGATCGCGGAGACCGAGGACGCGGCCCTCGCCATGGCCCGGCCCTATGTCCCGCAGGGGCGCGTGGACGAGGCGACCATGCGGCGGTGCACCGCCTTCGGGCCGGTGGGCCGGCTGCTGGAGAAGGTCGAGGAATACGTCAAGGCCGGCGCGTCCAAGTTCATCCTGCGCCCGCTCTGCCCACCGGATCGCATGCTCGAGCAGCTCGCCCGCATGGCCGAGCAGGTCTGCCCGGAGTTTCACCGCCGCTGAGCTTCGCCCCCCGCGGGCCGAGCCGTATACTGCTGGCATGCACCCTCTTGCCGCCCTCGCCCTCGCCGGTCTCCTCGCCCTGTCCGGCTGCTCCCTCGTCACGCTCGACTTCCAGCCCAAGATCCAGCCGCTCGAGGAGGAGACGGTCGAGGGCAAGGGCTCGAGCAAGATCCTGCTGCTCGATCTCTCGGGCGTGCTGTCCGAGGACGTGCCGAGCTTCTCGATCGGCGCGCCCCCGCCGAAGGTGCCACTGCTCGCGCGGGTGCGCGAGGAGCTGCGCAAGGCGGAAAAGGACGAGCGCGTCAAAGCGCTGATCGTGCGGATCAACAGCCCCGGCGGCACCATCACCGCGTCCGACATCCTCTATCACGAGCTGCTGGCCTTCAAGGCGCGCAAGAAGGTGCCGGTGATCGCGGCCATCATGGACGTGGGCGCCTCCGGCGGCTATTACGCCGCGCTGGCCGCCGATACCATCGTGGTCAATCCCACCACCATCACCGGCAGCATCGGGGTGGTGATGGTCACCGTCAACGCGCAGGGCTTGCTCGAGAAGATCGGGGTGGCCCCGCTCGCCATCAAGTCGGGGCCGATGAAGGACGCCGGCTCGCCCTTCCGGTCCCTCACCGAGTCGGAGCGCGCGGTGTTCCAGGGGATCATCGACGACATGTACGGGCGCTTCGTCGGGCTGATCGCGCGGTCGCGCAACCTACCGGAGGATCGCGTGCGCGGATTCGCCGACGGCCGCGTCTACACCGCCGACCAGGCCCTCACGCTGGGGCTGGTGGACCGCATCGCCTATCTCGAGGACGTGGTGACGCTCGCGAAGGAGCGGGCCGGGGTCAGCGAGGCACGGGTCATCATGTACCACCGCCCGAAGGAGTATCGCGCGAACATCTACTCGGCCAACGCGCAGGCGACGACCGCGGAGAGCGCCCTCGCCCAGTTCGCGGCCGCCCTGGGCGGCGGCGGCCCGCGCTTCCTGTACCTCTGGTGGCCCTGAGCCGGCTCAGGC
>JBBDXN010000043.1:0-1910 GCA_040902305.1 Candidatus Rokuibacteriota bacterium | reverse complement strand
CGGCGCCGGCCGGCGACGGCGCGCCGTCGATGGCCGCGCGGGCCTTGTGGCCGAGCCCGGCGGGTGTGAAGGGCTTCTGGATGAACAAGGTATCCGGGTCCAGGACGCCGTGGCGCACGATGGCCTCGTTCGTGTACCCGGACATGTACAGCACCTGCATCTCCGGGCGCAGCGGGCGCAGCCGCTCCACGAGGGCGCGCCCGCTCTGGCGCGGCATGATGACGTCGGTCAGGAGCAGGTGGATCGGGCCCGCGTGCCGCTCGGCTAGGAACACCGCCTCCTGCGCGTCGCAGGCCTGCAGCACCGTGTAGCCGCTTCCTTCCAGGATCTCCCGCGCGAGGTCCCGCACCTCGGGCTCGTCCTCCACCAGCAGGACGGTCTCGGTCCCGCGCGGCACCGTCGCGCTCGGCGAGGCCGCCGGATCCGCCTCGCGGGCCTGCTCGGCCACCCGCGGCAGATAGATCTTGAAGCTGGTGCCCGTGCCGAGCTCGCTGTAGAGCCGGATGTCGCCGCCGCTCTGCTTCACGATGCCGTAGACGGTCGCGAGCCCGAGGCCCGTTCCCTTCCCGGGCTCCTTGGTGGTGAAGAACGGCTCGAACACCCGCGAGCGCTTCTCCTCGTCGATGCCCTCGCCGGTATCGGTGACCGCCAGCATGACGTAGGGCCCCGGCGGCACCGAGACGTGCCGGCTCGCGTAGACTTCGTCGAGCTCCACGTTCGCGGTCTCGACGGTGAGCCGGCCGCCCTGGGGCATCGCGTCGCGTGAATTGACGACCAGGTTCACGATGACCTGCTCGACCTGGCCCGGGTCCGCCTTGACCCGCCCCAGATCCGCCGCCGGGACGACCGCCAGATCGATGTCCTCGCCGATCAGCCGGCGCAGCATCGGCTCCATGGCGGTCACGACCGCGTTCAGGTTGAGCACCTGCGGCTGCAGCACCTGCTTGCGGCTGAAGGCGAGGAGCTGCTGGGTGAGGGCGGCCGCCCGGTCCGCGGTGGTGCGGACGAGGGTGGCGTCGCGGTGAATCGGCTCTTCCGGCCGCAGCCGCGAGAGGATCATCTGCGCGCGCCCCGCGATGACGGTCAGGAGATTGTTGAAGTCGTGCGCGATGCCGCCCGCGAGCTGGCCGATCGCGTCCATCTTCTGGGACTGACGGAGCTGCTCCTCGAGCTGCCGACGCTCCGCGATGTCCTTGAGCAGCCCGAGCGTGCCGACCGCGGCCCCGCCCGCGTCGCGCAGCACCGAGATGGACGCGCTGATCTCCACCTTTCGGCCGTCCCTGGCCAGGAACCCGCTCTCGTAGTTGCGCAGCAGCCCTTCCTGGTCGAGGCGCCGCTTGACGGTCCGCGCCTCCTCCAGACCGCCCGGGTAGAGATTGACCACCGAGGTGCCGATCATCTCCTCCGCCCGGTAGCCGAACATGTCCTCGGCGCCGCGGCTGAAGTAGGTGACCCGGCCCTGGCCGTCGGTGGTGATGATCGCGTCCGGCGAGTTCTCGGTGATCGACTGCAGGAAGTCGCGCGCGGCGCGGATATCGCGGTACAGCGCCGCGTTCTCGAGCGTTACCGCCCCCTGCCCCCCGAAGGCGGCCAGTAGCGCCAGCTCGTCTTCGGTATAGGTCCGGCCCACCACGTCACCGAGGCTCAGGACGCCGATGACCCGGTCGCCCGCCTTGAGCGGCACCGCGAGCACCGAGCGGAACCCGTCGGCGCGGACCCGGTCCGCCGCCCAGGCCGGCAGGCTGATCTTCGGATCGGCCAGCACATCGGGGGTCCAGACGCTGCGCTCTTCCGCCACCGCGCGGCCGACCGCGCCTTCGCCCAGGAGCACGGTGCGCCCGCGCCACTCGGCCGGGTCGCCCGCTCCCGCCGCCGCGATGCAGACGAGCCGGCCCGCCTCGCGCTCGAGG
>JBBDXN010000042.1:28881-37259 GCA_040902305.1 Candidatus Rokuibacteriota bacterium | reverse complement strand
TGTGCACCGGAGCCGCCGCGCTCAGCCAAGTTCAACAGCCGGCGGGACAACCCCGAAATGAGGGGGCGCCGTGATAGACTCTCGTCCACGCGTGCCAGGACACGGTCCGAGGCGTGGCGGCTCCGCCTCCGCTTTCACGTTATGACTCACCAAGGAATCTCCATGAAGCGTAGGTCTCCGTGTCTCGCCTTCATGGTATGGGTCGGTATGCTGAGTCTCGTTGTACTGGGCTGTACTGCGCGCGTAGACAGGCCTGTAGCGTCGCAACCTCCGATCCCTTCACCAGAGCCTGCTCCGCCAGTAACATCAATACCTCCCGTCTCTACACCCATTCCGGCTGACCCAGCGCCTCCGAAGATGCCATCCGCAGTGTTCATCGCGAATGACGCTCTCAAGGATGCTCACTTCGCTCCTGGAAAGCTCGACGTACTCAGGACCGATGTAGCGCGCCTGGACGCAGTAGCGGCGTGGCTCGACGCGCATGTGAGTTGGCTCTTGCTGATTGAAGGACACACGGATGACCGCGGAACGTGGCAACAAAACTTGGTCATAAGCGAGCAACGGGCGCGCGCCGTTATGAGATTCCTCCTTACAAAGGGGATACACCGAGACCGAATCACGACCGTAGGATTTGGGGCAGATCGCCCAATCTGTAAGGAAAAGACGGAACGATGTCGCGCCCGAAACCGTCGAGTGCATTTCCTGGTAAGACCCCGCTAGCTGCGCCTACTGAGGCCGTCGTCGGCCTTAGCGGCCGTTCTCACTGCTTGGGGCGCGGGGTGGCCGTCTTGACGTGTCGCCTGATCGTGTTGTCGTCGACACTCTCCCGACGGCGCACGTCAGACCCAGAGAGAAGGGCAAGTTCAGGGCAAGTTGGAGGGAGCGGCAGGACACCGCCCCCTCCTAACCTCTTGATAGATTGGCGGGCTCGACGGGAATTGAACCCGCGACCTCTGGATTGACAGTGGAACGAGAGGTCAAGACTATCGGCAACCATCCGAACCCATTCGACAGAATCCACCTGGTTAGCGGCCGCGCGTCTCCGGCATTTCCGCTGATGGTCTCTCTCCTTGCTCGATGGTTCGGGGCAAGTTCAGGGCAAGTGAGGCGAAGAAACCGGGCGCCGCAAGTTGACCGGTGAAGCCCGAGATGCCTCCGAGCCAACCGGCCCACTAAGGTCAGGGCCCTCTCCTTACCCGGCGCGCGCCGACGGAAACGGGCGCTCAGCGCAGCCGGCGGATGAGCACACAGGGCCCGCACGGTTCATTCGTATTGCGGCGCCAGTCCGTCGGAGTCGTCGCGTGCCCCGCCCGCAATGATCCGTTCGAGCTTGGCCGCCAGCTGCCGGTCAAGGCCAAGGAGCGTGGCGTGGTCAGCGCGGGCGCGGGCAAGATCCCCCATCTGGGTGAAGAGGGTCCCCCGGTACATGTAGGCCTGGGCGAGCCGGGGCTTGAGCTCGAGGGCGCGGTTGTAGTGTTTCAACGCCTGCTCACGGTTGGCCGGGCTTTGCATGCGCAGGCTGAAGGCGAGGTTGTTGTGAGCCTCGGCGAGCCCCTCGTCGGTGGCCAGCGCCTCCTCGAACTTCAGCTGGGCGGCAGCATAGCGCTTGTCGACCATCAGCCTCACGCCGTCGTTGTACGCCGTGACCGCGCGCTCGCGAGCGCCACCTTTCGGCACCGGGAGCGGGTCACTCTCGACCGCTCCCGTCCCCGTGGCGGACACTCCGAGCCCGATCGCCAATAGGGCCCCACCGACGACCCGCGCCCGGTTCATGGCCGGCGCCAACTGCCGCCGGGCGCCGACCTACCGGCCGAGCACGCGCCGCGCCTGCGCGATCTCGGGGCGCGCGGTATCGGCCGCGCTGGTCAGCTCGATCACGCGCTGGGCAAAGGCCGACGCCTTCTTCGCATCGCCCACGCGCTCGGCCGCGTGCATGGCGCCAATGGTCGCCCGGTAACGGTTCGGCTCTTTCGTGAGGACCGTCTCGAACCCGCGCAGCGCGTCCGCGGGCTTGCCCTCCTTGAGGAGCACCATGGCCAGCACCTCGCGCGCGGGCACGAGCGGGCCGGGCGTGACGACGTGCTTCTCCGTGGCATCCTCGCGGTCGGCGGCGGCGCGGATAATCGCCACGCACTCGTCGGCTTTCCCGGCCGCGCAGCTGGTCAGGCCTCGCACGACCTCGGCCTGGATGTCGATCTGCTCGGCCCAGTACCCGATCTTCCGGCCCTTGGCCGTGTCGCGAAGCGCCTGCAAGCGTGCGACCTCGACCCCGGCCGCCACGGCATCCCCGCTCAGCGCCGCCCCGACACCGCGAGCGAACGCGTTGACCGCTTCGGCCTGCGGATACTTGCTCCATGGGTAGGCCTTGGCCGCCGGGTCGACCGGGAGCTCGGCCGCCTCCGCCCAGGCGCCGCGCTCCAGCGCCAGCCGCGCCGGCATCGCCGCGTACGCATAGGCGCCGGCCAGACTGTCGGGCTTGGGAGCGACCCGGGCGGCATGCGTCACCACCTCGGCGGCGGCTTTGTCCTGGCAGAGCTGCAGCTGCGCGTAAACCATGTAGTCGTACGCGTGAGGACTGCTTCCCGTTCGGTCGCCGTCCACGCGCGCCGACTGACGATTGGACTCCACCGAGTCGCGCCAGTAGCCCACGCGCGTGAAGATGTGCGAGGGCATGTGCTGGGCGTGCGCGGCGTCAGGCGCGATCTTCGCATAGCGCTGGGCGGCGTCAAGTCCCTGGGTGGCGATCGGCGGGTAGTCGAAGCTGTGGATGAGGTAGTGCGCGACGCCCGGGTGATCGGGCTGCTTCGCGAAGATCGGCTCGAGCATCCGCGCGGCGCGGAGTTGGTTCGTGTACTGCTTGTCGGTCGGATCGAAGTTCGCTGAAAGCACCAGCGCGTAGAGGATCGTCGCCTCGGAATCCGCGGGGTAGCGGCTCGCCACGCCTTGCATCGCGGTCTCCAGCGCGGTGGCGCGCGTCCGGTGATTCAGCTTGTCGGCGTCCTTGAAGAATAGGGCCAGCGCCTCGACGTAGTCGCGCTCGCGCTGGGTCTTGAGGCCGGCGGCTCGCGCCGCGTCGATGGCGGCCTGCCCATCGGCAAGGATCTGCGGCGAGAGACTGCCCGGCCACTGAAACGGATTGTCGAGGAGCCCGAGGGCCCGACCCCAGTGAGCCATGCCGCAAGCGGGATCCGCCTGGATGACGCGGTCCAGCGCGGTCTTGACCTGCGGCCACGCGAAGGAGTGGTAGTACGCCATCGCCACCTCGAATTCCTTCTGCGCGCCCGCGTTGCATGACACGGGGAAATTCACCTTCCCGAGCTTGGCCGGGCCAGCGCCGGGGCCTTGCGCTACTACGGGCAGCCCGGTCCACAACGCGAGAGGCAGAAGGAGAATGGTCACAGCACTCGCCATCGTACGAGTCTTCATGTTGGGCTCCTCGTTGGCTAGGCCGGCGATGACGCACCGCCCGAAGCCCGCGGTGCCGGCGCGAGCATGCGCCGCCCGCGATCAGGTGTCAAGGTGGTGTATCCCGCCTACGCCAGCGTGCCGGCGTGGAGGGGCACGTCCCTCCATCTCGACGCAGTCCGGGCGCCGCCAGCATTCGCAGGGCGGGCCTTTCCCGTCCTAATTGTCGACCACCGATCGGTAGGCTCCAGGACGGACTGCGGATAATTTATTAAGGAGTGAGGCGAATGCGAACAGCAGTTTTGGAATGGGGAGGATCGTGCGTTCCTGGGAACAGGAACAGAACAGGAGAGGATATGCCCTTCGAGAAGGGCCGATCCGGAAACACCGTTACTCAGTTTAAACGGGGCCGCTCTGGCAATCCGGCTGGACGGCCCTTGGGTCTCACTCGCTATATCCGCGAAATCACCGATGATGGCGCTGAACTCGTCGACTTCATGCTCGCGGTCTTTCGTGGCGATGCGATTTCTTGGATTGTCAGGCCGCTCTCGGAATCAGCGATCAGCAGGCTCTGCTCGAGGACCTTGTCGATAGTCGTGTCCCTCACAGGCTGCGTCGCTGGAGAAAATCGAAGGCGGGCCGAGAGGAGGATGGACCGCTTCCTCACCATATCCGTTGCCGCCACGGGCCACCTCTCGAAAGGTAGTTTCAGCCTACGGTCCCGCCCCAAGGACACTGCGCTCCGAGAGAAAGGGGGCAAGTTGGAGGGAGCGGCAGGACACCGCCCCCTCCTAACCTCTTGATAGATTGGCGGGCTCGACGGGAATTGAACCCGCGACCTCTGGATTGACAGTCCAGTGTGCTAACCAGGCTGCACCACGAGCCCGTAACGAGGACGGATCTTTATACCATGCGGGCTCCGGGCCTGTCTATCCGCCCACCGGCGGGCGGCCCGGCGCGCACTCCAGGCGCGCCGTCCAGACGAGCTGCTGGGGGAAGCGGGCCAGCAGGTCCGCGATCTCGTCGCAGGGAGGCCGGTGGCCGAGCAGATCCTCGCCCGGTGAGCGCTGCAGGCGGCGATGGACGTTGAGCAGGTAGCTGTAGACCATGCGCAGGGCCTGGTCCTCCGGCACCTTCCGCACCTCGACGAGGACCTCCACCGCCTTGGCGTTGGCGTCCAGCTCGCGCTGCTCACGCTCGCGCCGGCGGGCGTCGTTGGTGGGGCCGGCCAGGGACGCGTCGTGGCCCAGCACGTAGTGCGCCAGCTCGTGGGCCACGATGGCGTCGCGGAACTCCGAGCCCAGGACCAGCCGGTTCACCGCGAAGAAACCGCGCCGGTAGGACCCGACCGGGCTGTCCGGGTTGTGGCTCACCAGCACGTGGATGGGCGGCAGGCCGTAGCGCCGGGCGGTGTCGTCCGCGAAGACCCGTACCTCGTCGAAGCTCCGGTCCTGGGCCGGGGTCAGCGTCGAGCAGGCCACGGCCAGCGCCGCCGTCGCCACGAGCCCCGCCAGCCGCGACGCCCTCATGGCGAAAGTCTAGCAAACCGGGCAGAATGGGGAGCGCCATGACGACCTCGACGACTCCACCGATGCTCCGCAGCCGCAACTGGTTCGCCCCCAAGAACCTCGACGGCTTCATGCACCGCGCCTATCTCAAGGCCGAGGGCTTCAGCGACGCGGTCTTCGACGGCCGGCCGGTCATCGGCATCTGCAACTCCTGGTCGGAGCTGAACAACTGCAATGCCCACCTGCGCCAGGTGGCGGAGGCGGTCAAGCGCGGGGTGTGGAGCGCGGGCGGCTTCCCGCTCGAGTTCCCGGTGATCTCGCTCGGCGAGATCCTGATGAAGCCCACCACGATGCTCTTCCGCAACCTGATGGCGATGGACGTGGAGGAGTGCATCCGCGCCTATCCCCTCGACTCGGTCGTGCTGCTCGCCGCCTGCGACAAGACCACGCCGGCCATGCTGATGGGCGCGGCCTCCGCGGACGTGCCCGCCATCATGGTGACGGGCGGGCCGATGCTCAAGGGCATGTGGTGCAACCAGGAGCTGGGCTCGGGCACGGACGCGCGCAAGATGTGGGCGCAGCGGCGCGCCGGCGAGATCACCGACGAGGTCATGGCCGAAGTCGAGGCCTGCCTCTCGCGCTCCACCGGCCACTGCATGGTGATGGGCACCGCGTCCACGATGGCCGCGATGGCCGAGGTGCTGGGGCTCGCGCTGCCGGGCAACGCGGCGATCCCCGCGCCGGACTCGCGGCGCCTGGCGCTGGCCGAGATGTCGGGCCGCCGCGCGGTGGAGATGGCGCTGGCGCGCGGGCCCAAGCCCTCCGAGATCCTCACCGCGGCGGCCTTCGACAACGCGATCCGCGCGGACATGGCGCTCGGCGGCTCCACCAACGCGATCGTGCACCTGGTGGCCCTCGCGGGGCGCGCGGGCGTGCCCCTGCCGCTCCGGCGCTTCGACGAGCTGTCGCGCACGACGCCGCTGCTGGCCAACGTGCGCCCGTCGGGCAAGCACCTGATGGAGGATTTCTACTACGCGGGCGGGGTGCCCGCGGTGCTCCGCGAGCTCCTGCCGATGCTGGACGGTGGCGCCCGCTCGGTGAACGGCAAGACCCTGCGCGAGAACGTCGAGACGGCGCCCTGCCACGACGCCGGCGTCATCCGGCCGCTGTCGCTGCCGCTACAGCCCGAGGGCGGCACCGTGATCCTCACCGGTAACCTCTGCCCGGGCGGGGCGGTCCTCAAGCAGTCCGCCGCTTCCCCGCATCTGATGGTCCATCGCGGCCGCGCGGTGGTGTTCGAGGATCATCTCGATCTCGAGCGGCGCATCGACGACCCGTCGCTGCCCATCGACGAGAATTCCGTGCTGGTGCTCAAGCAGGCCGGGCCGAAGGGGGGCCCCGGCATGCCGGAGTGGGGCGCCGCGCCGGTGCCGGCGCGCCTGCTGAAGGCGGGCGTGAAGGACATGGTGCGCATCTCGGACGCGCGGATGAGCGGCACCTCCTACGGTACCGTGGTGCTGCACGTCACGCCGGAGTCCGCGGTGGGCGGTCCCCTGGCGCTGGTGAAGCAGGGCGACGAGATCGAGCTCCACGTGCCGGAGCGCCGGTTGACCCTGCGCGTGCCCGACGAGGAGCTCGCGCAGCGGCGCGCGGCGTGGACGCCGCGGCCGGACGGGGTCACCAGCGGCTATCTCCGCATGTTCCTCGACCACGTGCTCCAGGCCGACGAGGGGGTGGACTTCGACTTCCTGCGGGGCCGGCGCCCGGTGGTGGATGAAGACACCGCGCACGGCTCGCGGCTCGCCTGAGATGGCCGCCGGACCACCCCTCACCCCGCCTTCTCCCCTGAGGGGAGAGGGAGGGGCCACCACCGACGCGGTGGTCATCGGCTCGGGCGCCTTCGGCGCCGCCATCGCGTACCACCTGGCGAAGCGCGGCTGCAAGGTCACGCTGGTGGACCAGCACGCGCTGGGCTCGCAGACCTCCCCGCGCGCGGCCGGGCTCACCAGCAAGGCCGACACGCTGCCCACGATGGCGCGCCTCCGGCACGAGGCCTGCGAGGCGTTCGAGCGCTTCGAGAGCGAGATGGGCCGCTCGGTGGACTTCCACCGCTCCGGCAGCCTGCGCGCGGCGTACACCGACGCGGCGGTCGAGCGCGTGCGCATCGCGCAGGAGACCGCGCGCGTCTGCGGCATCGAGGCGCGGCTCATCGACGCGGCGGAGGCCGAGCGGCTCGCGCCGCACTTCAAGCCGGGCGCCGCGCGCATGATCCTGCACGTGCCGAGCGACGGCTGGGTGGATCCGGCCAAGGTCGCCATCGGCTTCGCCACCCGCGCGGGCGCGCGGGGCGCGCGCCTGCTCCCCTTCACCGCGGTGCAGGGGCTGCTGAGCGTGGGCGGGCGCGCCGCCGGCGTCGCCACCACGCGGGGGGAGATCCGGGCGCCCGTCGTGGTGGACGCGGCGGGCGGCTGGACCGCCCGCGTCGCGGCGGGGGCCGGCATCGCGCTCCCGCTGATTCCCGTGCGCCACCAGCTCTTCATCACCGAGCCCATCGCGGGGGTGGAGCCGCTGCAGCCCATCGTGCGCCTCGTGGAGGCCAGCGTCTACGTGCGCTACGAGCAGGGCGGCCTGCTCTTCGGCGGCTACGAGGACGCCCCGCGCGTGCTCGGGCGCGAGGGCCTGCCGCCCGGCTTCCAGATCGCCGCGCTCGAGCTGGACCTGGGTGTGCTGCGCGCGCTGGTGGACGAGGTGGCCGCGCACTTCCCGGCCCTGCGCGACGCGAAGATCGCAGTGCACCGGGGCGGCGCGCCCACCATGACGCCCGACGGCCGGCCGATCCTCGGGCGCGTGCCCGGGCTCGACGGCCTCTACGTGGCCTCGGGCTGTTGCGTGGGCGGCCTCAGCCTGTCACCGGCCGCGGGACGGGCCCTGGCCGACCTCATCGTGGACGGCAAGAGCGATCCCGACCTGGCGCCGGTCTCGGTCGAGCGCTTCGCCGACGGCTACCGCGATCCGGCCACGCTCGAGTCCGCCTGCGTCGCCCAGTACGCGCGGCGCTACACCCATTGACCCAAGGAGATCGATGCCATGGCCAAGATCGACTGGAGCTACCACCGCAACGGCTGAATGACTTGCGCCAAGGCGCAAGGGTTCCTTGCCAAGCACAAGGTGATGGTGACCGAGCAGGCCGACGCCAAGAAAGCCACCATCAAGGGCTCGGCCGCCCTCGACGTCCTCGACGGCGTGGACGAGCTCTACGTGGCGAAGGGCAAGAAGATCGAGCACGTGGACCTGAAACGCGCGAAGCCCGACCGCGCCACCCTCCTGGCGCTGCTGCTGGGCCCGACCGGCAACCTCCGCGCCCCCACGCTACGAAAGGGCCGCACCCTGATCGTCGGCTTCGAAGAAGAAACCTACAAGAAGCTCTTCGCGTAGGCGGGGGTCAGGTCTTGCATTCCGACATTT
>JBBDXN010000042.1:21608-28871 GCA_040902305.1 Candidatus Rokuibacteriota bacterium | reverse complement strand
GCGCGACCACGACCGCGGGGATGAAACCCCAGTCGGGCGCCGGCCGGCGCGGGTTGGGCAGCTTGAGCTCCTCGATCGTGTAGCCTGCGCTGACGCCGAGCTTGCGGGCTGGGCTGCCGAACCGCACGTTCGTGATCTGGATCGTCTCGCCCTGGGCGAGCGTCACGCCCGCGCTGCGGATCCGCTCGCGCCCGTCCGATCCCGGGCCCATCGGCAGGGCGAGGACCTTGCGGACATCGTCCCCTTCGATCGACTCGCCCTTCACGCTCACGATGAGCACCTCGTCGGGCTGCAGCCGGTCCGCGATACGGTAGATGTCACGGGCGGGCGCGCTGACGTACTTCGCATGGAAGCGATCGATCACCCAGTCGGGGCGGAAGAACAGGAAGGTGGCGATCAGGAGGAGGGCGATCTCGAGCACGCGGCAGCGGGTGCGGAACCAGCCCATCGTCGCGGCCGCGAAGAGCAGCGAGGCCACCGTACCGGTCACCGCGACCAGGATCACCTCCCACCAGGTGGACACCCCGATGAACAGGATCTGCGGGTTGAAGATGAAGACGAAGGGCAGCACCGCGGTGCGAAAGCTGTACCAGGTCGCCTGCCAGCCGGTGGCGTTGGGGTCCTCGCCCGAGATCGCGGCCGCCGCGTAGGAGGCGAGGCCCACCGGCGGCGTCACGTCGGCCATGATGCCGAAGTAGAAGACGAAGAGATGCACCGCGATGAGCGGGATGACCAGCTCGGCCTGCGCCACCAGCTCGACGATGACCGGCGCCATGATGGTGGCGACCAGGATGTAGTTGGCGGTGGTGGGGACGCCGGCCCCGATGAGCAGGCAGATCACGCCGGTGAAGATCAGCATGATCAGCACGTTGCCGCCCGAAACGTACTCGACGAACTCGGTCATCATGAGGCCCATGCCGGTCAGCGTCATGACCCCGACGATCAGCCCCGCGCTGGCGGTGGCGACCCCGATCCCGATCATGTTGCGCGCGCCCAGCACGAGCCCCCGCCACAGATCGCCCACCCCGCGCCACGCCGCCGCGGCGAGCGCCCCCTGCCGCCGGAACAGCGCGAGCAGCGGCGGCTGCGCCACCACCATCGCCATCACGGTCACGGTGGCCCAGAACGCGGAGAGCCCCGGGGAGAGCTCCTCGACCATCAGACACCAGAGCAGCACGATCAGCGGGATCGTGAAGTGCAGCCCGGACCGCACCGTGGGCCACGGATCCGGCAGGCGGATGATCGGCGCGGTCGGATCGTCGGGCGGCAGGTCGGGATAGCGCGACGAATAGGCGAGGAGACCGAGATAGGCGCCGCCGGCCAGCGCGGTCAGTACCCAGCCCGCCGCCGGGCCGAACACGTGCTGCACCCCGGTGACGACGTAGTAGAGCAGGGCGCACACCGCCAACGTGCCCAGCCCGCCCAGCGCGGCCTCGATGAGCTGCACCCGCCGGCCGCGCTCGGCGGACCGCGGGATCGGCTGCAGATCGTACTTGAGCGCCTCCAGGTGCACCATGTAGAAGAGCGCCACGTACGAGATCACCGCGGGCAGCGCGGCGTGCTTGACGATCTCGGTGTACGGGATGCCCACGTACTCGACCATGAGGAACGCGGCGGCGCCCATCACCGGCGGCATGATCTGGCCGTTGATCGAGGAGGTGGCCTCGATGGCCCCCGCCTTCACCCCGGAGTACCCGGTGCGCTTCATCATCGGGATCGTGAAGATGCCGCCCGAGACCACGTTGGACACCGAGGAGCCGGACACCAGCCCGTTGAGCGCGGAGGACATCACCGCCACCTTGGCCGGGCCGCCCCGCAGGTGGCCGAGGAACGCCACCGAGATCTGCATCATGTAATTGCCCGCCCCCGCGATGTCGAGCAAGGTGCCGAAGAGCACGAACAGGAAGATGAACTGCACCGACACCCCGAGCGCGACCCCGTACACCCCCTCGGTGGTCAGCCACATGTGCGACACCAGGCGCTGCAGGCTGGCGCCCTTGTGCTGGATCACCTCGGGCATGTACGGCCCCGAGAAGACGTAGAGCAGGAACAGCCCGGTGGTGATCAGCATGCCGATGCCCATGGCCCGGCGGGTGGCCTCGAGCATGATCGCGATGCCGGCGATGCCCACCACGAGGTCGAGACGCGTCGGCGTGCCCGGCCGCTGGGCGAGCTCGGCGTAGAAGAGGTAGAGATAGGAGGCGCAGAAGGCGCCGACCACCGCCAGCAGCCAGTCGGCGGCCGGAACCCGCCGCCGCGACGAGGCGCGGAAGGCGGGGAACACCGCGAAGGCGAGGAAGATCGCGACCGCGAGGTGGATGGCGCGCGCCTCGGTGTCGTTGAACAGGCCGAGGCGCAACACGAAGGGCAGCGGCGAGGCGTACCAGACCTGGAACAGGGACCAGCCGCCCGCGATGAGAGAGAGGAAGAGGCCGACCCGGCCGGCGGGATCCCGGCCGCCGAGGTCGGCCTCCTTGACGAGCTGTTCGAGCTGCTCGCTGCTGAAGGGCTTCTGCTGCTCCACCGGGCCTCCGCCCGCTACTTGATCCAGCCCTTCTCCTTGTAGTAGCGGACCGCGCCGTCGTGGAGCGGCGCGGAGAGCCCGTCCTTGATCATCGCCTCCGGCTTGAGCACCGCCAGCGCCGGGTGGAGCTTCTTGAACTCGTCGAAGTTGTCGAAGATCGCCTTCACCACCGCGTAGATGGTGTCGGCCGGCACCTTGGACGACGACACGAACGTGGCGAGGACGCCGTAGGTACGGGTCTCCTGCGGGTTGTTCGGGTAGAGACCGGCCGGAATGGTGGCGGAGGCGTAGTACGGCTTCTCCTTCACCAGCTTCTCGATCGCGGGCCCGGTGAGCGAGACGAGCTTGGCGCCGCAGGTCGTGGTCGGGTCCTGGATGTTGGCGGAGGGGTGCCCCACCGCGTAGAAGAACCCGTCGATCTTGCCGTCGCAGAGCGCGGGGCCGTGCTCGTCGGCCTTCAGCTCCGAGGCGAGCCCGAAGTAGCTCAGGTCGCTGCCCATCGCGGCCAGCAGCTCCTCCATCGAGGCCCGCGTGCCCGAGCCCGGGTTGCCGACGTTGAAGCGCTTGCCCTTGAAGTCGGCGAAGCCCTTCGCGTTCATCTCCTTGCGCGCCACCACCGTGAAAGGCTCCGGATGCAGGGAGAGCACCGCGCGCATGTCGCTGAACGCGCCGTCCTTGAACTGGTTGAGCCCCTTGGTGGCGTTGTAGTGCACGTCGGACTGGGCGACGCCCATGTCCAGCTCGCCCGCCTTGATGGTGTTGATGTTGAAGACGGACCCGCCGGTCGATTCGACCGAGCAGCGGATGCCGTGTGTCTTGCGGTCCTTGTTGACCAGCCGGCAGATGGCGCCGCCCGCCGCGTAGTAGACGCCGGTGACGCCGCCGGTGCCGATCGTGATGAAGCGCTGCTGGGCCGCGGCCGGCTCGGGGCCGCTCAGGACGCCGCTCAGCGCGAGCGCCAGCAGGGTGACGAAGAATCGTACCGCCATCAATAGTCCTCCTCTATCCGGGATGTGGGGTGCCGCGAGTGTAGCAGAAAGGAGGCCCCTCACCCTGCCCTCTCCCCGCTGGGGAGAGGGCAGGGTGAGGGGGACTAGCCCTTGACGCTGCCAGCGGTGAGGCCTTCGACCATGTACTTCTGCAGGTAGATGTAGGCCGCGATGACCGGGAGCGTGGTGAGCACCGCGCCGGCCATGAGATAGCCCCAGCCGTAGACGTCGCCGGTGATGAAGGTGGAGAGCCCCACCGGCAGCGTGCGCAGCTTCACGTTCGTGATGAAGACCAGGGCGTAGAGGAACTCGTTCCACGCCTGGGTGAAGGCGTAGAGGCCGCTCGCGAGCAGGCCGGGCGCGGCCAGGGGCAGGATCACGCGGCGGAAGGCCCCGAAGCGGGTGGCCCCGTCGATCATCGCGGACTCTTCCAGCTCCACCGGGATCGACTCGAAGTAGCCCATGAGCAGCCAGGTCACGAACGGCACCGTGAAGGACGGGTACGCCGCGATCAGGCCGGCGAGGCTGTCGGACATGCCCAGGTTGCGGATCTGGGCGTAGAGCGGGATGAACAGGATGGACGGGGGCACCAGATAGGTGATCAGCACGGTGCTGGCCATGAAGGCGCGGCCCAGGAACTTGAGCCGGGCCAGCGCGTAGGCGCCGAGGGTCCCGATCGCGGTGGCCAGGAACGTGCTCGACACCGAGACGATGATGCTGTTCTGGTACCAGGAGACGAACTCGGTCTTGGCGAGCAGGTGGTCGTAGTTCTCGGTGACGAAGGGGCTCGGCCAGAACATCGAGACCAGGCTGCGCATCTGGTTCTCGCCCTTGAAGGACGTGACGATCATCCAGTAGAACGGGAAGATCACGAGCAGCAGGAACGTGACCAGGATCACGTACGACACGGCGGACTGCGTCCGCTCGATCTGAACCGTGCTGCGCCCCGATCGGACGATCACCGGGTGCGGCCTTTGCGCATGTAGTTGGACAGCACGATGATCACGAAGGCGAGCGGGGGCAGCATGTAGAGCGCGACCGCGATGGCCTCACCCAGGCGCTGCGCCCCGAAGGCGATCTCGTAGGTGAGCACCGGCAGGACCATCGTGGCGCCGCCCGGCCCGCCCTTGGTCAGGATGTAGATGATCGCGAAGTCATTGAACGTCCAGATGGTGGAGAGCAGCACCACGATCATCACGATGTTCCGGATGCCGGGCAGCGTGACGTACCGGAAGCGCTGCAGCGCGGTGGCGCCGTCCACCGCCGCCGCCTCGTACAGCTCGCCCGGGATCGCCTTCATGCCGGCCAGGAAGCTGATGCCGAAGAACGGGAAGCCGCGCCACACGTTGACCCCGATGACGGACGCCATCGCGGTGCCGGGCTCGCTGAGCCAGCCCACGCCTCGCGACAGGACGCCAAAGACGTGCACCAGCAGGTAGTTCAGCACACCCAGGCTGTAGTCGAAGATCCACAGGAAGTTCAGCGCGGAGACCACCGTGGGCGCCACCCACGGGATCAGCAGCACGCCGGTCCAGAAGCTGCGGAAGCGGATCTTGGAGGTGAGCACCAGCGCCATGCCCATGCCGAGCACCAGCTTGATGGCCACCGAGCCGAACGTGAAGGTGAAGCTGTTGACGACCGCGCGCTGGAAGAAGCCGTCGTAGGTCAGGCGGATGTAGTTCTCGAGCCCGACCCAGACCGGCGCCATGCCCACGTACTTGCGGGTCATGCTGAGGTAGATCGCGTAGCAGAAGGGATAGGCCACCAGCGCCAGCACCAGCACCACGATGGGCGCCACGAACAAGAAGCCCATCCGGTAGTCCGGCCCGAAGACACGGCGGAGCGTGACCTCGAGCCGGACGCGCGGCTTCGGAGCCGCTTCGGGGAGGAAACCACCCCTCACCCTGACCCTCTCCCCCGAGGGGAGAGGGGAGGGTGAAGGGGCTACGGTTGCCATGTCTAGGCCTTGCCGCGGATCTTGTGGATCTCCTCGATCCGCCCGTGCGCCTCCTTGAGCGCGGCCTCGGGGGAGAGCCCGCCCACCACCACGCGGCCCGCCATGTCGGTCAGGATCTTCTGCCCCTGTACCTCGGCGGCGGCCGGCGTCATGGGACCGGGATAGCCGATGTTGACGCTCCGGAGGATGTTCTGCATCATTGCGTCGAAGTTCGGATCGGACTTCCAGTACGGGTTGTCCGCGCGGCCCTTGTAGACGGGACCGGCCTGCCCCACCGAGACCTGCATGTACTCCGCGAAGCGCTTCTCGTCCTCGAGGTAGCGGATGAGGTCCCCAGCCATGTCCGCCTTCTGCGACTTCTGGAAGATGGTCCAGTTGTAGCAGGACGAGCCCACGAAGGAGCCGGCGGGGCCGCCCGGCGTCACCACGCAGAGCGTCTTCGCGGCCAGCTCGTGCTTCTTGGAGACCATCGCGAAGTAGAGGCTGGCGCCGTTGTTGGTGGTCGCCAGCTTGCCCGCCATGTACGACTCGTTGTTGGACACGTCGGTCCAGCCCATCACGCCGGGAGGCTGGATCCCGTGCTTCTTGATGGTGTCCACCGCGAACTGCAGCCCGGCCGTGTTCTGCTTGAGGAAGCTGCTGCCCAGCGCGGGCTTGCCGTCCTTGTCCCACACGCCTCCGCCGTAGTTCCAGAGGATATTGGACATGAACCCGTCGCCGTCGTCCGAGCGGTTCAGCGTCTGGCCGAAGCCGTACAGATCCTTGGCGGGGTCCTGGGCCTTCTTGGCGAACGCGACCACGTCCGGGTCGTAGACCTTGGGCACCTTCAGGCCCTTGGCCTCCATGATGTCCTTGCGGATGAAGAACACCGTGGTCATCGAGTAGCGGGCGACCGCGAGGAACTTGCCGTCGGCCTTCATGGCGCGCTCCGCGAACGGCAGGAGCCCGCCCTTGGCGGTGGCCAGCTCGCCGGCGAGCTTGCTCACGTCGCGCAGCGCGGCCTTGTACCGCATCGGGCCGTAGATGTTCATCTCGGCCATGTCGGGCGGGTTGCCGGCCTCGATGGCGGCCACGAACTTCTGCTCGCGATCGCCGAAGGTCGCCCAGTCCATCTCGACCTCGACGTTCTTCTCCTTGCCCCACGCTTCGGCGTGCCTGGCCACCACGTCGTTGCCCGCGGTGACGAAGCTCTTGAAGAGCCAGACGCGCAGCTTACCCTTCGCCTGGGCCGGGGCCATGCCGCGCAGCGCGTGCAGCCCCGCCGCGGTGCCACCGGTGATGACCGCCGCCTTGCGAAGGAACTCACGGCGGGCGATGAGACCTGCGTCGAGCTGGTCGGCCAGATTCTTGAGGCGATTGTCCATGAAGGGGCTCCTCCTTTGGAGCGGGTGGGGCGGTAGCGGGATGGGGCGATGCTACCGCAGACCCGTCCCTCGGGCAAGCAACCGGTTCGCGGCCTGCGCGATCGCGGCCGCGTCCACGCCGTAGTGGCGGTAGAGATCGCCCCGCGAGCCCGACTGGCCGAAGTGATCCACGCCGAGCGGGATCTGCGGCACGCCGAGCGCGCCGCCCAGGAACGCCAGGCCGTGGGAATGGCCGTCGAGCACCGACACCACCGGCACCCCTTCCTCCTCCGCGGATACCAGCTCGAGTACGTACGGGCACGTAGTCCGGAGCCCCCGATGCAGCCGATCGGGGCTGGTGACCACGAACACGTTGGCGTGAACCCCCTCGGCCGCGAGCGCCCGGCTCGCGGCCACCGCTTCCGGTACCATCACGCCTGCCGCGAAGAT
>JBBDXN010000042.1:11784-21598 GCA_040902305.1 Candidatus Rokuibacteriota bacterium | reverse complement strand
GGGGTCGTAGCCGGGCTGCTCGCGCGCGTCGACGAGCCGGTAGCCCCCGCGCAGGACCGCGTCGCGATACGCCGGGGACGGCGCCGGCGCGAGCGACTGCTCGATGGGCTTGGTGGACAGGCGCAGGTAGAGGCTCTCGGCCGCTTCGTCACGCTCGATCAGGCGGCGGAGGGCATCGAGGAGGATCCACTCGAGCTCCGGCGCGAAGGTGGGCTCGTAGTACGTGATCGCGGGCAGCGCGATGCCGATGCCCGGGGTGATCACGGACTGATGCGCGCCGCCCTCGGGCGAGAGGCTCACCCCCGACGGGGTGGCGGCCACGATGAAGCGCCCGCCCGCGTAGAGCGCGTGGTAGAGCGCGTCGAGCCCGCGGCTCACGAACGGATCGTAGAGCGTGCCGATCGGGAGCAGCGTGGCGCCGGACAGCTCGTGGGTGAGGCCGAAGGCGCCCAGCGCGAGGAAGAGGTTGTGCTCGGCGATGCCGAGCTCGATGTGCTGGCCCTCGGGCGACTCCTTCCACTGCACCACCTGCGGGCCGTCCGCGGTGAAGCCGGGCTTGGCCCGCGGGAAGTAGACGCCCTTGCGGTTGATCCAGCCGGCGAGATGCGTGGTCACCGACACGTCGGCGGAGAGCGTCACGACCCGATCGCCGATGGGCAGACGGCTCAGGCGGCCCAGGACGCGGCCGAAGGCCTCCTGCGTCGAGCTCTGCGGCGGATACGACTCGTCGAGCGTGTCGGGGACGTCCGGCGCCTCGTCGCGCCGCAGCGCCGGCGGGGCGTAGGGCGCGGGTCCCCGGCGAATCAGCTCCGCCTCGGGCCGGCCGGGCGCGAAGCCCGCCCACTCCTCGCCGGGCGCCACCCCCAGGGCGGCGCGCAGCTCGTCGTGCTGGCCCTGGGTGAGCAGCGCGCTGTGGTTCATGGGATCGCCGCCGAACGGATAGCCCCAGCCCTTGATGGTGTCGGCCAGGATCACGCAGGGCCCGCTCCGAGGCCGGCCGGCTTCCTCGTACGCCTCGAGGATCGAGGGCAGGTCGTGGCCGCCGACGTCGGCCACCAGGGCGCCGACCGCCTCGTCCGGGATCTCCGCGAGCAGCCGGTCCACCGCCGGATCCGTCTCACCCGCCGCGGTCGCGGTCACCGCCTTGCGGGCGCCCGCGGGCGGCAGGCGCAGCAGCGACTGATACGCCGCGTTGCCCATGCCCTCGAGCCGCGCGCGCAGCCGCTCGCCGCCCGGCCGCTCGAAGAGCGCCCGCAGCCGCTTCCCCCAGCGCAGCTCGATGACGTGCCAGCCCGCGCCGCGGAACCACTCGCGGAGCTGGCCGCGCCGCGCGTCCGGCACGATGCGGTCGAGGCTCTGGCGGTTGAAGTCCACGATCCAGAAGAGATTGTCCAGCTCGCGCACCGCCTCCTCGAGCAGCGCCTCCCACACGTTGCCCTCGTCCAGCTCGGCGTCGCCCATCACCGCGATGAACCGCGCGGGCATGCCGGGCCGCGCGTCCGGGCCCGCGTGCTGGCTCACGTAACGCGCGGCGAGGGCGCCGAAGGCGGCGCTCACCGCGCCGAGGCCCATCGAGCCGGTGGAGAGATCGACGATCTCGGGATTCTTGCGGCGGCTGGGATAGGCCTGGAGCCCGCCCAGGCTCCGCAGGCTCTGGAGCTGCTCGGCGGTGAGCCGGCCGCGCAGGCGCTCGATGGCGTAGAAGACCGGCGAGGCATGGGCCTTGGTGGCCACGATATCGCCCGGGCGCAGCGCATGGAAGTAGAGCGCGGTCATCAGGCCGACGACGGACGAGGACGAAGCCTGGTGGCCGCCCACCTTGGTCCCATCCGGATTCGGCCGCACGTGGTTGGCGTGGTGGACCATCTGGGCGCTCAGCCACAGGACGCGCTTCTGGATGGACTCGAGCACGGCGAGCTCGGCGGCGCCGACCTGGGGGAGCATCGGCGCCACCTTACCCCACGTGCGCAGCCCGAAGCTAGGGACCCGGCCGGTGTCAGCTCAGGATCGCGGGGCAGGATTACACGGTAGTTTCTACGTGGACCGGCGGGTGTGGGGCAGTACTCCAGTCAAATCGAAGTGTTAGAGACCGCCAGGCGTGGCATGTCGCTTGCCCCCTAGTCGATCCACACCGGCTCGTGGAGCCGACTCGGAACCGAAGGAGGCACGACCATGGATGCACTGATCACTCGGCCCGTCGTGGTGATAGGGATCGTGCTGGCCGCAGCCGGTTACGCGGCGACCAAGGAATGGCAGTGGCAGGAGGAGAGCCTGCCGATCGTGCCGGTGGCGCAGGTGGAGCGGGTGGAAGACTCCCGGGCCGCCATCCAGTGGCAGGGTGATGCCGTTACCGCGGAGCCCGACCAGATCTTCCAGGATTAGCGGGCAGGACTAGCGCGGGCGGGCGCCCGGCCGACCCTCTTCGAGCGCTCCCCCATCGCGGATCTGGAAGCGGAACGTGCCGCTCACGCCCAGTACCGTCTGCCTCCCAGACTCGACGGTGCGTGAGAGCCGCGACCGGGTGCCGGCGGCCATCCGCAATGCGGGCCTCGCGATCCCGGTCGCCCTGTTCACCGTCAACCTGGCGCCCGCCGATGAAGGGCGGCACCCTCCCCCTCGTTCGAAAACCCGACGTCTCGGCACGCCCGTGGCGAGGAAACCCACGCGATGGGGGCATGAGGAGCGTCAGGACGGAGCCCGCCAACCAAGGTTAGGTGCTATCGCTGCGCAGTCGCCTCGATGACCACGATGTCCTGCTTCTTCGCCTGCTCGATCTTGGGTCCAGTGACAGTCAGAAACTCCAGGTCGAACTCGCGCTTTTCCCCGGGCTTCAGGGCTACGAGCGGCAGGGCCTTCTTCGCCGGGCCCGCCGTTCCGAGAAGGTTGCCCTTGGCGTCGTACGCCCTCCCTTCGAGCTTGACCGAGGCCAACGTGACGTCCGCCAGGTTCTGGACGACCCCCTTGACGTGGAGATGGCCTCCCGCGCAGACGTACAGCCCTGGATCGATCCCGGGGTGGAGGCCTACGTAGGACTTTTCTACCTTGACCTTGGCCTTCAAGTCCTCGGCCTGGACGGCTTCCACCGCTCCAACCACGACCACGAACGCGACCATCAATCCGATCAGCATTGCTCTCATGACCCGCTCCTCCCCCGCGGCGCAGGGCCGCTACTGGATGACGCGATTGGCACGGAACAGCACTTCCCGTCGCACCTGCAGGCCGATCTTCTCGGCGGTCTTGAGGTTGATGACGAACTCGATCTCCGTCGGGAGCTCCACGGGGATCTCCGCGGGAGACCGACCCATGAGGATCATATGAGCGAGCCGGGCGGCCTGCCGCCCCTGCTGGATCTCGTTGGCACCGTAGGAAGCCAGCGCACCATGTTCGGCCCAGAAGGCATTCGTGTACATCGTCGGGATCTTGAGGGACGTGGCCACCTCCAAGCTCCGCCCGGGGATGTTCAAGTTCGGATTGGCCTGGACGATGAGGATACCATCGCGGCCCCCCCCCGTTAGCTTCTCCAATGCAGCTTCCAGCTCCTGGGGGGTCTTGATCGGATGCTGGAGCAGCGTCAGCCCCAGGGGCGCGGCCACTTCCTTCGCGAGCATCACGGCCTCGTACTCCTCGTCCTCGCGGGGATCGTAGGTCACCAGCACCCGTCGCAGGGCGGGGACGACCTCTTTGAAGAGCTCCAAGCGCTTGGCGGCCAGCATCCCCCCCAGGCTCCCGATCCCCGTGATGTTGCCGCCGGGCCTGGCGAGGCTCTGGACGAGGCCCAGCTTCACCGGATCGCCCGTCTGGGTGAACACGATCGGGACGGTCCGGGTCGCCTTCTGGCACGCGCGGGCATCGGGAGTTGTGACGCAGTAGAGGAGATCCGGCTTCTTCTGGACGAGGTCCTCAGCCATGCCCGGCAGTCGTGTCGAGTCTCCCTGGCCCGCGAGGACCTCGAAGAGGACGTTCTGTCCGTCGACGTAGCCGAGTTCCTTGAGGCCGTCACGGAATCCCCGTGTTTGGTTGTGCCAGGGCACCCAAGCCGAGGTGAGAATACCGATTCGGAGCACCCGGCGTGGCGGCTGCGGGTAGGCGACGGCGACCATCTCGACCAGAAATAGCGCGCAGAGGGCAAGGAGCCCCGTCCCTCTGAGAAGGTGCATGGCTAATCGGCCGGCCGCGATGAGGTTGCGGACAAGAAAGGTGAACAGGAAACTAGCCATCCTCTTCCTCGGTTCCCGGCCTCTGTCGGGAAAGCCGCCGGGGATTCGGCGAGAGGCACATCGGTGGTGACCCCGGCGGGATGCTGCACTCACTCTGCGAAACGTCACTAGCTCGATGTGTTGCGGGACGCGTGTACTGAAAGCGATGGTACGTTTTCTGGTACAGACCGTCAAGCTGCTCTTCCCCGCAGCCGAAAGGTCTCGGTGGTTCAGGTGTCTCAGCCACTCGAAGCGCGAGACTAGAGTACGTCCGTCCAGCGGCGGGCTGGACGCCAGGCTGAAACATCATATGAAACATCATAATAGTCACCGCCTTGCTCGACTGGTGTATCGTCGATGCGCTGGCCGCGTCTCCCGCTGTCCCTTCCTACATAGAGACAACCACCCGGGGGCGCGTTCACATGGATCGACGTGCGTTCATCACCACCATGGCGGGCGGCCTCCTTGCCACGCCGCTCGCTGCCGAGGCGCAGCCGCGGGCGATGCCGACGATCGGATTCCTCAACGGCGCATCAGCTGAACTGTCGGGGCACTATGTGCGCCCCTTCCTCCAAGGTCTCAGTGAAACCGGCTACGTCGAGGGCCGGAACGTGACGATTGAGTTCCGCTGGGCGAACGGGCAGTACGATCAACTCCCGGCATTGGCAGCGGATTTGGTTCGCCGTCAAGTGGCCGTGATCGCCGCGACGAGCACTCCTACCGGACTCCCGGCAAAGGCGGCCACTACGACGATCCCGATCGTTTTCAGCGATCCGATCGAGCAAGGACTTGTCACCAGCATGAACCGGCCAGGCGGCAACCTCACGGGCGCGACTACGCTGGCGGTGGAGATGGGGCAGAAGCGGCTGGAGCTGCTACGCGAGCTCGCCGCGCTGACGGTCCGGCACGGGGTACCCGCGATCTACCAGTATCGCGAGTTCGCCGCGGCCGGCGGCCTGATGAGCTACGGAGGCAGCATTACGGACGCGTATCGTATGGCTGGCGTCTACACTGGCCGGATCCTCAAGGGCGAGAAACCGTCGGACCTGCCGGTTCAGCAGTCCACGAAGGCCGAGCTGTTCATCAACCTCAAGACCGCCAAGAAACTCGGCATTGCCATCCCGCCGTCGATCCTCTTGCGCGCTGAAGAGGTGATCGAGTAGCGGCTGTCGGGTTTCTTCAGCTCGCCTCACCCAGAATCGGGATCAGCCGCCTCCGGCCGTCCGGGCCCGGCAGTGGGATCACTCTGACACGGCTCCGTATCGAGCAGTTCGCACACACTGATCAGATCACATTGGACGCGATGATGTACAACATCGACCTGGTCTGCTCCCCGGTTTGCTAGACAGATGGGGCGTGAGTTCTAGGCTCGCCCGGTACTCGGCGGGCGGGATGGAGTCAGGATCTGCCTACTCCTGTTACTTCAAGCAGATAGCCAAAGCGGTGGGGCTGCCCCGACCGTGAGGGACGGCGGCGGGACGGGAGACGGCAGCGCCGGGAACGGCTGGGCTAGCCGCACCGCGTTCAGCGTGTACCGGTCGATGAACGTCTGCGCGAAGCCATACTCGAGCTTCTCGCGCAGGCGGCCGAGGACCCGGGGGATCGAAAGCGACGGGCCGATCGTCCACGGCACGATGTCCCGGATCACGAGGCGGATCTGGAAGTTCGTCTCGTAGATGTCGGAGACCTTCTGGACCGTGCGGCGCAGCATGGCTTCCCAGCCCGGCTGCGCCCGGTACATCTCGTCGGCGACCGCGCGCAGGGTCACGACGCGAACGTCGGCGGCCTGGGCGTGCGGCCGATCGTGCGGACTACCCAGCAGGAGGGTGGAGGCCACCACGAACCCGAGCATCCGGGCTTGCGTCGCCATACGCCTCAGGCGAAGGGATCGTTCCCCGCGTCTTCGTGCCAGACGTATTCCATGAAGCGAGCGGCCTGGCGGGCCATGTCCACGCCATGCACGCGCGCGACCACGGACAGCGCCATGTCGATCCCCGCGGAGACGCCCGAGGAGGTGACGAGATCGCCGTCATCCACCCAGCGCGCCTGGCGCTGCCAGCGCACGCGCGGGCCCTGCTGCACCACCCAGTCCCACGCGATCTTGTTGGAGGTCGCGGGGCGGCCGTCCATGAGGCCGGTGCGGGCCAGGAGGGCCGAGCCGGTGCACACCGTGGTGGTGATGGCGGCGCGGCGGCTGGCCGCGGTGAGGGCCAGGAGCAGTGGGGCATTGTGCACCGTCTGGCGCGTGCCGAAGCCGCCGGGCACCAGCAGCACGTCGGCGGCGGGCGCGTCGGCGAAGGCATGGTCCGCGTGCGTGGTCGGGCCCTCGCCGCTCTTGACCGGGCCGGCCTTCTCGGCCACCGTCACGATCTCGAAGAGCCGCTGGATCGAGCCGTCGGGGCGGGTCAGGCGGGCGGCCGCGAAGGCCTGCACGGGACCGTAGACGTCGAGCACGGTGAAGCCCTCGAAGAGGACCACCGCGACGCGGCGGACCGGGGGGGACGGTGGGGGCGACTCGGCCATCGTGCCCGGGACTATAGCACCCCCCCTGCGCCACCCCTCACCCTGCGCCACCCCTCACCCTGCCCTCTCCCCTGAGGGGAGAGGGGAGTGAGGAGGAATGGTTCTTTGACTTGCGTTGACAAGCCCCCGGGACGCGGGACACCATGAGCGTCATGCGCGTGGTGGACCTGAGCTTCCCCATCGGCCCGCACTTCCGCTGGACGGTGGCGAGCGAGCGCCGATCGACCCACGAGGCCGGGGCCAACTTCCAGTCCACCGTCCTCACCCTGGGCTGCCACGCCTATACCCACGTGGACGCCCCGGTGCACTTCCTCCCGGGCGACCGCGACATCGCCTCCATGCCGGTGGATCAGTGGATGGGCCCCGCCGCGGTGGTGGATCTCACTCACCTCGGCGAGAACGCGGAGGTGACCGCCGCGGATCTCGATCGGCGCGGCGGCCACGTGCAGGCGGGCGATATCGTGCTGCTGCGCACGGACTGGCCGGCCCGCTGCCCGGTGGAGAGCGAGCGCTTCTGGAAGGACGCGCCCTACACCGGGCGCGGCGCCTGCGAGTGGCTCGTGGCGCGGGGGGCGAAGGTGGTGGGCTACGACTACCCGCCCGACTACTGCATCCGCACCTCGATCTTCTCGCCGGGCACGAAGATCGCGCGCGAGGAGTGCACCACGCACCACGTCTTCTTCCCGAAGGGCATCACCGTGATCGAATACCTGACCAACCTGGACCGGATCGGCGCGCCGCGCTGCCGGGTCATCGCCCTGCCGCTGCGGGTGACGGGCGCCGACGGCTCCCCGGTGCGCGCGATCGCCCTGGTGGACTGACCCCCGCTCCGAGGAGAGGCTCGCCATGGACATGAGCAAGGCCGTGCTCAAGCGTGTCGCGGTGTGGGGCATCCTCGGGCTCGTGGGGGGCGGGGTCGCCGCCGATCTGCTCTGGCGCCAGAAGGGCGCCCAGGAGCAGACCGCTCTGCGCGACCAGCAGACCCAGGAGCTGCAGCGACTGGAGGCGGAGACCAAGACGCTGAACGATCAGCTCGCCGCCGAGCGGCTCCGCCGGGAAGCGCTGGAGCGCTCGCTGAGCGAAGGTCGCAAGTAGTGTCCCGGGCGGCGGTGGCCTGCGTGCTCATCGCCGGCGTGCTCCAGACGCTCGCGGGGACCCCCGCGTGGAGCCAGCAGCCGGCGCGGCCGCGCAGCCTGCCCGGCGCCGTCGTGAAAGTCCTGAGCGGCGACACCCTCCACGTCTTCGTCAACGGCGAGGTCGAGCGCGTCCGCTATATCGGCGTCAGCTCGCCCGAGCCCGGTGGCGGCGCGCCCGAGACGGGCGAGCCGCTGGGCCGCGAGGCCCTGCGCTTCAATCACGGCCTCACCTATGCCAAGAACGTGCGGCTCGAGCTGGACGTCGAGGAGCGGGACCCCGAGGGCCGGCTGCTGGCCTACGTCTGGCTCGGCGACGTGATGGCCAACGCGGAGATGATCGGGCAGGGCCTCGGCCAGGTCGTCACCGGCACTCCGAATGTCCGGCATCAGGAGACCTTGCTGCGCCGCCAGGAGCAGGCGCGCGCCGCGAAGATGGGGATCTGGAAGGTGGCCGGGCTCGCCACGCCCCCCTCGGGCGGCACGCCCGCCCCGGCGGCGGCGCCGAAGACCACGCAGGCCCGTCCCGGGGTCGAGCCGAAGGGCCGCGCGAGCTGCCCGCTCACCCACCCCATCAAGGCCGACTTCCATACCTACTCCTCCGAGCGGTGCATCTACTACGTGCCGAGCAGCCCGGCGTACCTGGAGAGCCGCAGCGAGCGCTGCTACGCCACCGAGGCCGAGGCCCGCCAGGACGGCTGCCGCCGCTCGCGGCGCTAGGGCGCCGCCGAATCTTGCTCCCGCGGAGCCGACCCGGTATCGTGCTGGCGTGGCCGCACGCCTGATCCTGGCCGTGGATGCCGAAGCCGCGGTGAGGCAGTCCCTCATCGACGTGCTGAGCCTGGACGGATACGAGGTGGACGGGGCCAGTGACGCCGACTCGGCGCTCCTGCTCCTCGACCAGCGCCGCTACGACCTGGTGATCGCCGACGTCCGCATGCCGGACCTCGACGGCCCCGGACTGCTCGCCGCGCTCGCCGAGCGGTTCGGAGACGCCCCGCCCCAGGTGGTCTTCCTCACGTGGGGCACCTTCGATCCGCACTACGGCAGCTTCCTCGCCAACCTGCACGCCCCGGTGCTCACGAAGCCGCTCAAGCCGGGCCGCGTGCTCGATCTGGTGGGGCGGGTGCTCGCGTCATGAGCGGGCGGTGAGGGCCTCGCCATGCGACCTCGGCTCATCCTGGTGGTGGAAGACGAGGGCAGTCTCCGCGAGCTGATCGCGCATATCCTGCTGCTCGACGACCACGAGGTGGACACGGCCCGCGACGGGGTCGAGGCGCTCTACCGCATCGAGCAGCGCAGCTACGACCTGATCATCAGCGACCTGCAGATGCCGAACCTCGACGGCCCCGGGCTGCACGAGGCGCTGCGCAAGCGCTTCGGTCAGGCGCTGCCCCGGGTGATCTTCGTGACCGGCCACGCCGGCGCCGACCAGTTCGTGCCCTTCCTGGCCGAGACCGGCGATCCGGTCCTGACCAAGCCCTTCACGGTGGAGGACCTCCGCACCCTCGTGCAGTGGGTGCTCGAGACCTGACGATCAGATCGCGGCCGGTCCGGTGCCCGCCGGGCCCACCTGATCGAGCTCCAGCCGCTCCAGCCAGAAGGTCATCCCCATCTCCTGGAACCGGGCCCGCGCGATGGCGAGATGCTCCTCGGCGCCCGCCACGTCGCCCGCGCGGGCGGACTTCGACGCCGCGAAGGCGCCGCAGATCAAGAAGGGCGAGACCACGTAGTCGGCGGTGGTGACGCTGCTGGGCCCGCCCCACGGCGTCTACCGGTATCCGCTCGTCGCCGACCAGGACACGCGGGCGACCGTCTATCTCTACGAACAAACGAGGGGCACCGCCCTCAATCTCAAGATCTACCGGCAGATCCTGGTCGTCCAGTTCGACAGCGCCGGCGTCGTCAAGGACGTCGAGTTCTCCGCCACCGGCGAGCGCTGATCGGGTCAGATCGGGGTCA
>JBBDXN010000042.1:0-11774 GCA_040902305.1 Candidatus Rokuibacteriota bacterium | reverse complement strand
CTTACATTACGACATTTCCGCGCGCGCCTGACTCACCCACCACCAGGGAAATGTCGTAATGTAAGACCTGACCCCAGACTAGGCGGGCGGGGAGTGGACGTGCTCGGCGCGGACGCCTACGCCTATCAGGCGGGCGGGCAGGCGCTGCAGGACGGCGTAGCGCGCGAGGAGCCTGACGAAGAGCGGTGGAGCCAGCCGGGCGGTGCCGCCGTCTAGCGCTTGGCCGCCGCGCAGCGCCTGGGTGATGATGCGCCGCTGGACCAGGAGCTGTAGCCCCTGGGTGACGCGGGTCGGCCACTGCCGGCGCCGTTGCACGCGGCGAAGGTGATCGGTGGTGGGCCGGCCTGCTCGCAGCGGCTCCCAGAGCAGATTGGCCGCGGCCACCGCGTCCTGGATCGCGAGGTTGATGCCCACCCCGCCGACGGGCGACATGGCGTGCGCGGCGTCGCCGAGGCAGAGCAGCCCGGGGCGATACCACTGCCGCAGCCGATCCACCGTCACGGTCAGCAGCTTCACGTCCTCCCAGGCGCGGATCTCCTCCCCGATCCGATCGGCGGTGAAGGGGGCGAGCCGGATCACGGAGGCGCGGAAGGCGTCGAGGCCGCGGCGGCGGACGTCTTCTGCGGAACCCTTGGGGATCACGAAGCCGCACTGCCAGTGCTCGCCGCGGTTGATCAGGATGAAGATCCGGCCGACGTCGAAGCGGCCCATGGTCGCCTCGGGGTCCTGCGGTCGGCGGGAGAGCCCGAACCAGAACACGTCCATGGGCGCGCCCAGGTCCTCCACGTGCAGCCGGGCCCGCTCGCGCAGCACCGAGGAGCGTCCGTCGGCGGCGACCACCAGATCGGCGCGCACCTCGACGGGGCCCGCCGGCGTGGTGGCGCGGACGCCGGTCACCCGCCCCGCCTCCTCGATGAGTCCGGTCGCCTCCGCCCGCATCTCGAGCTGGAAGGTGGGGTACCGCTTCGCGTGGCCGGCCAGGAAGTCGAGAAAGTCCCATTGCGGCATCAGCGCGATGAACCGGCACGTGGTTCGCAGGTGCGTGAAGTCGGCGATGGTCACCGGAAAATCTCCGAACTGGGCGGCCAGGCGCGGTACCTTCTGATGCGGGAGTTGCAAGAACTCTTCCAGGATGCCCAGCTCGTGCATCAACTCGAGCGTGGAGGGGTGGATGGTATCGCCCCGGAAGTCCCGGAGGAAGTCGGCATGCTTCTCCAGCACGCGTACCGACACCCCGGCCCGCGCCAGCAGCAGGCCCAGCATCATGCCGGCGGGCCCGCCCCCCACGATGCAACAGCCGACCGCCTTCGATCCGCTCGCCACGCCGCCTCCGGTGCTACAATGCTCGGGCGCGCGCGCCCGGAACCCGGAGCGAACGCCGATGATTTAGGATACGATCACGCAATGACGAATCCGGACCCAGCGCAGGTCAGAGTATATCGCGCGGCGGACGCGCCGACCGGCGCGCTCGCGGGCGAATCGGTGGCGGTGCTCGGCTACGGCCATCTCGGTCGCACCGCCGCGCTCAACCTGCGCGACTCCGGCTCGAAGGTGCGCATCGGCAACCGCGAGGACGACTACGCGGAGCAGGCGCGCCGCGAGGGCTTCGAGGTGGTGCCGATCCCCACCGCGGCCGCCGAGGACGTGGTGTACGTGCTGTTGCCCGACGAGGTCATCCCCTCGCTGTTCGCCGGAGAGATCGCGCCCGCGCTGCGGCCGGGCAGCGCCATCGCGTTCGGCTCGGGATATAGCCTCGCGTTCGGGCTCATCCACCCACCCGCGGCGGTCGACGTGCTGCTGGTGGCGCCACGCATGGCCGGTCACTCGGCGCGCTCGCGCTATCAGGACGGCCAGGGCTTCTGGGCCTGCGTCGGCGTGGAGGCCGATCGCAGCGGGCGGGCCCAGCAGCGCATGCTGGGGCTCGCCGACGGCATGGGCGTGCTGCGCGCGGGCTCGGGGGCAGTCCAGATGACCGCCAAGGCCGAGGCCACGCTCGATCTCTTCATCGAGCAGACGGTGGGCTCGGTGCTCGGCATGGCGATGATGATGGCCTTCGAGGTCGCGCGCGACGCGGGCGTGCCCGCGGAGGCGCTGGTGCTCGAGATGTACATGTCGGGCGAGATGGAAGCGGTCTTCCAGTCCTTCCGGCAGAGCGGCTTCTTCCGCGCGTCGGAGGATCACGGGCCCACCGCGGTGTTCGGCGGCATCACGCGCTCGCTCGAGATGGACCGCGAGGCGATGGCGGAGAGCTTCCGCAAGACCCTCGAGGACATCAAGAGCGGCGGCTTCGCCCAGCGCTTCCAGGACGAGGCCCGCAACGGCTATCCGATGCTGGAGTTCGCGCGGGCCATGATGCACGGCGGCTCGCCCATCACCGAGGCGGAGGATCGGATCCGCCGCCTGACATCCCCCGACTCGTCCGGCGCCGGCCCAGGAGGATCAGCATGAGCTTCGCCCTGCGCATCCTCGCGGTGATCGTGTTCGTCCTCGCGGTGGCCGGCGTCGCGCCGGTGCCCATGACGCCGCTCGGCCTCGCCCTCTGGTGCGCCTCGACGCTACCCCCACGGAGCGGCGCGCACCCGAGCTGAGCCGGGCCGGCTGCGGCGCCCGGCCTCAGGGCTGAAGGCGCGTCCCCCGCCACGAGCCGCCGGTGAAGCCGGTCTCGGTGGGCTGGAGCGCGCGCGTCCACACCGCGCGATCGTGGGCGCGCCCCGGCTGCCCCGCCCACAGCTCCACCCGCTCCGCCCACACGCGATAGCCGCCCCAGCGCGGCGGCCGCGGCACCTGGGCGCCGTGCGCGTGCTTCGTCGCCTCGATCTTGTCGAGAAAGGCCCGGCGCGAGGCGATCGGCCGGCTCTGATCGCTCGCCGCCGCGGCCACCCGCGCCTCCGGCGGCCGGGTGCTCCAGTAGCGGTCCGAGTCGGCCTCGGGCGCATGGGTGACCGGGCCTTCCACGCGGATCTGCCGCTCGAGCACGTCCCAGTGGAACACGAGGGCGGCGCGTGGGTTGGCGGCCAGGGCCCGCCCCTTGGCGCTCTCGCGGTCGGAGTAGAAGACGAGCCAGCCGAGGGCCACGTCGAAGCCCCGGCAGATGACCATTCGAGCCGTCGGGCGCCCATCGCGGTCCACGGTGGCCAGCGCCATCGCGGTCGGCGTCTTCATCACGGGCCCGGCCTCCTCGATCCACTGGGCGAGGAGGGGCAGCGGATCGGCGGGCAGAGTCTCGGGAAGCGGCTCGCTCATCGCGGGAGCCAGTCTACGCGAGCGTCGGCGGCGGGCAAGACCCTCGCGTCAGCGCGAGGGCGGCGGCGCCGCGGGCGGCATGCGCACGCGCCACCACATGTTCAGCACGAAGAGCGCGGCCCCGGCCAGCTGCCCGATCCCGCCCAGCGCGATCAGCCACCGCAGCCCGAGCAGGCCCGCCAGCGCCACGGCGATCTCGGCGGTGGCTCGAAGCGCGGGTGCGACCGAAGCCCACGAGCAGGAGGTGGGCATGGGTCGTGACGAGCAGGCGCGGCGGGTAGTCGTCGAGGACGAACTGGACGACGATGAGATAGCCCCCGAGCAAGAGTCCGGTCAGGAGAAAGACGAAGCTCGTCTTGATGTACCGGCGGACCAGCGGGGTCATTGCCGATCGGTCAAATCAGGACCCCTTGAGGCGAGACGCGGTGGTCGAGCGCCGCCTGCTCCTCATCGGTGAGCAGCGCCACGCGATCCATCGCCAGGAGTCGCGCGACCACGTCCAGGACGTGGGCCCACGTGGCCCCGTTCACGAAGAGCATTCCGGGGGTATCGAGGGTGCCCCCGTGATTGATGAAGCCGAGCCCGGCGGTGAGGGGCCCGGTGCAGAGCGGCTGCAGCACGCCGAGCAGCGCTTCCGGACGCGTGTGGCTGACGAAGACGCGCGCCGGCGCCGTCTCCGGGTAGAGCCGGCTCCTCACCGCGCCCGAGGCCAGGTGCGCCGCCTCGCGCGGTCCCCGGGGTGCGCGGAAGCGACCGGGCTCCAGCATGTAGCTCACCGCGTGCGCGACGCCGCGCTCGGTGAGCCGCCCCGAGGCGCGCAGCACCTCGCCGAGCTGGTACGCGCCCACCGCGGTCAGCACAGCCCGCGCGTCCGCCGGGCGGAGCCCGGCCCAATCCAGGCCGAGCGCCCCGTCCGCCAGGAGCCGGCCCGCTTCCTCCTCGGTGAAGAGATCGGGGATGCCGCCCGCCTTGGGGATGACCAGCGTCCAGATCTGGCCCCGGGTCTGGTACACGGCCCGCATCACGGCCGCCGCGGTGTTGTGGTCGGCGGGAAACAGCACGCGCGACACGTCGGCCGGCTCCCCGAGCAGCACCTCGGCGAGGGCGGGATCCTGGTGAGACCGCTCGTTCTTGCCGTTCTCCCAGGTGTGGGAGGTGAGCACGAGCGGCACCGACAGCCACCCGGGTGGGCGGCCGGCCGCGTTCAGGTGATCGGCGAAGACGATCTCCTGCCGGACCGCGCCGTGCATCTTGGCCCCGAAGGCCTCGTACGTGACGATGATGTTGATCCCCGCCTTGTTGGCGAGCGCGGCGGAGGCGACCGCCTCCTCGTTCAACGCCGTGATCACCGCGCCGCCGAGGGCCTCGGGGATGCCGGGCTCCGGGTCGGTCACCCGGAACTTGAGCGCGTCCAGGGTGCCCTGCATCCGGTTGCTCCGCATCTCGTCGGGGTTGCCGACCCGCGGGCGCAGGCGCGGATTGGCGCGGACGGTCGCGACGAAGCCCTGATCCACCGCGTCCATCGGCGACGTCGCCGCCCATCCGGACGGGTCCGTCCGCCGCGCGGGGATGGGCCGATACCGCGGCTCCGGAACCCGGGCGAGCCGCACCCGACGCGTGGCCAGGGCGTGATCGCGCTCGCGGGGGCGCCCGCTCTCGTCGTGGCGCCGGAAGGCCGCGGTCGCCCGCGCGAGATCGGGCAGCGGCACCCGCAGGCGCCCCGCGTGCTCGTTGAAGTGCCGCGCCGCGCCCGGGTCGGCGTGCGGGTTGCCGCCCAGCGGGAGGTTGTGCGCGAGGTTCGTGCCGGCGCCGAAGAAACCGGCGCCCTTGGGCGCGACCGCGACGCCGTACGGCAGGCGCACGGGGTAGCGGGCCCGTCCCGCGCGCACCGCGGCCGCCGCGGCGGCCAGGCGCCGCTCCATCTCGAAGATGGCCCACACGAAGGCGGCGGGGTCGCGGCCGTCGAACACGATGGGGTCGAACCCGTTCAGGCGCAGGTGGCGGACGAACCAGGTGACGCCGCCCTGCTGCGCCATGGTGGTGCGCTGGTCGATGCGCCGGCCGTTGGCGATCATGATCGGCGCGACCAGGCCCGAGTCCTCGGCCCGCCACCAGCGCGGGGCCCAGTCGCTGCCGCGCTGCTCCTCGAACGCGCCGTCGCTCAGGAACGCGACGAGGCGCTCGCCCTGGACCGGCATGTGGACGTACTGCAGCTCCACGAAGCCGAGGTAGCCCCCCTCCGCCAGCCCGCCCGCGGTGTGGGCGTTGACGTGGCTCCCGAGCGGCGAGTCCTGGGCTCCGTCGTCCCCGAGGCGGTACGAATAGAAATCGCGCACGTAGCGGGTGAGGCCGGCATCGGTCAGGTCGTAGCGTCGAGCATGGGCCGGCGTCATGTTGCCGACCAGCAGGTTCACCGAGTCCACCGCGGCCACGCAGTGCCCCTGCCCCATGATCCAGGAGCGGGTGACACCGGCCAGCGCGTTGGCGGCCAGGTAGCCGGTATAGGCCGGCACCATGTTGAGGGCGCCGCCGGTATGGCCTTCCGGGTGCGGCTTGAAGTCCTCGACGCGGAGCCCGCGGCCGTCGAGATAGACGTTGCGCGCGTACGTCTCGTGGACGACCAGCCACATGCCGGCGGCGGCGACCCGGTCCGCGGCGTGCAGCACCTCCCAGACCGCCACGCCGTCGGAGGATCCGCCGCGCTTCTCGACCGCCCGGGCCATCGCCCGGACGCGCGTGCGCGTGGACGCGGTGTGACGGATCGGCCCGTAGCCGGCCGCCCACTGCGCGAAGGTCGCCCCCTTCACCGGGCGGCGAGGCATCGGGCCGTCTCCCGGGCGATCACCTGCTCCTCGTCGGCGGGGATCACCCACGCCTCCAGCCGGGCCCCGGCGGCGCTGATGCGCCCCGCCCGGCCGACGATCTTGCGGTTGAGCGCCAGATCGAGCTCGAGCCCGCACCAGGCCGCGTCCCGGCAGATCGCCGCGCGCACCTCGGGCGAGCGCTCCCCGATGCCGCCGGTGAACACCACCGCGCGCGCGCCGCCCAGCACCGCGAGGTAGGCGCCCAGATACTTGCGCGCGCGATGGCAGAAGACGTCCACTGCCAGCCGTGCGCGGGGGTCCGTCTCGCGGGCCGCGATCAGATCGCGCATGTCCCGGCTCGAGCCCGACAGGCCCAGCAGTCCCGACTCCTCGTTGAGCACCCGCTCCACCTCGGCGGCGGTGACACCCTCGCGCCGGGCCAGATAGCCGATCAGCGCGGGGTCGAGATCGCCCGAGCGCGTGCCCATCAGCAAGCCCTCGAGCGGGGTGAAGCCCATCGACGTGTCCACCGAGCGGCCGTGCTGGATGGCGGCGGCGGACGCGCCGTTGCCGAGATGCAGGGCGACCAGCGTGACGTCGGCCGCGCCGAGCCCGGCCAGCTCGGCGTAGCGGGCGACCACGTGCTGGTACGAGAGGCCGTGGAAGCCGAACCGCCGGATGCCGTGGCGCTTGGCCAGCTCGTGCGGAATCCCGTAGGAGAACGCGGGCTCGGGCAGCGTGGCGTGGAAGGCGGTGTCGAAGACCGCGACCAGCGGGACGCGCTCGCCCAGCGCGGCCCGGCACGCGCGGATGCCCGCGAGGCTCGGCCCGTTGTGCAGCGGCGCCAGCTCCTCCAGCGCCTCGATCGCCCCCGATACGGTGGCGTCGATGCGGGTCGGCTGGACGAAGCGCTCGCCCCCGTGGACCACGCGGTGGCCGACCGCGTCGAAGCCGGTCGGGCCGGCCTCGATCCATTCGATGACCCGCCGGACCGCCGCCTCGTGGTCTGCGATCGGCGCGTCCTCGCGCAGCGGCGCCCGGCCCTCTTGCTCGAAGGCGACGGACGCGGTCCCGCCGATGCGCTCGACGAGGCCTCGCCCGAGCGCCTTCGTGGCCGGCCCGTCGGCCACCGACAGCTGGAACTTCAGCGACGAGCTGCCGCAGTTGAGCGCGAGGACGTTCACGGCTCAGGATCCGATCAGGCGCTCCGCCCCGCCCCCGCCGGGGCGGCGCGGGGGGGGGGGGCGGGGCTGCCGGTGAGTCGCACGAAGGCTCGCAGGAGATCGGTCTCGGTCAGGATGCCGACCAGAGCGCCGCCGTCCATCACCGGCAAGGCGCCGATCGCGTGATCCAGCATGAGGATCGCCGCATCCCGCGCCGCGCGGTCCGGCCCGATCGTGATCACCGCCCGGGTCATGACCTCGCCCACCCGTGAGCTTGGTCAGCAGATGGTTGATCTCCCACACCGACAGGCTCGTGGCCTGGAACGGCAGGTTCAGCCGGATGTCCCGGTCGGTCACGATGCCGACCAGCCCGCCGTCGCTCCCGGTCACGAGCAGATGGCGGATCTTCTCCTTGAGCATCAATCGGCGCGCGTCGAGCATCGGGGTCTCGGGGGGCGCGGTGATCAGGTTGATCCCGGTCATCAGCTCACCGACGTTCATGAGCGTACTCCTTTCGTTTCGGTCCTACCACCTCGCCCGGCAGTTCACTTGACGATCAGCACTTCGACCGGCGCGTGCTTGAGCGCGGCCTCCGCGACGCTCCCCAGCAGGAAATGAGTCACCGCGCCGGCGCCCCGGGCGCCCAGCACCAGCACGTCGGCTCGCTCCGCGCGGACCGCCGCCAGCAGCCCGGCGAGCGGCAGACCGGTCCGCACCATTCCGCGCGCGCGCCAGCTCGACGGCGCGAGCGCGGCCGCCGCGGCCACCACCTGGCGCCGGGCCGCCGCCACGCGGATCTTGCTCACCGCGTCCGCCTGCCCCGCGATCTGACCCCGCACCGAGCTCGGCACGAGCGGCATCGAGGGCACCCGCACCGGCTCGACCACCCGCACGAACGTCACGCGACCCCCGCGAGCAGGCTTGAGCCGGGCAGGAACGCGGCGGCCCGGCGAGAGTTCGCGGACCCGTCCAGCCCCACCACGACACGACGAAAGCCGGTCCGACTGGCCACCGTCTGGTTACCTCATGCCCTGCGGGCGGCTCTTGCCCGCGTCCATCGCCGCCTTGCGCCGGATCTCCTCCCGCCGCACGGCCACCGCGGGCGCCCGCTTCTTCGACTTCTTGTTCTTGCCCACACTCTTCCGGATGCCCATCCACGCCTCCTATCGGCTGAGCCGGGCCCGCGCCGCCACCGCGGAGTCGGGCCCGGCCGTCAAGGGGTTGGCACCGCTCAGGTCAGCCCATCTTGCGGCGGCATGATCTCACGCCGGCTCGCGGACCGTGAGCACCGGGCACGGGGCAAGGCGGACGACCCGATCGGCCACGCTGCCGATCAGCGCGCGGTCCACGCCACCGCGCCCGTGGGTTCCGATGACGATGAGGTCGGCGCGCTCGTCCGTGGCCAGCGCCACGACTTCCCGATGGGCGACGCCGGTCCGGAGCGCGGTCCGCGCGGTGAGCCCGGCGGCCCGCGCCTCGGCCACCCAGGCCTCGAGGGTCGCCTCCGCCCACTTGCGCGCCCCTTCGTAGACGTGGCGGACGTCCGTCATGAGGCTCTCCCCGTACAGCGGCGCCTCCGACAGGACGTGGGTCAGGATCAGCTCGCCGCCGGTTGCGGCCGCGACCCGGCGGGCCAGGCGCCACGCCTCCTCGGAACAGGTGGAGAAGTCCGTCGGCACGACGATGCGGTAGAAGATGGAGTTCGCCATCACACGCTCCTCTCTGGATCATTCCTAGGCTGCAACGCCGGTGCCAGCCCAACGCCCCATGAATTCAACAGCTTGCGAGAGAACATCCCGGCGCGACCAAGGCATTGTTGCCCTCCGCTGTGGCGACGGCGCCCCAGCCTCGCTTGAAGCCCGCGGAATCTTGGCCGACATCGGGAGGACCCCGTCGGGCAGGAGGGCCTCGTCGGGGTCTCGATCGTGAGCCGTGACATCAGCGCGCAGAAGGCGATGGAGGCATCGCTCCGCCGCAGCGAGGCCTCGCGCGCGCTCCTCGAGTCCGCCTCCGAGAGCATCGTGGTCGCGGATACGGCGGGGCGCATCGTGCTGGTCAATGCCCGGACCGAGAGCATGTTCGGCTATGCCCGGGCCGAGCTGATCGGGCAACCGGTCGAGCTGCTCGTGCCCACCCGCGTCCGGGAGCGACACGTGAGCCACCGCGCCGCCTACATGGCGGCGCCCCGCGTCCGTTCCATGGGACAGGGGCTCGACCTGGCCGGACTCAAGAAGGACGGCACCGCGTTCCCGGTCGAGGTCAGCCTGAGCTACGTGCGCACCGACGAGGGCACCCGCGCCGTCGCCTTCGTCACCGACATCAGCGAGCGGCTCGCGTACCAGCGGGCCGCCCGCCAGGCCGACAAGCTGGCCGCGCTCGGCACGCTCTCGGCCGGCGTCGCCCACGAGATCAACAATCCGATCGGCATCATCACCTCGCGCGTCGAGGTCATGATGCTCGAAGCCGAGGAGGACGGCCTCCCGACCGAGCTGCGGCAGGACCTCGAGGTCATCCTCCGGCACGCCCGCCGCGTGGCCACCATCACGCAGGGGCTCCTCTCCTTCGCCCGCCAGTCGTCCGGGATTCGCGGGCCCGTGAACCTGAACCAGGTGGCGCAGGAGATCGTCCAGCTCGTCCACCAGGAGATGCGCCGCGAGCGGGTCGAGGTCGGCCTCAGGCTGGATCCGACCATGCCCACCATCGTGGCCGACTCCAACGCCATCGGACAGGTGCTGCTGAATCTGCTCACCAACGCGCGACGGGCCATGCCCGAGGGCGGCGAGATCACGATCGAGAGCAGTCACCTCGCCGCCGCCCGGTCGGTCCGGCTCGTGATCCAGGATACCGGCTCCGGGATTCCTCCCGACCACGGGACGCTGGCTGTCCGCTCCGAGGTGGGCACCGGGACGACCTTCACCCTGACCTTCCCGCTCGACGCCTGAGACGGTGCCAGAGGCCCTGGTCGCTGGTCCTCTTCGGCATCCCGGCCGCCTGCTCGCGTCGGAGGGTCCGCGCGCGGACCAGCAGGCTCACCGCCAGCCAGATCGCGATCACGGCCAGCGGCGCCGCGATGACCCAGGGCCACACCAGCGCAAGGAGGCCCAGCACGAGGAGCGCGAGCCCCGCCATCCCCATGATCCGCGCCTCCGCCGGCCCCAGCGCGCGGCGCCCCGTCATCGCGGCCCCCACCGCGCTCCCGATGCTCACCGCCCCCGCGGCCGCGCGCCCGGCGCTGCCGGCGCGCCCCACCGGGCCCCGGGGCGCGTCCGGGCTCTTCACGACGCGCGCGCGCGCGGTCAGCGTGATCTCGGTGGCCCCCCCGAGATCGTCGAGGTACATGTCCTCCATCTGACGCGCGAACCCCTCGTGCTCCACCGCGACGTCCAGCTCCCAGTTGCCGATCCAGGACTGTAGATTCAGATTGGTGGAGCCCACGCGGGCCCAGCTTCCGTCGGCCACCGCGGTCTTCGCGTGGAGCATCGAGCCGTTCCACTCGTAGACGCGCACCCCGGCCTCGAGGAGGGGACGGTAGCCCGCCCGCGACAACCCGCGCAGGATCCAGATGTCGGTCGCGCCGGGCACGAGCAGGCGCACGTCGACGCCGTCGCGCGCGGCGGCGCGGAGCGCCTGCACGTAGGCGGTCGTGCCGACGAAGTAGGCGTCGGTGAGCCAGAGCGTCCGCCGCGCCGAGGCCGCGATCAACAGATCGAGCCGATACAGCTCGGCGGTGCCGGGCATGCTGGCGATGACGCGCACCGCGATGTCGCCGGCCACGGCAAGCGATTCCGCCGGAGGCAGCTCCGCGGTGGGGATCGGAGGGCCGGCGAGCGCCCACATCCGGGCGAACGCGCGCTCCAGGTCGGCCACCGCGGGGCCCCGGATCGCGATCCCGGTGTCGCGCCAGGGCTCGACGCCGCGGGCGGGATCACCCACCCAGTGGCGCCCCACGCAGAGCCCGGTCACGAACGCGACCTGCCCGTCTACCGCCAGCATCTTTCGGTGGTCCCGCGAGGGCCACGTGATCACGCTCGTCAGGCGCGGGGGATTGAAGCAGCGGACCTCCACGCCGGCCGCGCGCAGATCTCGCCAGAATCGCCGCGAGGTCTTGCCGACCCCTCCCAGCCAGTCGTAGATGACCCGGACCCGCACTCCCGCGCGCGCCCGGGCCTCGAGGGCGCGCGCGAACTCCCGGCCCGTCTCGTCGTCGTGGATGATGTAGCTCTCGAAGTGCACCGTGCGACGAGCGGCGCCGATGGCCTCGAGCCAGGCCGGGTAGTTCTGCCCCGCGTCCTTGAGCAGGCTCACGTCGTTGCCCGGGATGAGCGGGGCCCCCGAGGCGCGGGCGAAGGCCTGTTCGACCAGGGTGAAACCCGGAGGCGGCGTCACCTCGCCGGCCACACGGAACGCTTCAGGCGGGCTCCGTCTGGCTCGGCCGCGGCGCCAACTGCCTCGAGGTCACGGGCGATGCTGCTGCGCCCCTGCGCCCACAGGTAGTGAACGATGACGAAGGCCGCGATGACCAGCGCCAGCGCCGCCGCCGTCCGGGTGGCGGCCACGACGTGGT
>JBBDXN010000041.1:0-5989 GCA_040902305.1 Candidatus Rokuibacteriota bacterium | reverse complement strand
AGGGCGGCGAGGGTGTTCGACAGCATGCCTGATCCTCCCATGTCGGTCACCTCTCCACAACCTTCCTCGCTGGGTCTAACGTGCCCGCTCAGCGGCCGGGGCGAGCTCTGCGAGCTCCGGTCCGCTGCAGCGGGGAGTTATGGGCCCCGTCGCGCGACCGCACCGTTGAGTCGCTAACCTCGCGCGGTGACTACTCGGGCCCAGCGGCGAGCGACCACGCCACGGAGTCGGCGCCGCGCCGCTCCGTGCCCTGCTCGTCACACCCGTTCTATGAGCCGCATCCACGGTAGCTGCCCTCAGCCCGTTGCTCTCTCGCGGTGCGCATAACTAGAAGTATCCCGGTCTAGATAATTCGGGCGCGTGGCGGGCTGGTGCGGATAATCCGGCTGGGGTGGCCGGGGCCATTTGGCTGGAGCGGGCTTCGGGGACGCGTGGTTGCGCATGATCCCGTGGTGCTTGATCAGTTTTACACAGACCGGGATATTTCGGGATGGGGATTGGGGCGTCACATGGGGCGGAGGCGGTCGGCGGGGCTCCGGACGCCGGCGGGGCCGCGGTTGAGGACGTGGGTGTAGATCATGGTGGTGGCCACATCACGGTGGCCCAGCAGCTCCTGCACGGTGCGGATGTCGGCGCCGTCTTCCAGGAGGTGGGTGGCGAAGGAGTGGCGGAAGGTGTGGCAGGTGGCGCGCTTGGGGATGCCCTTACTGCGTACCGCCTCCTTCACCGCGCGCTGTAGCACGGATTCGTGCAGGTGGTGGCGGCGGCGTTGGCCGCTCTCGCGGTGCAGGTAGCTGCGGGTGGCGGGGAAGATCCACTGCCAGATCCACTCGCGGCCCGCGCGCGGGTACTTGCGGGCGAGCGCCCAGGGCAGCTCCACCCAGCCGCCGCCGAGCCGGACATCCGCCTCGTGCTGGTCGCGGATCGTCTCGAGATGCTTGCCGAGGTCGCGGCTCACCGCGGCGGGCAGCATCGTCACGCGGTCCTTGCCGCCCTTTCCGGAGCGCACCGTGATCTGGTTGCGGTTGAAGTCCACATCCTTCACCCGCAGCCGGAGGGCCTCCAGGAGGCGCAGGCCCGCACCGTACAGGAGCAGGGCCAGGAGGCGGGTCGGGCCGTCGAGCCCGTCGATGACGGCCTGCACCTCGTCGCGAGTGAGCACCACCGGGATCCGCTCGGGATTCTTGGCGCGCACGATGTCGTCGAGCCAGGGCAGCTCCTGCTTCAGGACGTCACGGTAGAGGAAGAGCAGCGCGCTCAGCGCCTGGTTCTGCGTGGACCGCGACGTTGCGCCGGATGGCCAGGTCGCTCAGGAACTGCGTGATCTCGGCGGCGCCCATCTCGGCGGGGTGACGCTTGCCATGGAAGAAGATGTAGCGGCGGATCCAGCCGACATACGCTTTCTCGGTGCGGAGGCTGCAGTGGCGGGTGCGCAGCGCCGCCCGCACCCGATCCAGCAGGCGCGGCGAAGGCGGAGACGGGGTTTGCGCCATGGGGCCAGGCTAGTCAGGGCCGGGACCCCGGCACAAGACGTCGACACGGGGATACACGGCCGGTTGCCTCGCCCCACCTCCGGCGGTAGCATCCAGAGCCGGATGCCCTTTGCCTATTTCCACCGGCTCACGCGGCGGCAGCAGGCGATCTATCTGGAGAGTGACGGCATCGCCACGATGCGCCTGCCCGAGCCGCCGCGGCTGCAGCCGCTGGTGACCGCGCTCGCCCGCGCGCTCGAGAGCGGCGAGCGGGCGCCGACCGAAGCGACCGCGCAGCGCCTGGTCTCGGGGCTGGCGCGCGCGCTGGGCGCTCCGCCCGCGCGTGTGAAGGTGCTGGCCGCGCGGCCCCACGCGGGCTGGGGCGAGTTGCACGGGCTGTACGAGACGCCGCGGCGCCCCGGGGAGCCGCCGCTCGTCACGCTCTGGATGCGCACCGCGCGGCAGAAGCGCGTGGTGGCCTTCCGCACCTTCCTCCGAACGCTACTCCACGAGGTCGGGCACCACGTGGACTATACTCTGCTGCGGCTGGGCGACTCCTTCCACACCCAGGGCTTCTACGCGCGGGAGTCGCACCTGTTCCATCAACTGGTCACCGACGGGGGAATCCTCATGGCGAGTCTCGAGGAGCAGATGGCGCGCATGGAGCGCACGGCCGACGATCTCGCGGCCGCCATCAAGGGCGTTCCCGACGCGGCGCTCAGCAAGCGCCCGGACGACAAGAGCTGGTCGGCCAAGGAAACGCTCTGCCACGTGCGGGACACCGAGGAGTCCTTCATGCTGCGCTTCCAGACCATCATGGAGATGGACGAGCCGCGGTTCCTGCCCGCCGATCCCGACCGCTGGGCGACCGAACGTCAATATCAAAGAAACGACGCGGGGGAGGCGCTGGCGGCCTTCCGGGTGCGGCGCGACGAGACCTTGAAGTTCCTGCGCGGGCTACGGGTCGAGCACTGGGAGCGCGGCGGGGTGCACGCCACCCGCGGCCGCATGACCGTGAAGGACTTCGTGAGCCTGATGGCCTGGCACGACGACAACCACCTCGATCAGCTCAAGCGGGCGCTGCAGGGCAAGCCTTAATCAGAACGGCTCGTAGACTGGGGGGGCATCCCAGCCCAGCGGCCTCAGGACCAGGACGAATGGGGTCGTGAGGATCACGGTCGAGAGCAGCCACCGGGCCGACGAGCGGCCTCGCGCCTGCTCCCGCAAGCCGATCCTCGCCGTGACGAAGGCCGCCCCCGCCAGAGGAGCACGACCGCGGCCCTCGGGTGGACCGCCGTGATCGGGAAGCGCGCCGGCACGCCGTCAGGACGGGGGAGCGATGTGCCGGGCGGCCTCCGCCGAGGTGCGCACCGGAATGACCTCCATGTGGATGAGGTCGCCCCACGCCTGGGCCCAGACGTCGAGGAGCGACCGATCGTCGGTCCGCATGAGCTGGAAGCAACGGAAGTAGTCGAGGTCCACCCAGCTATCCACGTACTCGAGCCCGGGCGGGAGCTGGCGCCCGCGCTCGCGCACCCGCCGGTAGATCTCGGGGGCCGCGCCCGCGTTGAAGTACTCGATGACCATGTAGAGCATCCCGCTACGCCGCCACCGCCGCCTCCACGGTCGGCTGGTAGTGGGACGCGTCGGGGAAGCCGATCGGGCGCACCGCGGGGAGCGTGACGCCGGCCTCCCGATACGCGGTGACGAAGCCCGAGACCGCGCGGAAATCCCCGATGCCGCCCAGGGCCGCCACGAGGCGCTCCGACACCGCGTCCGGCCCGGGCGCGCGGTCGAAGGCCTGCACGTCGGCGGTGAAGCCGCTCTGCTCGAGCATGGCGCGGTAGAACGGCAGCACCAGATAGCGCTGCAGCTCGGTGCGGAAGAGCTGGGTGGCCGCGGCCCCGTCCACCGTGAGCGCGGCGGGCACCGAGGCCACGATCTCGAAGCCCTCGAGCGGCTTGCCGGCGCGGGCGCGGCCCCGGCGGATGGCGGGCAGCGCGTGCTCGCGCACGTAGGCGGGGGCGGCCAGCCAGAGGACGACCCCGTCCGCGATCTCGCCGGCCAGCTCCAGCATGCGGGGGGCAAGCCCGGCCAGGAGAATCGGCGGCGCGGCCGGGATCCGCGGCAGCCCGCTCTGCCAGTTGACGCGATAGCGCGCGCCCTGATGCTGCACCTTGCCGGTCAGCGCGCCGCGCAGCACCGTCACGTACTCCCGGATGACGTCGAGCGGGCGGCCCATGTCGAGGCCGAGGGCGCCTTCCATCATCGGCCGGTGGCTCACCCCGATGCCGAGACGCAGGCGCCCGCCGCTGATGTCGGACAGCGTGAGGGCTTCCTGGGCGAGCAGCACCGGGTGCCGCGGGTAGGTCGGGATCACGCCGGTGCCGAGGCCGGCGTGCGGCGCCACGTGCGCGTAGGCGGACAGGGTCAGCAGCGCGTCGCGCCCGATGCCGTGCGTGACCCAGAGGCTCTCGTAGCCGAGCGCATCGGCGCGGCGGGCCAGGGCCACCGCGGGCGCCAGCTCCGAGCCGGGGCTCAGGAACAGCGCGGTGCGCGCCATGGCCGGCGGTCAGGCGCCGGGCGCCACGCCCAGCGTCGCCAGCTGGGCGCGCAGGTCGTGGCCCTGGTCCACGCGGTGGAGCACGGCCGGCATGCCGACCGCGCGCGCCGCGTCCACGTTCTTGTCCCAGTCGTCCACGAAGACGCACGTCCCGGGCGGCAGCCCCAGGCGCTCGGCGGCGAGGCGGAAGATCTCGGGCCGGGGCTTGGCCATGCCGACCTCGGCGGAGACCACGATGTCGTCGAAGAGGTGGTGCAGCGCCAGCTCGCCCTCGAGCCGGCCCCGCAGCGAGAGATCCGCGTTGCTCAGCACCGCGCAGCGATAGCGCGACCTGAGGGCACCCACCAGCTCGATGTTCCGGCCGATGGCCACCTGGGCCTTGCGCCACTCCTCGTGCAGGCGCGGCAGCGCGCGGCCCGCGCGACGCTCCAGCTCGCGGTGCGCGCCCTCCGCCCACTCGACCGGATCGCCCACCCCGCATTCGATGTCGCTCCAGGCCGGGCCGCGGTAGAGCGTCTCGAACACCGAGGACTTCGGCAGCCCGTGGGCGCGGTCCAGCTCCCGCGCGACGTCCCAGCGCATGTCCCACAGAACCCCGCCGAAGTCGAAGATGACGGCCCGGGGGCTAGTAGCGGGGGCCACGGGGGTTCGGCGCCGCCTTGGGGGCATCGGCGGGCTCGCGATCGCCGCTGAGCGGGACCCAGCCCTTCCGCTTCAGGCACTGCTCGTCCAGCACGTTGTCCTTGGTGCACTGGTCGCGGTCGCGCTGGAACTCGGCCACCGTGTAGTTCGCGGCGGGCTTGTACCACTGACGCTCTCGCTCGGAGCTGCAGCCGGCCAGGACGGACAGCGCGATGACGACGACGAGGCAACACCGGCCGATCATGCGCGCATGGTACCATGCCGCCCACCGATGCTGGAGACCACCATCGCGGGCAGTCTCCCCAAACCCGAGTGGCTGGCGCCCCCGAACGTACTGTGGGCGCCCTGGCGGCTCGAGGGCCGCGCCCTGGAGGAAGGCAAGCGCGACGCGGTCCTCCTGGCCCTGCGCGAGCAGGAGCAGGCCGGCATCGACATCGTCACCGACGGCGAGCAGACGCGCCGGCACTTCGTCTGGGGCTTCGTCGAGTGCCTCGACGGCATCGATTTCTCGAAGATGATCACGATCGGCATCCGCGCGGACCGCTATCAGGCGAACGTGCCCACCGTCACCGGCCCGGTGCGGCGCCGCGGGCCGATCCACGGTGACGACGTGCGCTGGGCGCGCGCCAACACCGGCCGCCGACTGAAGTTGACGATGCCGGGGCCGATGACCATCGTGGACACGATCCACGACGCGCACTACGGCAGCCGCGCGCGGCTCGCGATGGACCTGGCGCGGCTCATCAACGAGGAGGCGCGCGAGCTGGAGGGGCTCGGCCTCGACGTGCTGCAGCTCGACGAGCCCGCCTTCAACGTCTACATGGACGAGGTGCGCGACTGGGGCGTGGCCGCGCTCGACCGCGCGGTCGAGGGCCTCCGCTGCCGCACCGCGGTGCACATCTGCTACGGCTACGGCATCAAGGCCAACACCGACTGGAAGCAGACGCTGGGCGGCGAGTGGCGCCAGTACGAGCAGACCTTCCCGGTGCTCGCCCGGAGCCGCATCGGCGGCGTCTCGCTCGAGTGCGCGGGCTCGCGCGTGCCCCTCGCGCTCATCGGGCTGCTCGGCGACAAGGACGTGCTGGTGGGGGCGGTGGACGTGGCCACCGACCAGGTCGAGACCCCGGAGCAGGTGGCCGCGGTAATCCGCGCCGCGATGGCCCACGTGCCCGCCGAGCGCATCTTCCCCTGCACCAACTGCGGGATGGTGCCGCTCTCCCGCGCGGTGGCGCAGGCCAAGCTGCAGGCACTCGGTGCCGGCGCCGACCTGGTGCGCCGCGAGCTGTGAGGGCGGGGTCAGGTCTTACATTCC
>JBBDXN010000040.1:120051-168999 GCA_040902305.1 Candidatus Rokuibacteriota bacterium | reverse complement strand
CGCCGGCCGCGTCGCGGGCCAGCGCGATGGCGTCGAGCTCGAGCACGCGCGTCCAGCCGTCCACCGCCACCCGGCCGTCGGAGGCGTCGATGCCGACGATGATGCGCTCGCCGAACCGCCCGCAGACGTCGCCGAGGAACGCCGGATCCAGCGCCGCCCGCGTCCCCACGATGGCCCAGCGCGCCCCCGCTTCCAGCACCGCCTCCACGTGGCCGATCTCGCGCAGCCCGCCGCCCACCTGCACCGGGATCGTCACCGCCGCGATCATGGCGCGCACCAGCTCCGTCTGGACCGGGCGGCCCGCGAAGGCTCCGTCGAGGTCCACCACGTGCAGGCGCCGCGCGCACGAATCCTGCCAGCGGCGGGCCACCGCCACCGGATCGTCCGAGAAGACGGTCTCCGCGTCGGCCCGGCCCTGCCGGAGCCGCACGCAGCGCCCCGCCTTCACGTCCACCGCCGGCACGATCTCGAACATGAGACTACCTACCGCTCCCGTCGCGGTTCATGATCTCCTCGACTCGCCTTCGGCTGCACCTCGAATATTCGACTACGCACCACTCCCGCTACGACCCATGGTCTCCTCGACTCGCCTTCGGCTGCGCCTCGGCCATCTCGATCTCTCTCAGCGCGATTCGCGCACGATGGCCGCGAAGTTCTCGAGCATGTGGATACCCCAGCGCTGGCTCTTTTCCGGGTGGAACTGGGTGGCGTAGAGGGGCCCCCGCGAGACGGCGGCCGGGAACGTGACCCCGTAAGTGCAGGTCGCCACCTGGAGCGAGGCGTCGGCCGGCTCCGGATAGTACGAGTGCACGAAGTAGAAGTTCGCCCCGCTCGGGATGCCGTCGAAGATCTCCAGATTTCCCCGGTGCTCGACCTGGTTCCAGCCCATGTGCGGCACCTTGAGGCTCGGGGGAAAGCGCCGCACCGCCCCCGGGATCACGTCGAGGCCCTTGCAATGGCCGAACTCCTCGCTCTCGGTGAAGAGGAGCTGGTAGCCCAGGCAGATCCCGAAAAACGGGCGCTCGCTCTCCAGGCAGGCCCGCAGCGGCGCGATCAGCCCGAGCGCCTGCAGGCTGCCCATCGCGTCGTGAAAGGCGCCGTCGCCGGGCAGCACCACCGCCTCCGCGCCGTCCACCACCTTCGGGTCCTGGGTGACGACCGCCGGCATGCCGACCCGCGCGAAGGCCTTCTCCACGCTGCCGAGATTGCCGCGCCCGTAGTCGACGATGGCGATCATTACTTAGCGGGTGAGCGCCGGGTAAGCCGGGCTGCGGTTCGGCCTCTTCGGGCCTCTGGCCCTCATCGGGGCGTCCGCGCCAGCCGAGTAGTCGATGATCGCGATCACAAGCTGCCTTTTGTCGAGAGGATCCCGGTAATTCTGGGATTCAGGCGGGTCGCCTCGGCGAGGGCGCGGCCGGCCGCCTTGAAGGTGGCCTCCGCGATGTGGTGGAGGTTCTCGCCGTAGTGCATGTTGAGGTGCAGGGTGATCTCGGCGTTGACCGCCACCGCGCGGAAGAAGTCCTTGAGCAGGTCGAGATCGAAATTGGCGATCCGCGTCCGCTGGAGCGGAACGTTGAAGACGAGGTAGGGCCGGCCCGAGATGTCCACCGCGGCGTGCAGCAGCGCCTCGTCCATGGGCAGGAACGAGGCCCCGTAGCGGACGATCCCCTTCTTGTCGCCGACCGCCTCGCGGAGCGCCTTGCCCAGACAGATCCCCACGTCCTCCACCGTGTGGTGGAGATCCACGTCGAGGTCGCCCTTGGCGTCCACGTCGAGGTCCATCAGCGCGTGCTTGGACCAGGCCTCCAGCATGTGGTCGAAGAACGGGATGCCGGTCTCGACCTTGGCCGCGCCGGTGCCGTCCAGGTTGAGGCGCAGGACGATCTGCGTCTCCTTGGTATTACGTTCGATCCGGCTCTGCCGCGGCACCGCCGGCTCCGTCTTCCCCTGCTCCCCGGTCATCGCTTGCCTCCCGCGCGCGCGATCCGCACCGCCGCCGCCGCGCCGTGCCCGTCCAGTCCCTCCACGCGGGATAGCTCGCCGACGTGCGGCCCCGCCTCGGCCAATCCCTCGGGCGAATACTCGATCACGCTGAGCCGCGTCACGAAATCCTCGGTGCTGAGCGCCGAGGAGAAGCGCGCGGTGCCGCCGGTCGGCAGCACGTGGTTCGGCCCCGCCACGTAGTCGCCCACCACCTCGGGCGTGTGCCGCCCCAGGAACACCGCGCCGGCGTGCCGGACGCGCGCGAGCAGCCCTTCCGGGTCGGCCACCTGCAGCTCGAGATGCTCCGGCGCGAGCCCGTTGGCCAGGTCCACCGCCTCCTCGAGGCTCGCGGTGAGCACGAGCGCGCCGTGACCGGCCAGGGCCGCTCCCGCGATCTGCCGCCGCGGCAGGGCCGCGAGCTGCTCGCCGAGCTCGGCCGCGACCGCGTCGCGCAGCGCGGCGGACGGCGTGAGCAGCACCGCGCGCGCCAGCGGGTCGTGCTCGGCCTGGGCCAGCAGATCGGCGGCCACGAAGGCGGCATCCGCGGTGTCGTCGGCCACCACCAAAACCTCGCTGGGGCCGGCCACCATGTCGATGCCGACGTCGCCGAAGACCCGCGCCTTGGCCAGCGCGACGTAGATGTTCCCGGGGCCCACGATCTTGTCGACTCGTCCAATCGTCGCCGTTCCGTAGGCCAGCGCGGCCACCGCCTGGGCGCCGCCCACCCGGTAGGCCTCGGTGACCCCCGCGATGCGCGCCGCCGCCAGCACCGCCGCGTTGAGCGACTTGTCGGGGGCGGGCGGCGACACCAGCACGATCTCGCGCACCCCGGCCACCCGCGCCGGGATCACCGTCATCAGCACGGTGGACGGATAGGCGGCGCGCCCGCCGGGCACGTAGACCGCCACGCGGTCGAGCGGCCGCACCTCCTGGCCGAGGCTCGAGCCGTGGTCGTCCTTCATGCGCCAGGAGCGCGGCGCACACTCGCGATGGAAGCGCTCGATACGCTTCGCGGCATAGCGCAGGGAGCGGAGCGTCGCCTCGCCCACCGCGCGCTCGGCCGCCGCGTACTCCTCGGGCCGGACGGCCAGCTCGCCCGCGCCGAGGGTCACGTGGTCGAAGCGCTGGGTGAAGTCGAGCAGGGCCGCGTCACCCTTCTCGCGTACCGCGGTGACGATCTCGGCCACCCGGCGCGAGATGTCCGGGTCCACCGCCCCGGGCGGGCGCTCGAGCGCGCGGATGACGCCCGCGACGCCGAGGCCGGACGTTTCAAGCCTCTTGATCATTTCTTGGATTCGCTCGGCTCGCCTGCGGCTGCGCCTCGCCCTACCACGTTTCAAGCCTCTCAATCATTTCTTGGATTCGCTCGGCTCGCCTGCGGCTGCGCCTCGCCCTACCACTTCGCGCATGGCGGTGAGGAGCTGGTTGACCCGGGCGTGCTGGGTCTTGAGCGAGGCGCGGTTGACGATGAGCCGCGCGGTGGAGGTCAGGATCTCCGCCACCTCCACGAGGCCGTTGGCCCGCAGCGTCTCGCCGGACTGCACGAGATCCACGATCCGCTCGGCCAGCCCCACCAGCGGGGCCAGCTCGATGGAGCCGTCGAGGCGCACCATCTCCACCTGGATGCCGCGCTCCGAGAAGTATTCCTCGGTGAGGCGCGGGTACTTGGTGGCCACCCGCACCCACGACCACCGGGCCGGATCATCGCGCTCCCACAGCTCGCGCGGCTCGGCCACCACCAGGCGGCAGAACCCGAAGCCGAGGTCTACCGGCTCGTACACGTCCGGCTGCTGCTCGAGCAGGATGTCCTTGCCCACGATGCCGAGATCGGCGGCGCCGTACTCCACGTAGGTCGGGATGTCCGCCGGCTTGAGCAGGATGAAGCGCAGCCCCGCCGCCTCGTCGGCCAGGAGGAGTCGCCGCGAATCGGGCTCGATGCCCCGGATGCCCATGCCCGCGAGCAGGGCCAGCGCGGGGTCCAGCAACCGCCCCTTGGGCAGCGCGAGGGTGAGCGAGGTCGTCACGGCACGCGCTCGATGGTGGCGCCGAGCGAGCGCAGCTTGACCTCGAGCCGCTCGTAGCCCCGATCCAGGTGATAGACCCGCGAGATCTCGGTGCGTCCCCGGGCGGCCAGCCCGGCCAGCACCAGCGAGGCGGAGGCGCGCAGGTCGGTGGCCATCACCGGCGCCCCCTGGTAGTAGCGCTGGCCGCGCACCACCGCGGTGGAGCCCTCGGCCTCGATCCTTGCCCCGAGGCGGGCCAGCTCGGCCGCGTGCATGAACCGGTTCTCGAAGATGGTCTCGGTGATCTTGCTGCTCCCGTCGGCCAACCCGAGCAACGCCATGAACTGGGCCTGCATGTCGGTGGGGAAGCCCGGGAACGGGCTCGTGATCAGGTCGACCGCCTTCGGCCGCACCGGCCCCTGGCAGCGGATGCGATCGTCGGAGATCGTGACCTCGGCCCCGGACTCCTCCAGCTTGGTGATCGTCGCGGACATGTGCCGCGCCTCGGCGCCGGTCACCGTCACGTCGCCGCCGGTGATGGCCGCGGCCACCAGCAGGGTGCCCGCCTCGATGCGATCCGGGATCACCCGGTGCCGGGCGCCCGCCAGCTCCGACACGCCCTCGATCTCGATGCGCTCGGTGCCCGCGCCGTGGATGCGGGCGCCCATCGTGGTGAGCAGCCGCGCCAGATCCGTCACCTCCGGCTCGCGCGCCGCGTTCTCGATCACGGTCGTGCCCTCGGCGAGCACGGCCGCCATCATGAGGTTCTCGGTGCCGGTCACCGTGACCAGATCGGTGCTGACGCGGGCGCCCTTGAGCCGGCTGGCCCGCGCCTCCACGTAGCCGTTCCGGATGAAGACCTCGGCCCCCAGTTTCTGGAAGCCCTTCAGGTGCTGGTCGATCGGGCGCACCCCGATGGCGCAGCCGCCGGGCAGGGCGACCTTGGCCAGACCGGTCCGCGCGAGCAGTGGGCCCAGCACCAGGACCGACGCGCGCATGGTGGAAACCAGCTCATAGGGCGCCTCGTGGCTCGTCACGTTCGCCACCTCGACGCGCGTGCTGCCGTCGACCTCGGTGGAGACGACCCCGCCGAGCCGCTCCAGCAGCGAGCGGGTGGTCGTCACGTCGGCCAGCGCGGTGGGCACGTTCTCCAGCACCACCGGGCGCGCGGTGAGCAGCGCCGCGCACAGCGCGGGCAGCGCCGCGTTCTTGGCCGCGCTCACCGCGACCAGGCCCCGCAGGGGCGTGCCGCCTTCGACGATGAGTCGGGTCGCCATCAGCAGCCCTCCCGTCGCGCCGCGCCGGAGGCGCAGGCCGCGAGGGTGGACTCGGAGGGCTCCCAGCGCCCGCCGATGTACCGCTCCACTCCGTTGAGATCCCGCCGGGCCCGGATACCGGAGAATCCCTCGGCGGCCATCAGCGAGGCGAGCGGGCCCGCCTGCTCCTCGCCGATCTCCATCAGCAGCCACCCGCCCGCCTTGAGCACCCGCGGCGCTCCCGCCACGATGCGGCGGACGATGCCGAGGCCGTCCGGCCCGCCGTCCAGCGCGGCGCGCGGCTCGTGCCGCGAGACCTCGGGCGGCAGCGAGGCGATCACCGCGCTCGGCAGGTACGGCGGGTTGGCCACCACCAGGTCGAGGCTCGCGGGCAGCGAGCCGAGCGGCGCGAAGAGATCACCGGCCAGCAGCCGCACCCGCGCGGAGAGCCCGAGCTCCCGCACGTTGCGGGAGGCGACCGCGAGCGCGCCGGCCGCCACCTCGACGGCCAGCACCTCCGCGCGGGGCAGCGCCGAGGCGAGCGCGCAGGCGATGGCGCCGCTGCCGGTGCCGACGTCGGCGATCACCGGCTCCGGCCGGCCCGCGAGCACTTCCAGCGCCCACTCCACGAGGCCTTCCGTCTCCGGGCGCGGCACCAGCACGTCGGGGGTGACGGCCAGTCGCAGGCCGTGGAAGTCCTCCCAGCCGAGCAGGTACTGGAGGGGTTCGCGGCGCGCCCGGCGCTCGATCAGCTCCCGGTAGTGGGCGGCCTCCGCCGCGCTCAGCCGGCGCGCCGGCTCCAGGTAGAGGGCGAAGCGATCGACCTCCAGGAGCCCGGCCAGGAGCCACTCGGCCTCCTGACGCGCGGTCTCGATCCCGGCCTCCTCGAGCGCGGCGGCCGCGCGCCCGAGCAGCGCGGGAACGGTCGAGTCCGCGGAGACCCCGATCACGACACGCTCTCCGCGAGCTTCTGGCTCTGCTCGCGGTCGCGCAGGCCGTCGATCAGCTCGTCGAGGTCGCCCTCGAGCACGGCGGGCAGCCGGTGCAGGGTCAGGTTGATGCGGTGATCGCTGACCCGCCCCTGCGGGAAGTTGTAGGTGCGGATGCGCTCGCTGCGCTCGCCGGTGCCGACCTGACTGCGCCGGTCGGCCGCGATGGCGGCGGCCTGCTCCTCCTGCGCCCGCTCCAGCAGGCGGGCCTTCAGCACCCGCAGGGCCTTCGCGCGGTTCTTGATCTGCGAGCGCTCGTCCTGGCAGGTGACGACCAGCCCGGTCGGGAGGTGGGTGAGCCGCACCGCGGAGTCGGTGGTGTTGACGCCCTGCCCGCCCGGCCCCGAGGAGCGGTAGACGTCCACCTGGATGTCCTTCTCGTCCACCTTGACGTCCACGTCCTCCGCCTCCGGCAGCACCGCCACCGTCACGGTCGAGGTGTGGATGCGCCCGCTCGACTCGGTGGCGGGCACCCGCTGCACCCGGTGCACGCCCCGCTCGTACTTGAGCCGGCTCCACGCCCCGCGGCCCTGCACCAGCGCGACCACTTCCTTGAGGCCGCCCACCCCGGTGGGGTGGCTGTCGATGACCTCCCACTTCCAGCGCTGCCGCTCCGCGTACTTCGTGTACATGCGGAACAGGTCGGCCGCGAAGAGGCCGGCCTCGTCGCCGCCCGCGCCGGCCCGGATCTCGAGGAAGACGTTCTTGTCGTCGTTGGGATCGCGCGGAATCAGGAGGCCCCGCAGCTCCTCCTCGAGCTTGGCCTGGCGGCCGGTCAGCTCGTCGATCTCGGCCTGGGCCAGCTCGCGCATCTCGCGATCAGCGTCCTCGGCCAGGATGTGGCGGGCCTCCGAGACGCGGGCGAGCATGGTCTTGTAGTCGTCGAACTTCTGCACCGTCTCGGCCAGGTCGGCCGCCGCCTTGGCGGTCCGGGCATAGACCGACGGCTGCCCGATCACCTGGGGATCGGACAGGGAGCGGTTCAGCTCGCCGTAACGCTCTTCGATCTGCCGGAGCTTGTCGAACATGGGGGCGCCTCAGGGACAGGGCCCCGGAGAGGGGCGCCGCCGCGGCTGGAAACGACCGAGAAACGGATGCTGGATCTGCGGCTCGGAGCGCGGCGCGGCGCCGAGCCGGGCCCTACCCCTCGGTAAGCGTCTTCCGCTTGTACTTCTTCTGGAAGCGCTCGACCCGCCCGGCGGTGTCCAGGAACCGCTGCTTGCCGGTGAAGAAGGGATGGCACTTGGAGCAGACTTCCACCTTGATGGTCGGCACGGTGGAGCGGGTGTGGATGACCTCCCCGCAGTTGCAGGTGATCGTCGTATCAACGTAGTCCGGATGAATGCCAGCCTTCACGGCGCACCTCCTAAATGGGTCTCAGAGCATAGCAGGGTGGGCGTGAAAAGGCAAAAACCCGCGCTACACCAGCTGGTTCATCTGGTTCAGGAAGTCCTTGTTACTCTTGACCATTTTCAGCTTGTCGAGCAGGAGCTCCATGGCCTCGACCGGGTTGAGCTGGGACAGGGCCTTGCGGAGCAGCCACACTTTCTGAAGCTCATCCTTCTCCAGCAGCAGTTCTTCTTTACGGGTGCCCGTCTGCTCGATATTGATTGTGGGAAAGATGCGCTTGTCCATCAACCGCCGGTCCAGGTGCACCTCCATGTTGCCGGTGCCCTTGAACTCCTCGAAGATCACGTCGTCCATCCGGGAGCCGGTGTCGATGAGGGCGGTGGCCATGATGGTGAGCGAGCCCCCCTCCTCCACGTTCCGGGCCGCCGCGAAGAAGCGCCGGGGCCGCTGGAGCGCGTTGGCGTCGAGACCGCCCGAGAGCACCTTGCCGGACGACGGGATGACCGCGTTGTGGGCGCGGGCGAAGCGGGTGATCGAGTCGAGCAGGATCACCACGTCGCGCTTGTGCTCGACCAGGCGCTTGGCCTTCTCGATCACCATGTCCGCCACCTGCACGTGCCGCTGCGGCGGCTCGTCGAAGGTGGACGAGATGACCTCGCCCTTCACCGAGCGCTGCATGTCGGTGACCTCCTCGGGGCGCTCGTCGATGAGCAGCACGATGAGGTACACCTCGGGATGATTCTTGGCGATGGCGTTGGCGAGGTTCTGCAGGAGGACGGTCTTGCCGGTGCGCGGGGCCGCGACGATCAGCCCGCGCTGGCCCTTGCCGATCGGGCACAGCAGATCCATCGCCCGGGTGGTCAGGTTGTCGGAGTCGTGCTCGAGCCGGAGCCGCTCCATCGGGTAGAGCGGGGTCAGGTTGTCGAAGAGCGTCTTGTCGCGCGCCTGCTCCGGGGTCTCGAAGTTGATCGCCTCCACCTTGAGCAGCGCGAAGTACCGCTCGCTGTCCTTCGGCGGTCGCACCTGGCCGGAGATGGTGTCGCCGGTGCGCAGGTCGAAACGGCGAATCTGAGAGGGCGAGACGTAGATGTCGTCGGGTCCCGGGAGGTAGTTGTAGTCCGGCGCGCGGAGGAACCCGAAGCCGTCGGGTAGCACTTCCAGCACGCCCTCCGCGAAGATGAGCCCGTCGCGCTCGGCCTGGCCCTGCAGGATCTTGAAGATCAGGTCCTGCTTGCGAAGGCCGCTGGTGCCCTGGACGCCCAGCTCCTTGGCGACGTTGTTCAGATCCGTGATCGTCTTGTCCTTGAGCTCGGACAGATTCATCCGCTTTCCTCCTGCACCGACCACCCCGCTCGCTTCGGTGGTGCTGGGCGGCTCGGCGGGGGCGACAGACGGCGGCTTCGGCGAGGGACGTTTCGGGCTACGCTCTGAGGAAGAGATGGTCGTCTCCGGCGGGTTGCGTGTGTACTGGTCTACTCTGTAAGGAGGTTGGCTGCCGCGCTTCGCGAACCACTGTCCCACACGGTTTCCCGCCCTGTCAACTTGGATTTTCCGGTCACATGCGTCACGACATCCGGCGTCATTACATCCTGATGTCGATGATGGCGCGCTGCTTGATCTCCACGAGCCAGTCCTTGAGCCGCGCGTCGTACTTCTGGCGGTAGAGGATCTCGCGGATCTGACCGCGCACCTGCACGAGCGAATCCCCGCTGAGGGCGTCGCGCGAGTCGAGACGGAAGAGGTGGTAGCCGAGCTGCGAGCGGAACGGCGGCGAGGCCTCGCCCGGCGAAAGACGCAGGATCGCCTCCTCGATGTCGGGGGCCAGCTCGCCGCGCTTGAGACTGCCGAGGGATCCGCCGTCCTTGCCCGAGGGATCGTTGGAGTGCTTCCGGGCGAGGTCGATGAAGTCCTGCCCCTCCAGCAGCTGCGCGTAGAGCTCGTCGGCCTTCACGCGCGCCGCCGTCCAGCCGTCGTCGCCCTTGGTCGGGTCCGGCGCCACCAGGATGTGACGGGCTCCGAAGGTGAGGCCGGTCTCGAGCTTCTCGCGGTTCTCCACGAGGTACTTGTCGATCTCCTGCTCGGTGACCGAGATCCGGAGGGCCACCTTCCGGCGAACGACTCGCTGGACCATGAGCTGGTCGCGCATCCGCTTCCGGACGCCCTCCAGGGTGAGGCCCTGGGATTTGATCATGGCCTCGAATTCCGTGTCGTCCTTGGCCTTGAGCTTCGTCCTGATCTCGCCGATGGCCTCCGCGAGCTCCGGCTCCTCGATCACCACCTTGTCGCGCTCGGCCTGTTGGAGCTGGATCCGGTTCTCGATCAGGTTCTGGAGCAGCCGGGCGCGCAGGGCCTTGCGCGCCTCGCCGTCGGAGGGCCGCTCCCGCGTCTCGGCCAGGTAGTACAGCTCGGCCTCGTCCAGCTCGTACTGGGTGATCGCGTCGTTGTTCACCACGCAGATCACGCGGTCCACCACGTCGTCCGAGTCGTGGAGCTGGTCCCGCGAGGTCAGGATGGGCGCGGAGGCGGACGGCTGCGCCCGGGGCGCCTCCGCCGGCGGCGTCTTGTCCTTGCCGATCAGCGGCATCCAGGTCGGGATCGAGCAGCCGGCGACCACGAGGGGAAGGAGCAGCAGGGCAACGGTCGCGGCCCGCCGCGCGCTCACCGGAGGGAGTCCAGGAGCTTCGTGAGGGCGTCGCGCACCGCGGCCCAGGGCTCGGAGGGAATCCGCGCTTCCACCGTGTACTCCTTTCTCAGTTTCAGGCCGCCGCGGCTGGCCGCGATCGCCTTGACAATCCGATCCGGCGTGACCGCGGTCGACGCCGCGAAGGTCAGGATCGCGCGCCCGCCGCCCGCTTCCACCCGCTCGATACCCAGCGCACGCGCGGCCACCCGGAGCCCCACCACGTCCAGCAGCCCCTCCACCGCCGCCGGAGGCGGTCCGTAGCGATCCGCCAGCTCCGCGCGGGCGTCGGCGACGTCCTCGACGCGCTCGATCTCCGCCAGGCGCTTGTAGAGGGCCAGGCGCTGATTCACCTCGGGGACGTAGGACTCGGGCAGGAGCGCTTCCACGTCCGCCGAGATCACCGGATCGACGCGCTCGGCCGCTGGTTCGCCCTTCAAGTCTCTCACGGCTTCCGCGAGGAGCTTGCTGTAAAGATCGAATCCGACCGCGGCGATATGCCCGTGCTGGGCGGCCCCCAGCAGGTTGCCGGTGCCCCGGATCTCGAGATCGCGCATCGCCAGCCGGAGGCCCGCCCCCAGCTCGGTGGACTCCTCGATCACCCGCAGCCTCCGCTGGGCCGTCTCGTCCACCCGGCCGTCCGCCGGCACCAGGAGGTAGGCGTAGGCCTGCTGCCGCTCCCGCCCCACCCGGCCCCGGAGCTGGTAGAGCTGGGCCAGGCCGAAGCGGTCGGCCCGGTTGATGATTATCGTGTTCGAGGCCGGGATGTCCAGCCCCGACTCCACGATGGCGGTGGACACCAGCACGTCGGCCTGGCCATCCACGAACTTGACCATCACGCTCTCCAGCTCCCGCTCCGCCATCTGGCCGTGCCCCATCACCACCCGGGCCTCCGGGACCAGGCTCTTGATGAAGGTGGTCATCGAGGGGAGCGACTGGATGCGGTTGTGGACGAAGAAGACCTGCCCGCCCCGGTTCAGCTCGCGCTCGATCGCGTCCTTGATGATGCCGCGGCTGAACGCGGTGACCACCGTCTCCACCGGCAGCCGGTCGAGCGGCGGCGTCTCGATGACCGAGAGGTCGCGCACGCCCGAGAGGGCCATGTGCAGCGTGCGCGGGATCGGGGTGGCGGTGAGGGTCAGCACGTCCACCGAGGTCCGGAGCTGCTTGAGCCGCTCCTTGTGGGAGACACCGAAGCGGTGCTCCTCGTCCACCACCAGGAGCCCGAGGTTCTTGAACGACACGTCTTTGGACAGGAGCCGGTGCGTGCCCACCACCACGTCCACCGCGCCCGCCGCGAGGCCGGCCACGACCTGCTTCTGCTCCTTCGGGCTGCGGAAGCGCGAGAGCAGCTCGACCCGCGCCGGGAACGGGGTGAAGCGCTCGACGAACGTGTTGTAGTGCTGCTGGGCCAGCACGGTGGTGGGCACCAGCACCGCCACCTGACGGCCATCCGCCACCGCCTTGAAGGCCGCGCGCAGCGCGACCTCCGTCTTGCCGTAGCCCACGTCGCCCGCCACCAGGCGGTCCATCGGGCGGCCGCCCACCATGTCGGTCTTCACTTCCTCGATGGCGCGGAGCTGGTCCGGCGTCTCCTCGAAGCGGAAGGCGGCCTCGAACTCGCCCTGCCAGGGCGTGTCGTCGGCGAAGCGCGGGCGCTCGGCGACCGAGCGGGTGGCGTAGAGCTTGAGCAGGGCCTCCGCCATGTCGCGCAGCGCGGCCCGCACCGATTCCTTCAGGCGCTGCCACGCGCCGCCGCCCAGGCGGTCGAGCCGCGCCGAGCCCTCCGGAGCGCCCATGTACTTGGTGATGAGGTCGAGCCGCTCGACGGGGAGGTAGAGCCGGCCGCCGTCGGCGTACTCCAGCAGCAGGAAGTCGGCGTCGTGCCCGTCCGAGGAGAGCGTGCGGAGGCCGTGGTAGCGGGCGATGCCGTGCTGCTCGTGCACCACCAGGTCGTTGGCGGCGAGGTCGTTGAACGAAGCGATGGCCGCCCCGCGCTGAAAGCGCGGGCGGCGGAGCCGCCGGCGCTGGGCCCCGAAGATCTCCTCCTCGCAGAGCACGATCAGGCCGAGCGCGGGGAGCTGGAAGCCCGCCGCGCACTCGCCCACGATCACCGCGAGCCCTTCCTGGCTCCAGAGCGACGCCTCGGGCCACGGCTCCAGATCGTGCTCGGCCAGCATCTGGCGCAGCCGCTCGCGCTGCCGCTCGTCGTCCACCACCAGGCGCACCGTGAAGCCCTCGCCCCGCCAGGCGCGGATCTCCTCGGCGAGCGCCTTGAACTGGCCGCGGTAACCGCCCACCGCGCGGGTGCCCATCGAGACGCGGGGCGCCGTCCCCTCGCCGCGCTGGAGCAGCGGCAGCTCGAGGCGCTGGAAGCGCTCGAGCACGGAGGCGAGCGGGGCCGCCGAGGGCGCGTCGTCCGGCGGCGCCTCCAGCATGGCGGGGTCCTCGAGCACCACCAGTGTCCCGGGCGGCAGGTAGTCCACCAGGGTGACCGGCGCCGCGTCCTTCGAGCCGAGCGGCAGCACGGTCAGCTCGCCGAGCGGCGCGATCGAGCGCTGCGTGGTGGGATCGAAGACCCGGAGCGACTCCACGTCGTCGCCGACGAACTCGGCCCGCACCGGGCGGTCGTGGGTGGGCGAGAAGATGTCCACGATGCCGCCGCGCAGGCTCCACTGCCCGACCTCCATCACGGTCTCGACCCGCTCGTAGCCGGCCGCCTCGAGCAGCTCGAGCAGGATCTCCCGGTCGCTGCTCTCTCCCACCGTCAACGTGAACGTGCGGCTCCGGAAGGCGGAGGGCGGCGGCACCGGCTCCGAGAGCCCGGAGGGCGTGGCCACGATCACGACCGCGTCGCCGTCGAGGAGGCGCCGGCAGCACAGCGCCCGCTCGGCGTCGGGCTCGCGATGGAGCTTGCCGCGCCAGGAGGCGCCGGTGCCCGACGGGAACTCGAGCACGCGGGCGCTCTCCCCATCGTCGCCGCCCACCGCGGGGCCGCCCGAGAGCGAGGCGACGAAGAACGCGGCGTCCTGCGCCATGCGGTGGCGCTGGGACGGGCCCGGCGTGAGCAGCAGCGTCGCGCGGCCGGTGCGCTCCCGCAGCGCGGCCACCACCAGGGCGCGGGAGGAGCCCCAGAGACCGTCGGCGCGGAGACAGGATGCTCCCTTGGCGAGGGCCGCGAGGACGTCTTCGAGCGCGGCCCACCTGGACAGAACGGACCCGGCAGGCACGATCATCACGGACGACAGCACATCAGAGGTACCACCGGCCCCAGCCGGCGTCAAATTCCATGGGCGCCGCGCGATCAACGGTCCACTTCCCGCGACGGGCGGAGCCCGCGCGTCCTATTTCCCGGGGGGAGGTCCGGAAGGGGGGCGCAGCCCCCCTCCGGGGCTAGCGCGACCCCTGGGCCAGATAGAAGGAGAGCGTCTCCAGCTCGATGGCCAGGTCCACGTTCTTCAGGCGCACGTCCTTGCCCGCCTTGATCCGGCCCGGCGCGAAGTTGAGGATGGTCTTGACCCCCGCCGCCACCAGCTTCTCGGTGACGGCCTGGGCGGACTCCCCGGGCACCGCCACGATCGCGATCTGGAGATTGCGCGCCTTGGCCTCGCGCCGCAGGTCCTCCATCGGCTGGATCGTGACGCTGTCCACCGCCTTGCCCCACTTGGCGGGATCCTCGTCGAAGATCGTCGAGATCCGGAACCCCTGCCGGGCGAAGCCCTTGTAGTGGAAGAGCGCCGAGCCCAGGTTGCCGAAGCCCACCAGGGCCACCTGCCATTCGCGATCGAGGCCCAGGATGCGCTGCAGCTCGGCCTTGAGCCCGGAGACGTAGTAGCCGATGCCGCGCACCCCGAACTCGCCGAAGTAGGCGAGGTCCTTCCGGACCTGGGCCGAGTTGAGGCTGAAGCGCTCCGCCAGCTCCTGGGAGGAGATGGTCTTGACCCCGTCTTCCTCTAACTGTTGGAGACTGCGCGTGTAGACGGACAGGCGGCGCACCGTCATCTCCGGGATCCGGGGAATCTTGAACGGTGACCGTCGCGCCATGTTTGTTCCCGGGCGCTCACCGCGCCCGTCGGGGCCGCCTCGCGGGAATGCCCGCGTGCCGTCCCGGGGCACGGCCCCGGGACGGTGCCTTCGAGCTTGCCGCTACTCTACGACTTCACGAACAGCAGGATGACCGCGATGACGAACACGAACAGCACGAGCGACTCGATGAAGGCCAGACCGAGCAGCATGGCGGTCTGGATCCGGGCGATCGCGCCGGGCTGGCGCGCCATCGCGTCCACCGCCTGCCCGGCCGCGCGGCCCTGACCGAGACCGCAGAGGCCCGCGGCCAGGCCGAAGCCGAGGCCCGCGGCCAGGACCGCGAAGGCCTTGGCCAAGTCGTCGCCGCCCGCGGCGGCCGCCCCCTGCGCCCAGGCCATCCCCGGGACCGCCAGAATCGCCATCATGCTCATGGTGAGAATGCGTGGCACGGCTCTCCTCCTTGTTGAGGGTGACTGCGACCTAGTGATGCTCGGCTTCCTCGACCGCCGCCGCGATGTACAGCATGGCCAGCTTGCAGAAAATGAAGGTCTGGATGAAGGCAACCAGGATCTTCAAGGGGAAGAGAAAGCCCACGACAAACACGACCATGATCAGCGCGGCGGGCGCTCCGATCACCAGTCCCGCGACGGAGCCGCGGAGGGCCCAGCCCAGCATCCCGTCGAAGCCCATCATGAAGAAGAAGATGGCGAGGAGGATGTGACCGGCCATCATGTTGCCGAAGAGGCGGAGCGAGAGCGACAGCGGCCGGGCGCAGTGGCTGATGATCTCGATGACGAACATCAGCGGCTTCAGCACCGTCGGCACCGGCCCCGCGAAGTGCTTCAGGTACGGGATGAAGCCCTGCTTGCGCACGCCGATGACGTGATAGGTCACGAAGACGATCAGCGCGCAGGCCGCGGTGGTATTGAGGTTGGCGGTGGGGGCCACCAGCCCGGGCACGAGCCCCATGAGGTTCGAGACCAGGATGAAGAGGCCCAGGGTGGCGATCAGCGGCAGGTAGCGCCGCCCGTCGTGCCCGATCGTCTCGTCCAGCTCCTTCACGAACTGCTCGAGCACGATCTCCATGAAGTTCTGGCTGCCCGTCGGCACGAGCTGGACCCGCCGCGAGGCCACGAAGGCCACCGTGATCAGGATGGCCATCGCGATCCACGTATAGAGGATGTGGTCCGGGATCGCCGCGATGTGCAGGATCGGCGGGTGCTCGATCAGCTCCATGTCAGGCGTGCCTCCGGGCGTCGAGCAGGCCCTGGGCCAGCAGCACCGGGGGCAGGGCCGCGAGGCCGACCGCCACCGCCACCGGATGCGCCCAGCCCTGCGCCACCAGCAGGCCGAGCGCGCCGAAGGTCACGAGCTGGCGCAGGCCCACGCGGCTGATGCGCCCGATGCCGGTGCCGCCCTCGGCGATCAGCGCGGTGGCCCGGTGGAGGTCGCGGGCGAGCCAGCGGAAATTGACGAGGGCGATGGCGCCGCCGCCGCCGACCCCGGCCGCCGCGGGGGCGCCCGCCAGCCACCATGCGCCCACCGTCATGGCGGCTAAGGTGGTAGCGAAGGTCCAGGTCACGCGCGCGGCCAGATCAGCACTCATTGCCGTCCTGCTCGTTCAGTGTCTTGATGGTCCTGTAAAAGTTCACGCCGGCCGCCACGATGCCCAATGCGAGGCCGATCAGCAAGAGCCACGGGCCCGTCCCGAGCCAGCGATCCGCGAAGTACCCCGCCGCGAGCCCGACGGCCACGCACGCGAACAGCATCGTGCCCAGGTTGACGAGCTGAGCGGTCTGACTCCGCGACGGCCTCCTCTCGGCCGGAGCCATGTGAACAGGAACACTATCACACCGATCCGAGCGTGACAAGAACCCGCAACTAAGCGATTACGTTGCCAAACATCAAGAATTTCGCATGTCGGCAGAGAACAAGCAGGACGGGGTCAGGTCTTACATTCCAACATTTCGGCGCCTGCGCTCATATCTGCCCGCGACGAATGTTGGAATGTAAGACCTGACCCCAACCGTCAGCCGAAGACGCCGCCCATGCGGGTGCCGGCCATGCGGTTGATGATGGCGACGCTGATCGCGGCGACCGCGATCAGGATGACGCCGAGGGCGGCGGCCTCGTTGGCGCTGCCCGCGATGTAGAAGGCGAAGATGCCGTTGGTAATGGACTCCCAGCCGCCGAGGGCCAGGAACAGGACCGCGGAGGCCTCCTGCAGCGAGGTCATGAACGAGAACAGGCTGCCCACCAGGATGCCCTTCCAGATCATCGGCAAGGTGACGTCCTTGAAGGTGCGCACGCCGGACGCCCCCACGCTCGAGGCCGCCTCCTCCAGCGAGCGGTGCACCAGCAGCAGCGAGGCGAACGACCCGCGCACCGTGTAGGGCAGCCGCCGCACCGCCAGCACCAGCGGCATGATGATCCAGAACGAGGTCAGCCCGCGGTCGAAGCCGGGCAGGTCGAAGTGGAAGGCGCGGATGTAGGCGATCCCGATGGCGGTGCCCGGCACGGCCAGGATCAGGGTATTGATGGCGTCCAGCGCCCCGCGCCCCGGCACGGTGGACCGCGCGAGCAGCCACGCGATCGGCACGCCCACCCCGATGCAGATCACCACCGCGAGCCCGGAGTAGAGGAAGCTGTTCACGATGTACTTCGGCGTCTCCACGATCACGCGCTCGTAGTACTGCAGGGTGTAGGCCACCGGCAGCGGGGTCAGCGCCCAGCCCTTCCCGACCGAGGCCAGGGTCACCCCGATGTAGGGGATGAACGACAGCAGGAGCAGGACGCTCAGGAAGCCGACGACCAGCGCCTGCCGGGCCGGCGACAGTCGCCGCCGCTCGATACGCGAGTAGGACAGCGAGGAGTAGTCCTTGATCGCCACGTAGTGCCGGGCGGCCAGGAGAAAGAGGATCGCGAGCAGCACCATCAGGGCCGAGATCACGATGCCCATGCGGAAGATGCGCCGGTCCACGAACTGCACGATGTTGAGATAGGCCTGCGGGGCCAGGAGGTCCTGCACCCCCAGCACGAGCGGGGTGGCGAAGTCCGAGAACGTCCAGATGAACACGAGCAGCGCGCCCGCCACGTAGCCCGGCGTGGTCAGCGGCAGCGTCACCCGCCAGAGCTTCGACCAGCCGCGCGCCCCCACGCTCTCCGCCGCCTCCTCCAGCGACGGATCCACCTTGCCGAGCGCGTCCACCACGTTGAGCGTGATCATCGGGAAGAGGTGGAGCGTCTCCACCAGCACCACCCCGTGGACCCCGTAGATGAAGTTGATGGGCCGGAGCATGTCGAAGGTGTCCATCAGCAGCACGTTGACGGTGCCCGCCCGCCCCAGGATGAACGTGAAGCCCAGCACGCCCACCAGCGGCGGCGAGATGATCGGGAGCATCGTGAGGTAGCTGAAGAGGTTGCGCCCCGCGAAGTCGTAGCGGACCAGCAGGAACGCCACCGCGATGCCCAGCACCGAGGCGCAGATCACGGTCGACACGCCCAGGATCATCGAGTTCACCAGCGAGCGCACGTAGAAGCGGTCGGTAAAAAACTCTTGGAAGTTGGCGAGCGTCCACCGCCCCGCCTCGTCGGTCACCGCGTCGTAGAAGAGGCGCCCGAGCGGATAGATCAGGAAGAGGATCAGGAACGCCCAGATCAACCCGACGCCCACTGCCGGGCCCAGGCGCGGGCTACGCATCATCGGAGACGGCGAGGGTCACCGACGGGGGAAAGCTGAGGGTCACCGCCCGGCCCACTGGCAGCGGGTCGTGGTGCCACGGGTCGCGGATGTCGGCCTTGAGGACGAGCCCGGGCTCGGTCTGCACGTCGTAGCGGAGGGTGTTGCCGAGGTAGGACACGAGGCTCACGCGCCCGGCCACCCGGTTGCCCTCACTCCCGTCGCCCGCCGCGCCCAGCGCCACGTTCTCCGGGCGCACCGCGAGCACGCAGCGTCCCGAGACCGCCCCGTTGGCGATGGCCCGCAGCGGGCCGAGCGCGGTGGTGACGACCAGGTCCCCGCCCCGCCCGCCGTCGCCCTGCACCTCGCCGGGCAGCAGGTTGTTGGTGCCGACGAAGTCGGCCACGAAGCGGGTGCGCGGCCGCTCGTAGAGCTCCTTGGGCGGCCCCACCTGCAGCACGCGGCCGTCCCGCATCACGGCCACGCGGTCCGAGAGCGACAGCGCCTCCTCCTGATCGTGGGTCACGTAGATCGTCGTGATGCGCAGCTCCTGCTGCAGGCGCCGGATCTCCGCGCGCACCTGGATGCGGATCTTGGCGTCCAGGTTCGACAGCGGCTCGTCCAGCAGCAGGATGTCCGGGTTCAGCACGAGCGCCCGCGCCAGCGCCACCCGCTGCTGCTGGCCGCCGGAGAGCTGGCCGGGGTAGCGCGACTCGAAACCCGCCAGATTGACCTTGCGCAGCCCTTCTCGCAGGCGGGCCTGCACCTCCGCCGTGGGCAGCTTCCGCAGGCGGAGACCGTAGCAGACGTTGTCCGTGACCGTCATGTGGGGCCAGAGCGCGTAGTTCTGGAACACCATGCCGATGCGGCGCTCGTAGGGCGGCAGCCCGTTGACCACGCGGTCGCCGAAGCGGATGGTCCCACTATCTGGTTGATAGAACCCGGCCAAGAGGCGCAGCAGGGTGGTCTTGCCGCAGCCCGAGGGCCCGAGCAAGGTGAACAGCTCGCCGTCCGCCACGGTGAGATCGACGTGATCCACCGCGGCGACGGCGCCGAACCGCTTGACGACGGCTTCGATCCCGACGATCATGCCGGGCCGCGGGCCGCCGCCGGCGCTACTTCTTCAGCTCGTCCCACTTGGCCTCGATGTCGGAGCGGAACCGGGTCTTGAGCGCCTCCGACCGCTTGGACGCCACCGCCTCGTCGTACACGTTGGCCACCTCGCCGTCGAAGTAGGAGCGCACCCCGCCGGTGAACTCCACCGCCAGCTCCGCGGTCGAGCCCGGCGCGCCCTGGACCTTGTACTTGGGCGTGATCGGGAAGAGGCCGCGCTCCATGAACACCTTCTGGCCGCGCTCGGTCAGCAGGAACTCGATGAACGCCCGCGCCGCCTTGGGGTTGCGCGCGCCGGCCAGGATCGCCATGGGCTCGGGGGTCACGAAGGCGTTCTTGGGCGCCACGAACTTGATGTCGAAGCCGGCCAGCTTCTCCTCGAACGCCATGTACGACGGCACCGCGAAGCCGGCCGCGAACTCACCCTTGGCCACCACCGTCGGCACGTCGCGGCTCCGCGCGGTGAAGTGGCCGGTGTTTCCGGCCAGCTTCCGCAGCCACTCCCACCCCTTGTCCTCGCCGAACCGGGAGAGCATCACCTCGTAGGTCGCGTTCGACGACGAGGACCGCGTCGGCGCGCACTGGGCCACCTCGCCCTTGAGCTTGGGATTCAGCAGGTCATCCCACTCCTTGGGCGCGGCCACGCCGAGGCGCTGCAGACGCTTGGGGTTGTACACGAGCCCGTAGGGCTCGAGCGCGGTGCCCACCCAGAAGCCGTCCTTGTCCTTCAGGGGGATCGGCTTGGGCTTGCCGATCGCGGCCGGGATGCTGTCCCAGGCCTCTTTCGAGATCTCCACCTTCTGGAGGAGCTTCTGCTCGGCGAGCTTCTCGAAGAGCGCGGACTCCCCGCCCCAGAAGATGTCCACCTCGGGGCGGCCCTTCCACTCCGTGATGCGCCCGTAGGCCACCGGGGTGCCCGCCGGGATCGCGTTCGCCCTCACGGTGACGTTCCACTTCTCCTTGGCGTACTCCGTGAAGGCCTTCAGCGCCGCGTCGTGAATGAACTTGGACACCGGCGTGATCAGGTTCAGCTCGCCTTCGATGGGCGCCTGCGCCCGGGCCGGGGCGCTCAGCGCCCCCACCAGGGCCAGCATCGCGACGGCGGTCGTGACGATCGATCGCAGCATCATGAGGTCCTCCTCTCGGGTTCGATCCAGCTCCGCGACCGCTCCACCGCGCGGCGCCAGCCCGCGTAGGCTCCCTCGCGCGCGGCGTCGGACATGGTGGGGGTGAACTTCCGTTCGAGCTTCCAGCGGGTGGCCAGCTCCCGGCTCTTCCAGAGCCCCGCGCCCACCCCGGCCAGGTAGGCGGCGCCGAGGCCGGTGGTCTCGGTCACCGAGGGGCGCAGCACCTCCACGCCCAGGACGTCGGCCTGGAACTGGCAGAGAAAATCGTTGGCCGATGCGCCGCCATCAACTCTGAGCGACGTGAGCGGCACGCCGAACTCGCGCTTCATGGTGTCGAGCACGTCGCGGCTCTGGTAGGCGATGGCCTCCAGCGCCGCGCGGGCCAGGTGCGCGCGTGACGTCCCGCGCGTGATGCCGACCAGCGTGCCCCGCGCGTAGGGGTCCCAGTATGGCGCGCCCAGCCCCACGAAGGCGGGGACGAGATAGACGCCGCCGGTGTCCGGCACCGACCCGGCCAGCGCCTGGGTCTCGGCGGCCTGCTTGATGATGCCGAGGCCGTCGCGCAGCCACTGCACCGCCGCGCCCGCGATGAACACCGCGCCCTCCAGCGCGTAGACCGTGCTCCCCTCGACCGTCCACGCCACCGTGGTCAGCAGTCCAAGGCTAGAGGCGACCGCGCGCGCGCCGGTGTTGAGCAGCGCGAAGCAGCCGGTGCCGTACGTGTTCTTGGCCATGCCCGGCTCGATGCAGGCCTGGCCGAAGAGCGCGGCCTGCTGGTCTCCCGCGATGCCCGCCACCGGGATGCCGCCCGGCAGCCCGGACGACTTCCTGGATCCGCTCGGCTCGCCTTCGGCGGCGCCTCGCCCGGCCGTCTCCCCGAACACGCCCGCCGACGGCTTCACCTCGGGCAGCAGCGCCATCGGCACGCCGAGGATCCGGCACAACCCCTCGTCCCACCGCCCCGCGTGGATGTCGTAGCAGAGCGTGCGCGAGGCATTGGATGGATCGGTGGCGTGCACCGCCCCGCCGGTGAGCTGCCAGAGCAGCCAGGTGTCCACGGTGCCGAAGCACAGCTCGCCGCGCTCCGCGCGCGGGCGCAGCGCGGGCTCGTGGTCGAGCATCCAGCGGATCTTGGTCCCGGAGAAGTAGGCATCGAGCAGCAGCCCGGTCTTCCGCCGGATCTCGGGCTCGGCCCCGTCGGCCTTCAGCCGGTCGCAGAGCGCGGCGGTCCGCCGGCACTGCCACACGATGGCGTTGTGCACGGGGCGCCCGGAGGCGCGCTCCCACAGGATGGCGGTCTCGCGCTGGTTGGTGATGCCCACCGCCGCGATCTCGCCCGACGTGATGCCGGCCGCGGCCACCGCCTGGTCGAGGGCCTGCACGGTGGTGGCCCAGATCTGCGCGGGATCGTGCTCCACCCAGCCCGGCTGCGGATAGTGCTGGGGCAGCTCCGCGTAGCCGCGCGCCCGCACGAGGCCCTCCGGATCGATCACGAGCGCGGTGGACCCCGTCGTGCCCTGATCCAGCGCCAGCACGAAGCGGCGCGCGGTCACCGGCCGAGCAGCTCCTTGGCCAGGTCCGGGCGGTCGGTGATGACCACGCCCACGCCTTGCTCGATGAAGCGCGCGATCGCGTCGCGCTCGTTCACGGTCCACACCCCGAGGGTGAGCCCGGCGAGGCGGGCCCGCTTCGCCACCTCCGCGTCGACGAGCGCCTGGTGGAGGCCGATGACCGCCACCCCGGCCCGCATCAGGGCCTGCAGCTCCGCGTCCACCGCGGAGGCGGCCAGCATGCGCGGCGAGTACAGCGCGGCCACTCGCGCCTCGGGGCGGAGCTGGCGCACCCGGCGCCACGTCTCGCCCTCGAAGGCCATCACCACCGTGAAGGGCACGAACCGCTGACGGTCGAGCACCGCGAAGACCTTCTCCTCGATCCCCGGGTAGCGCCGGCGCTGCTCGTCGGTCTTGATCTCGAGCAGGATCTGCCGCTTCCCCGCCGCGGCCAGCGTCACCACCTGGTCCAGGGTGGGAATGCCCTCCTCGACGACCGTCCCGGCGCGGTCCTTCAGGCGCAGGCCGCCCAGCTCGGCGAGGGCGCGCTCGCGCACCGGGCCGGTGCCGGTGGTGGTGCGGTCGAGCGTGGGGTCGTGGATCACCACCAGCTCGCCGTCGCGCGTGAGATGCACGTCCAGCTCGAGGAAGTCGGCGCCCAGCGCCAGCGCGTTCCGGAAGGCGAGCAGGCTGTTCTCCGGCCAGAGGAGCGCGCCGCCCCGGTGCGCGGCGAAGAGCGGGGCGATCATCCCCTGCGCGGCCGCGGTCGTGGTCGCCAGCACCGCCGCCACCCCGACCAGGGCCGCGGTGAGGAGCAGGAGCGTCCTCATTTCTCGCTCTCGACCAGTCCCTTCACGAACCAGCGCTGCATGAAGATGATGATGGCCACCGGCGGGAGCAGCGCCATCATCGCCCCCGCCATGATCAGGTTCCACGTGGGCAACTCGGTTCCGCTGCGCGGGATCAGCTGCTCGAGGCCGATCACCACCGTGCGCATCTCCTCCGTGTTCGTGATCATGAGCGGCCACAGGTACTGGTTCCAGCCGAAGATGAAGAGCACCACGAACAGCGCGGCGATGTTGGCCCAGGAGAGCGGCAGCAGGAAGCTCCAGAGGAAGCGCAGGGGCCCGGCCCCGTCGAGCTGGGCCGCCTCCGCCATCTCGTTCGGAATCGTCATGTAGAACTGGCGGAAGAGGAACGTGGCGGTGGCGGAGGCCATGAGGGGGATCGTCAGCCCCTCGTAGGTGTCGAGCCAGCCCAGGGTGCCGATCACCTCGTAGGTGGACATGAGCCGGACCGGCACCGGCAGCATCAGGGTGACGAAGATCATCCAGAAGCAGAACGTCCGGCCCCGGAAGTTGAAGTACACGATCGCGAAGGCGGACAGCATCGAGATGGCGATCTTGCCCACCGCCACCGCCACCGCCATCACCGCGCTGTTGAACAGCATGCGGCCCATGCTGGACTTGCGCCACGCCTGCGCGTAGTTCTCGAGCAGGTGGGAGGACGGCAAGAGCCGCGGCGGCCGCTGCACGACCTGCTGCAGGTCCTGGGTGGAGACCACGAACGCGAAGTAGAGCGGGAACACCACCACCGCGATGCAGGCGATGAGCAGCGCGTGCACGACCACCGAGCCCCACGGGAAGCGCTTCCGGCGCGGGGTGTCCGTCGCGCGCGCGCGCACCCGGGCCCGCTCGAGCTGGGTCGTACCTACTGCGGACACGGGACCCTCACGAAGCCCCTCATTCTGAGTCCGTGCCGGTGGAAGACTTCGCCTGGCGGTAGGGCCTCTTCGCGCCTTTGGCGCTCATCGGGGGCGGTCATCGGTACGTGACCTTCTTCTCCGCGAAGCGGAACTGGAGCACGGTGAGCCCGATGACCATGGCCATCAGGATCACGGACTGCGCGCCCGAGGAGCCCAGGTTGAGCCCGATGAACCCGTCCTTGTAGAGCTTGTACACCATGATCTCGGTCGCCTGGCCGGGCCCGCCCTTGGTGACCGCGTCGATGACCCCGAAGGACTCGAAGAACGCGAAGACCATGTTGAGCACGACCAGGTAGAAGGTGATCGGCGAGACGAGCGGGAACACGATCGCGACGAAGCGGCGGATCGGCCCGGCCCCGTCCACGTCCGCCGCCTCCATCACCGAGGTCGGAATGGCCAGGAGGCCCGCGATGTAGAACGCGATGTTGTAGCCGAGGTGCGTCCACGCGGTGGCCACGATCACGAGGGTCATGGCCACCCAACCCTTGAGCAGCCAGTTGAAATCGTAGGCGGTCACGAACGACAGGAAGTACGGCAGGATCCCGTAGGCGGGATGGAAGATGAAGAGGAAGATGATCCCGGCCACCGCCGGCGCGATGCCGTAGGGCCAGAGCAGCAGGGTGCGGTAGACGGCCAGCCCGCGGATCTTCTGGGTGGCCAGCCCCGCGAGCACCAGCGCGCCCAGGACCGCCAGCACGGTCACGCCGCCCGCGAACACGAAGGAGCTGAGGACGCTCGCGTAGTAGTCGGGGTCGGTCACGAGCTTTCGGAAGTTCTCGAGGCCGACGAACGTGCTCTTGTCCCCGAACGGGGAGACCCGGTACAGGCTGAGCTGCAGCGACTTCAGCGCCGGCCAGAAGAAGAAGACCACGGTGACCGCCACCTGCGGCACCACCAGCGCGTACGGCAGCCACCGGCTCTTGAAGACCGTGCGCTGCATCGCCGACCCGGACGGATCCCCCTACTGCTTGTTCGCGGCCGCGAACTCTTTCAGCAGGTCGTTGGACTTGGCCACCGCGTCGTCGAGCCCCTGCTTGGCCGACTTCTTGCCCGCGAAGATGTTCTCCATCTCGGCCTCGATCACGTCGCGGATCTGCACGAAGTTCCCGAGGCGCAGTCCCTGGCTGTTGGGGGTCGCGGTGCCCTTGGTGAGCTGGGCGAAGGCGGTGAACTGGTCCGGGTTCCTCTTGAAGTGCTGGGCCGCCTCCAGGTTCTTCACCGCGCTGTTCGAGATGGCGAGGTAGCCGGTGGTCACGTGCCACCACATCTGCTGGTTGGTGTCGGAGACGAACTTGAGGAAGCGGGCCGTCCCGCGGTTCTCCGCGGCCGGCTTGCCCTTCATCACCCACAGGGTGGCGCCACCGATGATCGACGTGGCCTTCTTGTAGGGCGCGCCGTAGTGCGGGAGCTGGGCGGTCCCCCACTTGAACTTGGCGCCCTTGGTGAAGCCGCCGATCAGCGCGGAGGAATGCATGTACATGCCACAGTCGCCGCTCAGGAACTTGGGATCCCCGTCGCCCCGCCGCCCGCCGTAGGAGAAGATGTTCTCCTTCTGCCAGGCCGCGAGCTGACCCAGGTGCTTGACCCCGAACTCCCGGTTGATCAGGAGCTGCGCGTCGAGGCCGTCGAAGCCGTTGCGCTTGGTGGCGAACGGCTGGTCGTGCAGTGCGTGCATGTTCTCCAGCTGGATCCACGAGGGCCACGCGGTGGAGAATCCGCACTTGGTGGTGCCCGACGAGATGAGCTTCTTCGAGTATTCCTCCACCTGCTTCCAGGTCTGGGGCGGCTTGTTCGGGTCGAGCCCGGCCTTCCGGAAGGCGTCCTGGTTGTAGTAGAAGATGGGGGTGGAGGAGTTGAACGGCATCGAGTAGAGGTTGCCGTCCTTGGAGTAGTAGCCCACCACCGGCGCGATGAAGTCCTTCCAGTCGACCGCGATCTCCTGCTCCTTCATGAGCTGGTAGACGGGCAGGACCGCGCCGGAGAGCATCATGGTCTGGGTGCCCACCTCGAACACCTGCACGATATGCGGCGCCTGACGCTGCCGGTAGGCCGCGATGGCCGCGGTGAGCGTCTCCGGATAGGTCCCCTTCCGCAGCGGCTTCACCTCGTACTCGGACTGGCTCTCGTTGAACTGCTTGGCCAGCTCGTTGACCGACTCGCCGAGCTGCCCCGACAGGGCGTGCCAGAAGTGGATCTCGGTCTTGGCGAAGGCGGGCGCGGGCGCCAGGAGCATCGCGGCGACGAGCAGGAGCGCGGTCCCGGCCGACCACCAGTACGTCCTCGTCTGTGGCATGGGTGACCTCCGGTTGCTATTCGGGATCATGAGATCCGCTTTCGAGCCAGGGTACCGAACGAGTGTCGCGATCGGGCTGCATCCGGGCGACGTTTCCATGTCCCCCGGAGCGCGTGAAACTATAGCACTATTGACTCGAGCTGCGCCGCTTCAACTTCCGGATGCGCCGCCCCTGAGCGGCCCGGCCGCGTCTACGGCAGCTTCTCGTACCTGGCGGTATAGCCCGTCCTCGCGGAGCGGGCGAAGAGCTCCTTCCGGTCGAGGCCGTACGTCAGCGTGGTGAAGATCGCCCGCTCGCCGATCTTGTAGTTGAGCTGGACCTCCCGGCCCGTCACCACGTACCGGCCGGTGTAGCGGCCGGTCGGCGTGATGGTGGCCACCCGGCCGTCGGCGGTGAACTCGAGCCAGTCCTTCGGGCTGCCGTCGGGGTCGTGCATCAGCTCCCAGCGGCCGTAGAGCCATGCATCGTCGTCGCCCGCCCACGCCGCCCCCGCGGAGACCAGCGCGAGGACCAGCAGGAGCGCGATGCCTCGCCCGAAGCGCGCCATCAGCGATGCCGGAAGCGCCGGCTCTGCTCCACGTGCTCGGAGTAGGCCAGGAGCTCGGCGTCGAGGCGGCGCGGCGGCCACCCCGCCAGCTCGGCCATGCGCGCGCCGATGGCCTCCGCGCAGTCGAGGCCCTGGCAGCGGCTCTGGCCGATGCCGGTGCGCCGCAGCAGCACGTCCTGCAGCGACACCGCCAGCTCCTCGCGCACCGCGTGATGGAGCTGGGCCACGATCTCGGGATTGCTCGGGCAGAGGCGCTCGAAACCGTCGGGCAGCTTGCGCCCGAGCTCGAGCACGCGGTGATAGGCCCGGCCGTAGGTCTCCACCAGCATCTTGAGCGTCGCGCGCGGGAGCCCGGTCGCCGCGATCTCCTCCGACACGTCCATCCACGCCCGCACCTCGACCTTGCCGGGCTCCTCGTCGGTGCCGTCGAGCATGGCCCCCGCGGTGCGCGAGGCCTCCCGGCGGCCGAGCGCGCGCATCACCCGGTCGCCCACGTCCTCGGCCAGGCTGCGGAAGCAGGTCAGCTTGGTGCCGGTGATCGAGAGGAAGCGCCCGTCGGGCCCCTCCGGCACCACCCGGTGCTCGCGCGAGACCGCGGAGGCGGAGCGGCCCGGCTCGAAGGAGAGCGGCCGCACGCCCGCGTAGGTGTAGGCGACGTTGTCGAAGGTCGCGCGCTTGTCGGGCAGCACCTTGGCGACCTCGTCGAGCAGGTAGGTCACCTCCTCGCGGGTGGCCCACAGGCGATCCGGGTCGCCCTCGAAGTCGGTGTCGGTGGTGCCGACCAGCGAGAAGCCGCGCCACGGGATCACGAAGATCATCCGCTCGTCGTGGGTGGAGAGGTAGACCGCTCGGTCGGTCATCCGCGGCAGCAGGCAGTGGATGCCCTTGGTGGTGCGGAGCAGCCGCGGGCTCCGGTCGGCCACCCCGGCCAGCTCGCGCACGCGGTCCACCCACGGCCCCGCCCCGTTCACGATCGTGCGCGCCCGCACCGTCAGCACCTGGCCGGAGAGCAGATCGCGCACCCGCACCCCGTCGACCCCGCGCGGACCGGGGATGAACTCCTCGACCTGGCAGTAGTTGAAGACCCGCGCCCCGTGGCGCGCCGCCGACAGCACGTTCTCCAGGCAGAGGCGCTCCGGGTAGAGCAAGAGGTCGTCGAAGTAGTAGCCGGCGCCCTTCAGGTCCTCTGCCCGCACGCTCGACTCCATCGAGAGCGCGTCCAGCGGCCGGAGCACGCGGGAGCGCTCCGTCTTCTTGCCCGGGCTGAGCAGGTCGTAGAGCCACATGCCGAGGCGCACCTTGACGAGGCCGCGCGAGGCGCCGCGGTACACCGGCACCAGGAAGGGGAGCGGCCGGACCAGGTGCGGGGCGACGCGCTCGAGCGTCTTCTTCTCGCGCAGGGACTCGCGCACCAGCTTGAAATCGCCCAGCTCGAGGTAGCGGAGCCCGCCGTGGATCAGCTTGGAGGACTTCGAGGAGGTGCCGGAGGCGAAATCGCCCTTCTCGAACAGCGCGACCGAGGCGCCGCGCAGGGCCAGGTCGCGCGCCACCCCCGCCCCCGCCATGCCGCCGCCGATCACCACGGCGTCCACCGCGGCGCCGTCGAGGCCGGACAGCCGATTCTCGGGCGCGCTCACGCTCACTGCACCAGGTCCCGGATCGATCGTACCACGTGGTCCGGAGCCACCCCCGCGATTCGGGCATCGTCCGCGCGCGTGACGCCGCTCAGCACCAGCACGGTGTGGAGGCCGAGCCGCCGGCCCATCACGATGTCGGTGTCGATGCGGTCGCCCACCATCACCGCCTCGCCCGCGGGGACGCCCAGCGCGGCCAGCGCGACTTCCAGGATGATCGGGGACGGCTTCCCCACGATCGTCTCCACCTTCCGGTCGGTCACCGCCTCCACCGCCGCGATCATGCCCGCGCAATCCGGGATCTCGCCCCCCTCCACCGGACAGGTGCGGTCGGGATTGGTGGCGATGAGCCGCGCCCCCTGCTTCACCGCCTGCAGCGCGGTGTTGAGCTTGGCGTAGTCGAAGGTGCGGTCGAACGCGATCACCACCCAGCGCACGCGCTCGTCGCCGCGCACCTCGAAGCCGTGGGCGCGCATCTCCTCGAGCATGGGCGGCTCGCCGATCACGAACACCGGCGCGCCCGGATCGCGGTCGCGCAGGTGGCGCGCGAGCACCAGCGAGGAGGTGATGACGTCGTCGGGCCCCGCCGGCACCCCCAGGCGCGTGAGCTTGGCCGCGTACTCCGCGCGGGTCTCGAGCGGCTTGTTGGTGAGGAAGGCCACGCGGCGCCCGGCCGCGCGCAGGGCCGCGATGCATTCGGCCGCGCCGGGGATCAGGCGGTCGCCGAGATAGACGGTGCCGTCGAGGTCGAGCAGCCAGCCGCGGTACGGGAGAGTCGGGCGCACCGCCTCACCCTACCACCCCCACACGCTACCACCCCTCACCCTGCCCTCTCCCCTGAGGGGAGAGGGTGTGGAAAGGCCCCCCCACCCGGAGGAGACCGGGGATCGCGGGCCCCCTCTCGCTTGGAAAGGGTGAGGGTGGGGCTGACGGCACGAACGCCCGAGCTACCGGAGGAGGGGGATGACCGCGGCCTGGGCCAGGTCGAAGAGCGGGCCGGGGAACACGCCGAGCTGCACCACGCCCCAGAGCGCCACCACCAGGGCCAGCGCGCCCGAGAACGAGGGGGCCAGCACGGTGGGCGCGCCCTCGGGCTCGCGCATGTACATGAAGATGATGAGGCGCAGGTAGTAGTAGGCGGCCACCGCGGAGTTCAGCACCCCGATCACGGCCAGCCACACGTAGCCCGACTTCACGGCGGCCCCGAAGAGATAGAACTTGCCCACGAAGCCGGCGGTGGGCGGGATGCCGATCAGCGAGAGCAGGAAGATCGACAGGGCCAGCGCCAGCAGCGGGTGCCGCGCGGCGAGGCCGCCGAGGTCGGCGAGCTGCACCGCCTCGCGCCCGCCGCGCTCGAGCAGCAGGATGACCCCGAACGCGCCCGCGGTGGTGAAGGTGTACACCAGCAGGTAGAAGAGCACGCTGCCGTTGCCCATCGAGCCGCCCGCCACCACGCCCACCAGCATGTAGCCCACGTGGGCGATCGAGGAGTAGGCGAGCATGCGCTTGAGGTTCTGCTGGGCCAGGGCCACCACGTTGCCCACCGTCATGCTGAGCACGGCGAGCCCCCACATGAGCAGGGGCCAGTCCAGGGGAGCGCCGCGCACCGCGGTGAGCAGCACGCGCAGCAGCGACGCGAAGGCGGCCGCCTTGGAGCCGGTCGCGATGAAGGCGCTGATCGACGTGGGCGCGCCCTCGTAAACGTCGGGCGCCCACATGTGGAAGGGCACCGAGGAGATCTTGAACCCGAAGCCCACCAGCAGGAGCGCGAAGCCGATCACCAGCATCGGATCGCGCCCCGCCCCCGCGGCCACCGCGTTGGCGATGCGGTCGAGGTTGGTGGAGCCGGTCGCCCCGAAGATGAGCGCGATCCCGTAGAGGAAGAAGCCGGAGGCGAAGGCGCCCATCAGGAAGTACTTCATGGAGGCCTCACCGGCCTCGAGGCGGTTGCGGAAGAAGCCGGCGAGCACGTAGAGCGCGATCGACATCGTCTCGAGGCCGAGGAAGACGATGATGAGGTCACCCGCCGAGGCCATCAGCATCATGCCCAGCGCGGAGAGCAGGATCAGGATGTAGAACTCGCCCGACTCCTGGCCCGCGCGCCGGATGTAGTCCATCGAGAGCAGCAGGACGAGGCCGGTCGCGTAGCCGATGACGATGTTGAAGAAGAGCGCGTAAGGGTCGAGCACCACCATGCCGCGGAAGCCGCGCAGCTCGCCCCCCCCGATCGAGAACGTCATCCCGTACGTCGTGATCAGCATCGCCACCACCCCGAGCGCGCTGACGAAGCCCAGGTGGTCCTTCCGGTCCCGGGGCGGCAGCAGGTCGAGCACGATCACCACCGCCGCGGTCAGGGCCAGCACCAGCATGGGCAGGAGCGGCCGCAGGTCCACCACCGGGAGGACGAGCGCCGGGTTCATCGCGTCACCATGGCCGCGGCGGTCGCCTGCGCCTTGCTCTGCACCTGGCTGATCAGGGCCTGCACGCTCGGCTCGGTCAGCGCGGTGAAGGTGGTCGGGTATACGCCGATCCACACGATGAAGACGAGCACCGGCACGAGCACCGCCCATTCGCGCGGGGTGAGATCGGTCAGGCGGCGATTGGCCTCGTGCGTGACCTCTCCGAAGCACACCCGCTGGTACATCCACAGCAGGTACACCGCGGCGAAGATGATGCCGGACGTCGCCAGCACCGCGGCGACCCGGTCCACCTGGAAGGCGCCCACCAGGATGAGGAACTCGCCCACGAAACCGTTGAGCCCGGGCAGCCCCACCGAGGACAGGCACACGATCAGGAAGACGACGCTGAACGCGGGGATCACCTTCCACAGCCCGCCGAAGTCGGCGATGAGCCGGGTGTGCCGCCGCTCGTAGATCATGCCCACCATGAGGAAGAGCGCGCCGGTGCTGAGCCCGTGGCTCACCATCTGGATGATGCCGCCCACCATGCCCTGCGCGGTGAGCGTGAAGAGGCCCAGCACCACGAAGCCCAGGTGGCTCACGCTGGAGTAGGCCACCAGCTTCTTGATATCCGGCTGCACGGTGGAGACCCACGCCCCGTAGATGATCCCGATGACGGCCAGGACGTACATCCACGGGGCGTACTGCAGGCTGGCGTCCGGGAACAGGGGCAGGCAGAAGCGCAGGAAGCCGTAGGTGCCCATCTTCAAGAGCACGCCGGCCAGGATCACGCTGCCCGCGGTCGGCGCCTCCACGTGGGCGTCGGGCAGCCACGTGTGAAAGGGGAACATCGGCACCTTGATCGCGAAGGCGAGCGCGAAGGCGAGGAACAGCAGGTCCTGCATGCGCCCGCCGGGCAGCACGTAGCGGGTCAGCACCGGCAGGTCGAAGGTGTAGACGTTGGTGGCGGCGCCGTGCTGGAAGTAGAGCACCAGGATGGCCACCAGCATCAGGAGCGAGCCGGCCAGGGTGTAGAGCACGAACTTGACCGCCGCGTAGATGCGGTTCTGCCCGCCCCAGATCCCGATGATGAGGTACATCGGGATCAGCATGGCCTCCCAGAACACGTAGAAGAGGAAGAGGTCGAGGGACACGAACACCCCGGTCATCCCCGCCTCCAGGAGGAGCATGGTGATCGCGAACTCCTTCCAGCGCGACTCCACCGAGGTCCACGAGGACAGGATCACCAGCGGCATCAGGAAGGTGGTCAGCAGCACCAGCAGCACGCTGATCCCGTCGACGCCCAGGTGGTAGCTCACCCCGAGCGACGGGATCCACGCCTTCTGCTCCACGAACTGGTAGTCCGCCGAGGTGGGATCGAAGAGGAAGTAGAGCGGCAGCGAGACCACGAAGGTGACGACGGTGGCCCCCAGCGTGGCGAGCTTGGTGACGTGCTCCTGGCGTCGCGGGAGGAGCAGGACGAGCACCGCGCCCGCGGCCGGCAGGAAGGTGACGAGCGTGAGCAGGTAGGCCATGCGCGGCTAGCTGCGGGCCAGCAGGTAGGCGACCATGGCCACCGCGCCCAGCAGGATGCCGAGCGCGTAGTTCATCACGAAGCCGGTCTGCACGCGGCGCATGCCGCGCGCCCAGCCGATCACCAGCGTCGCCAGCCCGTTGACCATCCCGTCGATGACGGTCGGATCGAAGACGCGGGCGAGCCAACGCGAGACGTTGTAGATCGGCCGCACGAACAGGAAATCGTAGAGCTCGTCCACGTAGTACTTCTCGATCAGCAGCTTCTGGACCGCGTTCCGCGGCACCCCGATGGAGGCGGCCCGCACCGGGGTGCGCCCGTAGACGAACCAGGCGAGCGCCACGCCCGCGATGGCCACCACCGCGGAGAGGAGCAGCAGGGTGAAGGCGGCCCCCGCGCTGTGCTCGCCCTCGGCGAGCGGCAGCACCGGCGAGAGGAAGCGCGCGAACGGGGTGCCGGTGGAGGACGGGATGCCGAAGGCCAGGCCCGCCACCACCGTGGCGACCGCCAGCACGATGAGCGGCACCGTCATGGACGCGGGCGACTCGTGGACGTGGTGGGCCACCTCCTTGGACATGCGCGGCCCGCCGAAGAAGGCGAGGAACACGAGGCGGAACGTGTAGAACGCGGTCATGAACGCACCCACCATCAGGAGCGCCCACAGCAGGTAGTAGTGCTCGTGGAACGCGGAGGCGAGGATCTCGTCCTTGGAGAAGAAGCCGGCCAGCGGCGGGACGCCGGCGAGGCCGAAGGCCCCGATCAGGAAGGTGACGGTGGTGGTCATCATGCGGGGGGCGATGCCGCCCATCTTGCGCAGGTCCTGCTCGCCGGAGAGCCCGTGGATCACGCTGCCCGCGCCCAGGAAGAGCAGCGCCTTGAAGAAGGCGTGCGTCACCAGGTGGAAGATGCCCGCCGCGTAGGCGCCGACCCCCACGCCCACGAACATGTAGCCGAGCTGGCTGATCGTGGAGTACGCGAGCACGCGCTTGATGTCGGTCTGCACGAGGCCGATGGTGGCCGCGAACACCGCGGTGAGGCCGCCCACCCAGGCCACGATCTCGAGGGAGAGCGGCGCCATCTCGAAGAGCTTGTGGCAGCGCGCCACCATGTAGACGCCCGCGGTCACCATGGTGGCGGCGTGGATGAGCGCGGAGACCGGGGTGGGGCCCTCCATCGCGTCGGGGAGCCAGGTGAAGAGCGGGAGCTGCGCCGACTTGCCGCACGCCCCCATGAAGAGGAGCAGCGAGATGGCCAGGTACGTCCCGGTGGCCACGCTCGCGTCGGCCTTGGCGAACACCTCGGCGTAGCTGAGCGTGCCGAACGTCACCCAGATCAGCATGATGCCGAGGCCGAAGCCGAAGTCGCCCACCCGGTTGACGATGAACGCCTTCTTGCCCGCGTCCGACGCCGCCTTCTTCTCGTACCAGAAGCCGATGAGCAGGTACGAGCAGAGGCCCACCGCCTCCCAGAAGACGTAGAGCAGGAGGAAGTTGCCGGCCAGCACCAGCATCACCATCGAGAACACGAACAGGTTCAGGTAGGTGAAGAAGCGCGCGTAGCCGGGATCGCCGTGCATGTAGCCGGCCGAGTAGACGTGGATGAGGAAGCCCACCCCCGTCACGACCAGCAGCATCACCGCCGAGAGCTGGTCCACCTGGGCGGTGACCGCGGTCGTGAAATCGCCCGCGACCACCCAGGTGAAGAGGTCACCCGTCCACGTCTCGCCGTTCCAGACCCGCGCGAAGACCAGGCACGACGTCACGAACGAGGCGAGCAGCGCCGGCACCGCGATCCAGTGCGCCTTGTGGCCGATGGCGCGTCCGAAGAGCGCGTTGACGAGGGTGCCGACGAGGGGGAAGAGCGGGATCAGCCAGACGAGTCGTGACATGAGTGTGGTTTCGGATGCAAACCCGCATCACTCTAAGGGAAAGGGGGTCGGGGTGTCAAGGACGCGAGGGCCCGCCGCCGTCGCGCAGCCGCGGTTCCACGAAGCGAAAATACACCAGCGGAATCAGGTAGAAGAGGAGCAGGTGGCCGGATAGCAGGCGCACGCTCCCGACGCCCTCGTCGGTCAGGAAGAGCGACAGCAGCAGGTTCATCAGCACGTAACCGATCACCGCCAGCCCGGCGCGCCGCGGGCCCTGCGGGATGAGGCCCACCAGGGACCGCCACTCGACCATCCGGATCGCGCCCTCCCCCCGCTCGGGGGCGCCCGCCTCGCGCAGGCGCACGATCATGGCGGCCAGCAGCGCGAAGGCGCCTGCGAACAGGGCCAGGGCGGCGACGGCCGCGTACTCGGGCGGGAACGGGGTGAAGGTGGCGAGGTGAAGCGCGGCGCTGGACGCGAAGCCGGTCGTGGAGGCGTGGCGGAAGATTTTTCCCCAGTCTGCGCGGGAGGACACGGGACCCTGTCTAGCATAAACGGGGGCAGCTCTTTCTGATTCGCTCGGCTCGCCTTTGGCTCGCCTCGCAGAGCTTCGGCTGCTGTCGACCCGTTGGCTTCGGCTGCTGTCGACCCGTTGGCTTCGGCTGCGGTCGACCCGTCAGGTTCGGCCGCGGTCGATTCGGTGTGCGGTCGGGCGCGCCAAAACTTAGGCGGCGAGGTGGCCCGCTGCTAACATGACGAGGTGGCTCGCTCTCGTGTTCGGGTCTGGCTCATCGTCTTCATGGTCCCCATCCTGATCGTGCTCGGGGGGATCGGCTACCTCGCCTGGCGGCAGACCGTGTCCGCGGTGCGCGTGGAGTTTCAGCCGGTGCCGCAGTTCATCGGCGCGCGCACCCCGATCACGCTCGTCCTGCGCGCCACGCGCGGCGGCGTGCAGTCGGTGGACGTGCGGCTCAACCAGGGCGGCACCCGCGTCAACGTCGCGCAGCAGGCCTTCTCCGGCCCGGTCAGCAACGAGCAGCGGGTGCAGCTCATCGTGACCGGCGGCACCTTGGGCTTGCGGGAGGGCGCCGCCACCCTGGAAGTCCGCGCGCGCGACGGGTTCTGGCGCCCGGTCCGGGTGGACGACCGGATGATCGCGAGCCTGCCGGTCACGCTCGACTTCACGCCGCCCACCCTCGAGGTCCTCGCCTCCACGCGGTATCTCTCCCGCGGCGGCGGCGGGCTCGTGGCGGTGCGCGCCAAGGGCGCCGCGCGCGTCGGCGTCAACGTGGGCGACTTCTTCTTCCTGGGCTTCCCGGCCGGCGCGCCGGACACCGGGCTGCACGCGGTGCTCTACGCGCTGCCCTGGAACCTGGCGCCCAACTCGCCGGTCACCGCCACCGCGCAGGACGAGGCGGGCAACCCGGTCTCGCGCGCGCTCGCGGTGGACATCCGCCCGCGCAAGTTCCCGATCGACACCATCGAGGTCGGCGAGCAGTTCCTCGCGAGCAAGATGCCGGAGCTCCTGCCCGAGCGCGGCCAGATCCCGCCCGATCAGCTCCTCCAGGCCTTCCTCACCGTGAATCGCGACAAGCGGAAGGAAGCCGAGGAGGTGAAGAGGAAGCTCGCGCAGAAGACCAAGCCCGGGCCGCTCTTCGAGGGGGCGTTCATCCAGCCGCGCAACACGAAGGTGTTCTCCAACTTCGCGGAGACCCGCACCTACCGCTACAAGGGGGCGGACGTGGACACCCAGGTGCACCTGGGCTACGACCTGGCGTCGCTGAAGAACAGCCCGATCCCCGCCGCCAACGCCGGGGTGGTCGTCTACGCGGCGCCGCTCAGCATCTACGGCAACACCGTGGTGGTCGATCACGGCTGGGGGCTGCAGACGCTCTACGGCCACCTCTCGGCCATTGAGATCAAGGAAGGCGACGAGGTGAAGAAGGGCCAGGCGCTCGGCAGGAGCGGCGCCACCGGCCTGGCGCTGGGCGACCACCTGCACTTCGAGGTGCTGATCCAGGGCGTCTCGGTCACCCCGATCGAGTGGTGGGACGGCAAGTGGATCCGCGACCACGTCGGCCGCCCGCTCCGCGAGGCCAATATCCCGCTGCTGCAATCCGACCAGCCCGCCGAAACCGAGGCCGCGCCCGTCGCGCCTTCGCCTCGGCGGCGCGCTCGCCCGCGGTAGCGCGCCCCTCACCCTGCCCTCGAAGCGCGCGTCCCCCTCTGCCCTCCACCCTCTCCCCTCTGGGGAGAGGGCAGGGTGAGGGGCCTCCAGGGTGAGGGGCCCTTCAGGGTGACGGGCCCTACCCGCGAAGCCCCCGCAGCAACGCCCGCGGCGGGACGAAGTCGCCGATCACGCCCATCAGCGCGCTGAGCAGCGCGGGGCGGCGTTGCAGGAAGCGCGCGGCCGCGTTGGCCAGCCGCCGGTGCGCGATGACGAACTGCAGCGCCTGCGTGACGCGCGCCTTATCCGCGAACGCCGCGCGCCGGGCCCCCGCGTAGGACGCCAGCGCGGCCGCCGACACGTCGCCGCGCACGAGCGCCGGGTGCGCCGCCTCCGCCAGCAGCTCCGCCGAGCGCAGCGCGGTGTAGAGCCCCTCGCCGGTGAACGGGTCGTAAAAGCCCGCCGCGTCGCCCGCCAGCAGCACGCCACCCACGCGCGGCTCGTCCACGCGATAGGCCAGCGGCCCCATCGCCATCACCGGCCCCTCGGCCTTCATGCCGTGAAGGCGCGCCGGCACGTGGCGGAGCTGGCGCAGCCGCGCCTCCATGAACGTCTCGAGCCGCCCGCTGAACGGCTTGGCGTGGGCCAGCGGCACCACCAGGCTCAGGTTCACGATGCCCGGCGCCACCGGGTTCAGGATGGAATAGTCGGGCGGGTCCACGTAGATCTCGCCGCGGTCGCCCAGCCCCTCGATGCCACTCACGTGCCGGATCAGGGCCAGCCGCTTCAGCCGATGCGGCCGCACCAGGCCGAGCGCGTGCGCCACCACGGAGGCGCGCCCGTCGGCGCCCACCACCAGCCGGCTGCGGATCTCCACCGCCGCGCCCTCGGCATTCTCCACCTTCACGCCGACCACCGCGCCGCCTTCCCGGATCAGCCCGGTCACGCGATGCCGGTCGCGCACCTCCACCGGCAGCGCCCGCGCCCGCTCCACCAGGATGCGGTCGAAGACCTCGCGCCGGATCGCGAGGGCATGATCGCGGTAGCCGCGCCACCGCCCGCTGGTCGGATACGCGCCGTCGAGCACGCGGCCGTCGGGGGCGATGATGCGCATGCCGCTCAAGGGCTGCGCGCCCGCCGCGTCCACCGCCTTGAGGACTCCAAGACGGTCCAGCACTCGGGCCGCTTCGGGCGAGAGGTACTCGCCGCAGATCTTCGGACGCGGGAACGCGGCCTTGTCGAGCAGGGCGACCGACCAGCCGCGCTCGGCGAGCAGGATGGCGGTCGCGGCGCCCGCCCGGCCCCCGCCGACCACGACGACATCGGCCCGGGTCACGACTTGACCCGGACCGCGCAGAAGCGAAAGTACGGCCAGTGATGCACGACGTCCACCCCCTCGAGCCCGGCCCGCTCGCAGAGCCCGCTCACCTCGGGCGGGGTGTACGACCGCTTCACGGACAGCGGCCCGTCGTGGCGCGAGATGGCGCTGCGGGTGATGAACCGCGTGATCACCCACACCACCGCGTGGGCGATGCGGCTCCGCACCAGGTCGTTGACCACGAAGCCCACCCGCGCGACCCGATCCATCTCGACGAGGTAGCGCACCCCCGCGTCCGGCTCCAGGTGGTGCAGCGTCATCGCGGAGATCGTGAGATCCACCGAGCCCGCCCGCACCGGCAGCGACAGCGCGTCGCCCTGGAGGAAGGTGATCTCCGGATAGTCGCGCACCACCTGCGCCGCGATCTGCAACGTGGCCGCGTCGCGATCCAGCGCGAACACCCGGATGAGCCGGCCCTCGCGCCGCGCCCAGCGCACCAGCGCGCGCGGGATGTCCCCCGCCCCGGTGCCCACGTCCAGCACGGTGATGGGCCGCGAGATCGACCGCCGGGAGAGCAGGCGCTTCACGTGGGTCATCGTGACCATGCGGCCGCCGAACAGCGCGTTGACGCGCGCGATGTCCATCATGCAGCACGCCATTTCCGCGAACGGCACCGGCTTGGGCCCGTCGATGATCTCGAGGACGCCCGCGGCGCGGGCCAGGGGGGGAAGGAGGGGCATGCTACCAGCGCAGCAGGGCGCCCTCGGCGGCGAAGCCCGGCCCGAGCGCGATCATGAGGCCCCAGTCTCCCGGCACCGCTTCGTTCCCGCGCATCAGCTCATCGAGCACGAACACGACGGTCGCGGAGGACATGTTCCCGAACTTCTGCAGCACGGTGCGCGAGTGGGCCAGGCGGCTCTCGTCCAGCTCCATCAGCTTGCCCACCTGCTCGATCACCCGCCGGCCCGCCGAGTGCAGCACGAAGTGCGCGATGTCCTCCTTCTTGAGCCCGTGCGAGGCCAGCAGTGCGCCGGCCATCTCCTTCATCATGCCCGCGCCGATGCGTCGCACGTCCTTGGAGAGGATCACCCGCGGCCGCCCGCCCGGATACTCGAAGCCCATCGCCCCCAGGTGCTCGGAGCGGAACATCGTCCGGTGCTCGACGATCTCCGGCCCCGCCGCCTCGGTGCTGAGCGCGATCGCCCCCGCCCCGTCGGCGAAGATGGCGTGCGCCACCGCGCTCTCGAGCCGATCGTCGAGAAAGTAAGCCGCCGAGCAGATCTCCACCGCCACCATCACCGCGCGATGGTCCGGGAACGCGCGCAGGTGGTTGGACACTTGCTGCATCGCCACCATCGCGCTGGCGCAGCCGGTGTCGCCGATGTGCACGCGCTGGATGGTGGACCGGAGCCCGAGCTCGTTGATGATTTGCGCGTCGAGGCTCGGGCACACCCGCCCGGTGCAGGTGGTGGTGGCGAGGAAATCCACGTCCTCCCGTTGCCAGCCCGCCTGCTCGATCACCCGCGCCACCGCCGCCTTGCCGACTTCCACCGCCCCGCGCCGCCAGCGGTCGTTGAGCTGGTCCACGCTCTCGTCGGGCGTGAATGTCTCCGGGTCCATGTAGAGGTGGCGCGTCTCGATCAAGCTATTGCTGAAGAACCCCATGCGGCGCGGGTCGTGGTAGCCCGACATGCGAAGAACGGTGGCCTGGTCGTAGCACCAGGGCGGGGTGGCGGTCGCGACGGCGGCGATCTTCGGCGCGGCCATGTTGGGCGCAGGCTACACCCCACCCCTTGCCTTGTCCAGGCGACCGGGCGCACTATCGTCCCGCGCCGTCAAACCCCGTCATCAAGGAGCCCTGGATGCCGCTCTTCTCGTTCGAGGGCAAGTCCCCTCGCGTGCACCCGACCGCCTTCATCGCGCCCACCGCCAACCTGATCGGCGACGTCACCGTGGAGGAGAACGCCTCGGTCTGGTACAACACCGTCCTCCGCGCCGACTTCAACCCGATCGTGATCCGCAAGGGCGCCAACGTGCAGGACTGCGCGGTGATCCACGTGACCCCGGCCGGCGGCGTCGAGATCGGCCCCGGCGCCACCGTCGGGCATCTCTGCCTGGTCCACGCCGCCACCGTCGGCGAGGAGGCCCTGGTCGGTAATTCCTCCACGCTGCTGGACGGCGTCAAGATCGGCGTGCGCGCCATGGTGGCCGCCGGCTCCCTGGTCACGCCGGGCACCGAGATCCCCGACGGCATGCTGGCCATGGGCGCCCCTTGCAAGGTGAAGGGCCCGCTGGCCGGCACTCCCGCCGAGCGCTGGGTGCAGGTGAACCCAGTCGGGTACCAGGCCCTGGCCCAGCGCCACCGCACCGGAGTGCAACCGGCGTGACCCCAGCACGCCACATCCTGCTCACCGGGTTCGAACCCTTCGACGGCGACAGCGTCAACCCGTCGGGCGAGGTGGCGAAGCAGCTCGACGGCCGGGTGATCGGCGACTGCGTGGTGCGGAGCGTGATCCTGCCGGTGCAGCACGAGGCGGCGCGCGCGGTCGTGGCGCCCCTGCTGGAGGCGGCGGGCCTCGTCGCGATCGTGCACCTGGGCCTGGCGGGCGGGCGCGCGCGCATCTCGCTGGAGCGGGTGGCGGTCAACGTGATGGACTACTCGCGCCCGGACGCGCACGGGCAGGTGCTGCGCGACGTGGCGTGCGTGGAAGGCGGACCGGCGGCCTGCCTGAGCACGCTCCCGCTGCGGGAGATGCTGGCCGCGCTGAACGCGGAAGGGATCCCGGCCGCGATCTCGAACACCGCCGGCACCTATCTCTGCAACGACATCTCCTACACCACGCTCCATGCCCTTTCCCGGCGGGCTCTCGCGATCCCGGCCGGCTTCATCCACTTCCCGTTCCTGCCCTCGATGGTGGCCGCGCACGACCTCGAGGAGCCGAGCATGGACGTCGCGATGATGAGCCGGGCCGTGGAGATCGTCCTGTCCCGCATCGCTCAACCCCAGGAGGATGACCCATGAGCTCTTTTACCCGGGCCGTCGTGATCTTCGCCCTCGCCATCGGATTGCCGGTCGGCTGCACCACCGCGCCGCCGAACCAGGCGAGCCGCGCCGCCCTGCTCGAGCATGCGACCGCGACGATGCAGGACATGAACCGCGTGGATCCCGGCGTGGAGGCCCTGGCCCGCAAGGGATATGGCTACGCCCTGTTCCCGGAGGTGGTCAAGGCCGGACTGGGTATCGGCGGCGGCTACGGCCAGGGCGTCGTGTACGAGCAGGGGCAGCACGTCGGCTATGCCGACCTGACCCTGGGGTCGGTCGGCGCGCAGATCGGGGGTCAGACCTTCAGCGAGCTGGTCGTGTTCGAGAACAAGGCCGCCTTGGACCGCTTCAAGCTGAGCCCGGTCGACTTCACGGCCGGCGCCGCGGCGATGATCCTGCAGCAGGGCGCGGCCGCCAACGCCAGCTTCATCGAGGGGATCGCCGTCGTCGTCAGGCCGATCACGGGCGCGATGGCGGAAGCGACGATCGGCGGCCAGCAGGTCAAGTACGTCCCGAAGTGAGCGCTCCCGCGCGGTGACGATCGCGGCTCGCGGGTCAGACCGCTAACCGCGGTCAGTCCCGCGAGCCGCAGGTCACGTGGACGAAGGCGCCGGTCATCGCGCTGGCGCCGTCCGACGCCATCATGGCCGCGACGTTGGCGACCTCGGCCGCCCGCGGTAGGCGCTTGAGCAACGTCGTGCCGCTGAACGCGGCCAGGCACTCCTCGTACGTCGCGCCGGTGGCCCGGGCGTGCAGCTCGAGCGTCTGCCGGACGTCGGGCGTATCGGGAGATCCCGCGGAGCGCACGCAGATGAGGCGCACGCCCCGCGGCCCCAGCTCCGCCGCCAGGCCTCGCCACAGGCTCTCGATCGCCGCGCAGGCCGGCCCGAAGCCTCCGACGTAGGGGATGGGCTCGGGCGGCCCGGCCGTGATCGTCATGATCACGCCCGCGCCTCGCGCCACCATGTGCCGCGCCGCGGCGCGGGCTGTATGAAACTGCGTCTTCAAGGCGACCAGGACCGGGTGCAGGACGTCCTCGACGCGCATGTCGACCAGCGCGGTCCCGTGAATGTCCTCCATGCCGATGGCGTTGAAGAGGATGTCGATCCCCCCCGCCTTGCGGGCCACCGCGTCGAGGTGCCGCTCCACCGCCTGCTCGTCGTGCGCATCCACCTGGGCCGCCTCGGCGGTGCCTCGCGCCGCGGCGATCTCGTCCGCCACCGCCCTCACCTTAGCGAGCGTGCGGCCAGCGAGGAAGAGCCGCGCCCCCTCCCGGGCGAAGGCCCGCGCCACCGCGCCGCCGATCCCCCCACCCGCCCCGTAGATCACCGCGCTCTTCTGGCCGAGGAGCATCGTGTCAACCCTCCGTCCGGTGCAGAGCGCCGCCGAGCCAGGCGCAGGGCACGGCCGTGAGCACGAGCGCGATCGGGTACCAGGCGGGGCCGACGTCCACCCTGGTGATCATCGTGGTCGTCATCGTCAGGGCTCGAGGTCGAGCGACGCCTTGAAGGGCGGGGTCATCTCGAACGGCACCGACACGTGCTCGTGCGTGATCGCCCACGTGCCGCCGATCCTCCGGAAACACACCGTCGCGCGCACCCACACGTCGGTCTCCGTCCCGTCCGTCCTGGCTCCGCTGATCCGGTTGAGGCTGTGGGAGAAGGCGACCTCGTCGCCGGCCGTGATGGTCAGGTCACGGATCTCGTAGCCGACCGGACCCCGGAACGTCGGGAACCACGCCTCCAGGCTCTGGCGGCTCGCGGCGGCTCCCCGGTACTGGAGCGGCGGGGCGAGATCGAACGACAGGGCGTCGGGCGCGTAGGGCGCCATGGCCGCGTTGACGTCCTTGGCGCGGACCGCCTCGAGCCAGCCGTCGATGAGGTGCCGGATCTCCGCTTCGTCATTGGATCTTTCGTTGCGAGGTGTCATTTCTTGCCCTCCCTCGCTGGATGGTCGAACGGGGCGGCCGGGAATCGACAGGCCCGGCAGGGGTCCGCGACCGGGGCCCACCCGGCCGTTGCCGGTGCCGCCCGCGCACGCTACACTCCGCCCACCTCGGAACGGAAAGCACCCCATGGACATCGCGATCATCGGCGGCGGCATCGGCGGACTCACCCTGGCGCTCGCGCTCCACCAGCGCGGCATCCCCTGCCGCGTGTACGAGGGCGCGCCCGAGGTGAGAGAGCTGGGGGTCGGCATCACGCTGCTGCCCCACGGCATGCGCGAGCTGACCGCGCTCGGCCTCGGGGAGGCGCTGGCGGCCCAGGGCATCGAGAACCGCGATAGCTGCTTCTTCAACCGCTTCGGCCAGCTCATCTATTCCGAGCCGCGCGGACGGGCCGCGGGCTACCCGGTGCCCGAGGTGGGCATCCATCGCGGCCGGGTGCACCTGACGCTCTGGCGCGCCGCGATGGAGCGGCTCGGCGCGGCCCGCGTCCTCACCGATCACCAGTGCGTCGGGCTCGACCAGAGCGACCGGCAGGTGATCCTGCACTTCCGCTCGACCACGACCGGCGCGCCACGCGCGTCCGTCACCGCCGACGTCGCGATCGCCTGCGATGGGGTGAACTCGGCCGTGCGCCGGCAGTTCTACCCGGGCGAGGAGCTCTGCTTCGGCGGCATCAACACCTGGCGCGGGGTCACGCGCGCCAAGCCCTTCCTGACCGGCCGCAGCTACGTGCGCATCGGGTCGATCCAGTCCGGCAATCTCGTCATCTATCCGATCGTGGACGACGTGGACGGCCAGGGGCGGCAGCTCATCAACTGGACCGCCCAGGTCGCGCAGCCGGGCTACGAGCGCAACGACTGGAACAAGCCGGGTCGCCTCGAGGACTTCCTGCCCATCTTCGCGCGATGGACCTTCGATTGGCTGAATGTCCCCGACCTGCTCCGCCGCTCCGACGTCATCTTCGAGTACCCCATGGTGGACCGGGACCCGGTCGATCGCTGGACCTTCGGCCGCGTCACCCTGCTGGGCGACGCCGCGCACCCGATGTATCCGCGCGGCTCCAACGGCGCGGCCCAGGCCATCCTCGACGCGCGCGCGCTCGCCGATGGCCTGGCCGCGGGCGGCGACCCGCCGGCCGCGCTTGCCGCCTACGAGGCCGCGCGCTCGGCGCCGACCGCGCGCGTCGTGCGCACCAACCGCGAGCATCCGCCGGACTATCTCATCCGTCGGGTAGAAGAGCTGGTAGGCGACGCCCCGTTCGACGATCTCGACCGCTACATCAGCCGCGCCGAGCTCCAGCGGCTCTCCGACGAGTACAAGCGCATCGCCGGCTTCGCCCGCGAGCACGTGACGTAACCGGCACGTGGAGGCCACGCGATGAACCTGGGACTCGAAGGCAAGCGCGCGAGGAGGCGCCCGCGATGATCACGCGCTTCTCCACCCTCTACGTGGGCCACATCGAGCTGGAGCACTGTGGGCTGGCGGGCACGCCCGCCGACGACCGCCGGTATCCCAACGAGCGCCTCGCCGAGGCGTTCGACACCGCGACGGCCCTGGCCCGCGCCGCCGACACGCTGGGCTACGAGACCCTCTGGCTGGCCGAGCATCACTTCCAGCACGAGGGGTACGAGTGCATCCCGAGCATCCCGATGCTGGCGGTGGACCTGGCCCACCGCACCGAGCGCGTGAAGATCGGCTGCGCCTTCAACGTCGTCCCCGCGTGGCATCCCCTCCGCCTCGCCGAGGACTACGCCGTCGCGGACATCCTCACCCGGGGCCGGGTCGTGTTCGGCGTGGGGCGCGGGTATCACACCCGCGAGGTCGAGACGTTCGGCAACCCGATGCTGGATGCCGAGGCCAACCGCGAGCTGTTCGAGGAGCAGGTGGAGATCATCCTGAAGGCGTTTCGCGAGGAATCGTTCTCGCACCGGGGGAAGCACTACACCCTTCCCCCGGAGGTCCCGTATCGGGGCTATCCGCTCAAGGAAATCACCCTGGTGCCGCGTCCCCTGCACGGGCCCGTCGAGGTCTGGCAGCCCATCGTGAGCGGCAGCGCGCGGGGCCTCGACTTCATGGCCCGCAACGGCATCAAGGGCGTCATCTCCGCCACCGCCGAGGAGCTCGTCCAGCGCTGGGTCCGCGACTACCAGGAGACCGCGCGCCGCCACGGCCGCGCGCTCGAGCTCGGCGAGGAGCTGATCCTCGGCTTCCGCATGTGCATCGACGACACCGCGGAGCGGGCCATCGAGCGCGCGCGCCCGTACTTCGAGGAGCACGCCAAGGTCATGGCGCCGCTGGGCATGCTGCGCTACAGCGAGGAGCACGTGAAGGCGGTCGCGGCGCGACAGGCACAATCGCCGACCTCGGCCACCCTGGAAAATGGCGTGCGCAACCGCTCCTGGCTCTGCGGGCCATCGAGCGACATCGTCGCCTACCTGAAGGAGGTGGAGCGGCGCTACCCCGGACTGGACCACGTCATGATCGGCTGGGCGATCGGCACGCCGCGAGATCTCATGGTCGAGCAGCTCACCCGCTTCGCCCAGGAAGTCATGCCCGCCTTCCGTTAACCCCTGCTTCAGTCACGGGTCGCGGCTGTTTCATGGTCATTACCTGGAACAGGAACTCTGGTGCGGGAGAAGCCCTACGCTGCCTTGCCCGATGCTCGCCGTCCAGGCCGACGGCGCGGAGCTGATGACGGTCGAGGGCACCCCAAAGCGCCTTGACGCCGTGCGGCGGCCGGTGCAGTCTCCAGGCCAATATCGCACCCAGGGGAGCCTCGACATGAGCGAGCGTGACGGAGCGCTGAACGATGTTCTGAGCGGGGTCCGGGTCCTCGACTTCGGACGCTACATCGCGGGGCCATACTGCGCGGCGCTGCTGGCCGATCTCGGGGCCGACGTCATCCGGATCGAGCGGATCGGCGGGGGAGAAGACCGGTGGGTGGCGCCGGTGGGCGCCGACGGCGTGGGGGCCATGTACCTCGTGATGAACCGCAACAAGCGGGCGATGACCCTCGATCCCGCCTGTCCCGAGGGGCGTGAGATCGTCCGCAAGCTGGCGGCCACCGCCGACGTGGTGGTCGCCAACCTGCCGCCCGAGGTGCTGCGGGCGCTGGCGCTCGATCTCGACAGCCTCCGCGCGGTGAAGCCCGACATCATCCTCACCACCGTGACGGCGTTCGGCGCCGGGGGCCCCTGGAGCCACAAGCATGGCTTCGACGGCATCGGCCAGGTGATGGCCGGCGGCGCGTACCTGACCGGCACCCCGGAGCAACCGCTGCGCGCCTCGGTGGCCTGGGTCGACTTCGGGACCGCGTCGGTCTCGGCGTTCGGCACGCTGGCGGCGCTCATGGCGCGCGACAAGACGGGCCGCGGCCAGAAGGTCGAGGCCGCCTTGCTACGCACCGCGGTCGCCTTCAACAACCCCACCCTCGTCGAGCAGCAGGTCGTGCACCCGAACCGGGTGGCCACGGTCAACCGGGGGCAAACCTCGGCGCCGTCCGACCTGTTCCGCACGAAGGACGGCTGGATCATCGCCTACGCGATCGGCGGTCCCATGTTCGCGCGCTGGGCGAAGCTGATGGGTGAGGGGCACTGGCTGACCGACCCGCGCTTCAAGGACGACCTGGCCCGCGGCGACAACGGCGAGACGATCTCCAAGCGGATGTCGGAGTGGACCGCCGACCGCACGACCGCCGAGGCGCTGGACGAGCTCGAGAAGGCCAGGGTCCCGGCCGGGCCGCTGTACTCGCCCCAGCAGGCGCTCGAGGACGCCCACATCCGGGCCGCCGGGCTGCTGGCCGACACCGACTATCCGGGGCTGCCGCGGCCGGCGCCGCTCGCGCCCACGCCGGTCGATCTCTCCGAGACGCCGGGACGCTTCCGCCGCCGGGCGCCGCAGCTCGGCGAGCACACCGAGGCGATCCTCGCGGAGCTGGGCTACCGCGGCCCGGACATCGCCGGCCTTCGCGCCCGCGGCGTGGTCTGACGAGAGGACCCGCTCAGCCGCACGGTCGAAGGGCAGGAACCGCGCCGACATCGCGGGTTCGGCCACCCCGTCAAGACATGGCTGTGCGCCCCCGGCCGCGACGTCACCGACAACGCGCGCCTGTTCGCGCTGGCCGTGATGGCCATGGACGACGCGCTGATCGCCGTCTCCGGGGCCCTCGGCACCGTGCTCGCGGCCGAGATCGGCGCCGGGCCCACGCCGAAACTCAACTCCGCCAGCCCGACTGCCGGGGGCGCCGTCCGCACGTGGACGAGCGTCGACGACTTCACGAAGGAGGTCGCGCGGGCGCGCATCTACGATAGCGTGCACTACCGCACCTCGACGGTAGTCGGCTCCGCCATGGGCAAGAAGATCGGCGAGCTGGCGGCGAAGAGCGTGCCGAAAGTGACCCGCTGACCGCGTCACGGGCGCGTCGGGGTCGTGCGCTGCGCAGGAGTCAGGTGCCCAAGGAGCCGGTCGAACAGCCGAAAGTAGTCCACGACGGTCCGCTCCAGGCTATACCGTTCCAGGACGTGCCGCCGCCCGGCCGTGCCAACCCGCTCCCGAAGCGACGGGTCCGTCACCAGGGCGGCCAGGCAATCGTGCCACTCGCGATCCTCGTACGCGAAGAATCCGGTCTCCCCGTGGGTGATGACGCGCCGGTCCGCCTCCGAGGGCGTGCACACGACGGGGAGGCCGGCGGCCATGTAGCTGACCACCTTCGTCGGTGCCTTGCGTTGCTGGAACGGGTCGTCGAGCGGCTTTATCACCACACCCACATCGGACGTGACGAGCGCACGCTCCCAGCGGTGGATCTTCCATTCGGTGTACTGGATCGGGCCCTCGTCGCGGGCCGGCCCGCTCGTGTCGTACACGAGCCGGATGTCGAGGCCGGTTTCCGCTCGGAGCCGGTGGATGATGGGGTGGAGCCGTTCCATCGGCGCGCGGTTCTCCGGATACCCTTGCCAGACCACCCGGATCGGACCTCCGTGGGCGTAGGTGGTCCGGTGCCGGCGGTTGAGGAGCGGGCGGGCGATCTCGACCTGGGGGACACCGAGGTCCTCGAAGTCTCGTCGCTGGAGCGGGCTCGCCAGGATCAAGGCGTCCATCGACCGGAGGAATGGCTTGTAGTGCCGCTCGAAGGCATCGGGGTCCTGGTAGATGTCGCGCCACCCGGTCGTGGTCCGGACGACCCGGATGTCCGCCGTGTCGTAGACGAAGCGTCTCGGCCCCTGGCGCAACCGGCGCACCACGTCCGGGGTGAAGGACTCGAAGTGCCTGACGATGACGATGATGTCGAACCGCGCGAGGTCGGCGCCGGGGAAGAAGATGTCGCCCACGTAGCGCGCGGAGGCCCGGTTGATCGCGTCCACGATCGGGTCGATGTGCCACTTGCGCAGGCCGAGCGTGGTCTCGCGGTCCACGATCGGGCCAAAGCCGACCTTGATCCGACGGGAGAGCGCGCTCTGGAGCCGCAGCCGGTGGTACCACCCGCGCCTGACGAGGGCGCGCTCGTACACCCACGGGTGGAGCCGCACCGGCCACTCCCGGTCGACGAGGCACTCCCAGGCCCGGCGCCCAAGCCGGAACGGCTCGAACGCGCGCATCAAGGTCTCCTCCCCGCAGCATGGTGGGCACGCGCGCGAGCTGGACCGCGCCGCGCCGGCAGGATACCACGAGCCGTCCCGGTGGCCGACCGGGGCCGGCTCTACATGACGAAGCGCGGGGCTGCTATCCTCGACGCGACCATGCGACCCGGGTCCTCCACCACCGACATCGGACTGACATGATCCTGCCTCCGGGGGTAAGGCTTCGTCCGCTGGAGCCTCACCACGACCGGCGCGGCTGGCTGGTCGAGGCGTTTCGCGAGTCGTGGGCGCCGGGAGTCGAGGGCGCGCAGGTGAATCTCACCTGGTCGCGCGCCGGAACACTTCGGGGCAGTCATGTGCATGGGGAGCACACCGACTATTTCGTCCTGGCCTCGGGGCGGAGCAAGGTGGGCATCCGGGACGTGCGGAAGCGCTCAGCCGCCTTCGGGATGACCGCGGTCGTGGAGCTGTCGAGCGAATCCCCGTCGGCGATGATCGTCCCTCCGGGCGTCCTTCATGGGCTCTACTTTCCGGTCGACTCGATTCTCCTCACGGTGGAGAGCCGTGTCTATGATCCGGAGGAGGAAATCCGGTGCCGGTGGGACGACCCGGAGCTGGAGATCCCCTGGCCCTTCGCTGCCCCCATCCTCTCGGACGCTGATCGGGTGGCGCAGTCGTACCGGGAGATGATGGCCGCGATCGAGCCCTGGCAGAGTCGGTATTCCACCTGAGCGGAGCCGGCCAGCGCGTTCTTCCTGACCTCCAACCCGAACCGGTTTCTCCTCAAGATCGCCTAGCTGTCGCTCCGCGTTCCTGAAAGCCCGCTCGGGCGTGGGCGGGTCGCTCCACGTGGGCGAAGTGGCTCAGGAGGAGCCAGGTCGGAAACGCGCGCACGAGGTCGCGGGGGCCCTCCACCCGCAAGCCGCCCTCCCGCACCGCCTGCGCGAACGTGATCGCGCCCGTCCACACCCGGGCCATCGCCCGTGCGTCGGCGGAGACGACGAGGTCGACCTCGTACCCCGGGTCCTTCAGGCAGACGTCCGAGCCGCCGCGCTCGAGGATCGCGTCCCAGAGGAACTCGCCGTACGGGCTCGGGAAGT
>JBBDXN010000040.1:68700-120041 GCA_040902305.1 Candidatus Rokuibacteriota bacterium | reverse complement strand
GCTCGAGGATCAGCCAGCTCGTCTTGAGGGCCCGGCACCGCGCCGGGAACGCGCGAAAGTCGAAGCGGACGACTGTTCGTCGATCGGGCAGCCGCGTGAAGGCGATGCGCCGCCGCACGTTCCACATGAGCAGCATCAGGTCGAGGTTGTCGGGGTCGAACTGGGTGGTGGCCCAGCGCTGGCCCCACGCCCCGAGCCGTTCGAGGACCTCGCGGAGCTCCTCGGCCGCGGGTGTCGGCCGGTATTCCCGCCCCCGGCCGCGGGCGAGGGGCTGGCTCTGGATGACGCCCGCGGCTTCCAGCTCGCGCAGCCGCTGACCGAGCAGGGTCCGCGAGATCAGCGGCATGCCCTGCCGGATCTCGTTGAACCTCCGCGCGCCGGCCAGCAGCTCTCTCAGGATCAGCGGCGTCCAGCGCTCGGCGAAGGTCTCGCACGCCATCGCGATCGGGCAGAACTGGCCATAGCCCTTCATGGTGGTCCGACTGTAGGCGCCCCCCGTCGACCGGGCAAGTCCATTTTCTGGGCTTGGCGTCACCGCGGCGCCCTGCCATCGTGTGGGCGTCACGGACCGGGACTTCCCGACGACGGAGGTGGACGATGGGTACGCAGACTGTGCCGAACGGTGATCGAGCGCTCTCCGGCTGGGCCGCGCTGGCGCGCGAGCTGGGCCCGCGCTTCGCGGCGCGGGCCGCCGCGCACGACGCGGCCGATTCCTTCGTGGCCGACAACTATCGCGACCTCCGCGAGCACCGGGTCTTCTCCGCCGGCGTGCCCGCCGAGCTCGGGGGCGGCGGCGCCTCGTACGCCCAGCTCTGCGAGATGCTGCGGGTGCTCGGCCAGCACTGCGGCTCGACCGCGCTGGCGCTGGCGATGCACACCCACCAGGTCGCGATCGCGGCCTGGCGCTGGCGCCACGAGGGAGGCGCGATGGAGCTTCTTCTGCGCCGGGTGGCGAATCAGGAGGCGGTCCTCGTGACCAGCGGCGGCTCCGACTGGCTGGCCGGCTCCGGGCGCGCCGAGAAGGTGGACGGCGGCTACCGGGTCACCGGCCGCAAGATCTTCGCCAGCGGCGCGCCCGCCGGGGACCTGTTCATGACGCTGGCGATCCACGACGATCCCGAGCACGGCCCGACGGTGCTGCACTTCGCGATCCCTTTCGACGCCCCCGGCCTCGAGGTCCAGGACACCTGGCGCACCCTCGGCATGCGCGGCACCGGCTCGCACGACATCGCCCTGGACGGGGTCTTCGTGCCCGACGCCGCGATCGGCGTCCGCCGGCCGCCGGGCCGCTGGGGACCGTGGCACGTGGTCGCCATGCACGTCGAGCCCCTGATCTACTCGGTCTACGTCGGCATCGCGGAAGCAGCCCGCGCGCTGGCGCTCCGCCAGGCCGCCGCGCGGCGCCACGACGCCGCCACCCAGGAGCTGGCGGGCCGCATGGAGAACGAGCTGGCCACCGCGCGGATGGCGTTGCGCCAGATGATCGACGCCGCGGCGCCCGGTCGCCCGGACCGCGAGACGACCAACGAGGTGATGATCGGCCGGACGGTGGCCGGCCGGGCGGCGATCCGGACCGTCGAGGTGGCCATGGAGCTAGCCTCCGGCGCCGGCTTCTACCGGGACCTGGGCCTCGAGCGCCTCTTCCGCGACGTGCAGGGCGCCCGCTACCACCACCTCCGCGAGAGCGCCCAGGTCATCTACGCCGGGCGCATGGCCCTCGGGCTGGACGTGAACGAGCCGGACTCCACCGGAGACGCTCGAAAGGAGCAGACGACATGAAGACCATACGCGGGCTCATCAGCGCAGGTATCGGGCTCCTGGCCGTGGCAATCCTCGCCGGCGCCCCGGGCGCCCACGCGGACGTCGTCACCGACGCGAACGCCCGGGCCGCCGACGTGGTGTCCCGCCTCCCGGCCCCGCCCATCACGATAAGAATGATGGCCATCGTCCAGGTCTCGGTCTTCGAGGCGGTCAACGCGGTCACCGGTCGGTATCCTCCGCAGCGCGCGAAGCTCAGCCCGGCGCCGGGGGCGTCGGTGGAGGCGGCGGTCGCGGCGGCGACGCGCACCGCGCTCTCGAAGCTCATGCCGGCCCAGCAGGCGGCCATCGACGCCGACTACCAGGCCCTGCTGGGATCGGTCCCCGACGGCCCGGCGAAGACCGCGGGCATCGCGCTCGGCGAGCAGGCGGCGGCCGCGATCGTGGCGCTGTGCGCCGACGACGGGATGGTCGCCCCCGACGTCTACCGCCCCCATACCGCGGCGGGCATTTACGTGCCCACGGTGGGGCCGGCGACGCCCCACTGGGGAAAGCGGCGGCCCTGGGTGATGCCCCGCGGCGACCACTTCCGCCCGGGCCCTCCGCCCGGTCTCACCAGCGACACCTGGGCACGCGACTACAACGAGATCAAGGCGGTCGGATCGCGGACCAGCACCCAGCGCACCCCGGAGCAGACCGCGATCGCCCAGTTCTGGGAAGCGACGGCCCCGGTCGTCTACTGGCCGATCGCCCGCTCGGTGGCCGGCGCCCCCGGCCGCGACGTCACCGACAACGCGCGCCTGTTCGCGCTGGCCGCGATGGCCATGGACGACGCGCTGATCGCCGTCTTCGACGGCAAGTACACGTACCATCTCTGGCGCCCGGTCACCGCCATCCGCAACGGCGATCTCGACGGCAACAACGCGACCGAGCGGGACCCGGGCTGGACGCCGTTCATCTCGACGCCGATGCATCCCGAGTATCCCTGCGCCCACTGCATCGTGGCCGGGGCCCTGGGCGCCGTGCTTGCGGCCGAGATCGGCTCCGGGCCCACGCCGAAGCTGAGCTCCACCAGCCCGACCGGGGGCGCCGTTCGCACGTGGACGAGCGTCGCCGACTTCACGAAGGAGGTCGCGCAGGCGCGCATCTACGATGGCGTGCACTACCGCACCTCGACGGAAGTCGGCTCGGCGATGGGCAAGAAGATCGGCGAGCTGGCGGCGAAGAGCGTGCCGAAAGTGACCCGCTGACGGAATCACCCTCTCCCCCGTCCCGGGGGAGAGGGCAGGGTGAGGGGGGCCGCTGACGGCGGCGGGCCGCCACCCGGGCTACCGGAACGTGAACCCCGCGTAGCCCCGGGCGGCGACCTCGTCGCACTTCTCGCGGTACTTCGGGGCGCCGCCCGCGTAGACGATGAACGTGCGCTTCTGCTTGCCCGCCACGTTGGAGTTGATGCCCATCATCCAGGAATCGACCTGGGTGAACAGCATGCGCCGCCCGGTGTCGTGCACGTGCCGGGTCCAGTCCCGCTCCGCCTCGGGGGTGGCCTCGACGCGGGTGTGGCCGTTGTCGCGCATGTGCGCGATGAGCGCGGTCACCCAGTCCACGTTCTGCTCGATGCAGCGTGGGATATTGCAGAACGTGGCCGCGTTGTGTGGCCCGACCAGCGTGAACAGGTTGGGGAAGCCCACGATCTGCAGCCCGAGGTAGGTGCGCGGTCCCTCCGCCCACTTCTCCCGGAGCCGGCGCCCGCCCACGCCGCGGACGTCGATGCGGTCGAACGCCCCGGTGATGGCGTCGAAGCCGGTAGCGTAGATGATCATGTCGAACTCGCGCTCGGCGTCGCTCGTCTTGACCCCGGCGGGCGTGATCCGCTCGATCGGCGTCTCGCGCACGTCCACGAGGCGCACGTTCGGCTGGTTGAAGACCTCGTAGTAGCCGCTCTCCAGCGGCACCCGGCGGGTGCCGAAGCCGTGGTTCGTCGGGATCAGCTTCTCGGCGAGCTTCGGGTCCCGGACCCGCGAGCGGATCTTCCGGCGCATGAACTCGGTGATGGTGGCGTTGGCGTCCCGGTCGATCAGCACGTCGCGGAAGTTGCCCATCCAGATGCCAAAGCCGGGCTCGCGGTAGAGCTTCTCGTAGAACGCCTCGCGCTCCTCCGGGCTCACCTCGAGCGCGTTGCGCGGGTCGGCCTGGTGGATGAAGCAGCCGAAGGACTCGCGGCAGACCGCGAAGATCTCCGGATAGGTGGCCTTGATGCGGGCCTGCGTGGCCGCGTCCATCGGGCGGTTGTGCAGCGGCGCGCACCAGTTCGGCGTGCGCTGGAACACCGTGAGGTGGCCGACCGTCTTGGCGATCTCGGTGATCGCCTGGACCGCGGTCGCGCCGGTGCCGATCACCGCGACGCGCTTGCCCGCGAAGGTCACCGGCTCGTGCGGCCACCGGCCGGTGTGGTAGGCCTCGCCGCGGAAGCTCTCGACGCCCGGGATGGTCGGCATGGTCGGCGCGGACAGGGGCCCGATCGCGGTGATCAGGAACCGCGCCCGCGCCCGCCGGCCGTCCTCGGCCTCGATCTCCCACTGGCGGGCGGCCTCGTCATGGACCGCGGCCTTGATCCGGCAGCTGAACTCGATGTCGCGGCGGAGGTCGAGCTTGTCGGCGACGAAGTTGCAGTAGCGCAGGGTCTCGGGCTGGGCTGCGAAGTGCTCGCTCCACTCCCACTCGCGCAGGATCTCGTCGGAGAAGGAGTAGCCGTAGGTCCAGCTCTCGGAATCGAACCGCGCCCCGGGGTAGCGGTTCCAGTACCAGGTGCCGCCGACGTCGTCGCCGGCCTCGAACACCCGCGCGCGCAGGCCGAGCCCGCGCAGCCGGTGGAGCTGGTACATGCCGGAGATGCCGGCGCCGATCACGATGGCGTCGTACAACATGGCGCGAGCATAGCAAAGCTTGCCGATGTGGCTCGCGTTCCCTATTCTCGGCAGCAGCCATGAAGCTTCGCACGTTTCTGCTCGCGGTCGTCTCCCTGGGGCTGGTCCCCCTGCTGGGGGTCGCCGGCCTCGCGATCTGGTGGGCTCACCAGGACGAGCGGCGCGCCATGGAGCAGGCGCTGGTGTACCACGCCCGCGCCCTGACCGTGGCGGTGGATCGCGAGGTCGAGATCTCCCTCGCGGGGCTGAAGGGGCTCGCGACCTCGAACGATCTCGACCCGGCAAATCTGGTCAGGCTCTACGAGCAGGCGCGGCTGGCTCGGGAGGCCGATCGGCGGTGGCTGACCGTGGCCCTCGTGGAGCCGTCGGGCCGGCAGGTGCTGAACCTCCTGCGCCCGCTCGGGAGCCCGCTGCCGAGCATGGCCTCGCTCGAGACGTTCCAGCGAACGCTCCAGACGGGCGAGCCGCAGGTCTCGGATCTCGTCGTGGACCCCACCACGGGCCGCCGGGCGATCGCGGTCACGCTGCCGCAGCTCCATGACGCACAGATCCGCCACGTCCTGGTCGCGGTCATGACGCCGGAGAGCTTCGCGTCGGTGCTGGCCGCGGCCCATCTCGCCGACGGGACCGTCGGGACCATCGTGGATCGCAACGGCATCGTGGTGGCCACGACCCAGGGGCAGGAGCAGCGGGTGGGCACGCCCGCGCCCGCCGGCTTCGTCTCGCGCGCCCGCGAGCGCGAGGAGGCGGTGTTCACCGGTCCCACGATCGAGGGATCGACCGCCTACACCGCCTTCAGCCGCGCCCCGCGGTCTCCGTTCACGGTGGGGATCGCGGGCCCGAGCGAGCAGCTCGAGGGCCCGCTCCGGCGGTCGCTCTGGCTCCTGTCCGTGGGCGCCGTCGGCGCCTTCGCGCTCTCGCTTGGTCTCGCTCACCTGGGCGGGCGACGGTTCAGCCGCAACCTGGGCCGGCTGACGAGCGCGTTCAAGGCCTTCGGCCGAGGCGAGACGGTGCCGGAGCTGCCGGAGTTCCGGCTCGCCGCGCTCGCGGGGGTGAGTGGGGCCCTGGGCGAGGCCATGGCGCTCCTGCAGACCCGGACCGCGGAGCTGCGGGAGTCGGAGCAGCGCTACCGCACCATGTTCGAGCGCAACCCGGCCGGGATGTCCCTGACCCTGGCGGACGGGCGCATCGTGGCCTGCAACGAGGCCTTCGCCCGGATCCTCGGCTTCGAGCGCCCGGCCCACGTGCTGGCCGCGAACGTCGGCGAGTTCTACGCCCAGCCGAAAGAGCGCGAGCAGCTCCTCGAGCGGGTCAAGGCGGAGGGAGCCGCCGTCAACGTCGAGGTCCAGTTTCGCCGTCGCGACGGGCGGCTCATCTGGGTGCTCGTGAACGTGATTCGCGGCTCGGGTCCACCCCGTGCCGACTTCGAAGCGACTCTCATCGACATCACCGAGCAGAAGACCGCCGATGAGCTGCGCAGCATCGCCCGGCTCGCCAACGCGGCCGCCCACGAGATCAACAACCCGCTGACGCTGGTCCTGGGACGCCTGGCCATCCTCCAGGACGATCCGAGCCTGGCCCCGGAGGCCCGGAACCGCATCACCCAGATCCACGCCGCCGCCGAGCGCATCCGGGAGATCGTCGTCGACATGAATCATCTCACCCGCGTGCAGCTCTTCGAGCACACCGGCCGCGGACTGCCCGAGATGCTCGACATCCGCAAGTCGGCGGGGACGCCGCCGGCCGCGCCGTAGCGTCCCTCCCACCCTCTCCCCTCCGGGGAGAGGGCAGGGTGAGGGGCCCCGCCTCAGCTCCGCTCGGACCCCACCACCGACACGAACGACACGCACTCCCCCGGCGCCCCGCCCAGGTTGTGCGTCAGCGCGAGCTTCCGCCCGCGCGCCACGCTGGCGATCTGCCGCTTCCCTGCCTCCCCGCGGAGCTGCAGCCACGCCCCGAACAGCATGCGCAGCCCGGAAGCGGCCACCACCTCGGGGAACGTCGTGTAGTCGTAGTCGGGATCGATCGGGCCGGTGGCCGGCCCCGCGATGAACGACAGCGCCTTCACGAAGAGCGGCTTGTCGGTGTACTTGTAGGCGTCCTCGGCCCGCACGATGATGGCGGCGGCCGAGCCGTCGGACACCCCCGAGCAGTCGAAGATGCCGAGCGCGCCCGCCACCTGCGGCGAGCAGGCGATGACTTCCTTCGCGACCTCCTTGCGGAACTGCGCCCGCGACCACAGATGCTCCCGGTGGCTGAGCGTCACTTCCCGAGACAAAGGCCGCAGCACCTTGCCGCCGTCGACAGAAGATTCTAGCCGGTTGGGCGATGGTATAGTCGATACGCGGTGGCAGCATTCGCGACGACGTAGCTCTCGATTCGCCCTCGGGGTTTCGCGCTCAAATCTGGCTCAGTCCTGATCAGTCACCGGAGAGCGCAATAGAGGAGGCAGCCCGGTGAGCGTGGTCGCTCGTCCGCTCGTAAGCGTGGTCGTCACGTTCTACAACCAGGCGGAGTTCGTCGCTTCGGCGCTCGACGGTGTCCTCGCCCAGACCTACCATCCTGTCGAGGTCATCGCGGTGGATGACGGCTCCACCGACGACACGCTGCACGCCTGTGCCGCCTACGGCGATCGCATCACGGTAATCCATCAGGACAACGCCGGTCCATCCCGTGCTCGCAATGCAGGTCTCCAGCGAGCCCACGGGGCCCTGGTGGCCTTCCTCGACGGCGATGATCTCTGGGCGCCCGAGAAGCTGGAGGTCCAAGTCGAGGCCGCCCGCGGCAATCCGCAGTCGGGCCTCGTGGCCGTCGATGGCACCGCCTTCTCGTCGGCGGGCATCACCCAGGAGACGCTGTACCGGGCCAGCCTCGTCCGCCTGTTGCAGACATCGGACGCACGTTTCTTCACTGCTCGCTGCTTCGATATGCTGCTGGACGGCAAGTTCAGCATCATCTCGACTCCCTCGCAGGTGATGATTCCCGCTGCGGTGCTCGGGAAAGTCGGGACCTGGGACCCCCGGTTTCGGGTGAGCGCCGACTACGAGCTCTACCTGCGCATTGCTGCCCATTGGCCATTCACCTTCGCCAGGGAAAGGCTGGTGCGCTACCGGATCAACCCCGCGGGATTGTCCGGCCCCGAACCCACCCGCGCCTTCAGCTGGGTGGAGGATAAACCGGCGATCTTCCGCGCCATCGCCGGCGGGGACCGGCGGCGGGCGGCCCGTCTCATCAGCGAGCTGGCTCGTGAGACTGCGCGGGACGCTTACGACATGGGCGAGCGAGGCCACCGCCGGCTCGCCAACCACTTTCTCATGCGGTATGTGCTCCGGAGTGGTCGCCCCCACATCGTGCTGCCGTATCTCGTGGTGCTGTGGCTCCCCTCGGGCCTGCGCGCCCGGCTTCGTGCAGCGCTTCGGCGCCCCACCAAGCAGAGAACGTGATGCGTCCTCCGCTCTTGACTGGATTCACCGCGCGGTGAGGCCTGTGGGTCTGGTACTGCGGTCCAAGCCCGACGTCATCGCCGCCGTGATCCTCGCGGCGATGATCATCGCCCTCTGGGCTCCGCGGGCGGTCGGCCCTCTGGATTTCCGCTGGGACGGCGGAGTCTACTACGTGCTCGGCACCGCGATCGCAGAGGGGAAGGGATACCGACTCCTGAACGAGCCTGGGGACATCGAGGCGAATCAATACCCGCCGCTTCTCCCTCTCATCGTCGCGTTCCATCAGTGGCTCGTTGGATCCAGCGACTTCGTCGTCGTCGGCCGATGGATGCGGCTCTCGTACTTCCTGATCTTCACGACGTACATCTTCGCGGCGTATGCGGTGCTCCGGCGATATCTACCCCTCCCCTGGGCATTCCTGGCCGCCGTCGTCGTGCTCCTGCACCCACAGACGAGCTTCATCTCGGATCTCTGCTTCGCCGAGCTCCCGTTCGCGCTGGCCACGACGCTCTTCGTGCTCCTGGCGGGCCGGCAGACCGGACCGATCCGGTCGACGGCGGCCGGCGCCTGCGCGGTGGCCGCGTATCTCTTGCGGACCATGGGCATCGCCCTGCTGGGGGCCTGGGTGCTGGACGCGATCCTCGGGAGACGGTTCCGGACCGCGGCCATCCGAGCGGTGGTTGCCCTCGTCCCGATCCTCGGCTGGAACGCCTACATCGCCCACGTCGAGCGGAGCCCCGACTACACGCAGCCCGCGTATGCCTACCAGCGAGCCGACTACCTCTTCTACAACGTGAGCTACGCTCGGAACGTGTCGCTGCACGATCCGTTCAAGCCGGACGGGGGAAAGGCCTCCGTCCCCGAGGTCGCCCACCGCTGGCTGGTCAACCTCGCGCACATGCCGAAGAGCCTGGGCACGGCCGTGACCGCGAGGGCCTACTCCTGGGAACGCATCAAGGAGATCCCGATCATCGGCCGAGTCGTCCCGTGGCGGGTCGTCCTGTATCTGCCCATCGTGATCGGGCTTGTCGTCCTGGTCGGCGTCTGGAGCCTGCTCACTCGCGAGGCTCGGCTGATCGGCCTGTACGTCCTGCTGACCGCCGCGGGCATCTGTCTCACTCCCTGGCCATGGCGGGGACAGTGGGAGCGATACTGGGCGCCGGTGACGCCGTTCCTCGCGCTGGCGCTGGCTCGCGGCGCGATGACGCTTGCGGCCTGGAGCGAGCGTTTGCCGGCCCCCCTGCGGCGGGTGAGCCACGCCGGCCGGATCGCCGTCGTGGTCGCCGTCCTCGCGGTAGAAGCACTCGTGCTGACCCGGATGTACGTGCAGTATCGCTACCCGGCAACCCTGCGAGACCGTGGCGGGCATGTGGCCGCGCAACGCCTGTTCTTCTACGACGAGCACCACCAGGCGCTCGAGTCCGGGCTCGACTGGCTCGGCCGCCGGGCCGGGCCCGGCGACGTGGTCGCCGCATCGATGCCGCAGTGGGTGTACCTGCTCACCGGCCTGAAGGCGGTGATGCCCCCGTTCGAGACCGACCCGGCTCGCGCCCAGGCGCTCCTCGACTCGGTTCCGGTCCGCTTCGTGGTCGTGGACGGCGCCTGGCCGCCCATCACCCGGGACTACGCCTTGCCCCTCCTAGCGAGCTCTCCCGAGCGGTGGCTGCTGGTGTATTCGAACCCCTCCGGGAGGCTCGAGATCTACGAGCGACGCCCGGAGCCGACCCGAAACCGCCCATGAAGCTCCTGATCGTCATTCCCGCGCTGAACGAGGAACAGAGCATCGAGAGCATCATCCGGCGATCGCTGGAGGCCGGCGCCCAGATCATCGCGGGCTCGCCCGTGACGACCGTCGACATCACCGTGGTGAGCGACGGCTCGACGGACCGCACCGTCGAGCGCGCCCGCCGCTACGCCGACTCCGTCAAGCTCATCGTGTTCGAGAAGAACCGGGGATACGGCGCCGCCATCAAGGAGGCCTGGCGGCAGTCCGACGCGGATCTGCTCGGGTTCCTCGACGCCGACGGCACCTGCGATCCCCGGTTCTTTGCCGACCTCTGCCGGACCCTCGCGAGCGAGCAGGCCGACGTGGTGCTGGGCTCCCGGCTGAATCAGGCCAGCAAGATGCCGCTCGTTCGCCGGGTCGGCAACCGGGGCTTCGCCACGCTGCTTCGCGCCCTGTCCTCGTCCCGCGTGCGCGACACCGCGAGCGGCATGCGGGTCGTTCGACGCGCCAGCCTGGGACGGCTTCTGCCCCTCCCCGACGGCCTCAGCTTCACGCCGGCGATGACGGCGCGGGCCGTGCTCGGGACCGCGGTGAAGATCGTCGAGATCGACATGCCGTACCACGAGCGGGAGGGAGAATCGAAGCTCCGGCTGGGCCGGGACACCGTGCTCTTCCTGCGGGTCATCCTCGAGGCGGCCTTCCTCTACCGCGCCTCGCGTCCGCTTGCCCTCATAGGCCTGGTGGCCCTCGTGGTGGCCAGCGCATGGATGATGGGACCCATCCGGTACTATCTGGAGCACCACCGCGTGCAGGAGTGGATGATCTACCGCTTCCTGGTCAGCCACGTTCTCGGGACGATCGCCGCGCTCTTGCTGTGCGCCAGCTACCTCACCGCGAAGGTCGTCAAGATCGCGTGGCCGGCCGGCGAGCGCTCGCCGAGATCCGGAGTCGGCTCCTGACGAGCCGACTATTCTGGCTCGTCCCGGGGGTGTGCTTCCTCGCGGGCGGGGCCCTTGTCCTCGCGAGCTTTCTCGAGCTGCTCCGGACCGGGGAAACCTATGAGCATTGGTCCCGCTTCGTGGCCATGTCGTTCTTCTGGTCGATCGGATCCATCTTCGCGGTGACCCGGATCATGGACTACGTCCTCGACTTGCTGGTGGCCCAGCTGGCCTATGAACGGCAGGCCGCCCGGCGGCGCCGGGACGATCCGCCGGCGGTCTGACGCGCGTCGCTCACCGGCCGCCGGCCTCCGGTCCGTTCCGACGCAACGGCCCCCAGACGAAGCGCTCGCCCGATCGAGGCTGGAACGAACTGAGCCGGGCGGCCTCTCGTCGACTCTCGGCGATCAGCCTCGCGTGGACCCGCAACCACGACTCCTGCGGGGCCGGCTCGCCGACCTCGTGGATCCTGACGACGATGACCTTGGCGCGGCCCTCGGTGAGGGCCTCGGCATCGGCCGGCACCCGCCGCTGGCCGAGCTGTCCGACCCACGACGCCACCATCGTGGCTCCGTTCACGTAGCGGGCGATCCCGAGCACCCCCGACGGGATCGAATGCACCAGCACGAGATCGTCGGGGGTGATGGTGGCGTCCAGAGCCGCGGCAACTTCCCGATAGGGCTCGAACTGACGGGAAGGAAGGCGGAGAATCGCGCGGACCCCCGAGCTCCACGCGAGCAGGATCACCAGCAGCACCACGACGCGCACGGCGGGCCGGAGCCGGCTCAAGCCGATCGCGGCAAGGACGAGGATGCCGGGAAGGCCGGCCAGAGCGTAGCGCGGGATCGCGGCCGTGTTCGTTCCTCTCATGAGGTCGAACACGATCGGCCCCGTGCATGCAGCGGCAACCCAGAGCCATACGAGACCACGCTCGCCCGAGAAGAGCCGGCGCCGGAACGCGAGCCCGAGCGCTACCGCCACTGCCCCGAACGCGAAAGCGGCGAGCCACTCGGAGCGGACCGAGCTGACCCAGAACCCCTGACCTGAGAGGAAGCTCCACGACAGCCGGAAGGGGGCGGCGAGCGCACGGCGGAAGTCGACCGGGGTGTTGAGCCAGTACCAGGTCACCCGCCATCGGCCGAGCGACTCCGGCAGCACCATGTACCAGGGCAACACGAGCAGGCCGGTCAGGACGACACCGCCGGCGATCCAGGTCCATCGGATCCGCGTGGGCATCATCGCCAGCCAGGCGAGACAGGCAACCCAGACGAAACCGCAGAAGTAGTGGGTCAGGAGCGCAGCCGCACTCACCGCACTCCAGGCTCCGACCCGCCAGGGCGTCGCGTCCCCGGTCCCCAGGGCGAGGGTCAACGCGACCATGCTCACCACGAGGAACAGAACGAGCGAGTACATCCGGCCCTCGGCGGAATAGTAGAGTCCCAGGGGGCAGACCGCGAAGAGCACGACCGCCGGGAGAGCGGCCGCCTCGCCGCCGACCCGTCGTGCGATCAGCCACAGAACCGGCATCGACGCCAGAGCCCACAGGACGGAGAAGAGCCGGAGGGCGGAGTCGCTCACACCTGCCCAGCGAGTCCAGCCATCCAGCAGCACGTAGTAGAGCGGTGGGCTCGTGTCCGAGAGACGAACGGCACGGACCACGCGACGGAACCCAGCCGGGGGGTCCTCGTGCTCCAGGTAACGCCTGAAGGCGGACGCCGGCAACGGCGTGGGTGCTTCGACATAGTCGCCCTGGGCCGGGTCTGCTTCCGCGGCGGGGTGCTCGAGGCTGTGTCCGGTGGCGATAGCAAGCGAGAAGACTTCGTCGGCCCAGAGACCTTGTCGGTCGAGGAGCGCCACGCGCAGGCCGGTGGCCAGGGCGATCACCGCCAGCAGTGCCACGACGCGGCCACCACGTCCCCCAACCGCCGCCCGGATAGCCCTCATATACTACTCAAGAGGGTCACCGGGTAAACGCGTCACGCATTTCGTCGGCGCTTCGTGCAGTCCTCGAGGCCTCTCTGCCTTGCCCGCGGGTGCGTCGAGCGACCACGTACATCTCGCCGATGGGGACGCGCACCGCGATGCGTCGAAGGACCCCGATTGCGGGGAGGCGGCCGGCAATCGTCCCGGCCGCTCCCGGGTACTGAGCAAGACGGTCCAGGATGTGCGCGAGGGAGAAAGGGACGAGCTTCGGACGCACGCTGTCGAGCATGAAGCCGGTCCGCGACAGCAGGGCCGCGATCGTGGCCGGCGAGAAATACCAAAGGTGCTCGCGCAGGAGCAGGACCCAGCGCTTGCCCATCAGCCGGGCGATGCGGCTTTCGGCGTTCGGCAAGCTCAGAAAGAGCCAGCCGTCGAGGGCGAGCCAGCTCCGGATTTTCTCGAGAGTCTCGACGGGCCTCGGCACGTGCTCCAGGACGTCCCACAGCGTGACCACATCGAAGCTTCCGGCCGGGAAGTCGATCTCCGAGAGCAGACCGGCCCGGAAGCGTGCCCGCGGGCACCGTTGCCCGCCCATCGCCACTGCCCAGGCCGAGGCGTCGACGCCGGTAGCCTCCCAGCCTCCGTCTTGGGCCGCGCAGACGAAGACCCCGGTACCGCACCCGACGTCTAGGAGACGCCCCGGGAGCCGCCGGTAGCTCCCCACCAGCGCGAGTCGGTCCGCCACGGTTCGGCTTCGCGCCCCGTCTTCAACCTCGGAGGAGTGATCCGCCAGCTCCGCATAGATGCGGCCGAGCGTCGCGTCGTCGTCCCGAGGGCTGGTCATCAGGAGCCCACATCGGGCGCACCGCACGACGGGGAGATAGCCGGTCACTAGCCGGGACGACGAGAAGTAGACGGCCGGGTCGCGCAACTCGGCGGGCGCGATGGTGCCGGGGTACACGGGATCTACGTTCTCCCCACCGCACACGACACAGATGGCCGCCACCAGGGTCATGAGGCCCGGCCTGGGCTCATGAACGAGTCATCGAGGGGCGAGCGTCGAAATCGGCCATGATCATGGCCGCCGCGGTACGACCCTGGCGGATCGCCTGGCTGATCGTGCGGTCCTCCGGGTAGAACTGAGTGGAGTCGGTGACGTAGAGACCCCGGATCGGAGTCCGGTGGCTGGGCATGAGATCGACGAAGTTGCGGGTGAAGACGGGCTGGGCATGCGGCGTGCGAAAGACATGATACTCCTTGACCCAGCTCTCGGAGAAGTCGGGATTCATGAGCTTCAGCATGGCGGTGTACTCGGTGAAGAGGTCCTGGTCGGCGGCGCGATAGCGGGGCTCGGTGGTCGGCAGGTAGAACGGAACATAGACGACATTGAGGCCGGCCCGCTGCAGGTTCCGGTTAAGAGAGCTCTGCTCGATGATGCCGTTGAAGCTGATGCGCGGATCGTTGATGTTGGTCCAGAAGTTACGACTGAAGGGCCGCCTCAGGCTCAGCAGCATGCAGACGATTCCGATGTACTTCACCTGCCGCACCCGTTCGAAGTAGGGATCGGACTGGTTCGGGACGATGCGATCCAGGGTGGGCAGCGCCACCGTGGAGATCACCGCGTCGCACGGGGTGCACGTATCGCCGGCGTGGACCTCCGTCACGCGTCCGTCGTGGGCCTCGATAGGGCGAACGCGCACGCCGGTCCGCAGCTCGACGTTCGGCCGCGCCCGCAACCACGCGACGAGCGGGTCGACGAGGGTTGCGGTGCCGGACTCGAGGCAACCGAACATCTGCCGGTCGAGCATGCTGCGGCGCGAGGAGGCGACGCGCCAGATACGGTGCCAGACCCAGGCGGCGGAGATCTGGTCGTGGTAGTCACCGAACTTCACCTTCAGCAGGGGGTGCCAGATCACCTGGTACGCCTGCTCCCCGATGCTTTCGATCAGCCACTGCTTGGCGGGGATCCGGTCCAGCCGGCGCCACTGCGAGCGGTAACGCGAGCGGGCGACGTGCAGCCCGAACCTGATGCGCTGCGACCACGGCACCGCCGAGAACCTGAGGAGGTCGAGAGGCGATCCGAACGGGTAGTACCGGCCGTTATAGTAGAAGGCGGTGTGTGTTTTCCGCCAGTGCAGCTTTCCGCCGAGACCAAGCTCGTCGACGAGAGTCAGGAGATCGCGATCGGAACGGCAAATGAAGTGGTAGAAGCGCTCGATCGGGTGGCCCTCGAGGCGGAAGGAGCTGGCCAGGCCGCCGAAATCCGGAGCCGCCTCGAGCAGCACGACATGATGCCCGGCTCGCGCCAGATCGTAGCTGGCGGTCAGCCCGGACAGCCCGCCCCCGATGACGACGACGCGCTTGCGTTCCATCGCGACTGGTCCTGGGTCTGGTCGGTCCACGGACCGGCCGGTACCCGCACCGCTCCCTTCCCTCGCCTCCGGCCGGAGGAAGATCAGTGTAGCGTTCTGGTCTTGATCGAGCGCGAGCTACGCGAGACCGGGGCCGCACCGTCGATCCTCGGTCCTTCCGCGACCGCCCCGGCGGCGCCCGGCTCGGAGAGGCGGTCAGGGCAGCGTCTTGGCCACCGTCGTCTTCGTCGAGCCGTCACTGCGCTGCAGGACGATCGCGCGCCGCCCGTCTCCCTCGTAGACCCACCCCTGGCCGGTGGCGACCCGCCCTTGGCCCACCATCTCGTTGTACTGATACGTGAGGGAGCCATCCGAGACCAGCGCCATCGTCCCGGTCGTCCGGAAGCCCTTGGGGTCGCCGACGGCGAGATCGAACGATCCGTTGGGCGCCAGCACGAGCCGGACCGAGCGGTTGAGCTCGCTTGCCTCGTTCATGGTTCCCGTGTAGGTCCCGGCCAGGCGCTGGAAGTCGTTCACCGCCACGCGGTTGGGCGGCAGCGCGGGAGCACACGCGGCCGCCGTCATCGCGATCAAGCCGAAAGCCAGCTGTCGCATCCTCATCGCTCTCCTCCTACGTCCAGCATGGCACGGCGGGCAAGAGGGGCTAGGGCTTGGAGCCAGGCGTGGGCGCGGCGTGATCGAGGAGCCCGGCGTCCTTGAGGTCTGCCCACAGCCCGGCCGGGATCGGGCGCTCGAGCAGGGCCACGTTCTCCTCGACCTCGGCGATCGAGCGCGCGCCGGGGATCACCGAGACGATGGCCGGATGGGCAAGCACGAACTGGAGCGCGGCCGCGCGCAGGTCCACCTCGTGGCGCGCACACACGGCGGCGATGCGCCGGGCCTTGTCCATCATCGCCGGGTCAACCGGACGGTAGTTGTACGTCGCGCCCTCGCGTGGGCCCACCGCGAGGATCCCGCTGTTGTAGGGGCCGCCCGCAACCACCGCGATCCCGTGTTCCAGGCAGTAGGGCAGGAACTCCGGCAGCGCGCTCTGGTCGAGCAATGTGTAGCGCCCGGCGAGCAGGACGCAGTCACAGAAGCCGCGCCGCGCGAAGTCCAGCTCCATCTGCCACTGGTTCATTCCGGCGCCGATGGCCTTCACCCGCCCCTGCGCGCGCAGCTCCATCAGGACGGGGAACGCCTCCGCCACGGCCTGGGCGTGGTGATCGTCCGGATCGTGAACGAAGAGGATGTCCACGCGCTCGAGCCCCAGGCGCTCCAGTGAGGACTCGAACGAGGCGCGCACCCCGGCCGCACTGAAATCGAAGGCCCAGGTCGGTTGCTCACCGGGCGCGCCGGGCCGCAGCACGCGCCCCACCTTGGTCGACAGCACGAAGTCGTCCCGTGGCACTCCGCGCAGCGCCCGACCGTAGCGCGCCTCGCTCTGGCCGACCCCGTACATCGGCGCGGTGTCGAGGTAGGTGAGCCCGAGAGCGAGGCTCCGCCGGATGAGCGCCACACCCTCGTCTTCCGGCGTGGGGCGCTGCGGGTCAGTGGCGGGCGGCGCGCCGGAGAGCGCCACGCCGCCCAGCCCCAGCCGCGAGACGCGCAAGCCGGTGCGCCCGATCTCGGCGGTGTCGGTGGCGTGGGGCACGGGCGAAGGCGAGGCCATGGGGCGCGTGCACGGCGATACTGGGTGGGCGGGCCGTGCTTGTCAAGTAGTGGTGGCCGCGACCAAGCGCAAGGGCGCGGCCGGCACCCTCTACTTGCCTCGCCGTCTCACCGCCGCTCAGAACACGGTCAGGTCCGCTTCAGCGCCCGCGAGCACCGCCCCCGCGGTGGTGAGCGTGTCGAGCTTGACCAGGAAATGCTGGGTAATCGCGTGGACATCGCGGAAGCGGCGCTGGAGCGGGTTGGCGTCGTAGATCGAGCTCCCACCCCCCGCGTGGTAGGCCATGTCGACGACCGAAGCCGCGGTCGTCGCAGCCCAGGTGATCGCCGAGCGCATCCGGGCCCGGTGCTCGGGCGTGAACGCAGCACCGGCCACCGCCGTCCCCCACGCGGCCGCGGCGTCGGCATACAGCAGTCCGCGGGCCGCGCGTAGCTTCGCGTCGGCGGCGCCGAGCTGGTGCTGGAACAGCGGGTTCGTGGCCAGCGAGGTGTGCGCGAGCAAGGGCACCTTGGTGGCGGAGAGGGTCAGAATGTCCTCCAGCGCGCCCTGCGCGATCCCGACCGCGACGCTGGCGACCCCGAAGGCGAAGATCGGCGGCATGGCCATCCGCAGCAGCGGCTCGTCCAGGCACGGCGGATCCGCGAAGGGCAGGCACGTCCGCTCGGCCCGGACGAACACGTCTTTGGCACTCAGATGATGGCTGCCGGTACCGCACAACCCCGAGACCGACCAGGTGTCCTCGATCTTGATCTGCTCGGGTGAGAACAGCACCGTGCGCAGCTGGGGGGCGCCGCCGTTGTCCTCCATGCAGTTGCCGAACAACCAGTGGCTGTCCTCGCACCCGCTGGCGAACGCCCACCGGCCGCTCACCCGGTATCCCCCCTTCACGGGCACGGCCGTCCCGGCCGGACTGAAGACGCCGCCGATGATGACGTCGGGACCGTCGGCGTAGAGGGCGTCGAACGTCGCCCGGGGAATGGTGCCCAGATTGATCCACCCGCCCGCCAGGTTCATCGTCGTCCAGGCCACCGACGCGTCCGCCCGGCTCAGCTCCTCGATCACGCCCATCGCGCTCGCCAGGTCGAAACCGCCGCCACCGTGGCTGCGAGGCACCAGCATGCGGAAACAGCCAGCCGCGGTCAGATCCCGAATGAGGTCGGGGGGCAATCGCCGCGCCGCTTCGATCTCGGCGGCACGGGCGGCGATCTTCGGAGCCAGGCCGCGAACGGCGTCGAGCACCGACGGGTATCGGGTCAGCTTTGGATCAGTAGTGGTCGCCATGGTGCGTCTCCTTTCGGTTTGATGCTTCAGGAGACAGCATAGGCAGCGCTCGCGGAAGCTTGCATCGCCCGTTCGAGCCAAATTGCGGCGGCCGAGGGCGTGGTACGTTCGTACCACGCGGCGGTCAGAGCAGGTCGCGCTGGAACGCGAACGCGGTCGCGCCGGCGCGCGACGACACCCCGATCTTGTTGAAGATGTTCTGCAGGTGGCGGCGGACCGTGTGGTCGCTGAGGACCAGCGACTTCGCGATCTCCCGGTTGGTCTTGCCCTCCGCGACGAGACGGAGCACCTCGACTTCTCGAGCGGTCAAGCCGCCCGGGGTGCGGGCGGCTCCGGCCCGGGACAGCGCCTCCACCCGCGCCACGTCCGGGGCGGCCCCGAGCTGCCGGAAGACCCAGCGCGCCGTGTCGAGCTCCATCTCCGCGGTATCGTCGTCGCCGAGCGCCCGGCAGGCGAGCGCGATGAACACCCGGACCCGCGCGGCCTCGTAGGGCGCCTCGATCCCCTGCCAGGCCGACCAGGCCCCGCGCAGCGCGGTGAGCGCCGCCCGGCCGTCGCCCTCGGCGAGGAGGACGGCTCCCGTGGCCTGGGCGGCCATCGCGCGCAGCAGCGGCGCCTCGAGCTGCGCGGCGATCCCGGCCAGCTCGTCGGCGCCCGCTCGGGCCGCCGGCACGTCGTTCGCGGCCAGCATGATCTCGACGTACGCGCCCAGGAGCTTGGATCGCGTGGCCTGATCGCGGGTCTCGTCCATCACCCGGCGGATCGCCGCGGCGGCGGCCGCGGTCTTGCCCTGCGCCAGCCGTAGCTGGGCGACGCCGGGCTGGGACTCCCGCCCCGACTGGCTGGCCTCGCGGTAAGCCTCCTCGGCCCGCGCGAACTCGCCGCGCAGCCGGTGGAGCTCGGCCTGGAGATACCAGGCCCCGCCAACCCAGGGCCGTCCGACGGTCTGGGGGAGCCGCTCGCACGCCTGCCGGGCCTCGCGCATGGCGTCCGGCCAGGCCCCCTGCAGCTGCATGATCTCGGCGCGGTGCACCAGGCACTGGCCGCGATACGGCACGAGATCCGGCTGCGACGCGCACCACCGGCCGAGCGCCTTCGTCCATTCCTTGGCCCGGCGCAGGTCGAAGAGCTGCTGGCATTCTCCGATCACGGCGCAGTAGATGATCCCGACCCCGATCGGCGACACCTCACCGGTGGTGACGGCAATCATGACCTCGTCGAACAGCGCCACGCCTTCCGCGGGCCGTCCCGACCTAATGAGGGCCTCGCCGACGCCGAGGCGACCGAAGGCCATGAGCGAGGCGTCGCCGAAGCGCTCGCCGATCCGGGCCGCCTGATCGTAGGTCGCGTGGAGCGCCGCATTGTCACCCGCGAACATGCACCGGAGCGCCTGGAGCACGAGCAGGTACCCCCGCTCCACGCAGTCGTGCCGGCCATCGTCGAGCAGCCGCTGGCCCCGCGCGAGCCAGCCGCCGCTGCGCGCCGGCTCGCCCTCGAGCAGCGAGGTGAAGCCGAGCCAGAACGCGCACCGCGCCGCGCCAGGGGCCGCGCCCCGGCTCAGGAACGCGTGATGCGCGCGCGTCCAGACGTCGGTGCACTCCGCGTCCCGGCCGACCAGGTGCGCGGCGATCGCGAGCCGCTCGAGGTCTTCGGGGTCGAGCGCGGCCTCGCGATCCGCGGCCGTGAGCTGGGCGTAGGCATCGCCCCAGGCCTGCCGCGCAAAGGACGCTCGGCCTCGATCGAGCGAGTCGGCCGGGGTCATGGCACGCGCCACAGGAAGACGTGGTTACGGGTTTCGGAGACCGCGACGGTGCGCGTCTTCTCGGGCACCCAGTCGCCGATGCCGTAGCGGTGGGACACGATGCGGGTGCCGGGTCTGAGCTGGCTGGTGAGCTTCGGCCGCAGCCGCGCGTTCAGCTCCGGCGAGAGAAAGAGCGTGACCACCGTCGCGGGCTGGATATCGGTGTCGAAGACGTCCGCGACGCGGAACGTCACGCGGTCGGCGACCCCGGCCCGGGCGGCGTTCGCCTGGGCTTCCCGGATGCGCTGGGGGTCGAGGTCCACGCCCACCCCTTGTGCTCCAAACTCCTTGGCGGCCGCGATGACGATGCGGCCATCGCCGCATCCGAGGTCGTACACGACGTCGTCGCGGGTGACGCCGGCCAGCGTGAGCATGGCGTTCACGATCTCGAGGTCGGTCGCGACGAAGATCACGTCGAGCTTGACGGGAGCCGCGGCTCCCGCCTCGCCACCGACCGGCACTGCCGGGGCGCAGCCCGACAGCGCGGCCACGGTCAGGGCCGGCCCGAGCAGACGGCTCACTTGCCGGCTCATGAGCCGAGTCTACGCCGCCGGGCGGAACGACTCTACGACTTCGGCCAGATCGCCTTCGCGATCGCGATGCTCTCCGGATGCACCGCCACCGGGCGGCCCTTCTGCCACTGCACGATGCAGAGCTCGGCGCCGACCCGGCGGCCGGCCTCGTTGAACTGGATCTTGCCGTCGGGGAAGAACCTCGCGGGACCGTCCTTGATCTCGATCTTGTGGAGCATCGCCCCGAGCTTCTTGCGATCGACGGACGCGGTGCGCTCGAGAACCTCCTTGAAGATCATCACGTGCGCGTACGGGAAGATCGAGTCGTGGCCGAACCAGGGCTCGCCCGTCTTGGCGATGAAGCGCTTCTCGACGTCGGCCACCGCCTTGCCCGGCCAGTTGGCCAGCCCCACGATCATCCCCTCCAGGTGGTCCTTGCCGGCCACCTTCATCAGCTCGGGCACCGTCCAGTGGCCGCCGCCGCCGATCAGCGGGACCGTGGAGGGGGTGATCCCCCGCTCCGCGAACTTGTCGAGCAGGAGCTTGTCGTCGCCCACGTTCGTGGACTGGCACACGATGAAGTCGGGCCGGCCGGAGCGGATCTTCTGCACCAGCGTCGTCGCGTCGGCCAGCGGCGGCGTGTAGGTCTCGTCCGCCACGATCGTGAGGCCCAGGTCCTTGGCCACGTGCCCGCGGATGGCCTTCATGAAGCTGACCGAGGAGGCCGAGTTGTCGCCGACGAACGCCACCTTCGTCGGCTTCGCGCCCGTCGCGGCCTTCGCCAGGTCCACGACCCGGGGCAGCAGCGCGGTGGCCTGGGCGTCGGCGGTCGGCGCGGTCTGGAAGACGTACTTGAAGCCCCGACTGGTGATCAGGTCGGAGTAGGACAGGGTGAGCCACGGCAGCTCCGCGCGCTCCGACACCTCGGTGGCCGCGAGCGTGAAGCTCGACAGCCAGCAGCCGATGCCGCCGACCACGTCGGGCTCCTGCGCCACCAGGCGCTGCGCGGCGTTCTTGGCCTTCTCCGCGGTGTCGCCGGTGTCGTACAGGACCAGCTTCAGCTTGGCCCCGCCGAGGGCCTTGACGCCGCCCGCCTTGTTCACGTCCTCGATGGCCATCTCGGCCCCCATCTGCTCGAGGATGCCCTGGCGAGCCCAGGGCCCGGACAGCGGGACCACCAGCGCGATCTTGATCTCCTTCGGGTTCTGCGCACGCGCGCGGCGCGTCGGCAGCGCAGCGGCGGCGGTGGCGGCGAGGCCCATCTTGATGGCGGTCCGGCGTCCAAACGGCTGAGGGGTCGTCATTCCGGTCATCTCCCGTTGATCGTGATGTGGTGGTGGTCCATCTAGGCTTCTTCCGTCAGGCCGAGATACGAGCGGCGGACCCGATCGTCGGCCAGCAGCGTCTCGTACCGCCCTTCGAGCACGATGTGCCCCGTCTCCAGCACGTAGCCGTGATCCGAGCGCTCGAGGGCCTCGGCCACGCGCTGCTCGACCAGGAGGATCGTCACCCCGTCCTCCCGGTGGATCTGCGAGATGCGCTCGAAGATCGTGTCGGCGACGGTGGGCGCCAGTCCCATCGACGGCTCGTCCAGCATGAGCAGCCGCGGCGCGCCGGCCAGGCCGCGCCCGATCGCCAGCATCTGCTGCTCGCCGCCCGACAGCGTGCCCGCGAGCTGGCCGGCCCGCTCGGCGAGGATCGGGAACAGCGTGTGGATGCGGTCGAGCGTCTGCGTCCAGTGCGCGCGCCCGGCCTTCGGGTACGCGCCCATCTCGAGGTTCTCCCGGACGGTCAGGGTCTTGAACACCTGCCGGCCCTCCGGGACGTGCGCGATCCCGAGGTGCGCGCGCTCCGACGGCCGGCGGCCCAGCAGGCTCTCGCCCGCGAAGGAGATCGTGCCGGAGACCGGGGGAACGATCCCGCTGATCGTCTTGAACAGGGTGGACTTGCCCGCCCCGTTCGGACCCACCAGCGTGACGAACTGCCGCTCCGCGACGGACAGGGTCACGTCCGCGAGGGCGCGCAGACCGCCGTAGGCGACGGAGAGGTTCTTTACCTCGAGCACGCCGCGTCTCCGCGCCTATGCGCCATGGCGGGCCAGCCATTTCTTGCCGAGGTAGGCCTCGATCACGGAGTGGTCCTCGACGACGACGCGGGGCGGCCCGGTGGCGAGCACCCGGCCGTGGTCCAGCACCACGAAGCGGTCGGCGAGGCGCATCATGGCGTGCATTGTATGCTCGATGATGCAGATCGTCATGCCCTGCACGCGCAGCCGGCCCAGCACGTCCAGGACCTCGTCGCACTCCTCGCGGCCGAGACCGGCCAGCGTCTCGTCGAGCAGCAGCAGCCGGGGATTGCCGGCCAGGGCGCGGGCCAGCTCCATCAGGCGCAGCTGCTTGTTGGTTAGCTGGCCGGCGGCCACGCCCGACCGGTCTTGCAGTCCCACCTGGTGGAGCGCCCGCACCGCCTGGGCGATGGCCTCGCGATCGGAGAGACCGGCTCCGTAGGCGCCGATGATCACGTTGTCGAGCACCGGGAGGCGGGAGAAGCTGCGCACCACCTGGAACGTGCGGCCCACGCCCATGCGGCAGACCTCGAAGGTCTTCTTGCCCAGCATCGGCTGCCCGTCGAGCCGGGCCGAGCCCTGGTCGGCGTCGAGCACGCCGTTCAGCACGTTGAACAGCGTCGTCTTGCCTGCGCCGTTCGGCCCGATGATGCCGAGGATCTCGCCCTCCGCGACCGAGAAGCTGACCTCGCTGACCGCGCGGAGCCCGCCGAAGGCGCGCGACACCTTCTCTACCTGGAGCAAGGGCCCCGCCGAGTGGGCGGAGGGCCGGCGGGCCGGCTGCGGAACCGGCTCCAGGTTCGGGATGGCTTGCGGCGCCTCCCGGCGGAACCAGCGATCGCGAATGGTCCAGAACAAGCCGTCGGGCGACAGCAGCATGACCGCGATGATCGCGACGCCGTAGACCACACCCTGGATGCCCGGCAGATAGGTGCCCAGCTCCGCCTGCAGGGTCTCGGCGAGCGGGATCAGGATGGCGGCGCCGATCACCGGCCCCCAGACCGAGGCCACGCCACCGAACAGCGTGACCACCACCGCCTGGGCGGAGACGAGCATGCCGAACACGGAATCCGGCGTCACGACCAGCAGCACGCGGGCGTAGAAGCCGCCGGCCGCCGCCCCCATCATTCCCGACACCACCAGCGAGCGCATCTTCTCGCGACGCGCGTTGATGCCCGCCGCCTCGGCGGCCAGCTCGTTCTGCCGGATGGCCAGGAGCGCCAGGCCGAAGCGCGAATTCTCGATGATCAGGGAGACGACCACGCCACCGACCAGCAGGAGGACGGCGATCAGCGTGTAGATACGCGGCTCGTCGAACTCCATGAAGGCGAGCGCGTTGTCGCGGTGCATGGGCATCGAGACTTCCTGGAAGCCCAGGTACTGCATCACGTAGAGGATGGCGAGCGGATAGGCCAGCATCGACAGGGCGAAGTAGTGCCCGCGCAGGCGGAACGTGGGGAGCCCGATCGCGATGGCGGCGACCCCGCCCAGGACCATGCCGAGCGGGATGCCCAGCCACGGCGAGAGGCTCCAGTAGACGACCGCGAGCGTGACCGTGTAGGCGCCGATGCCGAAGAAGCTGGCGTGGCCGAAGGAGAGCTGGCCGCCGTAGCCCGAGAGGATGTTCCACGAGACGCCGAAGAGCGCCCAGACCGGCACCAGCGTGAGGATGAGCTGGTAGTAGCTGTTGGTGACGAAGAACGCGAGCAGCAGGTACGCGACAACCACGACGGCGAGCACCATCACGTTCCACCGGAGCAGCGGGCCGGCGCCGTGCCTCATGCCCGCTCCGCCGAGCGGCCGAACAGCCCCTGCGGCCGCAGCAGCACGATCATCAGGAACACGACGAAGATCGCCGCGTTCTGGAGCTGCGGGGGCAGGATCAGCGCCGAGAACTGCTGGACGAAGCCCACCGTCACCCCGCCCCAGAAGGCCCCGAAGATGCTCCCCATGCCGCCCAGCACCACGCCCGAGTACATGATGATGACGTAGTCGAAGCCGACGAAGGGCCCGAAGGAGATGTAGGTGGCCATCAGGCCGCCGGCGACCGCGGTGATGCCGCACCCCAGCCCGAAGGCGATGCGGTAGGACCGGTCCACGTCGATCCCCATGTAGGTGGCCGCGGTCGGATTGTCGGCCGCGGCCCGCAGCGCCTTGCCCAGGCGCGTGTACTCGAGCGTCAGGTAGAGCACGACGGCGGCCAGGACGGCCACGAAGAAGGCCACCAGCTTGGCCTTGTTCAGGAACACGGTGGCGCCCTGATACACGGGGCCGATCAGGAACGCCTCGGAAGAGAGCGGCGTGCGCACCGCGACCGGTGTGGAGCCGAACAGGATCTGCCCGCCGTTCTGGAGGATCAGCGAGATGCCCAGGGTGACGACGAGCTGCCCGAAATGCCCCTCGTCCAGCGAGCCGACCGTGCGCAGGCCGGACACGCGGGAGACGATGAACCTATGGAGGAGCGCGCCGGCGATGAAGATCATGGGGCCGGCCAGCATCGCGCCGATGAACGGCCCCCAGTAGAGCCCCAGGACGGACAGCACCCGCCCCTCGCTGACCAGGTAGAAGCTGGCGAACATGCCCAGCATGAGCAGCTCGCCCTGGGCGAAGTTGACGATCCGCATGATGCCGAAGATGAGCCCGAGGCCAATGCACATCAGACCGTAGATGCAACCGATCGTGATGCCCGCGGTGAGCGCGTTGAGGACGTTCTCGATCAGGATTTCCAGGTCCACTTCGCGCTCGCGTACCTCCTGTGTGCCCTGCCCCGGGGGGATTGGCGCCCTTGCGCCGTGCGGCTCCCGGGCACAGCTTGGCGACTTTAGCACGTACGTGCCGAGGACGAGGTTGGGAAGCAGAGTGGGGGCTCAAGGCCGCCCTGGATGACCGCGGTGTTGTGGTGGAAGGGTTTGTTCCCACCTGCACATCTCGCCCAAGACGGCGTACTGCCACGTGTCGGCCATCCTCGGCAAGCTGGGCGTCGTCTCCCGCGAGGGAGCAAGCCCGGTGGCTCTGAAGCTTGGGCTGGGCACCGATCCAGCCCCGCCAGACTGGGGCGGCCGTCAGGCCAAGACAGGGAGATGGCAAGGACCAGAGCGGAGCGGATGATCTGCAACCGCACCTACTTACAACATCCATCCGGCGACCCGCCAGGTCGGACGTGCCATCTACCTACTCGGGTCCTCTGGCTAGTTCCGGGTACGACGGGGGCAGTTCAACGCAACCGTTCGCCCGAAGCCGCGCCACCCTCTCCGCGTGCTCCTCCGCGCCTCGCTGTAAGCACACCTTTTTCTTGACCCGGCATATCCCCTACCGAACATACTTACCTTAGATGCGCCCCTCGCAGCCAGGGCAAACGTGTGCGACGTAACGTACTCCGGCCCTCCGGACCCATTGCAAACGCGGACTCGGAGAGGCCCAGTCCCGACTGCCCGATGCTAGTGCGCGCCGCCCTCGGAACCATCGGTCCAGTCGCCTTCGTGGGAAATGCCACCGAGGATTCGGCCTTCTTCGTGAAGCGCCTCCCGAGCGATGACCAGGTCTCTTCGGCTCACAAGATCGTCTCATGCCTTGGCGGTCGAGGTGTGGTCCCCGCTCTAGTCGCCGGAGCTCTTGGAATCAGGGCGGAATTATGTACTGTCGTCGGCGATGATCGAAGGACAACCTTCACCGACTTCCTATCAGCCAATCGCGTGGGCACATCCGGAGTGAAATGGGACACCAGCAACCTGGGCGTCACGCGGTATGTCGCTTTCGTCCGTCCCGACCTGGGCACTACAGCGGCGGTGGCGTATCGCCCCGCGTTGGATTGGCACCCTATCGCATCCCAGCACGTCCTGGTTGCTGGCGCCCAGGCAACCTACTTCTCGACGAACGACTTGAGCTTCAACCGAGAGCTCTTCTCGTCCCTCGCCGAGGGCGTTCCCGTCCTACACAACCTCGGTATCCGTCTGGAAGAAGACGCCGCTTACCTCGCTCTGATGCTCGACCGCTGCACCATAATCATAGGCAACCGCCACGAGGTAACCGAGGTGACTAGAGTATCCGGACTGACGCCTCCAAACATCTTCGACCATTCGCGCTCCCTTCAACACCTCATCGTCACGGCCGGCCGAAACGGCGCACAGGTCTTTACTCGCGGCGCCACAGCTAGTGTGGCGCACCCAGCCATTCACGTTCAAGTTGACGCCCTTCGTTCTCCCGTGGGAGCTGGCGACTCATTCGCCGTCGGCATCCTCTGGAGCGTGCTCGTGGGCGCTGATATTCATGACGGGGTTGCCCTCGGAATGAGGCTTGGTGCGCTGGCAGCTCAATCAGAGGAATCATATCCCGACCTCCGAGCCGTATCGGAGATCTCTCTTTGATTTCGGATCTTCGGATCTACCTCGCTGCCAGTCTTTTCTCGCCCTTCGAACGCCAACGAAACTCCCAGGTAGCTCAGCGGCTGGCCGAACATGGCTTCACGGTATTCCTACCCCAAGACATCCGTACAAGCACTGGCGATAGGCCTCCGGCCGACATCATCTTCCGGCAATGCGTTGATGGCATTGATGACGCGGACCTAGTCATCGGCCTTGTCGATGGCGCCGACGTCGACTCAGGAACGGCATGGGAGCTTGGATACGCGTACGCCCGCGGCAAGCTGCGGTTGCTGCTTCGAACTGACTACCGCTCTGCAGAACACGGTCCCGTCAATATCATGCTCGAATTCTCGAGCCGCCTCGTGATCGCCAACAAATCTCGTTCTGCGGCGGTCGACGCCATCGACACGCTACTGCAGAGCGTCATTCAACTGGTTCAGGATCGGGCACTAAAGACCCGCCCACCTCAGCCTCCTCTTCCAGGCGCCTCGAATGACTGGCGCTGATCGCGTTGTTCACCGAATTGTCGGGTTCGTTACGCACAAGGACGCCGATCTCCTTACACTCTCGGGCTGCTCGCTCCTCCTCTTCGTCTACGACCTCTGGGAACAGAACTGGACATTCGCACTCTTCGCCGCCACCCTGGCAGCATTTGCGTTCTCTATGATCCGCCTTCGGCGTGACGTCGGAGCTCTGAACGCCAATCGATCGGGGCTTCCCTCAATCTTCATGGACAGAACCCCGACAGACGTCATCGACAGCATCAAGGTTGCTCGCGACCTATTCCTAGTCGGCGTGTCGCTCGATCGAACCCTTCGGAATGCCTACACGCCCCTTGAGGGCTTTCTCACGAATGGCGGGCGCCTTAGAGTGTTGGTTGTCGATCCGAGGTCCGACTCGTCAATCAGAATCGCTGACCGTCGCGCATATCAAGAACATGGACTAGAACAGAGACGCAATCACATCCTCGCAAGCATCACGGCATTTCGGGATCTTAGGCGGCGAACCCGTGGCGCCCTCGAAATACGGGTGATCGATGATCCACTGGCCTTCGGTGCAACAATGATCGACGGCGATGACCTCACGGCCGCCACACGCATTGTTGTTCAGCATTATTCATTCAAGAAGCGCGCAGCCTCAGAACCGAACCCAGTCTTTATCGTACGTCCGTCCGACCAACAATGGTTCCTCGACTTCAAAGAAGAACTCGACAATCCTTGGCAAAGTGCAACCGCATGGCCGGCCGAGTAGCAACTTCCTCCTCTCGTTCTATAACCCTCCCTGAATACACGAATGTCGAGTAGCACTCGCCACACGCTGGCGCGCCGCACACACCCAGCCTACTGAATGAAATTCCTCTTTGATACCAACATCCTGATTCAGGCTGAACCAACAGGCCATGCGCACGTTGAACCAAGCACAGCTATGGCCGTCGCGCTACTCGGATCACTTGAGGAGGGCGCTCACCAAGTCTATGTCCATCCGGCATCGGTTAACGAGCTAGCGAAGGATAAGAACGTCGCTCGTCGAGACCTTCGCAAAGTCCTCCTCGCAAAATATCTCTCGCTGCCTGCTCCTCCCCGGGTGTCATCCAGGATTTCGGTCACGTTGGGCACGCCTACACCAGGGAGCCATGACGAGGTAGATCACTTGTTGCTCGCCGCTATCGACGGCGATACCGTCGATTTCCTTGTCACCGAGGACCGAGGTCTATTGAAGGCAGCTGCTCGTGTCGGCCTGGACGGTCGTGTTCTGAGTCTCGCCGAGTCGATCGGTGCAGTGCGACGCCTTTTCCCCAGAACCCCATCACCCCCTCCAGCGGTTCGGAAAGTACTCGCCCATCAGCTCGACGAGTCAGACGCGATCTTCTCTTCCTTTCGACACGACTACCCCCATTTCGACAACTGGCTGCAGAAGTGTCGCCGAGAGCACCGCACTGCATGGGTGATCGACGCGTCGGACGGCTCCATTGCCGCCTTTTGCATTGTCAAACACGAGAGCCACAACTCCACGGATCACAACAGTAAGAAGCTGAAGATATGCAGTTTCAAGGTCTCTGATAGATACCGAGGCTACAGCTTTGGGGAACTTCTACTAAAGAGTGTCTTCTCCTACATTCTTGTCAACGACTACCCCGTCTCCTACGTCACCGTATTCGACAAGTACAGCGATCTCGTCAGACTCTTTGAGGACTTCGGTTTCGAGAGACTCGACAGTGTCACTGCCTATGGCGAAATAATCCTGACGAAGTCCTTCTCTTTCTCGCGCAACGAATTCGACACTTTGTCTAATCTAGAGTTTCACATCCGCTTTGGTCCCGGTCATCTAAAGGCAATGCGAGCAGATTGCATGGTCGTCCCCATCAGGCCTCAGTATCATCAGCTCCTCTTCCCTGACGTACAGGAACAGCAAAGCCTCCTGGCAGGCCAACAGGCGTTTGGCAATAGCATTCGCAAGGCATACCTCTGCAATGCAGCTATAAGGCAGGTGAGACCAGGAACCATCCTGCTCTTCTACCGCTCTACCGACTATCGAACTATTCAGTGTGTCGGCATCGTGGGAAGAGACGCTCGTTTCCGCTCGCCCCGAGCAAATCGCCCGCTTTGTCGGTCGGCGAACCGTATACACGTTCAATGACATTGACCGGATGTGTGCCCGCCCCGTACTCGCAATCCTGTTCCGGCATGCCAAGACATTGAGTCGACCCATTCCCCTAAAGGAGCTCATCTCCCGTGGCCTCATCACGGCACCCCCGCGTTCGATCGTTCGTACCCGTCAGGAGGGAACCGAATGGCTTCGGGAACTAGTCGGGTCGCGGCCCTGATGTCACTTCACCCAGAATTCGCGCACTTGATACTTGAGGGTCGCAAGCGCGTCGAGTTCAGAAAAAGACGATTCGCTGAGACAGTCACCCACGTCGTAATCTACGCGACCGGCCCGGTGAAGCAGATACTAGGATTCTTCGAAGTATCCCGCCTACGTGAAGACACTCCAGAGAACCTTTGGAATCGCTACAAACGACGAGGGGGTATCGCTCGCAACGCCTTCTCAGCCTACTACAAGCAAAGTCGGACAGGCGTAGCGATCGAGGTTGGTCGAGTGTTTAGGCTCCCCAACCCGCTAGACCTGTCCGAAGTCAACCCAACAGCACCTCAAAGCTTCGTATACATCAGCCAGAGAACAATTTCCGAACTCACCCGCCTAGTGATGGGCAGGAAGAACGGATCCCGCTGACGACCCGGCACATTCTACCAGCGCTTAAAGTGCTTGCTCAGAGCCAGAACTTGGCGTTGATACGTAGAGCCGATCTCGGCTCCATACAATTTGTCCGGCTTGGCGAGAAGTGGACTGTAGGCTAGGCGGCCTACCAACTGCCCATCCTCCATGACAAACGGAACCTCGTGAGCTCGGACCTCAAGTACGGCCGGCGTGCCCTTAGAGTCCTCCATCCCGTACCCAAATCCCGGGTCAAAGAACCCGGCGTAATGGATCCGGAACTCCCCCAATGACGTATCCATAGCAACCATCTCGGCTGCGAAATTCGGAGGCACACGTAGCCTCTCCCGCGAACCGAGAATGTAGAAGTCTCCGGGGTTGAGAATAATGCCCCCACTTGCCGGAGCCTTTACTGGCTCCCAGAACTCGTCCGGATCGTAGTAATCGATCTTCTCAAGGTCGACCAGTGGAGCGTTCTTTTTCGCGCGATAGCCGACTACAGCCGACCCTTCGCTAGGCCTCAAGTTGAGTGAGACAAGAAGACCATCATCAATCTTCACCTTCGAGGGCCTATCGTCCGGCTCGTATGCTAGCCGTTCCTCTCGATCCAACTTTCTCAGTTTCGTGTCGGCTGACGCCGCACTCCCTCGAACGAACCGGATCTGTCCCAACGCTAGCCCCTGCTGCACGCGGATCGCAAAAGTCCTTGGCACGACCTCCGCAAACACCTGACCAGTGTAGCCCTCAGGAATCCTCTCGAACTCCTTGCCGTTGTCAGTGATAAGTCGAGTGAACACATCCAATCGTCCAGTCGTGCTCTTCGGATTGCCCTTCGCGGAGGTGTCGGAGGGAAGTGCTAGCTCCTCCAGAAGTGGAACGATATAGACGCAACCGCGCTCAAAGACAGTTGGTCGCGTCAGGTCGATCTCACTCATCAAGAAATCTCTGACTTTATGCAAGACCTTTGCTGTGGGCCCGGGCAGGAATGAGGCACGGACTCGGTAAGCGACGGGGCCCAATCTTAGGTCGAGGCTTGCTGGCTGAATCTGAGATTCGTGGATCGGCGCAGACGCACTTGAGCGGATGTGCTCACGTTTCACGAGGTCCCGAATCATCTGAGACGGAAAAATACCTTTCGTCGAGGCATCGCCAGATTCCTCAGCAAGTTCAGGAAAAAGTGGGATTGTCCTATCCATCGCTCGCTAGTGTAGGGTCGAGTCTGTCACAATGCGACATTTAATTTCAGGTATCTGCTGCAAGATACGTCTGTACCCGTGATATGCGGTCCGAGAGTTCCAGAACATTGTACTCGGCAAAACAGTTGAGGCTACAGAACACCCCGGAACTCTTAACCCCAGTACCAATACGTGCCTCTCGCTTGACGTGCTGTCCGCAAAACGGGCAGCGTGACCGCTCTCCGAGCTCAAGAAGGAGCCGTCGCTCTGTTTCTCGCATTGACTCGGGCTGCTTCTCTGCCATCTCTCCGTGGCCGTCGTAGACATCTTACTTCTAGGCCTTTGGCCGGGGTCGGCCTTCATATGTCCACTGTACTCACGGGCCATCGATACCACAGCAGAGGGTAGTCTTGGCCTCCGTCTGAAACAGATACAGATCCCGAGGCACAAAGTCGAGCCCCACGGCCGCCCCCTCGGGAAACGCCTCCGCCGCTGCCGTGATCGCTTTCACCCGCGTACCGCGAACAGTCTCCACCAGTACTTCATCCTCCAACCCCAACGGCTCCCGCAGGTACACACGCCCCATGATCCGGTCCGACCCCGGCGCCACCAGTCGTACAGCGTGTGGCCGGATCCCCACGTCCACCCGCTTCAGCCCCCGCAGCGCCGGGTGGTGTCGTGATGCCACTGGAAACTGCCGCCCCAGAAACTCGATGGCGATACCCGCCTCCGTCGTCACCACCATCGCCGGGACAATGTTCATCGCCGGCGTCCCAATAAAGGTGGCCACCGTGACATCCGCCGGCCGCGCGAACAACTCCCGCGGCGGCGCGATCTGCAACGTCCGGCCCTGATCCATCACCGCCACCCGCGTGGACATGGTCATGGCCTCGACCTGGTCGTGGGTGACATAGATGATGGTGGCGGAGATCTCGCGGTGCAGGCGGAGGATCTCGGTGCGCATCTCCACACGAAGCCTGGCGTCCAGCGCCGAGAGCGGCTCGTCCATCAGCAGCACCTTCGGCTCCTTGATGATCGCCCGGCCGATCGCCACCCGCTGCTGCTGGCCGCCGGAGAGCTGGCCGGGCTTCTGGCCGAGCTTGTCGCTGAGGCCGAGCGTAGCGGCCACCTTCTCCACCTTCTCGTCCACCCTCGCGCGGGGCAGGCCAGCGATGCGCAGCGGGTAGCCGATGTTCTGGCGCACCGTCATGTAGGGGAACAGGGCGATGTCCTGGAAGACCATGGCGATGTCGCGCTTCTGCGGGGGCAGCGCGGTGACCTCCGTGTCGCCGAACCAGATGCGGCCGGATGTCGGGGTCTCGAGGCCGGCGATCATCCGCAAGGTCGTCGTCTTACCGCAGCCGGAGGGGCCGACGAAGGTGAAGAACTCGCGCTCGCCGATCTCGAGCGAGAGGTCGCGCACCGCGTGCACCTCGCGGGCGCCGCGGCCAAACCGCTTGTCGAGGCCTTCCAGCCGGACCGAGAAGGCCATCCCCTACCCCGCCGTCCGCAGGCCGCTCAGCAGGTAGCGCTGCAGAAAGAACACGAGCAGGAACGTGGGCACCGAGACCAGCACCGCGGCGGCCATCACCATGCCCCAGTGCACGCCGGTCTGCTCCACGAAGTTGGCGAGGCCGACGGGCAGCGTGAACATCTTCCGGTCCGTCTGCAGGAGAAACGCGAAGGTGAAGTCGTTCCAGGAGAGCGCAAAGGAGAAGATGGCCACCGACAGGATGCCGGGCCGCGCCGAGGGCAGGCACACCTGGCGCAGGGCGGCCAGGCGGCTCGCGCCCGAGGTCCACGCGGCCTCCTCCAGCGAGACGGGCACGATCTGGAAGTACTGCCACATGAGCCAGATGTTGAGCGGCAGGCTGATGGCCATGTGGGCCAGGATCAGGCCGGTGTAGGTGTTCCGCATCTGGAGCGCGGAGAAGAGGATGTAGAGCGGGATGGCCATCAGCATGGGCGGGAACATGTAGGAGAAGAGCGTGCCGAAGGCGAAGGTCTTCTTGCCCGGGAAGGCGAAGCGCGTGAGGCCGTAGCCGGCCAGGGTGGCCGCGACCACGTTCAGCACGATGGCGCCCACCGCCGCGATCAGGCTATTGGCGAAGTAGCGGACGAACTCGGTGGCGAAGAGCAGCTCGCGGTAGTTGCCCAGCGAGAAGTCGAGACGGAAGAACCGGTAGGGCGGCTTGAAGAGCGCCTCCCTCGGCGTGAAGGACGTGAGCACCATCCAGTAGAACGGGAAGGCCACGAGCACCAGCACCACCAGCAGCAGGGCGAGCGGTCCGTAGACCTGGAGCCGGCTCACCGCCCCACCTCGATCTCCTTGGTGGGGTCGAACAGCTTGAAGTAGAGCACCGCACCCACCAGCAGCACCACGAACATCACGCTGCAGGCCGCCGCGGCCAGGCCGAAGTCGAACTCCTCGAAGGCCAGGCGATAAGCATACAGCGGTAGGGTTTCGGTGACTTTGAGCGGGCCGCCGTGGGTCACCAGCCAGATCGAGTCGAACTTGTTGAACATCCAGATGCCGCGCAGCAGTGCGATCACGATCAGGGTGGTGCGCAGGTTGGGCAGCGTCACGTCCCAGAAGGCGCGGAGCGTGCCGGCGCCGGAGACGGCGGCGGCCTCGTAGAGCTTCGGGTTGATGGCCTGCAGCCGGGCCAGGATCAGCAGCGTGGCGAAGGAGCCATACTGCCACCCCGCCATGCCGATGACCGCCCACATAGCGGTGGCCAGACCACCGAAGAAGTTGATCGGCCGCGTGACCACGCCGGTCTGCATCAGGATCTGGTTGACGACGCCGTACTCCTGCGAGAGCAGCCACTGGAAGCTGAGTGCCACCACGATGGACGGGAGGAGGTACGGCAGGACGAAGAGGCTGCGCACGAAGTTGAGGCCGCGGAAGGCGCGGTTCAGCAGGAGCGCGGAGACCAGGCCCCATGCGAGCTGGAGGGCGACGGCGCCCAGCGTGAAGACCACGGAGCGCCAGAAGGCGTTCCAGAGCTCGGGCTCTTCGAGGATGTAGCGGTAGTTGGCCAGGCCGACCCATTTCATGGTGGGGTTGAAGGCGGTCTTCTTGAAGAAGCTGAGCATGACCGCGTAGGCGATGGGGAGGTACGCGATCACGAGGAGGAAGATCAGGGCGGGGGCGGTGGTGCCTAGGATCCAGGCGCGGCGCTCGGTGGTGGCGCTCATCCTATCGCCGCCCCCTCACCCTGCCCTCTCCCCTTCACGGGGGAGAGGGAGATACCACCACTCCAACCCTCTCCTCTTTGGGGAGAGGGCAGGGTGAGGGGCGGGGTGGGACACTAGCCGGCCCGGCGCATTTTCTTGCGGACCTGGGCTGCGGCTTCGTCGACGACTTGGTCGGACTTCATGCCCTTGATATTGCGGGCGGCGAGCATCCAGCCGGCCAGGTTCTCGTTGTGGAAGAGGCCGATGTGCTGGTTCAGCTCCTTGCCGTCCCAGTAGTAGAGCGGCACGCCCTTGGTCCAGACCGAGTCGAGGAACTTCAGCACGTCCATCCGCTTCTGGATCACCGGGTGGTCCTGGTACTTGGTCGAGCGCAGCATCTCGCGGCTGGCCGGGATGATGTGCAGCGGCACCGCGTGGTACCAGCTGATGAGGTCGGGGTGCTTCATGAAGAACGTGACGTACTTCTTGGCGCCCTCCACGTTCGCCTTCTCGAGGATGTGGAAGCCCTGGATCGAGAGGTAGTAGTGGTCGGTCACCTTCTTCGGCAGCTCGAAGGGCACCGTGGCGTCCGCGATCTTCGGGTTATTGGCGATGACCTGGTCGAGCAGGCGCGAGCCCACGTACCAGGAGGAGGCCGCCTTCTCGGTGAAGTAGGTGGACATCAGCTCGCCCCAGTTGTAGGTGCTGGCCTCGGGCGAGAACTTGTGCAGCTCGTGCAGATAGTCGAGGGTCTCGACCGCGCGCTTCTTCTGGCTGCCCTTGTCGAGCGCCACTTCATATTCCTTCTTGCCCGCGTTCCACTCGAACCAGTGCACGTCGTTCTTCATGAACATGGTCTCGAGCAGGAGGGTCGAAGCGCCGGTCTCCGCGGAGGGCACGATGCAGCCGTACATGCTGGGCGGGTTGTTCAGCGCCTTGGCCGCCTTCAGGTAGTCGTCCCAGCTCTTGGGGGCCTCCAGCCCCTTCGCCTGGTAGAGATCCTTGCGGTACCAGCCGTAGACGAACTGCTGGCTGGTCGGCACGGAGCGGTCCGCGCCCTTGAAGACCATGCGGAGGTTGTCGGCGGTGCCGCCGGTGGCCTTGATGACGTCGGCCACGTCGGCGAGCTGGTTCTCCATCGCCAGGTTCATGGCCTGCCCGGCGCCGTACCAGACGATCTCCGGCGGGGTGCCGGCCGCGATCAGGGTCGCCACGCGCTTCGCGATGTTGGCGAAGCCCGGGTACTCCATCACCACCTCGATGCCGGTCTCCTTCTTGAAGTCCGCGTTGATCTTGTCGTAGACCGCGATGGCCTTCGGGTTCGACTCCTCCGACACGAAGAGCACCTTGTTCTTGCTCTGGCCGCGCGCGGTGCGCACCAGGATCTGGGGGGCCACCGCGGCGGCGCCCGCGACGGCGGCCGTCTTCACGAATGTCCGGCGATCGAGAAACATGGGTCACTCTCCCTTTTGCGCGCGCGCCTTGAGCGCTACGCGATCGATCTTGTTGGTTCCGGCCAGGGGCAGCTCGGGGACGAGGAATACGCGCCGCGGATGCTGGTACGCGGGGCCGTGGGCCAGCGCCCACTCCTTCACGGCCTGCTCGCTGAGGCCGGCGCCCGGCCGCGCGACCACGAAGGCCACCGGCACCTGGCCTTTCAGCTCGTGGTCCACCGGCAGCACCGCGGCCTGCAGCACGTCCGGGTGACGCTCCAGCGTGCCCTCCACGTCGCCCGGGTAGACGTTCTCGCCGCCGCACACGAACATGTCGTCGGTGCGGCCGACGAAGTAGTAGAAGCCGTCGGCGTCGCGCCGGCAGACGTCGCTGGTGTCGAACCAGCCGTCCTTCAGGCGCCGGGCCGTCTCCTCGGGCAGGTTGTGATAGGCCGCCATCACGCCCGGATTGCGCGTGAGCAGCACGCCCTCGTCGGGCCCGGGGTCGAGACGGATCTCACAGCCTTCGAGCGGGTAGCCGATGGACGTAGCGGGCCTGGGTAAACCAGTTGGATGACCCGCGAACATCACCGGGCCGGCCTCGGTCACGCCGTAGCCGTTGGTGGCGGCGGCGTTCGGGAAGGCGCGGTGGAGCGCCTCGAAGAGCGCGGGGGAGGCGGGGGCGGAGCCCACGCCGATGAAGCGCACGGAGATCTTGTCGGTCTTCGCGAGCGCCGGGTCGTTCAGGATCAGGTGGAACATGGTCGGCACGCCGGAGAGGCGCGTGACCTGGTACCGGCCGATGGACTCCACGTAGAGGCGCTGATCGAACCGGGCCAGCAGGACGAGCGAGGCGCCGGCGGCCATGCCGACCTTCGTCCACACCAGCGCGTTCTTGTGGTAGAGCGGGGCGGCGACCAGCACGCGATCGTCGGGCGTCATGCGGCGGGCACGGACGAGCGCGTCGATCTGCCAGGCCTGGCCGGCGTGGGTCAGTAGCACGCCCTTCGGGCGGCCGGTGGAGCCGGAGGTGTAGGGCTGCAGGCAGATGTCGTCCGGCGCGGGCTCGACTGTCGCGAACGGGCCGGGCTTCAGGAAGTCGGCGTAGCCGGCGTCGAAGTCTACCGTGGGGACGCCGGGCGGGGAGACCGCTCTGTGCGCGGCGTCGATGAAGAGGAGCTTCAGGTCGGCGTCGCGGGCTATGAAGGCCAACGCCTCCGCGGGGAGCTTGATATTCAGCGGGACCGGGATGGCGCCCGCGCGCATCGTGCCGTAGAGGGCGGCGACATATTCCGTGCGGTTGAGGGCCAGGATGCCGACACGGTCGCCGCGGCCAAGGCCGCGGGCGGTCAGGCCGGCAGCTACTGCGTCGCACTGGGCGTCCAGCGTTGCGTAGGAGATCTCGCGGGGGGTGGCGGGGTTGCAGAGGTCGATGATGGCAGTTCGCTTGGACCACCCCTCACCCTGCCCTCTCCCCTGAGGGGAGAGGGTCTCGTTCCCCCCTCTCCCCTTTGGGGAGAGGGCAGGGTGAGGGGCCGGGCCCACCAGCGTGCCGACGTTCACCGTCACGGAGTGACGATGACCTTGCCGAAGACTTCGCGGTCCTGGAGCAGGCGCATGGCCTCGGCGGAGTCGGCGAGAGGCAAGACGCGGTCGATGATCGGCTTGATGGTGCCCTGCTCCACCTCGACCAGCAGGGCTTCGAGGTCTTCGCGGGCCCAGCCGTTGGCGCCGATGATGTTGGCCTCGCGGCGCCAGATGTAGCGGATGTCGGTCCTGGGGTCGAAGCCGGCGGTGGCGCCACAGGTGAGCAGGCGGCCGTGCTTGGCGAGCGCACGGAGGCTCGGGACCCAGGTGTCGCCGCCGGTGTAGTTCACGAGGACGTCAACGCCCTTCTTGCCCGAGATCTCCCACGCCCTCTTCGAGAAGTCCTCCTTCGAGTAGTCGATGACGTAATCGGCGCCCAGCTCTTTCAGGCGGCGGAGCTTCTCGGAAGAGGAGGCGCAGGCGATCACACGGGCCTTGAGGTTCTTGGCGATCTGCACGCAGCCGGTGCCGACGCCGCCGCTGGCGCCCAGGATCAGCACCAGCTCGCCGGCCTGCAGCCGCCCGCGGGTGATCAACATCCGATACGCCGTGCCGTAGGCGATCGGCAGCGCGGCCGCCTGCTCGAAGGTGACCGCGTCGGGCATGTGGATCAGGTTCTCGGCCTCGATCGCGATGCGCTCGCAGAGCCCGCCGTTGGCGTGCTCGCCCAGGGCGCCGCCCGGCTTGATGTGCGGGTCGATCAGCACGCGCCGGCCCACCCACTCCCGCGAGACGCCGGCGCCCACCGAGTGGACGATGCCGGCGATGTCGCCGCCCGGGATGCGCGGCATCTCGACCGGCAGGCCGGGCATGCCCTGCAGCACGAAGATGTCGAGGTAGTTCAGGCCGCAGGCCTTGACCGTGACCACCGCCTGGCCGGGGCCGGCCTTGGGCTCGGGCCAGTCCGTGCGGAGACGGACCTGGTCGAGGCCTCCGTGGGCACTGATCGCCGCGGCGCGCATTACCGGGCGGAAGCGTTCTGCGGAGCGGCCTTCGGGCGCAGCTCGAAGCGGAAATCGCAGTGCGAGGCGCCTTCCATCACGGTCTGGGTGCGGGTCAGCTTCACCGCGGGGTTGAAGCCCTCGACCAGCGAGAAGTCGCGGTTGCAGGAGAGCAGCGCGCCGATCTCGGGGATGCCGATCGCGCGGTACATCTCGGCGTAGCGGCAGCGCGTGACGTTGAACGAGAGCTTCTCGTCGGTCTGCTCGAGCACGTCCATGCGGTAGGCGTCGCCCTTCTTCCAGTCTTCCAAGGCGCCCGCAAAATGCGTGAGGCTATCGCCGCCCACGCGCTGGGCCAGCTCCTTGCCCTGGGCGCGCGCCACGTCGATGATGACCTTGCGCGCGGTCTCGAAGACCTGCTCGCGGCCGTACTGGTCGCCGAGGGCTTCCAGCACCGGCATCAGGACCCGCGCCTCGATCTCGCGGCGCTTGAGGACGCCGATCTCGTTCAGGTTGTCGGGGGGCATCGGGATATTCATGGCGTCTCCTTGGGCGGTCGCGGCGAAGCGTAGCACGCGCGGCCGACGGCGACCAGCGTGCCCATGGAGTCCCGGATCTCGACGTCGGCGACGCTGATCGTCTTCCCGACCCGAACCGTCTTGCCGACCGCGGTGAGGTCGCCCCGGCGCGCCGGCCTCAGGTAGTCCACCCGCATGTCGATCGTCGGCACGCCCGGCGCGGTCTCGGTGATCACCGCGTAGTCCCCCGCGATGTCGGCCAGCGCGCTGACCACCCCGCCGTGCAGCCAGTCGGAGCCGTCGATCCGCAGGAACTCTTCCCGGTAGGGCAGGCGGACCTCGACCCGGCCCTTCTCGGCCGCGATGATCTCGAGCCCAAGGAAGCGCATGAACGGCGAGTGGCTGAAGCCGAGATTGGCCAGATCCGGCCCGCTCACTGCGCGGTCTCGCGCGCCCGCGCCTTGAGCCCGGCGCGGTCGACCTTGCCGGTGCCGCCGAGCGGCAGGGCGTCCAGGAACACGACCTTCCGGGGGTGGGCATACGGCGCTCCGCGCTCGAGGAAGAAGCGACGGACGTCGTCTTCCGTAGTCCGGCCCGCTTCGCGGGCCACGACGAAGGCGATCGGCACCTCGCCCTTGACGTCGTGGGGCGCCGGCACCACGCAGGCATCGCGCAGGTTCGGGTGCTGGAGCAAGATGTCCTCCACTTCCTTGGGGTATACGTTCTCGCCGGCCACGTTGATCATGTCGTCGCGGCGCCCGACAAAGTAGTAGTAGCCGTCGGCGTCCCGGCGCATGAGGTCGCCGGTATAGAGCCAGCCGCCGCGGAACTTCTTTGCGGTGGCCTCGGGCAGCTTCCAGTAACCCTTGGCCAGCCCCGGGTTGCGGGTCACCAGCTCGCCGACCTCGTCCACGCCCACGTCCCGGTCGGCCTCGTCCACCAGGCGCAGGTCGCAGCCCGGGAAGGCCATCCCGCACGAGTTGCGCTTCTTGAGCCCCCAGCGAGAGTTGACGATCGGCACCGGGCCACCCTCGGTGAGCCCGTAGCTCTCGCCGATGGGGGCGCCGAAGACGCGGCGGAACTCGTCCAGCAGCTCCTCGGGCACCTCGGCCGAGCCGCACACTGCGTAGCGCACGCTGGTGACGTCGTGGCGCGCCAGCTCGTCCTTCTCGGCGAGGATCATCTTGTACATCGCGGGCACGCCGGTGAGGTACGTCACCTGATAGCGGTCGATGGCGCGAATGACCTCCCGCGCGTCGAATCCGGGCAGGATCACCAGCGAGCCGCCGGACAGCAGGAACGGCTTCACCGCGCCCGCCATCGCGTTCTTGTGGTAGAGCGGCACCGCGATCAGGGCGCGCTCGGTGTCGTCGGCGAGGAGCGCCTTGCGCAGGATATCGGCGTTCCAGAGCTGCCCGCCATGGGTCAGCAGCACGCCCTTCGGCTTGCCGGTGGAGCCCGACGTGTAGGGCTGCATGCACGTCTCGTCGAAGGCGGTGGCGCGGCGGGCCAGCGTGGGCGAGGCGGCGGCCAGCACGCTCTCGTAGGCCAGCGCGCCGTCCAGCGCGGGCCCGTCGGCGATCACGTGCTTGATGGCCGGGATCTGCGCGGCCAGCATACGCCCGCGCTCGGCCAGCCCGGCGCTCGCCACCAGCACCCCCGCCTCGGAATCCTCCGCGACGTAGCGGAGCGCCTCGTCGCCCATCCTGATGTTGAGCGGCACCGCGACCGCCCCGAGCCGCATCGTGCCGAAGAGCGTCTCGAGGAAGCGGAAGTCGTTGTTGAAGAGCAGCGCGACCCGGCCGCCGGCGGCGACCCCGAGCGCGGCCAGGGCATTCGCCACCCGGTTGGCGCGGGCGTCCAGCTCCGCGTAGGTGAGGACGGTGTCGCCCTGGAACACCGCCGGCTTCGACGGGGTGAGGGCCAGCGCGGTGTCGAACAGGTAGCCGAGATTGTCGGGGAGCATTCGGCAGATACTGCCCCGCGCACCATCGTGCCGTCAAGGCGCGCGCCCATCACTGTCTTTTCGCTTGACTGCCGCGGGGCGGCGCGTCGATCTCGGCCGCCAGCCACCGGCAAACGTCGGCGCAGCGGGCCGCTTTCCCTCCGCGGGCTAATCTCCCCCCCTCTCCCCCTCCGGGGGAGAGGGCAGGGCGAGGGGGTCCTCTCAGAACGCCCGCGCCGCCGCGGTGATCTGGGCCGCGTGCTCCTCGGCGTGCTCGCCCACCCGCCGGGCCAGGAACTCGATGGACATGACGCCGAACTGCGGGTGGCGCCCCTCCCGCGCCCACTCGGCGTCCGGCACCACCTCGAGCAGGCGCGCGAGCTGTTCGTGCTCGCCCACGATCGTGTCCAGCAGGTACTCGATCGTCTCCCCGCGCGCCAGGCTGGCCGGGCGGTAGCCCTCCTCGTCGAAGTCGGCGAAGACGGGCGCGTGCTCGTAGAAGAGCCGGCGGATGCGGAGCCCATAGACGTGGACGACCACGTCGCGCAGGTGGGTCAGCGTCTCCAGCGCCGACCACTCCCCGGCCCGGGGCGCCAGATCGAACCGCGCGCGCGGCGCCGCCTCGACCGCGCGCCGCACGACCTGCGCGGAGAACCGGATCCGCTCGATCAGGGCGCGGTGCTCAGGCGTCATCCGCGAACACCGGGCGCATGAAGCTCCGCTCAAAGCTCAGGATGCATCGCGTCTCCTCGGCCAGCCGCCACGATCGTGTAGCGGAGATAGCACGTGATCACGGGCCTCAGCGCAGTTTACACGATCCCCTGTACCGCCCACGCTCGTGCCGTCAGCTCGATGGGCCGCCCGGGAGGAGGAGCGAGGCGTGATTCGAGCAACGACCGGATTTTCTCCCGGCCCTCGTCGCTCAACGAGGCCAGATAGGTCGGAGCCGAGCCCTGCCGCCCGAGGAACGGACTCCAGTAGTCGTCGAAGTCCCGGAAGACGGTCGGGATCTCGAGGGCGCGGGTCTCCACCAACCGGAGCCCGGAAGCCTCGAACAGGGCGCGCAAGGGCCCGGGCCGGCAGACCGGGAACCGGTCCGCCTGGTCGAGCTTGGCGTCGTGCGGATTCACCGCGACGGCGGCGTCCCAGAAGTGGCGGACCATCTGCATGCCGCCCGCGTAGTCCCAGACGTACACGGCCACCCGGCCGCCGGGCTTCGTGACCCGCGTCATCTCGCGCACCATGGCCTCGTGGTCGGCGACGAAGTTGAGGACCAGGCCCGAGACCGTCACGTCGAAGGCGGCCGGCTCCCACGGCAGGCGCGTCGCGTCGCCCCTCACGAAGCGGACGCGCGGATCGCCCAGCCGCTGCCGCGCGTGGGACACGAACCCCTCCGACGCATCGACGCCCTCGATCGACGCAGGCTCGCACGTCGCCAGGATGGTCTCGGCCAGGGCGCCCGTCCCGCAGCCGACGTCCGCCCACGCCAGGCCGCGCCCGACTCCGAGCCAGCGGAGGAGCTCGGCGGCCACCTTCCGGCTCCAGCGGCCCACGTACCCCTCGTAGGCGTCGCCGGAGCCCCAGGTCTCAGTCGGCTTCGAGCTCATATGGCCTTTGCGCTTGACCGCCTCGCCGCGGCGAGAATCTCATCCCGGCGCCCCCGGCGAGCGGTGCCAGGTGGTGGTCCACGTGAACGCCGCCGTCCTGGTGGACCCGGAGCAGCCAGGCCAATCCGTGCTGGAGGACGGGAGCCACGTTCCCGCGGAAACGTCTCAGCGCCTCGCGTGCGACGCGAGCCGAGTGGTGATGCGGCACGATCCCGAGGGGCGGCTGGTGGAGATCGTCGCCCGGACGCGGACGATTCCGCCGGCGCTGCGGCGGGCCCTGCACCATCGCGATCGGAGTTGCCGCTTCCCGGGCTGCCGCGTGCGGGTCGGGCAGGGCCATCATGTGCGCCACTGGGCGCAGGGCGGCCCGACCACGCTGGCGAACCTCGTCCTGCTCTGTCGCCGGCATCACCGCTCGGTCTACGAGGAGGGCTACAAGGCCGCGCGCGAGCCCGACGGCGCGCTCCGGTTCTGGCGGCCGGATGACCGCGAGTTGCCCGAGGTCCCGCCCACCGGCGCCGTCCCGGAGGATCCCACCGCGGCCCTCCGCGCGTGTCACGACGCGCACGGCCTCCAGCTGAACGCGAGGACGGCGTGCCCCGGCTGGCTCGGGGAGCGACTGGACGTGGGCTGGGCCATCGACGTCCTGCACCCGCCGGCGAACGCCTTGGCTTCCTAGGCGGGCGCCGCTCACTCGACCACGCGATCCGCCCGCACGAGGAGCGACTGCGGGACGGTCAGGCCGAGGGCGCGGGCGGTCTTGAGGTTGATCATCAGCTCGAACTTGGCGGGCTGCTCGACCGGCAGGTCCGCCGGCTTCGCCCCCTTCAGGATCCGGTCCACGTAGCCCGCCGCGCGCCGGAAGTTGTCGGGCACGGATGTCCCGTACGCCATCAGGCCGCCCGACTCGCTGAAGTCCAGTTCCGGATACATCGCGGGCAGCCGGTGCCGGGCCGCCACCGCCACGATGCGCTCGCGCTGGCTCCACAGGAACGCGTCGGCCAGGGCCAGCATCGCGTCCACGCGCCGCCGGACCCCGCCGCCGAGAGCGCGCTCGATGTCCTGGACGTCACGGGCCTGGACGCTCTCGAGCTGCACGCCGAGGGCTCGGGCCGGTGATTCGAGGCTGGCCAGCTTGTGCGGGTTGGCGTCGTTGCGCGGATTCCAGACCACCGCCACGCGGGCCAGCGACGGCAGGGCCTCGCGCAGCAGCTCGAGCCGCTTGCCGTCCAGCTCGGCGCCGGTGGAGATCAGGAAGCCGGTCACGTTGCCGCCGGGGCGCGCCAGGCTCGCCACCACGCCCTGCCGCACCAGGTCGATCGCGGCGGCCCCGATGACGACGGGCACGGTGGTGGTGGCCTTCTTGGCCGCGATGACCGCGGGGCCGCCGTCGGTGACGATCACCGCGGGCGCCAGCGCCACGAGCTCTGCGGCCAGCGAGGGCAGCCGGTCCAGTTTGCCCTCCGCCGCGCGCACCTCGAGGCTCACGTCCGCGTACCCGAGCGCCCGCATCTCCCGGAGGAACGCGCCGACGTTGGGGGTGTGGACCACGCTGCTCGTCAGCCAGCCGATGCGGGGCACCTTCGCGGGCGCCTGGGCGAGCGCGGCGACGGGCCGGAGGGCGAAGGCGCCGCCCAGCGCGGCCAGGAGGGCGCGACGGTGGAGCGGCCGGTCTTCTCTCTCGTTGGGCTGCACGGGGCGGGTCAGATACTGCCGGGGCGGGCCCGCCGCGTCAACCAGGTCGGGACTCATGTCTCTCCACCCGGATCCGCTCGATCAGCGCGCGATGCTCAGGGGTCATCAATCGTCGAGGCTGACCGGCCGGGGCGTCCAGCCCTCGATCGCGACGTTGAACATCGCATCGTCCCAGCCCACCTCGCGCTCAAAACCGTAGCCGAGCTCGATCCCGCCATCGTGGCGGACGTCGATCCCGTACAGCTCGGTGTGTTCGGCCATTCCGCTTACGCTGCTCGGCCCGAGACGAGCATCGCGGTCGCTTTCGAGCTCGGCACGCACCGGACGATAGAGCTCCCACAAGGCGGCGCCGATCGACGGGAGCAGGCCCGGGTATTTCTGGACAAGCTCCCGGAAGCGCTCTCTCTGCTGGTCAGTGGGACCGTGCTCATCCGCCTCGATACCGATCGCGACCTCGCTGGAGCCCGGACGAAACAGCGTCTTGCCTCTCCACCACGGCGGCTCGTAGGTGAGCTCACCGAAGGTGGGATCCTGGATGCGTCGATACTTAACCACGCCTCTTCATGCCGCGTCGCAGGACCTCCGCCGCCACTCCCCGGAAGTCGCCCTCGAGGAGCTTCACCCACAGGAAGGGCCGCCAGCCTAGCACGACCCGGTTCAGCACCGCCCGCAGCCAGCCCGGGAGCCGGCCGCGGCGCTCCCACGATCCCCAGCGCCCGCGCAGCGCGTCCCATCCGCCGCTCGCGATGTATTCCTCCGTGCTCTTCCGCCCGTTCACCCGCGCGTCGAGGATCCGCCTCAGGACCCAGGGGACGTACCGGAACCGGTAGCGGACACGCCGCCAGCCGGTGAGATGCGTCGTCCAGAAGAGATACTCGTTGCGCGCCAGCAGGTACTCGCGGATCGGGGACTCCCCGGTGCCCAGCGACGCGCCGTGCTTGTGAAAGACGGCCGCCTCGTGCACGACGCTCGTCCTGAAACCCGCCCCAATCGCGCGGACGCTGAAGTCCATGTCCTCGACGTACGCGAAGTAGCGCTCGTCGAGGAACCCGATCTTCTCCACGACCGAGCGCTTGATCAGCAGGGCCGTGCCCCAGAGCGCCAGGCGCCCTTCGTTCGCCTGGGCGGCGGGGCCGGCCAGCGCCGTCAGCGTGGGTTTGCGCTCCCCGTGCAGATCGACGACCGTTCCCGCGAACTGGATCTCATGCGGCGAGGCAAACTCGTAGACCACCGGGCTCAAGATCCCGATCCGCTCGTCGCTCTCGCCCACGGTCACCAGCGCATCGAGACAGCCGCCATCGATGACCGTGTCGTTGTTCAGGAGCCAGACGTAGTCGGGATTGCGACCGAGGGCGTATCGGAGCCCGACGTTGCAGCCGGCGGCATACCCCAGGTTCCCGGGCTCCTGGAGGACGGCGTCTGCCAGACCGCTGCCCTCGATCTGGTCGGCCTCCGACGAGGAGGAGCCGTTGTCGACGACCACCACGTAGAGATTCCCGTACCGGAGCCGCCGGGCCGAAGCCAGACACTCGAGCGTGTCCGCCAGGCCGTTCCAGTTGAGAATGACCACCCAGACGGCCGGGGGCCGTCTCACGGCGCGACTCCGCGGCCGGGTCCTACCGCCCCTTGAACTTCGGCGGACGCTTGTCCTTGAAGGCCTGCACGCCTTCCTTGTGGTCCTCGGTCTCGCGCACCACCGCCATGTGGGACGACACCAGGTCGAGGTGCGTGCGCAGGTCGAGGCGCATGGACTGGTAGACCAGCCGCTTGATCATCCGGACCGGGATCTGGGGGCCGTCGGCGATGCGGCGGGCAAAGGCGTAGGTCTCCTCGTGGAGCTTGTCCGCCGGCACCACGCGGTTGACGATGCCGAGGCGCAGGGCCTCGGGGGCTTCGATGAAATCGGCCGTCCACAGCAGCTCGAGCGCGCGGGCGGTGCCGATGAGGCGCGGCAGGAAATACGTGTCGCCGTCGCCGGGCACGAGGCCCACGCGCACGTAGCCGGTGGAGAAGCGCGCCGCCTCCGAGGCGATGCGCATGTCGCACATGAGCGACATGCCCATGCCCGCGCCGACGGTGACGCCGTTGATCATGGCGATGACCGGCTTGTCCATCGCTTCCAGCGTCTTGGGGACGCGGTGGATGTGCTCCCAGAGGCCGTTCTTGTTGTCGAGCGGGGTGGGGGCGCCCGCGCCCATGCGGCCGACGTCGCCGCCGGAGCAGAAGGCCTTGCCCGCGCCGGTGACGATCACCACGTTCACGTTCGCGTCATGCTGCGCCTCGTTGAGCGAGGCGGCCCAGCGCTCGATCATGGGCCCGGTGAAGGCGTTCATCTTGTCGGGCCGGTTGAGCGTGATGGTGGCGATGCGGTCTTTCACCTCGTAGAGCAGCTCGCTGGTCTCGGTGGCCACGGTGGGTTCTCCTAGTCTTTGGGCAGGCCGAGCACGCGCTCGCCCAGGATATTTCGCAGAATCTCGGTGGTGCCGGCGCGGATGCCGCTGCCGCGCGCCAGCAGGCAGTAGAACTCCCACTCGCCTTCGTCGGGGGCGAGGGCGCTGCCCGGCATGAGCTGCGAGTAGGGCCCGATGATCTCGGTGGCCAGCTCCGCCAGCTCCTGATCGAGCTGGCTCCAGAACAGCTTGGAGATGGAGCCCTCGGGGCCGGGCGAGCCGCCGCGCAGGATCTTGGTCAGGCTACGGTAGCCGTTGAGCTGGAGCACCCGCTCGCCGATGGCGATCGTGGCGATCTTCTGGCGCACCACCGGGTCTTCCGACGCCGGGCGCCCGTTCTTCATGGTGCGCCGGGCCAGCGACAGCAGCTTGTGCAGCGCGGTGCGCAGGCTGATGTGCCGGATCATCGTGAGCACGTCGCGCTCGTAGGCCAGGGTGGTGAGCGCCACCCCCCAGCCCTCGTTCACCTTGCCCACCACGTTGCCGACCGGCACCCGCACGTTCTCGAGGAAGACCTCGTTGAACTCGGCCTCGCCGGTGATCTGGCGCAGCGGCCGGATCGTGAGGCCGGGGCTCTTCATGTCGAGCAGCAGGAAGGTGATGCCCTTGTGCTTGGCCGCGGTCGGATCGGTGCGCACCAGGAAGAAGCCCCACGCGGCCACGTGGGCCATGCTCGTCCACACCTTCTGGCCGTTCAGCACGTAGTGGTCGCCGTCCAGCACCGCGCGCGTCTGCAGATTGGCCAGGTCGCTGCCCGCGTTGGGCTCGGAGAAGCCCTGGCACCAGATGTCCTCCGCGGTCAGGATGCGGTCGAGGTGCTGGGCGCGCTGGGCGGGGGTGCCGTGCTTCATCAGGGTGGGGCCCAGCATGCTGAGGCCGCTGCGGTTGAGCGGCTGCGGGCTCCCGCTATGCGACAGCTCCTCGTAGAGGATGACCTGCTCCATGATCGAGGCGCCGCGCCCGCCGTACTCGGCCGGCCAGTCCATGCCCACGTAGCCGGCCTTGTGGAGCGCGCGCTGCCACTCGCGCAGGCGGTTGACCTCCTTGACGTCGGCGCGTGACGACGCGAAGCCGCGGCCCTTCAGGTCCGCGGGCACGTTCTCGGCCAGCCAGGCGCGGACCTCGCGGCGGAAGTCCTGCTGCTCTTGCGTGAAGTCGAAGTCCATTGCGCTCCTAGGGCTCGAGATTACCCTCTCCCCTCAGGGGGGAGGGCCGGGGTGAGGGGTGGTCTATCCATACTAAACGAACGCCCGACTAAACGACCCCCGCATCCGGACGGGTGGCCACGCCGTTGATCCTCCAACCGTCGCGCTGCCACACCAGCTCGTAGAGCGCCTCGATGGACTGGCCGTTGTCGCCGCGGATCTTCACGGTGACGTAGGCCGAGCCATCGGGCGCCAGCTCCGTCCGGGTGATCACCACGAAGGTAGAGCGCGCGATCTCCGGGTAGCCGCGGCGCACCATCAGCTCGAAGCTCTGGCGGTCGAACTGCGTTCGAATCTCCTCCGAGGCGAAGGTGAAGGCCGTGTCGTAGTCGTCGCGGCGAAAGGCCTCGAGCTGCTTCACCACCGGCTCGGCGGCGGTCTTGGCGTCGGCCTTGCCGGCCTGCGCCCAGGCGGAGGCGCAGAGCGGGAACAGCACGACCGCCAGGGCAATCACGATCCGTCTCATCGCTCTCTTCGCTCCCCCTCACCCTGCCCTCTCCCCTCCGGGGGCGAGGGTACTTCCGAGGGTACCTCCGAGCTCCCTCTCCCCTCAGGGGAGAGGGTAGGGGTGAGGGGTGGTGGGTGGGGGGTGGTCTAGTGCATCACCGAGCCGCCGTCGACGTTCAGGGCCTGGCCCGTGATGTTGCGCGCGTCCTCGGAGGCCAGGAACACCGCGGCGAGGCCGATATCCTCCGGGGTCTGCTCGCGCTTCATCGGGATGACGTCGCCCACGCGCTTGTCGAACACCTGCCGCGCGGTCATGCCCTTGAAGGCCGGGTTCGTGTCGGCGATGTACTGGGCCAGGTTCTCCCAGAACGCGGTCCAGAGCACGCCCGGGCAGATCGCGTTGACGGTGACGCCGTGGGGCGCCAGCTCCTTGGCGATGACGCGCGTGAACGTGATGACGCCCCCCTTGGCCACCGAGTAGGGCGGCATGGTCAGCGCGGCCAGCGGCCCCGCGATCGAGGCGATATTGATGATGCGCCCGGCCTTGCGCTCGATGAAGTAGGGCGCCAGCGCCTTGCACATGAGGAAGACCGACTTCAGGTTGACCGCGTAGGTCCGGTCCCAGTCCTCTTCCGAGTTGTTGGTGAAGGGCATGCCGGGAGCGGAGGCCATGCCCGCGTTGTTCACCAGGATGTCGATCTTGCCCAGCTCCCGCTTGATGCGATCGACGGTGGCCTGTACGTCGGCGCCCTTGGTCACGTCGCAGCGCATCGAGATCGCCTTGCGGCCCATGCCCACGACCTCCTTCGCCACCGACTGGGCATTGGCGTCCTGGATGTCGGGGATGGCGACGTCGGCGCCCTCCTTGGCCATGCACAGCACGATGCCCCGCCCGATCCCGGCGCCGCCGCCGGTCACCACCGCCACCTTGCCCGCTAGCCTCATCGCGCTGGTCTCCTGTCCGGCTGATTGATCGGGGCCGCATTGCGCCGACCTGGGCTGCGCCACGTCATTCTATACAAGCTACCGCTCCACCGCGAACAGCCGCCACTCGCCCGGGACGCCCTTGAGGGCGTGGAGACCGCGCTCGCTGAACCGGAGGCCGCTGGAAGCGCGCGAGCTGCGGCACCTCCCACCCGTACTCGACGTTCGAGACCCAGCCGTGCACGAACACGAGGTCGAGAGGGCCCTCGCCCAGGACCTGGTAGGCGAGATGGACGTCTCCGCTCTTGGCATAGCGGGTCTCGGGAGGCATGACGCTCCAGTTTCGCTCCCCGGCCCTTCCGGCGCAATGCTGGTTATAATGTCGCCCACCCGTCCCCAAGGAGGTGTCCTCGTGACCACGCCCGCGCTGCGCAGTCACAACTGGTTCGGCAAGAAGGACCTGGACGGCTTCGCCCACCGCTCGTGGATCAAGGCCGAGGGCTTCAGCGAGCTCATGTTCGACGGCCGGCCGGTGATCGGCATCGCCAACTCCTGGTCCGAGCTGACCAGCTGCAACGCGCATCTCCGGCAGGTGGCGGAGGCGGTGAAGCGCGGCGTGCTCTCGGCGGGCGGGTTCCCGCTCGAGTTCCCGACGATCTCGCTGGGCGAGATCCTCATGAAGCCCACCACCATGCTCTTCCGCAACCTGATGGCGATGGACGTGGAGGAGTGCATCCGCGCCTACCCGCTGGACGGCGTGGTGCTGCTCTCCGGCTGCGACAAGACCACGCCCGCCATGCTGATGGGCGCCGCCTCCGCCGACGTGCCCGCGATCATGGTCACCGGCGGGCCCATGCTGCGGGGGCGCTGGCGCACCGAGGACATCGGCTCGGGCACCGACAACTGGCGGTTCTGGGCGGAGCGGCGGGCCGGCCGGCTGAGCGAGGAGGAGTTCTGCGAGATCGAGGCGTGCCTCTCGCGCTCGGCCGGGCACTGCATGGTGATGGGCACCGCCTCCACGATGGCCGCGATGGCGGAGACGCTCGGCATGACGCTGCCCGGCAACGCGGCGATCCCCGCGGCCGACTCGCGCCGGATGGCGCTGGCCGAGATGAGCGGGCGGCGGATCATGGAGATGGTGACGGAAGACCTCAAGCCCTCGAAGATCCTCACCCGCGAGGCCTTCGACAACGCGATCCGCACCGGCATGGCCATCGGCGGCTCCACCAACGCGATCATCCATCTGCTCGCCCTCGCGGGGCGCGCGGGCGTGGAGCTGGCGCTCTCGCGCTTCGACGAGCTCTCGCGCACCACGCCGATGCTGCTCAACGTGCGCCCATCCGGGAAGTACCTGATGGAGGACTTCTTCTACGCGGGCGGGCTGCCGGTGGTGCTGAAGGAGCTGCTGCCGCTGCTACATCGCGACGCGCTCACCGCGACCGGCAAGTCGCTCGCGGCCAATAACGAGGCCGCGGTCAACTACAACGAGGACGTGATCCGCCGCCTCGCCATGCCGATCCTCAACGAGGGCGGCACCGCCATCCTCACCGGCAACCTGTGCCCGAACGGCGCGGTGCTGAAGCAGTCGGCCGCCTCGCCCCATCTGCTCACGCATCGCGGGCGCGCGGTGGTGTTCGAGGACCATGCGGATCTGCACGCCCGGATCGACGATCCCGACCTGAAGGTGGACGAGACCTCGGTGCTGGTGCTCAAGCGCGTGGGACCGAAGGGCGCGCCCGGCATGCCGGAGTGGGGCGCCGCGCCGATCCCGCGCAAGCTCCTGCAGAAGGGCGTGAAGGACATGGTGCGCATCTCCGACGCGCGGATGAGCGGGACGTCGTACGGGACGGTGGCCCTGCACGTCTCGCCGGAAGCCGAGGCGGGCGGGCCGCTCGCGCTCGTCCAGGACGGCGACGAGATCGAGCTGGACGTGCCGAACCGGCGCTTGACCCTGCGGGTTCCCGACGAGGAGCTGGCCCGGCGCCGCGCCCAGTGGAAACCCCGGCCGCCCCACTACACGCGCGGCTACGGCCGCCTCTTCCTCGACCACGTGCTGCAGGCCCACGAAGGCTGCGACTTCGACTTCCTCCGCGGCAAGACCCCCGTCCGCGCCGAAGACACCGCCGGGCCCAGCCACTCCTGAAGGGGTCAGGTCTTACATTCCGACATTCCCGCGAGGCGCAGTCATGTCTCGCGCGGAAAAATGTCGGAATGTAAGACCTGACCCCGGCCTACTCCAGCACGCGGCGTAGCGAGCCGG
>JBBDXN010000040.1:59151-68690 GCA_040902305.1 Candidatus Rokuibacteriota bacterium | reverse complement strand
GGCCGCCGCTTTCAGGCGGCGGCGCGCCTCGGTTGCGTCCACGCGAAGCCGCGCCATGGCGATGGCCACCTTGGCGCGGCCGCCGGCGGCTTTCAGCAGGCGCTCGGCCTCGCGGGGGGGCACGCGGCCGAGCTGGCGCACGAGGCCCAGCGCGCGGGCGCGTAGCTTGGCGGAGCGCGGGCGCAGGTCCACCATGCGGTTGCCGTACACCTTGCCGAGGCGCGCGAAGGATGCGGTGGTCAGCGTGTTCAGCGCGAGCTTGGTGGCGGTGCCAGCCTTCAGGCGCGTGGAGCCGGTGAGCACCTCGGGACCGACGGCGAGCGCGATCACCACGCGGGCCGCCGAAACCGGCACGTCGGGATTGCAGGTGACCAGCGCGGTGGCGGCGCCGCGCCGGCGCGCCTCGCGCAGCGCCGCGCGGACGAACGGGGTGACGCCGCTCGCCGCGATGCCCACCACCACGTCGCCCGGCCGCACGCGCTTGCGGATCTGCCGCGCGCCGTCCGCGCCGTTGTCCTCCGCGCCCTCGGAGGAGCGGAACACGGTGCGCTTGCCGCCCGCGATGACCGCCTGCACCAAGGAGCGCGGCGTGTCGAAGGTGGGCGGGCACTCGGCGGCCTCGAGCACGCCCAGGCGCCCACTGGTGCCCGCGCCCACGAAGATGAGGCGGCCGCGGCGGGAGAGCGCGCGCACGATCAGGTCCACCGCGCGGCCGAGGGCGGGCGCGGCGCGGCCCACCGCGCGCACCGCGCGGCGGTCGGCGCGGTTCATCAGCCGCGCGATCTGCGCCGCCGACAGCCGGTCGAGCTTGCCGGTGCTCGGGTTCGCGCGCTCGGTCGGCAGCCGGTCGTAGCGGATCCGGCTCACCCTAGTGCGCCTCGAAGCCCAGCCACTCGTCCACCGCCTCCGCGAGCCGGTCGGCCCGCTCGTCCAGGTCCGCCTCGGTGAGGTTGGCGATGGGGTGCGGCGTGTCCAGGAACGGATAGCCCGGCTTCCCCCAGCTCTCGGCCATCGCCCGGCCGGTGTTGCGGAACGGGGTGGTGACGATGGCGATGGCGGGCACCCCCTGCTCTTCCATCAGGATCGCGTCGAGCACACTGCTCGAGCTGCACGACCCTCAGTCGCCGATCCCGGAGATGACGAGGTCGGACTGGGTGCGCAGCGCTTGGATCCCGGCCTCGTCGATCTCGTGGCTGGGCGAGCGCTTGCGGTTCGTCGCGCTCACCGTCATCTGATGACGCTCGGCCAGGCGCTCGGCCAGCTTCCTCAAGAGCGTGTCGGAGTTGAACTTGGTGTTGTCCACCAGCCCGAGGCGCAGGCCCTTGGGGCTCGCGGGCCGCGGGGCCAGCTTCACCGCGCGCTCCACCGGCTTCGAGGTCGGATCGAAGAGCTTCATGCCTGCCTCCCGCTCGCTGAGTCATCGATGCGTGTGGTGATGCTGCGCGTCCACTTGTTCCCCCACCCCGGCAGGCAGGCGGACCAGCTCCCCGCCCGGCCGCCCGCGCAGGCGATCAGGATGTCCTCCGGGCGCTCGAAGATGTGCCGCCACGTGGTCTCGTCGGCCGCGGTGACCGCGCCGGGAATCCGCGCCGCGCGCTTGTAGTCGGCCAGTCGCCGCCGCGTGTGCTCGACCAGGAAGCGCTGGACATCCATGCGGCTCCACCCCGCGCTCTTCAGGATGTCGGCGTGCTCGCCCGCGAAGACAATGAGCGTCTCGTTGAAGCCCTTCAGATTGGGCGAGCCCGTGTTGCCGAGCGCGTCCGCAAAGCAGAGCAGGAGCGGCTCCGGGGTGGCCGCGAGCTGATTGTAGACCTGGTACACGCTGTTGGAGGCGATCAGGGTCACCGCACTGTCCTCGCGCGCCAGCCCCCGCGAGACGTGCAGCGGCTCCCACGGGAGATCGTCCTCGTGCTCCGCGAAGCAGAACGCGTACTTTCCGGGATTGCCGAGGGTCGCGCGGTCGAGGAAGCCGGGCCGCGTGTTCATCGCGTTCATCATGATGAGCCGCACCGCGCGCCCGATGGTGGCGTTCGGCCGATGCCCCTGGCCGAAGGCATTGTTGCCGCTGTTGAGACCGATCCGCTGCGCGATCGGCCCGTTGACCACCAGCACCATCGCGGAGCCGCCGGTGCTGCTGGCCGGCCCGTGATAGGCGAAGGCCGGCGCGCAGAGGCTCCGGATCGCGGCCACCACCACCGGCATGTACTCGGGCCGGCAGCCCGCCATCACCGCATTGGTCGCGGCTTTGTCCGCGATCACTTCTACATTGCGTCCGGGGATCTCGCCGAGCAGCTCAGGGCCCTGGAGGCCCGCCGCCGCCAGCATGGCCGCGATGGAGGTATCCGACGGCGGCACCACCGGCAGGCCGTCGGTCCAGCCCGCGTCGTAGTACGCCTCGATCAGCGCGGCCGGGTCGGCCGCTTCGTCAACCTCGCCCAAGGATCAGCCGCGCCCGACGAAGGGCATCTTCGTCGCCATCACGGTGAGAAACAGCACGTTGGCGTCGAGCGGCAGGCTCGACATGTAGACCACCGCGTCCGCGACCGCCTGCACGTTCATGGTCGGCTCCACCTGGGTGGTGCCGTCGGGCTGGAGCACACCCTTGGCCATGCGCGCGGTCATGTCGGTGGCCGCGTTGCCGATGTCGATCTGCCCGCAGCCGATGTCGTACTTGCGGCCGTCGAGCGCGGTGGCCTTGGTGAGGCCGGTCACCGCGTGCTTGGTCGCGGTGTAGGGCGAGGAGTTGGGCCGCGGCGTATGCGCCGAGATGGACCCGTTGTTGATGATGCGCCCGCCCATCGGGGTCTGGGCCTTCATGATCTTGAACGCTTCCTGCGTGCACAGGAAGACGCCGGTCAGGTTGGCGTTGACCACCGTCGTCCATTGCTCGTAGGTGAGATCCTCGAGCAGCACCGGCGGGGCGCCCCCGCCCGCGTTGTTGAAGAGGACGTCGAGGCGCCCGAACGTCTCCTTGGTCTTGGCGAAGAGCGCCTTGATCGCCTCGGGGTTGCTCACGTCGGTCTGGACCACGAGCGAGGTGCCCGGCGTGCCCTTCCCCTCGGCGGCGGCGGCCTCCAGCCGATCCTTGCGCCGGCCCGCGAAGACGACCGCGTAGCCCTCCTTCATGAGGGCCAGCGCGCTGGCCTTGCCGATACCGCTTCCCGCTCCGGTGACGATCGCGACCTTCTGCGCTGAAGTCATGTCTGGCCTCCGGGGCCGAACGTTAGCCGGTGAGCCGCCGCCAGTCAATGCGGCTGTTTGCCGTGTCGCCTTTGCTAGTATGAGCGGGGGCATGGCCACACTGACCGATCACGTCACCTATGCAGACGCCCAGCGCCTCTGCTCGCCCGCCCGCCTCTGGGAGCTCTTCGATGGCGACCGCGAGCGGCTGAACATCGGCCACGAGTGCATCGACCGGCATCCGGCCGACCGGGTCGCGGTACGCATCGCCCACGCCGACGGGCGCGACGAGGCCTTCACCTTCGGCCAGCTCGCGGCCTGGTCCTCCCGCTTCGCTCACTACCTGGCCGATCGGGGGATCGGGCCCGGCGACCGCGTGGGCATCATGCTCGAGCCCTCCCTGCCCTTCTACGCGGGCCTCTTCGGCGCGGTGAAGCGCGGGGCGATCGCGGTGCCGCTCTTCACCCTGTTCGGGCCCGACGGCCTGCGCCTGCGCATCGACGACTGCACGCCCCGGCTGCTCCTGCTCTCGCCCGCCCAGGCCGAGATCGCGCGTGACGTGCCGGGTCTCGTCACGATGGTCGCCGACGACGCCTTCCTCGCCGCGCTCGCGCGATACCCCGATCGCTTCGAGCCCGACACCCGCGCCGACGATCTCGCGGTCTTCCAGTACACCTCCGGGACCACGCGGGAGCTGCCGGCCGCGGTGCGCCACACCCATCGCAGCGTCGTCACCCTGATGATCGCGGCGCTCTACGGCACCGGCGTGCGCCCGGGCGACCGCTTCTTCTGCCCGTCCTCGCCCGCGTGGGGCCACGGTCTCTGGCACGGTACGCTGGGCCCGCTGGCCCTCGGCGTCACCACCGGCGCCTTCGCCGGCAAGTTCGACGCCGACCGGCTGCTGCGCGCCCTGATGGACCAGCGGGTCACCAACCTGTCGGCGGCGGCCACCCACTACCGCATGATGAAGAGCGCGGGGACGGCGCCCAAGTACCGCTACGCCATCACCAAGCTCTCCTTCACCGGTGAGCCCATCGACGAGCCCACGCGCGCCTTCACGGAGGCCACCTTCGGCGCGCCGGTGTGCAGCATGTACGGCACCACCGAGGTCGGGGTCATCCTCGCCAGCTATCCCGGCGCGCCCGATTTCACGGTCAAGGCCGGCTCGCTCGGCAAGCCGGTGCCCGGCGTGGAGGTGGCGGTGCAGCGGCCGGACGGCACGCGGTGCGCGCCGGAGGAGCTGGGCGAGATCATGGTGCGGCGCCGCGACGGGTGGTTTCCCACCAAGGATCGCGGCCGGGTGGACGCCGACGGCTACTTCTACCACGCGGGCCGCGCCGACGACGTGATCATCTCGGCGGGCTGGACGATCAGCGCGGTCGAGGTGGAGGGCGCCCTGCTCAAGCACGCCGACGTCCGCGAGGCCGCGGTCATCGGGGTGGCCGATCCGCTGCGCGGCCACGTGGTGAAGGCCTTCATCGTGAGCCCGCGGCGCGGCGACCCCGCCTTCGCCCGCGAGCTGCAGGACTGGACGCGCACCCGGCTCGCCCAGCACGAGTATCCCCGCGTCGTCGAGTTCGTGTCCGAGCTGCCCAAGACGCCGGCCGGCAAGGTGAACCGCAAGGTGCTCCGCGAGCGCGAGGCCGGCGCCGTTCCCACGTCCTAGGAGAGTGAGCGATGGCGCCCGAGACCCAGCCGCTGTTCCCCAAGATCACCCAGCAGGGGCTCGACGACCTGCGCCGCCGCATCGGGGTGCCGATCACCGACACGCTCGAGCCGTGGTGCCACGAGGCCACCCGCGACAATATCCGCCACTACGCCCACGGCATCGGCGACGACAACCCGCTCTGGTGCGACCCGGCCTACGCGGCGCGCACGCGGTACCGCGGGATCATCGCCCCGCCGAGCTTCCTCTTCGCGACGAGCCGCATCATCTCGGGCTACGTGGGCGGGCTCTCGGGCGTGCACGCCATGTGGGCCGGCGCCGACTGGACGTGGCACCAGCCGGCGCGGCGCAACGACGAGATCGCCACCGAGGCCTGGCTCAAGGACCTGATCGAGCACGAGACGCGCTTCGCGGGCCGCGCGGTGCAGCAGATCTACCACGTGACGTTCCGCAACCAGAAGGGCGAGCTGCTGGCCGAGGCGGATAGCTGGTGCTTCCGCACCGAGCGCGACCACGCGCGCGAGCAGGGCTCCAAGTACGCCGACGTGAAGAGCCGGCCGCTCCGGCGCTACTCCGACGAGGAGCTGGCCCACGTGTATGGCCTCTATGCCGCCGAGGACGTGCGCGGCGCCACCCCGCGCTACTGGCAGGACGTGACGGTGGGCGAGCAGCTGCCGAAGATGGCGAAGGGCCCGATGACGGTGACCGGCTTCATCGCCTACGCGCAGGGCTGGGGCGGCCTCTACATCCGCGCCAACAAGCTCAACTGGAAGCAGATCACGCGGCACGCGGGCCTCGGGATCAAGAACCGCTTCGGCATCCCGGACTGCCCGGAGCGCGTGCACTGGGAGCACGAGTTCGCCACCGCGGTGGGCGCGCCCGGCGCCTACGACTACGGCCCGGAGCGCTGCTCCTGGCTCACCCACCACCTCACCAACTGGATGGGCGACGACGGCTCCCTGCGCCGCGCCCACTGCAAGATCCGCCGGCACAACCCGGAAGGCGACTACCTGATCATCGAGGGCCGCGTCACCGGCAAGCGCGTCGAGGACCGCCGCCACCTGGTCGAGATCGAGCAGGAGGCGCGCAACCAGGACGGCGAGCTGTCGGTGGTGGGCGGCGGCGTGGTCGAGCTGCCCGCGCGCGAGACCGCCGGCATCTGAGCTACCAGGCCCACACGGACGTCAGCGGCGCCGCGTGAAGATTCGGCGCGAATGGGACCATCCGCTCGCCCCGATACAGCACGAGGCCGCGGTGAAAGCGGCGCCCGGCCAGCTGTGCGAGTGCGCGGAGTCCCCGGAAGTCGCCCTCGGTCACGCGGTCCGACCCCTTGATCTCGATCCCCACGACCCGCCCGTCCACCTCGAGCACCACGTCCACCTCAGCCCTCTTCGGCGTCCGGAAGTGGTAGATCCGGGGCTCGTCGGCGTGCCAGGATGCCTGCTTCACGAGCTCCATTGCGACGAAGTTCTCGATCAAATGCCCGGCAAGGGTTCCGTCCTTCACGAGGCGCGCCGCCGAGGCGTGAAGGAGCGCCGCGGCGAGCGCGGGATCCACGAAGACGACCTTGTGAGTCTTCGTCACGCGGTGACCGAGGTTCCCGGACCAGGCCGGAACCGCGCGGATGAGAAACACCGTTTCGAGGAGCGCGACGTACCGCTGCAGGGTGGTGTACGGGACGCCGAGATCCCGGCTCACGTCGGCCAGGTTCAGAACGGACGCGGGCCGCGCCGCCAGCACCGCCAAGAGCCGCGGCAACGCGGTGAGGCCCTCGATGCGGGTCAGATCACGGACATCCCGCTGCACCACACCGGTCACGTATGACCTGAACCATGCGCGCCGCCGGGGCTCGTTGCGGCTGTACGCCACCGGGTAGCCGCCACGCGTGACTCGCTCGACAAGCTGCGCGACACTGATGCCGCCGGCTCCACCGGGGAGACGATCCCCCCATACCGCGTCGAGGAACCCCTCCTTGTGCCTCGATATCTCCCCTTGCGAAAAAGGCCACAGGGTCAGATGCTCCATGCGGCCCACGAGTGAATCGGCGATCCGAGGCATCATCATCACGTTCGCTGACCCGGTCAGGAGAAAGCGTCCCGCGCTCCTCCGCCGGTCCACGGACGCCTTGATGGCAAGGAGCAGCTCCGGGGCGCGCTGGACCTCATCGATGACCACGAGCTGGTCGAAGCCGGCAACGAACTCGGGGGGCGCCGCCCGAGCTGAGGCGAGGATCGTCGCGTCGTCCAGGCTCAGATATCGGCTCGGCGGGACCACGGTCTGTGCGAGCGTGCTCTTTCCCGTGTGGCGAGCGCCGACCAGGAGGACCACCGGCGTATCGGCGAGCGCCTCTCGGAGCGGGCCCTCGATATGCCGTCGAATCATGGTGATATTCTACCCATCAGTCGGTGAATTTATACCCAGTAATCGGTGAGTTCTGACCGGATCATGGTTTACCATGGGAGCAGATGATCGGCGTTCGCTCCGGCCTCGACGTCCTCGGCTCGCGCCTGCCCTCGCTCCTCGCCGGCCGCCGCGTGGGCCTGCTCGCCCACCCGGCCTCGGTCACGCGCGATCTCACCCACGCCGCCGACGTGATCCGGCGGCTGCGCCGCGTGCGCCTCACCGCGCTGTTCGCGCCGGAGCACGGCCTGGCCGGCGTGGCGCAGGACCACGCGCATATCGGCCCCGAGTACGACCGCGCCCGGCGCCTGCGGGTGCACAGCCTCTACGGCAGGCGCCTCGAGCCGACTCCCGCGATGCTGCGGGATATCGACGTGCTGGTCGTCGATCTCCAGGACGTGGGCTCGCGCTACTACACGTTCGCGTGGACCACCGTGCTGGCCATGCGCGTCTGCGCGCGGATGGGCAAGCCGGTGATCGTCCTGGACCGGCCGAATCCGCTGGGGGGCGAGCGCCTCGAGGGCAACTGGGCGGATCCGCGCTTCGCCTCCTTCGTGGGCCTCTACCCGCTGCCCATCCGCCACGGCCTGACCATCGCGGAGCTGGCCGCGTATCACAACGAGACGCAGGGGCTCGGGTGCGACCTGACCGTGGTGCCGATGGCGGGCTGGCGCCGCGCGATGCTCTGGGAGGACACCGAGCTGCCGTGGGTGGCGCCGTCGCCCAACATGCCCACCCCCGATACCGCGCGCGTCTATCCCGGCGGCTGCCTGCTCGAGGGCACCAATCTCTCCGAGGGCCGCGGCACCACCCGGCCCTTCGAGTGGGTCGGCGCGCCCTATCTCGACGGCGCGAAGCTGGCCGCCGCGCTCGAGCGCCGCGGGCTGCCCGGGGTGCGCTTCCGCGGCGCCGCCTTCGAACCCGCCTTCCACAAGTGGGCCGGGCGCACCTGCGGCGGCGTGCAGGTGCACGTCACCGACTGGGACCGCTTCAAGTCCTACGCGACCTACCTGGCCCTGATCATCGAGGCGCGCCGGCAGGCCCCGAGCGGGTTCCGCTGGAAGCGGCCGCCCTACGAGTTCCAGTGGAAGAAGCTGCCGATCGATCTCATCTGCGGCACCGACCGGATCCGCCTCGACGTCGAGCGCGGCACGCCGCTCGCGCGCATGGAGGCCTCCTGGCGGGGCGACCTGGCCGCCTTCGCCCGGGCGCGGCGGCCCTTCCTTCTATATAGATGAGCAAGATGAGCCTCGAAGCGATGGTCGGCCGGCAGCTCATCGTCGGGCTGCCCGGCCCCGACGCCCGCGACGACGACCTGCGCCTCCTGCGCGACATCCACGCGGGCGGGCTCATGCTCTACCGACGCAACTTCGAGACGCCCGAGCGCTTCCTGCGCTTCATCGCGCGGCTCGAGGACGGGCTCGGGCGGAGGCTCCTGATCACCACGGATCACGAGGGCGGCCGCATCATCATGCTGCACGGGGGCGTGACGATCTTCCCGGACAACCTCACCGCGGGCGCCGGCGGCGAGGAGACCATGGTGGCGCGCCAGGGGCTGATCGAGGGGCGCGAGCTGCGCCGGCTCGGGGTCGACGTCAACTTCGGCCCGTGCCTCGACGTGCTCACCGAGCGCTACAGCCCGAACATCGGCATCCGCTCCTACGGCAAGGACCCCGCGCTGGTCTCCCGCCTGGGCGCGGCGCGCATCCGCGGCATGCAGGCGGCCGGCCTCTCGGCCTGCGCCAAGCATTTCCCCGGCAAGGGCCACGCGCCGGTGGACGCGCACCTGGGCCTGCCGGTGATCGACTCGGACTGGGGGGACATGCACGCCGTCCACCTGCCTCCGTTCATGGCCGCGATGGAGGCGGGGGTGGACTGCATCATGACCTCGCACCCGCTCTACCCGAACCTGGACCCGGCCCCGAGCATGCCCGCCTCGTTCTCGAAGCTGATCGTGGAGGACTACCTGCGCGGCCAGGTGGGCTACCGCGGCGTCATCGTGTCGGACGATCTCGAGATGGGCGCGATCGGCGCGCTCTGCCCGATCGGGGAGGCCACCGTGCGCACCGCCGCGGCCGGGCACGATCTGCTGCTGGTCTGTCACACCGCGGCGGCCCAGCGCGCGGCCTACGAGGCGGTGCTGGCCGCCTATCGCGACAAGGCGCTGCCGGTGCGGGCGCTCGAGAAGAGCATGGCGCGGCTCGACGCGCTCGACGCGAGGCGGCCCGAGCGGGTCGCCGGCGGCGCGCCGCGCGCGGAGGCCGACGGCGCGCCGCGCGCCCCCGCCATGGCC
>JBBDXN010000040.1:53178-59141 GCA_040902305.1 Candidatus Rokuibacteriota bacterium | reverse complement strand
AGGAGGCCGCCGGGGGGGGGGCCGCGGCGGCCGCCGCGGACGCCACCGTGCTCTTCCTCTACGACGCGCACCTCTACCAGTCGAACCGGGCGCTGCTGGACGCGGTGCAAGCCGGGGCGCGGAAGCTCGGCGTCGTGTTGATGCGCGATCCGTGGGATGCGGAGTTTCTCGCGCCCGGCGTCGCCGCGCTCACCGCCTATGGCTGGCGGCGCTGTCAGCTCGACGCGGTGCTGGCGCGCCTGCTGACGTAGCGCCCTCACCCGGCCCTCTCCCCAGAGGGGAGAGGGATGTCTTCCAGATCTCGAGGTCTCCCTCGCCCCTCTGGGGAGAGGGCGGGGTGAGGGCTCCGGGCTACCTCGCCAGGATCATGTAGGTGGCGCGACCGGCGGCCAGGAGCTTGCCCGCCGCGTCGGTGATGGTGGCTTCGCCGAAGGCGATGGTGCGGCCGCGCTGCAGGATGCGCCCCTCCGCGAAGACGTCGCCGTCGCTCGATCCGATGAAGCTCACGTTCATGTCGAGCGTGGTCTGGCCCACCCCGCCCGCGGAGCCCTCGTGCATGGTCGCGAGCGCGCCGCCCACCGCCATGTCGGTCAGCGCGGCGTAAACGCCGCCATGCACCGGCGCGCCCGCGGCGTTGCGCAGCTCGTCGCGCACCGGCACCCGCAGCCGCACCCAGCCCTCCCGCACCGTTTCCACCTCCACGCCCAGGTGACGCCAGAACGAATTGGACCGCGCGCGGGCGCGCACCCGCTCCAGCAGCTCGTCGCTCATGAGGGCTCCGTCGGGATCAGCGAGGCATGTCGGGCTGGACGGCCTCGTCCAGCGTGAGCGGCGGGCGGCCGCGGAACGACTCGCGTCGAATCGGGCAGGGATCGAGATCGCACATCGCGCAGTAGTAGCGGCGGCAGGGATCGGTGTGGAGCTCCATCACGCCCTCCACCCCCACCTCTTTCATCACCCGCTCGGCGAGGTCGTCCGCCATCTGGTGGGATCGCTCCACCGACCAGAACTCGGGGACCACCAGGTGGGCGTCCACGTGGTGAAAACGCCCGGCGCGGATCGCGCGCAGGTGGTGGAAGCGGATGATGCCCTGGCCCACGTACGGCTGGAGCGCGTCGAGCAGGCGGCCGAGCAGGGCGGGGTCCTCTTCGTCGAGGAGCCCCGCGGCGGCCTGGCGGATCAGGCGCACCCCCGTCCACATGAGGTTGAGCGCCACCACCGCCGCCACCAGCGGGTCGAGCACGGTGAGACCGGTCACCCGGACCAGCAGCAGGCCCACCACGATGCCCACGCTGGTGTAGAAGTCGGCCAGCACGTGCCGGCCGTCCGCCACCAGGGTCAGCGAGTCGTATCGGCGCCCGGCGCGCAGGAGGTAGACGCCGAGCGCCAGGTTGACGAGGCCCGCGCCGAGCACGATGGTGAGGCCCACGTCGAGCGCGCGGAGGCTCACCCCCTGGGTCAGGCTCTGGACCACCTCGTAGAGGATGACGAGCGCCGCGAAGGCGATGAGGCCGCCCTCGAACGCGGCGCTCAGGAACTCCATCTTGCCGTGGCCGTAAGGATGGTTGCGGTCGGCGGGGCGGCCCGCGAAGATCATCGCCCCGATCGCGAAGACGGCGGCCACCACGTTGACGATGGACTCGAGCGCGTCGGACAGGATCGCGGTGGAGCCGGTGAGGCGATAGGCCTGGTACTTGGCCGCGAGCAGCACCAGCGACACCACCAGCGAGATGACGATCGCGCGCAGCCGCGCCCGCGCCTCCGCCCCCGCCGCGATCGCCTCCACCATGGCCTCGATGATACCCGCGGGGGGGCCCGCTTGCCCCGTCGGGTACCATGGACGTGTAAGGTCACCCTCACAAGAAGGAGCCGCGTGATGATCCTCACCCGCCCCGCCGCCGAGCGCGGCCACTTCGACCACGGCTGGCTGGACACCTCGCACACCTTCTCGTTCGCGGGCTACCACGACCCCGCCCACATGGGGTTCCGGACGCTAAGAGTGATTAACCAGGACCGGGTCGTGGGCGGCCGGGGCTTCGGGGCCCATTCGCACAACGACATGGAGATCGTGACCTACGTGCTGGACGGCGCGCTAGAGCACGCCGACAGCATGGGCAACCGCTCGGTCATCGTGCCCGGCGACATCCAGCGCATGAGCGCGGGCACCGGGGTGACCCACCGCGAGTTCAATCCGAAGCCGGACGAGCCGGTGCACTTCCTCCAAATCTGGATCCTGCCGAATCGTCGCGGGCTCGCGCCCGGCTATGAGCAGAAGACGATCCGTCAGGAAGAAGAATGCGGGGTGCTGCGGCTCATCGCCGCCCGCGACGGGCGGGACGGGGCGGTGACCATCCACCAGGACGTGGATCTCTACGCCTCCCGGCTCGAGGCGGGGGAGCGGGTGCCGCCCGCGCTCGCGCGCGGGCGGCACGCGTGGCTGCAAGTGGTGGCCGGCCGGGTGGAGCTGAACGGCACCGCGCTGGGGGCCGGGGACGGCGCCGCGGTGAGCCGGGAGAGCGCGCTCGAGATCGTGGCCCTCGAGCCCGCCCACTTCCTCCTCTTCGACCTCGCCTGAGGGGTGGTCAGCGAGTACTACGACGCCTGGCCGAGCTGCCGCCGCACGAACTGCTTGGCGTCGAACTCCTCGGCCACCCGGTTGTCGTTGTCGAGGATCGCGGCGGCGTCCACCTCGGCGAACTCCATCACCCCCATGTCCTCGTAGGCCCGCCGCACCCGGTTGCCCCAGAGCCCGATGTCCTTCACGGTAGGGACGATGCGGGTGAAGAGCCGCCGCCGGAACTGCTTCATGGTGTCCGACTGGTCCACCGCGGCCACGCACTCGGCGACCGGGAGGCCCAGGTTCTCCCAGACCTCCTTCTGGTTGAAGCGGTCGCGCATGTGGTAGCAGGCCTCGACCACGAACTCCTCGCGCTCGTCCCGCTCCGCGTCGGTGAGCTGCGGGTAGTACTCGCGCAGGGCCAGGCGACCGAAGGCGACGTGGCGCGCCTCGTCCTGCATGACGTAGGCGTTGACCGCCGCGCAGAGGTTATTCGTCGAGTTGTCCCGGATGCGCTGGAAGGCGGCGAGGGCCAGGCCCTCGATCAGGATCTGCATCCCGAGGTAGGTCATGTCCCAGCGGCGGTCGGTGATGGTGGCCTCGAGCAGCTTGGCCAGCGTGGCGGTGATCGGATACGCGAGCTTGAACTTCTCGTGCAGCAGCCGGGAGTAGGCCTCCACGTGGCGCGCCTCGTCCATGACCTGGGTCGCCGCGTAGAACTTGGACTCGTAGGTCGGCACGGTCTGCACGATCTTGGCGGTGGCGATCAGCGCGCCCTGCTCGCCGTGCATGAACTGCGAGAGCGAGTGGGCCTGCAGGTTGCGCCGGATGTGCACCCGGTCCTTCTCGTCGAGGCTGTTCCACAGGTCGGTGCCATGGATGGCGATCGTCCGGTCCGACATGCCCATCGGGTTGTCGGGATCGAGCTCCTCGGACCAGTCGAGCCGCTCCGCCGCGTCCCACTGCTGCTGCTTGCCCTTGCCGTAGAGGCGCAGCAGGTCGTCGCTGCCGTCCTCGTACTCCCAGGTGAACGCGGTGGTGGTCTGGCCTTCCACCTTCCACTCGGTCTGCTCGACGGGCAACCGGTAGAGGAACTTGCTCGACATGGCGGCCTCCCCTGCGAGGAGTGATCGGTCGTTCAGTGGGGGCAGGATAGCACTGAACCGCGGTTCAGGGAATCGGGCGGCGGTCGAGCAGGGGCGCGAGCAGCGGCGCCAGCGCCATCGTGCCCGCGGTGCCCAGAATGACGAGCCAGGACCACCCGAGCCCGATACGCCCGGTCTCGGACAGCACCAGCAGCACCAGGTTGATCACCGCCATGATCACCATGACCACCGCATTGGCGCGGTCGGCGCCGGCCCGCGTGATCAGGCCCAGCAGGAATACCCCCAGCAGCGAGCCGAAGGTGACGCCCGCGATCTTGAAGGCCAGCCAGAGGAAGCCGCTGAAGAACGAGAAGCCCCAGGCGAGCAGGGCCAGCACCACCCCGAAGCCCACCACCGCGGCCCGCGACACCCGGAGGTAGTGCGCCTCGCTCCGGCCGCGCACGAGGAGCGGCCGGTAGATGTCGGTGACGAAGGAGGCCGAGAGCGAGCCGAGCGGCGAATCGATCGACGCGAGCACGATGGCCGCGAGCATGATCCCGCGCAGCACCTCGGGCATCGCGGTGCGGATGAAGAACGGCAGGATCTCGTCGGGGCGCGGCAGGCCCGCGGTCGGCTGCTGCGCGTAGTAGGTGAAGAGCCCGGCCCCGATGCTCAGATAGATGGCCAGGGTGACGAGCGTGCCGAGCGGGGTGAGGGCCAGCGTGCGCTGGCTCTGCTTGCGGGTCTCCACGGTCAGGAGCCGCTGCATCAGATCGTGATCCGTGCCGAAGGCGGCGGTCGAGCCCACGATGCCGTTGAGCACCGCCAGCCACACGATGCTCGGGTCGGAGAGCACGCGGCGCCAGAAGTCGGGATCGCCCGGGGCGGGTCCCCAGTTGATCACGTTCAGGCGCCCGGCCTCCGCCGCGGTGCGGTACATGGTCCCGAGCCCGCCGTCGATCTGGCTCGCCAGGAACGCCACCGTGAGCCCGCCGCCCACCAGGAACAGGACGGCCTGGAACACGTTGGTCCACACCACCGCCTTCACGCCCCCGAGCGCGATGTAGACGATGGACACCAGGCTGAAGAGCACGATGGTCGGCCACACCGGCCAGCCCAGGAGCACCCCCACCGCCACGCAGGCCGCCATCAGCCGCACGCCCGAGCCGAGCAGGCGCGAGACGAAGAAGAAGATCGAGGCGGTCACCTGGCTCGCGGCGCCGAAGCGGTGGGCGAGGAACTCGTAGATCGTGACGCAGTTGTAGCGGTAGAAGGCGGGGATGAACAGCAGCGCGACCACGAACTTGGCCAGGCTCGAGCCGATGAAGAACTGGGCGTATTCCCAGTTCTCGCTGTAGGCGGTGGCGGGCACCGCGATGATGGTCACCGCGCTGATCTCGGTGGCCAGGAACGACAGGGACGCCGCCCACCAGGGAATGCGCCGGCGGGCGAGGAAGAAATCGGTGGTCTCGCGCTGCTGGCGGGTGAAGGCGCCCCCGATGGCCAGGAGCACCACGAGGGCGGCCAGGACCACCGCGTAATCGGGCCACGTGAGCACGGTCCATTATCGCGGAGGCGGCCTCCGGAGCCGGCAATCTGCGGCGCGCGCCTTGCCGCCGATCGCGCCGGTGGTCTATGATCGGCCGGGACTGCGTGATGATCCGGCACTCGGCAGTCGGCCTCACCGGAGCGGGCCGCTGACCCTGGCCCTCCGGGGCACGGGACGCGGCGCGCGGGTGCTCCGCGCGATGCTGGTCGGCCTGCTCGTCTCCGTCGCGGTGACCGCGCTCTCCCGCACCGGCGTGCTCGCGGGCTGGGAGACGCGCGCGGTGGACGCATTTCTTTTCCTGCGCGACCGGGTGGCCGCGCCCGAGATCGCCCTGGTCGTCATCGACGACGACGCCTTCCAGGCGCTCGGGCAGCGCCAGCCGCTCTCGCGCCGCTACGTGGCCGACCTCGCCGAGTTCCTGCTCCAGAGCGGCGCGCGGGTGGTGGCCTTCGACCTGGTCCTCACCGCGCCCACCGCGCCGGGGGAGGATCAGGCGCTCCTCGCCACCGTCGGGCGCTGGCACGCGGCGCGGCCGGGCGCGCTGCTCTTCGCCACGTTCGCGATGCCCGCGGGCCAGGACGGCGCGAGCGGTTATACCCTGCTGCCGCCCTTCGCGCCGGAGCTCGGGGGCATGCAGGGCTTCGCCAACGCGCCCATCGGCGCCGACGGCATGGTGCGGCGCTTCATGCCGGTCCTGCCCGCGGCCCGGGGCGGGTGGCTGCCCGCGCTATCGCTGGCCACGCTCGCCGCGTCGGGCGGCCAGCCCCCCCCC
>JBBDXN010000040.1:21088-53168 GCA_040902305.1 Candidatus Rokuibacteriota bacterium | reverse complement strand
CCGAGCTCACGAAGCAGCTCGCCGCGGGCGGCGCCGCGATCCCCTTACCGATGCGCGACGAGACGGGCGCCCTGACCCGGCCCGCGGCGACGCCGGTGGCCCAGCTCGCGGCCCGGCCGTGGCGCATCGACTTCATCGGGCCGGCGGGTGCCTTCACCACGTTCCCGAGCGAGCCGCTGGTGCAGCTCGCGCGCGCGGGCACGGTGCCGGATCCGGACAATCCCTTCCGCGACCGCATCGTCCTGGTGGGCGCGACCTTCGCGGAGAGCCGCGACACCTTCCCGACTCCGACCGGACCCATGGCCGGCGTGGAGATCCACGCCCACATGGTGAACACCCTGCTCTCGCGCCGGGCGCTGTTGCCGCCGCCGTGGTACCTGAACGTGGCGCTGCTCACCGTGGTCTGCGTGTCGATCTCGGTGCTCTCGCTCTGGCTCCGCCCGCTCTGGCTCGCCCTGGTGGGCCTGGCCCTCGTCGCCGCCCTCGCAGCCGCCTCCTACGAGGCCTACACGCGCGGCGGCTACTGGCTCGACTTCCTGGCCCCGCTGATCGGCATGCTCGCCTACCTCCAGGGCGCGCACCTGCGGCGGCGTCGCCGCCTGCGGTCCGCCTTCGGCCAGTACGTGAGCCCGGAGATCATGGACCGGGTGCTGCGGACCGGCACCTCGCTCGGCGGCGAGGTGCGCCGCGTGACCGTGCTGATGTCGGATCTGCGCGGCTTCACCACGATGTCGGAGCGCCTGCCTCCGGAGATCGTCTCCGAGATGATGAACGACTACTTCACCGCGATGGTGGACGTGATCCTGGCCCATCGCGGGCTCGTGCAGGACTTCATCGGCGACGCGATCATGGCGGTCTATGGCGCCCCCCTCGACGACCCCGAGCACTGCTGGCACGCCGCCCACACCGCGCTAGCCATGCACGCGGCCCTGGAACGGCTGAACCGGCGCTGGGAGGCGGAGAGCCGCGGGCCGCTCGCGATGGGAATCGCGGTGCACACCGGGGAGGCCTTCGCGGGCACGCTCGGCGCGCCGCGGAAGAAGAAGTACGCGGTTCTCGGCGACACCGTGAACACGACGTCGCGCATGGAGGGATTGAATCGGGACCTCGGCACCGGCATCCTGATCAGCGGCGCGGTGCTGGCCGTCCTGAAGGACCGGATCGTGGTCCGGGACCGGGGCAGCGTGCCGGTGAAGGGGCGACGGCAGCCGGTCGAGATCTACGAGCTCATGAGCCTGACGGAGGCGTAATCCGATGAAGGTGCTCCCACTCGAAAAATAGCCCCTCACCCTGCCCTCTCCCCAGGGGGGAGAGGGTAAAGAACGAAAAAACCCTCTCCCCCGTGAGGGGAGAGGGCAGGGTGAGGGGGTGGCGAGAGCGGGTCGCGCGCTACCGCGCTTGCGCGACCTGCCCCTTCTCGCGCAGCCGCCGCAGGAGATCGGCGAACGACTCCGTCTTGATGATGCGATCGAACTGGCTCCGGTAGGTGCCGACCAGGCTCACGTTCTCGATGAAGACGTCGTAGGCGCTCCAGCTGTCCTTCACGCGGTGGAGCCGGTACTCCACCGGGATCTGCGAGCCCTTGGCGGTGACCACCTGCGACCGCACGGAGGCGTAGTCGCCGTCGACGCGCTCGCCGGTATACGCGATGGACTCGCCCGCGTACTGGTCGATCTTGCCGATGTAGGACCGCGCGATCAGGTCGGTGAAGAGCCGCACGAACTCCTCGCGCTCGGCGGGGGTTCGAGCCGCCCAGTGGCGGGCCAGCGCGCGCCGCGACATCTCGGGGAAATCGAACAGCGAGTCGGCCGCGCGCCGGATCTCCGCGTGGCGGCGCTCCGAGGCTTCGGCCTGGGAGAGGCTCTGCAGCGCGGCATCCACTCGCGACTTCACGGTCTCGGTCGGGGTCAGGGCGAAAGCGGTGGATGCGCTCAGGCCCACGAGCAGCGCCACCGTCAGGGCCATCAGGGTACGTCGCATGTTGCCTCCTGGATTCTGGTTGATCACCGGCACTGTCCAATTCGACGGGTCGCGCAGGCGGGTATTCCCACCTTACCGCGCTTTCCTTTTCCCCGCCCGCCGGGGGACAATAGCGCCCATGAATCGCGCGCTTGGGGAAGACCGGCCCCGCGGCCGGCTCGTGGTCGTGGACCTCGGCGGCACCTGGGTTCGCGTCTCGGCGTCGGGCGGCAGCCCGCGCGCGTTCCGGGGCCCGACCCCGGGCCCGGCCGGATTGCCGGCGCTGCTCACCCGGCTGTGGCGGCGCTGGCGGCTCTCGCGCGGCGAGGTCGCGGTGCTCGGGGTCGCCTCGCGCGGCATCTGGACGCGTGGCGAGCGCCGGGCCCTCGCGCGGCGGCTGCGCCGCTTCGCTCCGCGCGTGATCGCGATCTCCGACGTGGAGGCCGCCTACCTCGGCGCGCTCGGCGCGGCCCCCGGGGTGCTGTTGCTCGCGGGCACCGGCTCCATCGCGCTGGGCCGCGACCGGCGCGGCCGCTGGGCGCGCGAAGGCGGCCTCGGCCCGCTGCTGGGCGACGACGGCTCCGCGTTCTCGATCGGCCGCGCGTGGCTCCGCGCCGGCTCGATCTCGCCGGCCCGCGCGCGCCGCGGCGTCACCGCGCCCGACGCGGTCGCCCGCGTGGCCGCGCTCGCGCCGTCCGTCCTGCGCCGCGCGCGACGCGGGGACCGGACCGCTCGGCGCGTGGTGCGCGAGGCGCAGCAGGCGCTGGCCGCGCTCGCCGCGGGCCCCGCGCGGGCGCTGCGCCTGCCCCAGCCGGTCGCGGTGAGCTGGGCCGGCGGCCTCCTGGGCAACGCGGGCTTTCGATCCGGCGTGTGGCGCCAGCTCCGGGGCCGGGGCCTCCGCATCCGGCCGGCTCGTCCGAAGGCGACCGCCGCGACCGCGGAGGCCTGGCGCTCGGTGCGGTAGCGCCGGTCAACTCGACGCGGGGCGGCGTGGGCTCACGCCATGGCGGCGCGGATCAGCGCGGGCAATCCTTCGAGCCACTCGTCGAGCGGCGTCTCCGCGTCCACCGTGATCTCGAGCTTGCCGCTCGGCAGCTTGCGGACGCGGCCCTTGCCGGTCCCGAGGGGGATCACGAGCGCTTCGCGGTGGACGCCGACCGCGTCGGTGACCGCGAAGACCTTGTTGATCTCCGCCATGCCCACCGCGTCCAGCATCAGGGCGCGCCGCGCTGCTCGAGGGGCGCGCGCTCGCCGCCGGGAACCACCACCGGGTTGCGCCCGTCCGGCGTGGTGGTGACGAGCGGTGGGACCTCGACGCGTCGGCCGTTGACGTCGCGCTCGTAGTGGCCCGGAACGACGACCTCGCGCCCGTGGGCGGGCGAATACACGCGCCGCGGCGGCACGTAGCGCTCCGCCGGTCGGCCGGGCGCGGGCAGGGTGCTGAAGGGCTGGGTGGCGAGCCCGCGCGCCCGATCGATGGCGTCCGGCGGGCGGCCGCCGGGCAGCCCCTGGGCGAAGACGGGCGCGGCCGCCAGCAGCAGGCTCACGATTCCGAGCGCTCGAAGCATGTGGGTCACGTCGCTCAGCGTAGCGGAGGCGGCACGGATGCGCAAGGCGACGCATCCGTGCTAGGCTCCGGTCGTGCAGCAGATCGCGGCCCGCCTCCTCCCCCTGCTCGCCCTCGCGCTCGTCGCCCTCGGAGCCGAGTCCACGCGCGCCCAGAGCGCGGACCTGCCGATCTTCGACACGCACATCCACTACAGCGCGCCCGACTGGGTCGAGTACCCGCCGGACCGCATCCTGGGCATCCTCCAGAAGGCGGGTATCAAGCGCGCGCTCGTCTCCAGCACGCCGGACGACGGCACCCTCACGCTCCACGCGAAAGATCCCAAGCGCGTCGTCCCGATCCTGCGGCCCTACCGCACCCGCGACGACATCGGCCACTGGTGGCAGGATCCCTCCGTGCTCGCCTACGTGCAGGAGCGCCTTTCGAAGAACCCCGGCGTGCACAAGGGGATCGGCGAGTTCCATCTCTTCGGCGGCCAGACCAGCACCTTCGTGGTCAAGCGCATCACCGAGCTGGCCGTGCAGGCGAACATCTACCTCCACGCCCACTCCGACGAGCTCGCGATCATCGAGCTGTTCACGATCGAGCCGCGCCTCCGGGTCATCTGGGCGCACGCCGGGATGTCCTCGGGCGCGCCCGCGGTGGGCGCGCTGCTCGACCGCTACCCCACCCTCTGGGTGGATCTGGCCATCCGCAACGGGGACGTGGCGCCGGGCGGCACGCTCGATCCAGCCTGGCGCGCGGTATTTCTCCGGCATCCGGACCGCTTCCTGGCCGGGACCGATACCTGGGTGACGTCGCGGTGGGAAGCGCTGCCGGGGTCGGTGACGGAAGTCCGCACCTACCTGAGCCAGCTCCCGCGGGACGTGGCCGAGAAGATCGCCTTCAAGAACGCCGAGCGCCTCTTCCCCTAGAGGTCCCCGCGGGCGGCTAGACGCCCAGCTCCGCGGCGGTCGTCTCGATCTGGCTCCAGGTCTGATCCTCGATCGCGATGCCCTGCCGGCGGCGCTCCGCCTCGAGTCGCGCCTCCGGCTCGCCGGGGATCAAGATATCGGTCGCGCCCTGCGCGCGCGGCGGCGACTTAACCCACCCGAACAGGGCGGCGCCCTGCCGGGGAAAGTCGGCCATCGGCAGGAAGCGCTCCACGTCGAGGCAGATCATGAGGGTGCCGTTGGCGAAGATGCCGGGCGGCGGCCCCGCGGGCCCGGTGCCGGACAGGATGCCGCCCAGGATCTCCACCGCGAGGGAGAGCCCGTAGCCCTTGTGATCGCCCGCGGTCAGCAGCGCGCCCGGCGGATTGCCGTAGAAGACCTCCGGATCCGTCGCGGGCCGACCCTGCGCGTCCACGAACCAGCCGGCCGGGGCCGGCTGCTTGCGGTTGCGCTTCACCCGCAGCTTGCCCTCGGCTACCACGCTGGTCGCGAAGTCGAGCACCATGGCGGGGCCGCCCGCGCCCGGAATGCCGACCGCGTGCGGGTTCGTGCCGAGCCGCCGGGCCGCGCCGCCCCACGGGGCCACGTTGAGGCCGTGCACGCAGTTGGCCCAGAGCATGCCGACGAGCCCGGCGGCCGCCGCCATCTCGGCGTAGTCGGCGAGCCGCCCGACGTGGCTGGTGCGCGACGTGGACGCCGCGCTCAGGCCGCCCGCCTTGGCCTTGGCGATCGCCATCTCCATCGCGCGCCGGCCCACCACCTGACCGAAGCCGCCGCCGCCGTCGAGCCGCACGAGCACGGGCGTCTCCGCGGTCACGGTCACCGGCGATCTCGGATCGACCTCCTTCTTCTTCACCGATGCCCAGTACTGCGGGACGCGGATCACCCCGTGCGAGTCGTGCCCGCGGAGGTTGGCGCGCACGAGCAGGGCGGCGATCCACGCCGCGTCGCCGTCGGGCGTGCCCATCGCGGTGAAGATGCGGGTGGCCTTCGCTTCGAGCTGCGCGGCATCAATGGTCGGCACGTCGGCTACAATACCCCAAGCCATGAAAGCCGAGCGCGAGTTCTTCGATCCGGCTCCCCTGCCGTGGCGCCCCGCGCCCGGATTCCCCGGGGGCGTCTGGGAGCAGGTGATCAGCGGCGGGCTGGACGAGGGGGTGACCACGCGCCTGCTCCGCTTCGATCCGGGCTCCGGGAACGACCGCGTGGTCACCCACGACTTCTGGGAGGAGATCTACGTCATCTCGGGCACGCTCGAGTGCGGCGGCCGCCCCTACCCCGCGGGCGCGGTCGCGGTGCGGCCGCCCGGCATGCCGCACGGCCCGTTCCACTCCGCCGGGGGCTGCGTGAGCTTCGAGGTCCGCTACCGGGTCGCGTGATGCCGGCGCCCGCCCCCGCCTGGCGCTCGCCCGATCTCGCGATCCGGGTCGGCATCTCCTCCTGCCTGCTGGGCGAGGAAGTCCGCTCCGATGGCGGCCATCAGCTGATGCTCCGCAATCACGTCTGAAGTATTGTGGAAGTGCGCGGCTCTCGTCGGGGGCGGCGCGCTTATGACGAGTCCACCGCGGAGCCCGCACCATTAGCGCCGGCCGGGAGCCGAGCCGCCACGCGAGGCCGAGCGGCGAGCCGGGGCGCGGGGCCAGAGCGGCGCCGCGGCGGGCCCCCGCCGCCGAGGGCATCCCCTGGATCCACGTCGGCGTGTTCCTCGCCGGCGCCGTCCTGGTGGTGCTGTTCACCGCCCACCGGATCGGCGCCGAGCGCGAGACCGTCCTCGCCCACTGGAAGACCCGCATCGCCACCATCGCGGCCGACCGCGCGCGCCTCGTGTCGAACTGGCTCGGAGCTCGGCGCGCCGACGCGGAAGTGCTGGCCGCCTTCCCGGCGGTGCGGGCCCTGCTCGCCGGCCAGGGCCGCGACGAGGAGGCGCTGTCGCGGCATCTCAGCCGGGTCGCCTCCGCCTACGGCTACGTGGGGATCGTGGTGTCCGACCCCGGCGGTCACGCGCTGGCCCGCTCCACCTCCGCCGGAGGACCCGGGGCGGGCCTCCTCGAGCGGTCCGCGGAGCACGCCGCGCTCGTGGCCCAGACCCGGAAACCGCACTTCGAGCTGAGCGGCGCGGGGGCCGGCGGCCTGCTCGCGATCACGGTGCCCGTGTTTTCGGACGGCGCGCCCGCCGGCCTCGAGGGCGACACCCGGTCGCTGGTGGGCGTGGTCACGCTCGGGGCCCGGCCGGAAGCCGGGCTCTACCCGCTGCTCGCCGATGACGCGGAGCCGACGCGTACCGGCGAGACGCTTCTCGCGGCCCTCGACGGGGAGAAGCCCGCGTATCTCTCCCCGCGGCGCGAGCCCATCGCCCCCGAGGCGGAGATGCCGCGCCGGTCGCTCGACGCCCTGCGCGGGCCGGCGAAGGCCGCCGCCGAGGGGCGCGAGGGAGTCGTCGAAACCGTCGACTACCGCGGGGCGCCGGTCCTGGCCGCGGTGCGCCGGATCCGGCCCGCCGACTGGACGCTCGTGCTCAAGGTGGACCGCGAGGAGGCGCTCGCCGAGTTCCACCGCTCGGGACGGCTGGCCGGGGCCGCCGCCGCCTTCCTGCTCCTGGCCCTGGCCGGCTTCCTCATCGCGCTCCACCGCGAGCAGCAGCGCGCGCGGCTCCTCCAGGAGCAGATGCGGCAGGCCCGCGCGATGACGAGCCTGCAGGGCTACGCGGACAAGATCGTAGCGAGCGTGCCCGCGGGCCTGCTGCTGCTCTCCGAGGACCTGCACGTGCTCTCGGCCAACCGCGCCTTCCTGGAGTCGTTCCGGCTCCGCGAGGAGGAGGTCCTGGGCCGCGACCTGCAGCAGCTCGTGCGGGCCGAGCGGCTCGTGCGAGCGGCCCGCGAGGTGCTCACGACCGGCACGCCCCAGCACGCCGGCCTCTACGAGCTCCACGTGTACGCGCGGCGCGACACCAAGCCCGCGCGCATCGCGATGAGCACGATCTCGATGGCCGACGACGAGCCGCCCCGCCTCCTCCTGATCGTCGAGGATCTCACCGAGGAGGAGCGCCTGCAGGCGGCGCGCCAGGAGTCGGAACAGCGCTACCGGGATCTCATCCAGGGCCTCGACGCCATCGTGTGGGAGGCGGATGCGCGGATCCTCACGTTCTCCTTCGTGAGCCGGCGCGCGGAGACCGTCCTGGGCTACCCGGTGGAGCGCTGGCTGCGCGAGCCGGACTTCTGGGCCCGGCGCATCCACCCGGAGGACCGCGAGGCGGTCATGCAGATCTACCGCGACGCCATCGCGGAAGGCCGCGATCACGAGTTCGAGTACCGGTCGATCGCGGCCGACGGGCGCGAGGTGTGGCTGCGCGACATCGTCCACGTGGTGCGAGAGGCCGACGGCCGGATCTCCACCCTGCGCGGCCTCACGGTGGATCTCACCGAGCTGAAGCGCTCGGAGCGCGCCCTGCGCCAGAGCGAGGAGCAGCTCCGCCAGGCGCAGAAGATGGACGCGGTGGGCAAGCTGGCCGGCGGCATCGCCCACGACTTCAACAACCTGCTGATGGTCATCCGCGGGGACAGCGACCTGATGCTCCGCCGCCTGGCCCCCGGCCACTCCCTGCGCGGCAACGCGGAGGGCATCCGCGACGCGGCCGATCAGGCGGCCACCCTCACCCGCCAGCTCCTCGCCTTCAGCCGCAAGCAGGTGATGGCCCCGCGCCTCGTGGACCTCAACGGGATCGTGGCCAGCATCCACGCCATGCTCCAGCGGCTGCTCGGCGAGACCATCAACCTCGTCACGGTCACCGCCCCGGACCTGGGCGGAGTCAAGGCCGACCCGGGCCAGATGGAGCAGATGATCCTGAACCTCTGCGTGAACGCGCGTGACGCCATGCCCGACGGCGGCCGGCTCACCGTGCGCACCGCCAACGTGGACCTGGACGAGGCGGCCGCCGCGCGCTGGAGCGACGTCAAGGCCGGGCCCTACGTGCTGCTCGAGGTGGGTGACACCGGCGTGGGCATGGACGCGGAGACGCGCTCGCACCTCTTTGAACCGTTTTTCACCACCAAGGAGCAAGGCAAGGGCACCGGGCTCGGTCTCTCCACCGTCTACGGCACCGTGAAGCAGAGCGGCGGCCACATCGCGGTGGAGAGCGAGTCGGGGCACGGCTCCACGTTCACGGTGTACCTGCCGCGGGTGGCGGTCGCGGTCGCGCCGGCCGCGACCCGGCCCGCCCCGGAGAGCCCGGCCGCGCGGTCCGGCGCGTCCGCCGAGGCCACCCTCACCCCCGGCCACGGCGAGACCATCCTGCTCGTGGAGGACGCCCAGCGCGTGCGGGCGGTGGTGCGGGAGATCCTCGAGATGAGCGGCTACGTGGTCCTCGAAGCGCGGCACGGGGCGGAGGCCCTCGAGGTCAGCAACCGGCACGCGGGCTCCATTCACCTGCTGGTGACCGACGTGGTGATGCCGCAGATGAGCGGGCGGGAGCTGGCGCAGCGCCTGGCGACCTTGCGCCCGGAGTTGAAAGTGCTGTATATGTCCGGCTACACGGATGACGCCATTGTCAGGCACGGCGTGCTGGCCTCGGGCATCGCGTTTCTCTCCAAGCCGTTCACTCCGAACGCGCTCGCGCTCAAGGTCCGCGACGTGCTCGACGGGGTGGGCGACGGCGCCACCGCTTCCACCGGCGACGGCGGGCGAGCCCGGCGCTAGCGCTCTCCCGCCCGGGCCACGCCGGTCATGACCGAGCACCCCATCCGCGTGCTGGTCGCCAAGGTCGGTCTCGACGGGCACGATCGCGGCGCGAAGATCGTGGCGCGCTGCCTGCGCGACGCGGGCATGGAGGTGGTCTACACCGGGCTGCACCGCACCCCGGAGGAAGTGGTGGCGGCCGCGGTGCAGGAGGACGTCGACGTGCTCGGCATCAGCATCCTCTCCGGCGCCCACCTCACGCTCTTCCCGCGCGTGCGCGACCTGATGCGCGACGCGGGCGCGCACGACATCCTGCTGGTGGCGGGGGGGGTGATCCCCGACGAGGACGTGCCGGCCCTGCGCGAGATGGGGGTGGCCGAGGTGATCCTGCAGGACACCCCGCCCGAGACGATCATCGCCCGCATCCGCGACCTGGTGGCGGCCCGGCCCGCATCTTGATCGAGACGCGGGGCGTCGACCTGACGGTCTGGCCGCCCCGCTATGATGCCGCGTACCGGCCCGCCCCCTCCGCCGAGCACTGGCTGCCCGAGGTCGAGTGCGCGGAGCCGGCGGTGCGCGACGCCCTCATCTTCGCCAAGCTGACCCGGCAGGTGCGCTACGCGTGGGAGCGGAGCGCGTTCTATCGCCGCAAGTGGCAGGGCGCCGGGGTGTCGCCCGAGACCCTCCAGAGCCTCGACGACCTCGCGCGCTTCCCGGTGGTGGAGAAAGCGGAGCTGCGGGCCGCCCAGGCGGCCGCGCCGCCCTTCGGCGACTACCTCTGCATCGAGCCCGCGGAGGTCGCGCGCATTCACGGCACCAGCGGCACCACCGGCCGCCCGACCGTCTTCGGCATCGGCGCGGCGGACTGGGGGCGCATCGCGGAAGCCCACGCGCGCGTCCTCTGGGGCGCGGGCATCCGCCCGGGCGATCGCATCCTGATCTGCTCCTTCTTCAGCCTCTACCTGGGCTCGTGGGGCGCCCTCGCGGGCGGCGAGCGCCTCGGCGCCACCGTGTTCCCCTTCGGGGCGGGCGCGCAGGGCCAGACCCTCCTGGCCGTGCAGTGGGCGCGCGATCTGCGCGCGTCCGCGTTCTACGGCACCCCGTCCTACGCGCTCCACTTCGCGGAGACCGCGCGGCGGGAAGGCATCGACCCGCGGAGCTTCGGCTTCCGCGTGCTCTTCTTCTCGGGCGAGCCCGGGGCGGGCATCCCGGCCACCCGCGCCCTGATCGAGCAGACCTTCGGCGGCATCTGCGTGGACATGGGCAGCATGGCCGAGATGTCGCCGTGGATGACCAACGGCGAGTGCCGACACCGCACCGGCATGCATCTCTGGCAGGACCTGGTCTACACCCAGGTCTGCGATCCGGAGACGTTCCGCCCCCTGCCCTACGGCGCCGAGGGCACGCCCGTGTACACTCACCTCGAGCGGACCTCGCAGCCCATGATCCGGCTGGTCTCGGGCGATCGCGCGCGCTGGGTGGACGAGCCCTGCCCCTGCGGCCGGACCTACCCGCGGCTGCCGCACGGGCTCTACGGCCGCTTCGACGACATGATCATCGTGCGCGGCGAGAACATCTACCCGAGCGCCATCGAGGACACCCTGCGCGCCATCGACGGCTTCGGCGGAGAGTTCCGGGTGATCGTCTCGCGCCGGGAGGCGATGGACGAGCTGCTGATCCGCGCCGAGTACACCCGCGATCACCCGCGCCTCGATACGCTGCGCGCGACCATGCGGGAGCGCCTGCGGGCCCGCCTCGGCGTCCACCCGGTGGTCGACCTCGTCCCCGAGGGCACGCTGCCGCGCACCGAGTTCAAGGCCCGCCGTGTGATCGACGACCGGGATCTATACCACCAAGGCCTGAAACCCGGAGACCATCATCATGTTTGATCCAGAAGCGCTCCGGCGCCTGGCCGCCGAGAAAGCCGCGTGGGAAGCCAAGGAGCTGGCCGAGTTCCTCGCCCGCCAGCCGGAGGCGCGGGCCGAGTACCGCACCGGGTCGGGACTGCCGGTGCAGCGGATCTACACGCCGGAAGACATCGCGGGCGCCCCCGCGGAGGACATCGGCCTGCCCGGGCGCTACCCCTACACGCGCGGGCCGTATCCCACCATGTACCGGGGGCGCAACTGGACCATGCGGCAGATCGCGGGCTTCGGCACCGGAGACGACACCAACGGGCGCTTCCGCTACCTGATCGCGCAGGGGCAGACCGGGCTCAGCGTGGACTTCGACATGCCGACGCTCATGGGCTACGACTCCGACGACCCGCGCTCGCTCGGCGAGGTCGGCCGCGAGGGCGTGGCCATCGACACCCTCGACGACATGGAGGCCCTGTTCGCGGGCATCGACCTCGAGCGCATCTCGGTCTCGATGACCATCAACCCGAGCGCGTGGATCCTGCTCGCCATGTACGTGGCGCTGGCCGAATCGCGCGGCTTCGACCGAAACCGCCTCTCCGGCACCGTGCAGGCCGACATCCTGAAGGAGTACGTGGCCCAGAAGGAGTGGATCTTCCCGATCCGTCCTTCCATGCGCGTGATGCGGGACATGATCGTGTGGAGCGCGCGCAATCTCGCGCGCTACAACCCCATCAATATCAGCGGCTACCACATCTCCGAGGCGGGGGCGACGTCGGTGCAGGAGTTGGCCTTCACCATGGCCAACGCGGTCGCCTACGTGGAGGAGGTCACCCGCGCGGGGGTGCCGGTCGACGAGTTCGCCCCGCGCCTGGCCTTCTACTTCGTGGCCCAGGCCGACTTCTTCGAGGAGGTGGCCAAGTTCCGCGCGGCCCGGCGCATCTACGCCCGCCTCATGAAGGAGCGCTTCGGAGCGACCAAGGCGGAGTCGATGCGCCTGCGCTTCCACTGCCAGACCGCCGCGGCCACCCTCACCAAGGCGCAGCCGCTCAACAACGTCATCCGCACCGCGCTCCAGGCGCTCTCCGCGGTGCTCGGCGGCGCCCAGTCGCTCCACACCAACGGCATGGACGAGGCCTACGCGATCCCGTCCGAGGAGGCGATGAAGGTCGCCCTCCGCACCCAGCAGGTCATCGCGCTCGAGACCCGGGTGACCAGCGTGGTCGATCCGCTCGGCGGGTCCTACTACGTGGAGGCCCTGACCAACCGCATCGAGGCCGAGGTCGTCCGCATCCTCGCCAAGGTGGACGCGATGGGCGGCACCATCAAGGCCATCGAGGAGGGCTTCTTCCAGCGGGAGATCGCCGACTCCGCCTACGACTTCGCCCGGCGCAAGGCGGCGGGCGAGCAGCCGGTGATCGGGGTCAACACGATGGTCGAGCCGTCCGAGCCGCCCCCGCTGCCCATCCACAAGGTGGACCCGGCGGTGGAAGCGCGACAGATCGATCGCTTGAAGGACACCCGGCGCCGGCGCGACCAGGCGCTCGTGGACCGCCTGCTGGACCGGCTCGAGCGCGAGGCGCGCGAGCCCGCGACCAACATCATGCCGGTCACGATCGAGCTGGTGAAGGCGCGGGCCTCCCTGGGCGAGATCGTGGCGCGGCTCCGCGGGGTCTGGGGCTCCTACATCGAGCGCCCGGTGTTCTGATGCCGCCCAGGCCGTTCCGCGTCGAGGTCCCGGAGGCCACGCTCGCCGATCTGCGCGAGCGCCTCGGCCGCACGCGCTGGCCGGATCAGGCGCCCGGGGCCGAGTGGGCGTTCGGCACGAGCCTCGCCTACATGAAGGAGCTCACCGCCTACTGGAAGGACCGCTACGATTGGCGCGCGCACGAGGCGCGGCTCAACGGCTTCCGCCAGTTCAGAGCAAAGGTGGCGGGCATCGAGCTACACTTCATCCACGAGGAGGGTCGCGGGCCCAGGCCCCTGCCGCTGCTGCTCTCGCACGGCTGGCCCGGCTCGGTCTGGGAGTTCCACAAGATCCTGCCCATGCTCACCGACCCGGCGCGCTTCGGGGGCGATCCCGCCGACTCGTTCACGGTGATCGCGCCCTCGCTGCCCGGCTACGGCTTCTCGTTCGCGCCGGGCCAGCCGCGCTTCGGGGTCGTGGAGATCGCCGACGCCTTCGCGTCGCTGATGACCGACGTGCTCGGCTACCGGCGCTTCGCGGCCCAGGGCGGCGACTGGGGCGGCTTCATCACATCCAGACTGGCGCTTGCCTATCCGGATCGGCTGGCCGCCATCCACGTGAACCTCCTCTCGCTGCGGCGCGACATCAAGCCGCCGGCCCCGCCGGCGCCGGAGGAGAAGCAGTACCTCGACGACCTCGGCCGGTGGCTGCGAGAGGAGACCGGCTATCAGTGGATCCAGGGCACCAAGCCCCAGACGCTCGCCTTCGGGTTGAGCGACTCGCCGGCCGGGCTCGCGGCGTGGATCGTGGAGAAGTTCCGGACCTGGAGCGACTGCGGGGGCGACGTGGAGCGGCGCTTCACCAAGGACGAGCTGCTCACCAACGTGATGATCTACTGGGTGACCGGCTCCATCAACGCGTCCTTCTGGCCCTACCACGCGCGCTACCACGCCCCGTGGCCCATCGCGGACGGCCAGCGCATCGAGGTGCCGACCGCCTACGCCGCCTTCCCCAAGGAGATCGTGCGGCCGCCCCGCGCGTGGGCCGAGCGCATGTACAACATCCGCCGCTGGACGGTGATGCCGGCGGGCGGCCACTTCGCCGCGATGGAAGAGCCGGAGGCGCTCGCGAACGACCTGCGCGCCTTCTTCCGGGAGTACCGCTGACCGCCAGGCGCTCCTGGCCGCGGGCCGCCGTCGGCGTCGGGGTGGTCCTGCTGACCGTGATCCTCGCGCTCGTCATCTGGGGGGTGCTCCTCGAGCCGGGCTGGGTCATCGCTCGGGAGACGACGGTGCCGATCGCGGGGTGGCCCGCGGATCTCGGGCCGATCCGGATCGCCGCGCTCGCCGATCTCCACACCGGCGCGCCCCACATCACGCTGGACAAGGTGCGCGAGATCGTGGCCACCGTGAACGCGGCGCGGCCGGACCTGGTCGTGCTGCTCGGCGACTACGTCATCCACGGGGTGCTGGGCGGCCGGTTCGTGGACATCGAGCCGACCGCGGCGGCCCTGGGTGAGCTCCAGGCGCCCCTCGGCGTCTTCGCGGTGCTCGGCAATCACGACTGGTGGTACGACGGCCCGCGGACCACGCGGGCGCTCGAGGCCGCGGGCATCCGGGTGCTGGAGGACACCGCGGCGGAGGTGACGGTGCGCGGGCGGCCCCTCTGGATCGCGGGGGTGGGCGACGCCCGGACGCGACCCGCCGACATCGCCCGCGCGCTCGCGGCCGCGCCCGACGACGCGCCGCTGCTCGTCCTCACCCACAATCCGGATCTCTTCGTCCGCCTGCCCCCCCGGGTGCTGCTCACCCTCGCCGGCCACACCCACGGCGGGCAGGTGAACCTGCCGGTCTTCGGGCGGCTCATCGTGCCGTCGCGGTTCCACGAGCGCTACGCGATCGGCCACGTCCACGAGGACGGCCGCGACCTCTTCGTCTCGCCGGGCATCGGGACCAGCATCGTCCCGGCGCGCTTCCGGGTGCCGCCCGAGATCTCGCTGCTCACGGTGGGGCGATGAGAGGGCCGACCCGCGGCGAGCGCAAGCGCCTGCTCGCGAGCGGGGCGCCCGCCCTCGCCGTCGCGCTCGTGCTGGCCGCCGTCTTCCTGTGGGGGCTGCTCGCGGCCAGCCGCGCGCGGGTGGGTGACCTGCTCTTCGCGGCCCGCCCCGCCCAGGCCGCGCGCTCCACCGTCATCGTCGGCATCGACGAGAAGAGCTACCAGGCGTTGCTCACGCGCCACGGCCCCCTGTCGGCCTGGCCCCGCACGCTCTACGCCGACGCGCTCCACGCGCTCGCCCCCGCCGCGCCGCGCGTGGTCGCCCTCGCGATCTTCTTCGACGCCCCGCGGCCCGAGGACGCGGTGCTCGCCGAGGCGATGCGCCGCGCCGGCAACGTGGTGGTGCCGGTGGTCGCGCAGGGGCCGAAGGCCTTCGACCCGCGGCCCGGCGTCGCCCAGGAGTTCGAGGCCTTCGTCCGGCCCGCCCCCGCGATCCGGAGCGCGGCGGTCGACGAGGGGCTGGCCAACGTCACCACCAGCCGCGACAGCGTGGTGCGGAGGCTGCCCCTCCTGCTGCGCGCCCGCGGCGAGGAGGTGCCGAGCCTGGCGCTCACCATCGTGGCGCGCTTCGCCCGGCGCCCGGTGGTGCTCGACGCGCCAGCGGAAGCGGGCCTCGTGCACGCGGCCGGCCGGTCCATTCCGGTGGCCGAGCAGGACACCATGCCGATCGACTTCCTCGGCCCGCCGTCCGAGCCGGGGGGCCGCGGGCCCTTCCGGATCATCTCGTTCGTGGACGTGCTCGAGGGCCGCTTCGATCCGGCGCTGGTGCGGGACCGGATCGTGCTGCTCGGCCCGACCATCCGGGGGGTCGACGAGCACGCGACCCCGACCACCGGCGACACGCGCATGTGGGGCATCGAGATCCTGGGCAACGCGATCGAGACCGTCCTGCACCAGCGCTTCCTGGTGCCCGCACCGCGCCCGGTGACCGTGCTCCTGATCGGGCTGATGTCGGTGCTCGCCGCGCTGGTGGTGGCCGCGTGGCGGCCGCTGCCCGCCGGGCTCGCGGTGGCGGGCGGCCTCGCCCTCTACGGCACCGCGGCGGCCCTGCTCTTCGAGCGCGGCGTCGTGCTCGACCTGATCTACCCGCCCGCCGCGCTCCTGATCAGCTTCGCGGCCGCTCTCTCCTCCCGCCTCGTGCTGGAGCAGGCGGAGCAACGAACCGTCCGCGAGGCGATGGGGCGCTACCTCTCCCCGGTGGTGAGCCAGTGGGTGCTCGCCGATCCCGCCCGTCTGCGCCTCGGCGGCGAGACCCGGGAGATGACGGTGCTCTTCAGCGACCTGCGGCAGTTCACCACGTTCGCCCACGCCCTTCCCCCGGAGGCCCTGGTCGCCCTGCTGAACACCTACCGCGCGGAGATGGCGGACGTGGTCTTCCGCCACGACGGCGTGCTCGCCCAGTACGCGGGCGACGCCATCGAGGCCTTCTGGAACGCGCCGATGGACCAGGCCGACCACGCGCGCCGCGCGGCCGAGACCGCGCTCGACATGGTCGCCGCGCTGACGAAGCTGCGCCCGGTCTTCGAGGCGCGCGGATGGGCCCATCTCGACATCGGGGTGGGCATCAATACCGGCCAGATGGTGGTGGGCAACATGGGATCGAAGGACCGCCTCATCTACACCGCGGTGGGCGATCCGGTGAACGTGGCCGCGCGCCTCGAGGGACTCTCCAAGGAGTACGGCGTCCGCGTCGTGGTGGGCGAGGCCACCATGGCCGCCGCGCCGGAGGCCTTCGTCTATCGCTTCCTCGACCTGGTCGCGGTCAAGGGCCGCGCCGCGCCCCTGCGCTGCTTCGAGGTCGTGGCCCGCGCCGGCGCGCTCGACGCCGCGGCCCTACGCCACCTCGCCCGCTACCGCGAGGCCGTCGACCTCTATCACGCCCGGCGCTGGGACGACGCCCTCCGGCTCCTCGACGAACTGGGCCGCGAGGCGCCCGACGACGGACCGATCGCGCTCTACCGGCGGCGCGCGCGGGCGCTGCTCGCGGATCCGCCGCCCGCCGACTGGGGCGGCGTCTTCGTCGCGGAGTCGAAATAGCCTCAGGCCCCTCGCGGGACCAAGCTCTCGAGGTGATGACGCGCCTCGCACCCCCGGTCGGTAGCGTCGGGTCCCGGGTGACCGGTAGTGTCAGCGTCGTGTCAGGATGTGTGAGCCACGTTGCAATAGCCGCAGCGGGTTACGGGACAAAGCGCAGTTATTTCATCGGGTTGTCGCGGGGCCGGCCCGCGTCGTGTCCGAGGTTCGGCCCGGCACTGTTCTTGCTCGAACAGGCCGTCATGGACGATAGCCTGCCGAGCATCCTGTGCGTCGATGACGACGTCGACATCCTCGAGCTGCTCAAGGAATACTTCACCGAGCAGGGGTTCGTGGTCCTCACCGCGACGAACGGCGTCGAGGCCTTCCTTCAGGTCAAGCGCTGGCAGCCCAAGGCGGTCATCCTCGACCTCTTCATGCCCCGGCTCGGCGGCATCGGCGCGCTGGGCCGCATCAGGGGCCTCAATCCCGACATCGCGGTGATCCTGGTGAGCGGCATGGGCAATGCCCTGGAGCTGGTCACCGAGGCGGGCCTGAGCGTGGCGGGCGCCTTCACCAAGCCGCTGAACCTGGTGCAGCTCACCGAGACGCTGGCCCGGGCGGGGGTGGTGGCCCCGGCGGCGCTGGTGGCGGCGGCGGGCGATCCCTCCCGGCCCAAGCGCCCGGTGCGCGCCCGCGTGCTCGTGGTGGACGACGAGCTCGAGTTCCGCAAGGTGCTGGCCGAGTACCTCGAGGACCGCGGATTTGACGTGACCGAGGCGCAGGACGGCGAGGCCGCGCTCGACCGCGTCCCCGACTTCCGCCCGCACATCGTGCTGATGGACGTGATGATGGCGGGCATGGGCGGCATCGAGGCCCTGAAGCGCATCAAGATCGCCGCGCCCGAGACCTGCGTGATCATGGTCACCGCGGTGGAGGACATCGACTCCGCGCGCGGGGCCCTCGCGCTGGGCGCCTCGGACTACGTGACCAAGCCGTTCAGCTTCCAGTATCTCGACTCGGTGCTCGAGGTCCACATGCTGATGGACCACATCGACCCGAAGTCGAGCTAGGGGGCCGTCGAGGCCCCCTTCGAAGACCTAGCCCGTCAGTCCCTCCGCCGCTTCCTCCCCCGACCGCACGCAGTCCGCGATCCCGACTCCCCGGTAGGCCCCGCCCGCGAGGCGCAGCCCGGGATGCCGCGCCACCGCCAGCTCGATCGCGTCCGCCCGGGCCGCGTGGCCGACGTGGTACTGCGGCATCGCCCGCGGGTAGCGCGCCACCCGGGTGAACCGCGGCGCCCCGGTCACCCCGAGCAGCTCCCCGAGCTGCGCGCGCGCGGTATCGACGAGCGCGTCGTCGGGGGCGTCGAGCACCGATTCGTTCAGCGCCCCGCCCATGAACACGCGCAGGAGCGCGTGTCCCTCCGGCGCACGGCCCGGATACTTCACGCTCGAGAAGGTGGCCGCGATCACCGGCCGGCGCTCCACCTGCGGGACCACGAAGCCGAAGCCGTCGAGGGGATGGCGGATGTCGGCGCGGCGATAGGCCAGCGTCACGGTGGCCGACGAAGCGTAGGCGATGCCCTCGAGCAGGTGCGCGAGCCCGGGATCCACGTAGCGCAGGAGGCGGGCGGCCTGATGGGCCTCCGGCGACAGGATGAGCGCGTCCCCGGTGAACACCGCGCCGCTCGTGGTGGCGGCGCGCCAGACGCCATCTTCGCGCGCGACCGCGGTGACCCGCTCCTTGAGCCGCACCGCCCCCGGCGGCAGGCGGGTGGCCAGCCGGCGCACCAGCTCCTCCATCCCGTCGGCTAAGGTCACGAAGAGCGACCAGCGCGCGCCGCTGGTCCCCGCGTGCCGGGCCGGCGCCCGGCGGGCGGCCCGCCAGAGGGCCAGGATCACGCTCCGCTCGCGCCGCTCCATCTCGAGGAAGCGTGGCATGGTGGCCCCGAGCGACAGATCGTCGGGGTCGGCGGTGTAGATGCCGCCGACCAGCGGCTGGGCGACGCGCTCGAGCGCCTCGCGGCCGAGCCGGCGGCGGACGAAGGCGCCGAGGCTCTCGTCGGAGTGCCCGCCGCGGGGCAGCAGCAGGTCGCACGCCATCCGGAGCTTGCCGGGCCACGAGAAGAGCGACGAGACCAGGAAGGGCCCGAGCCGGGTGGGGGCCAGGAGCTGGAAGCCGTCCGGCAGCGGATGCAGGCGGCCGCGGAAAGCCACGAACACACGCCGGAATCGGTCGTCGGTCCCGATCAACCGGTCCTCCACGCCGAGCCGCCGACAGAGCGCGAGCGCCCACGGCTTCTCGGAGAGAAAGGAATCCGGGCCGCACTCGACCAGAAACCCCTCGCGGCGCTCCGTCTGGATGGTGCCGCCCAGCCGGTCGGCGCCCTCGAGCAGTGTCAGCTCGAGCGGCCGGTCGCGCTCGCGCGCCAGCTCCACCGCCCGGTGGGCCGCGGCGAGCCCCGACAGACCGCCGCCGACGACGATCAGCCTCATGGAGCCGGGCCCCGCCGGACCAAGTCGGCGAGCATCGCGATGAAGGCGGGATGGTCGTTGGCGGCGGCGGCTCGATAGAAGCCCACGCCACTGGCTTCGGCCACCGCCTTCGCCTCCACGTCGAGGTCGTAGAGTATCTCGACGTGGTCGCAGACGAAGCCGACCGGGACGACCAGCACGTCGCGCGCGCCGTCGCGCGCGAGCGCGCGAACGACGTCGCCCACGTCCGGCTCGAGCCAGGGATCGCGCGGCGAGCCGCTGCGGCTCTGGTAGGCCACCGACCACGCGGACCGGCCGAGGGCGGAGGCGATGGCGCGCGCCGCCGTCTCGAGCTGGGCCGCGTAGGGGGAGCCCGCGGCCATGGAGACCGGGACGCTGTGGGCGGTGAAGACGAGCCGCGCGTCGGCCCGCCGCGCGGAGGCGATCCCCTCGAGCGCGGCCCGCGCGCGGTCCGCCATCGCCTCGATGAACCGCGGATGCTCGCTCCAGGGCGGCGCGTAGAGGACCTCGGGGGCGTCCGGGCCGACCTTCTCGCGCGCCGCGGCCACGTCCTCCACGTAGCGCGACCACGAGGCCTCGGTCTGAAGCGACGACAGGATGATCCCGAGCGCCTTGCGGCAGCCCCGGTCCTTCATCTCGGCGAGGGTCTCGTGCAGGAACGGATGCCAGTTCCGCATGCCGACCCCGACCGGGAGCGCGGGCCCCGCCGCGGCGAGCGCCGCGCGCAGGCCCTCCGCCTGGCGGCGGGTCAGCGCATTGAGCGGCGAGCGCCCGCCCATCAGGTCGTAGTGGTGCGCGACCTCCTCGAGACGCGCCGGTGGAATGCGGCGCCCGGCGGTGACGATCTGCAGGAACGGACGCACGTCCTCCGCGCGCTCCGGCCCGCCGAAGGCGATGAGCAGGACGGAGTCGACCGACGCCACCCCCTCCATCCCCTCCACCCCCTCACCCTGCCCTCTCCCCCTCTCGGGGGAGAGGGGATGATCGAACCGACAGCTCGTGGACGATGTCCACGAGGGCCCTGGCGTGCTCGACCGGCGTGTCCTTGTAGAGGCCGTGGCCCAGGTTGAAGATGTGTCCCGGCCGGCCGGCTGCGCCGTCCAGGATCTCGCGGGCGGCGCGGCGGATCGCGGGCACGTCGGCCAGCAGCACGGCCGGATCCAGGTTGCCCTGCACCGCCACGTCGTGGCCGAGACGCGCCCACGCGGGGCCGAGCTCGACGCGCCAGTCGAGGCCGATCACGTCGCCGCCCGCCGCCTTCATGAGCGGCAGGAGCCCGCCGGTACCCACCCCGAAGTGGATGACGGGAGCGCCCGGCCGCAGCGCCTGGATCACGCGCCGGGAGTGCGGGAGCACGAAGTCGCGATAGTCGGCGGGCGACAGCGCGCCGACCCACGAGTCGAAGAGCTGCACCGCCTGCACGCCGGCGGCGAGCTGTCCGTTGAGGTAGTCGGCGGTGACGTCGGCGAGCCGCGTCATCATCGCGCCCCAGGCCTCGGGCTCGCTCCGCATGAACGCCTTGGTGAGGAGGAACTCGCGCGAGGGCCCGCCCTCGATGAGGTAGGAGGCGAGCGTGAACGGCGCGCCCGCGAAGCCGATGAGGGGCACGCGGTCGGCGAGGGCCTTGCGGGCGCGCGCCACCGTCTCGAACACGAACCCCACCGCGTCCTCCACGTCGACCGCGGGAAGCCCGCGCGCGGCCGCCGCGCTGCGCACCGGCCGCTCGATGCGCGGGCCGTCGCCGCGCGTGAACTCGAGCCCGACCCCGAGCGGCTCGAGCACGAGCAGGATGTCCGCGAACAGGATCGCCGCGTCCACGCCCAGCCGCTCCACCGGCTGGAGCGTGACCTCGGCTGCCGCCTCCGGATTCTTGCACAACTCGAGGAAGCCGAGCCGCGCCCGCACCGCGCGGTACTCCGGCATGTAGCGTCCGGCCTGCCGCATCAGCCAGATCGGGGTGAACGGGGTGGGCCGGCGGAAACACGCGTCGAGGAAGGCGGGGGGCACCGCGGGCGGCATGCTGCCCCGAAGCCTACAGGCGGGTACTGGCGCAGTCAAGAAAGCGGGGCTATCATCCGGCGCGAGGAGGCTCCCACCATGTCCTTTCTCTCCGGCAAGCAGGCGTTCCTTCAGATCCTGAAGGACGAAGGCGTCGACACCATGTTCGGCAACCCCGGCACCACCGAGCTGCCCTTGATGGACGGGCTCGTGCGGGAGCCGAGCGTGCGCTACATCCTGGCGCTCCAGGAGGCGGTGGCCATTAGCATGGCCGACGGCTACGCGCAGGCGAGCGGCAAGCTGGGCGTCGTCAACGTCCACACCTCGCCGGGGCTCGGGAACGCCATGGGCATGCTCTACGACGCCCACGAGGCGGGGACGCCGCTGCTCGTCACCGCGGGCCAGCACGATCAGGCGATGAACCTCACCGAGCCCATCCTCTGGTCCGATCTGCCGCCGGTGGCGCGCCCCTACGTGAAGTGGTCGCACGAGATCACCCGCCTCGAGGATCTCCCCCGCGCGGTGCGCCGCGCGGTCAAGACCGCGATGGCGCATCCGACCGGCCCGGTGTTCATCTCGCTCCCGGTGGACGTGCTGAACGCGGAGCGCGAGCTGGATCTGCTCCAGTCCACCCGGGTGGCCCCGCGCATCCGCGGCGATCGAGCGGCGGTGGAGAAGGCGGCCGATCTGCTGGTGAAGTCGGCGCGGCCCGTCCTCATCTCGGGCGACGCGGTCGCGCACGGCGACGCCCTCGCCGAGATGGTCGAGCTCGCCGAGGTGCTGGGCGCGCCGGTGTACACCGAGTGCGTGCCGTCCACCTGCTCGTTCCCGTTCACGCATCCGCTCTACCACGGGCCGTTCCCGCGGCTCGGCCAGCCCATCCGGCAGCTCCTCATGCAGCACGACCTGCTCTTCTCGGTGGGAGGCGATCTGTTCACGCTCTCGCTGCCGTCCGACGTGGAGCCGATGCCGGAGGGGCTGCCGCTGATCCATCTCGACGTCGATCCCTGGGAGCTCGGCAAGAACTATCCGGCGCGGGTGGCCATCCAGGGCGACCCGAAGGCGACGCTGCCCGAGCTGGTGGAAGCGCTGCGGCGGCGGATGAGCCCGTCCCAGGCCAAGGACGTGACCGCGCGGGTGGAGAAGCTGCGGGTGGCGCAGGAGGCGCGGCGCGAGGCGCTCCGCCAGGAGGCGGCCTCCCAGGCGAGCCGTTTCCCGATCAGCCCGCTCGCCCTGGTGGGCGCGGTCGCGGGCGCGGTGCCCGACGAGGCCATCATCGTCGACGAGTCCATCTCGTCGAGCCACGGGGTGCGCGAGCTGCTGCGGGCCCGCGACCACCGCGGCTTCTACGGTCTGCGCGGCGGCGGCATCGGCTGGGGGCTGCCCGCCTCGCTCGGGGTGAAGCTGGCCCAGCCGGACCGGCCGGTGATCGCGCTGGTGGGCGACGGCAGCGCCATGTACACGATCCAGTCGCTCTGGTCGGCGGCGCACGACTCCATCGCGGTGGTGTTCGTGATCTTCAACAACCAGTCCTACCGCATCCTCAAGCAGCGCACCCAGGCCCTCAAGGGGTTCTCGGCGGAGGACAACCACTACGTGGCGATGGACCTGGTGAAGCCGGGGCTCGACTACGTGGGGCTCGCGAAGGCGCAGGGTGTGCCGGGCGAGATGGTGGAGAAGGCGGCCGACGTGGCCTCCGCGATCAAGCGGGGGATGGCCTCCGGCGGGCCCTACCTGGTCGACGTCCGCATCGACGGCGCGCTCCGCGGCTGAGCGGGATCAGGCGGTCTGCGCGTCCGCGGGCGCGAGCAGCTCGCGCACCCCGCTACCTACGCTCTTGCGCCGGATCGGGCCGCGGTATACCGTCGACTTCGCGAGGCCGGGCCGCGTACGCCGTCCGCCGAACACTCGCCGTTCCGAGAGGAGTCACCGATGACCGAGGGCAGCCAGCTCATCCGAGGCCTGGAGGGCGTGGTCGCCGCCGAGACGCGCCTGTGTGATCTGGACGGCCGGAACGGCCGGCTGGCCTACGGTGGCTACGACATCGATGAGCTGGCGCGGCAGGCCTCATTCGAGGACGTGTGCTACCTGCTCTGGCACGATGAGCTGCCGCCGCGGGCCGAGCGCGACCGGCTCCAGGCCGGACTGGTGGCGGCGCGGCCCATCCCCGACGCGCTGATCCAGGCCTTCGCCCTCATGCCCCGCGACACGGACCCGATGCGGGTGCTCCAGGCCTCGGTCGCGGTGCTCGGGATGCACGACCCCGACGCGACCGACAATTCGCGGGCCGCCAACCTGCGGAAGGCGGTGCGCCTGACCAGCCAGTTCGCCACCGCCATCTGCGCCCATCACCGGGTGCGGAACGGGCTGGCCCCGGTGCCGCCGTCGAAGGATCTCTCCCACGCGGCCAACTTCATGTTCATGCTCACCGGGGAGGCGCCGAGCGCGGTCACCACCCGCGCGGTGGACGCGAGCCTCACGCTCTACGCCGAGCACGAGCTCAACGCCTCGACCTTCACCACCCGGGTCATCGCGGCCACGCTGTCCGACATGCACTCGGCGGTGGCGGGTGGAGTGGGCGCGCTCAAGGGCACGCTGCACGGGGGCGCCGGCGAGGCGGTGATGCGCACCCTGCTCGAGGTCGGCACGCTCGACAACGCGGACGGCTTCGTGGACCGCGCGATGGGCGAGAAGCGGCGCCTCATGGGCTTCGGCCATCGCGTCTACACCGCGGGTGACCCGCGCGCGACCATCCTGAAGGGCCTCGCCGAGGCGGCCTGCCGCCAGTCCGGCCAGGCGCTCTGGTACGACCTGGCGGTCAAGCTCCACGCCAAGGTGCAGGCCACCAAGCGCCTCATCCCGAACGTCGACTTCTACTCGGCGCCGCTCTTCTACTCGATCGGCATCCCGGTGGATCTCTTCACCCCGGTGATCGCGGCGGCGCGGATCGCGGGCTGGACCGCCAACCTGCTCGAGCAGTACGACGACAACCGTCTGATCCGCCCGCGCGCCGACTACAAGGGCCACCCCCGCCGCGCCGTCGTCCCCCTGGAGAAGCGGTGAGGGATTATGGAAGCGTTTCGGAACGAGTGTCCGCCGCCTGGGGGAGTGCGGGGGCCATTTCTGGGCCCCCGCAGATGAAGGGCCTTTAGGAACTAGACGGTTGTCCGCTAGCGACGAGATCAGGCCACCCTCACCCCGGCCCTCTCCCTTCCAGGAGGGAGAATTCGAGCCATGGGCCAAAGCCTGACGCGCAAGCTCATCGACACCCACCTGGTCTCCGGCAAGGCGGTGGCCGGCGAAGAGATCGGGCTCTCCGTGGACCAGGCCCTGCTCACCGACACCAACGGGACCATGGCGTTTCTCCAGTTCGAGGCCATGGGGTTCCCCCGCGTTCGGCCGCGCCGCGTGGTCACGTACATCGACCACAACGTCTACCAGGTGGACTCGCGCAACTCCGACGATCACCGGTACCTGCAGACCGCCGCGGGCCGCTACGGCGCGTGGTTCTCCAAGCCGGGCAACGGCATCTGCCATCAGGTCCACTTCGAGTCCTTCAGCGTGCCGGGCCAGTTCGTGCTGGGCACCGACAGCCATACCCCGCTCTGCGGCTCCACCGGCATGCTGGCCATCGGCGCCGGCGGCCTCGACGTGGCGGTGGCGATGGGCGGCGGGCCCTATCACGTGGTCATGCCGCGCGTCACCTCGGTGTGGCTCACCGGCCGGCTCCGGCCGTGGGTCTCGGCGAAGGACGTGATCATGGAGCTGCTGCGGCGCTACTCGGTGCGGGGAGGCAGCGGCCGCATCTTTGAATATGGCGGGCCCGGTGCCGCGATGCTCTCGCTGCCCCAGCGGGCCACCATCTGCAACATGGGCGCCGAGCTGACCTTGACCACCAGCGTGTTCCCATCGGACGAGGCCACCCGTGAGTACTTCCGCCTCCTCGGGCGCGAGACCGAGTGGCAACCGCTGGCCCCGGATGCCGACGCGGAGTACGACGACCGGATCGAGCTGGATCTCTCCGGCCTCGAGCCGCTGGTCGCGATGCCGGGGTCGCCGGACCGCGTGGTGCCGGTGTCCGAGGTCGAGGGGCTCGAGATCGAGCAGGTCATGGTCGGCTCCTGCACCAATTCCTCGTGGGAGGACATGCAGGCGGTCACCCGCGTGCTCGAGGGCCGCACGGTGGCGCCGTCGGTCTCCTTCGTGGTCTTCCCGGGCAGCCACCGTATCCTCGAGGTGATGGCGCGCGAGGGGCTGCTCGCGACCCTGCTCGCGTCGGGGGCCACCATCTCCGAGCCCACCTGCGGGGCCTGCGCGGGCATCGGCCACGTGCCGGCCTCGGGCGGGCGGAGCCTGCGCGCCTTCAACCGCAACTTCCCGGGCCGGAGCGGCACGAAAGACGACGCGGTCTACCTCTGCTCGCCGCTGACCGCCGCCGTCTCCGCCCTGGCGGGAAGGATCAGTGACCCTCGAAAAGCCGGCGCGCCGCCCGAGCGACACTGGCCGGCCACGCTGCTGGCCTCGGTGGCCGGGCTCATCCCGCCCTTGTCTCCGTCCGAGGCGGCGGGCGTCGAGGTCCTCAAGGGCCCGAACATCAAGCCGGTGCCGCGCGGGCTTCCGACCGAGGAGCGCTTGACCGCGCCGGTGCTGATCAAGCTCGGCGACAAGGTCTCCACCGACGACATCTCGCCCTCTGGGACCGCGGTGCTGATGTTCCGCTCCAACGTGCCGGCGATCTCGGAGTTCTGCTTCCGCAACGTGGATCCCGATTTCGTCGCCCGCGCCCGCGCCGCGGGCGGCGGCGTCATCGTGGGCGGCGAGATCTACGGCCAGGGCTCCTCGCGCGAGGCGGCGGTGCTCTCACCGCTCCACCTGGGCGTGCGGGCGGTGCTGGCCAAGAGCTTCGCCCGTATCCACCGCTCCAACCTGATCAACTGGGGCATCGCGCCGCTCGAGTTCGAGAACCCGGCGGACGGCGACGCCATCGAGCGGGACGACGTCCTCGACTTCGAGAGCCTGCGCGAGAGCCTCGCGGCGGGCAGCCCCGTCGCGGTGGTCAACCGGCGCACCGGGGCGCGCTTCCGGATGCGCTCGATCCTGAGCCCGCGCGAGCGCGATATGCTGCTGGCCGGCGGCCTGCTCGCCCAGACCGCCGCCGCGAAATCCCCCCCTCACCCTGCCCCCTCCCCCTCCGGGGGCGAGGGAAGTCGTCGTGCCCCCTCCCCCTCCGGGGGCGAGGGAGATGATCGTCCCCTCTCCCCTGAGGGGAGAGGGTAGGGTGAGGGGCCGAGGAGACGACTGATGCCCCAGCACCGCATCCGGGCGGTCTACATGCGCGGCGGCACCAGCCGCTGCCTCGCCTTTCACGAGCGCGACCTGCCCCCGGCGGGGCCCGAGCGCGACCGCATCCTGCTTTCCGCGCTGGGCAGCCCCGATCCCTACGGCCGCCAGCTCGATGGGCTCGGCGGCGGCATCTCCTCGCTCTCGAAGGCCTTCATCATCGGCGCGCCCACGCACCCGGACGCCCAGGTGGACTACACCTTCGCGCAGATCGAGGTGCGCCGGACCGTGGTGGACTACACCGGCAACTGCGGCAACTGCTCCTCGGCGGTGGGCCCCTTCGCCATCGACGAGCGCCTCGTGCCGTCCGCCGACGGGGAGACCGCGGTGCGGATCCACAACACCAACACGAAGAAGATCATCGTGGCGCACGTCCCGGTGGCGGACGGCGAGGCCGCGGTGCTGGGCGACTTCGAGCTGCCCGGGGTGGCCGGCCGCGGGGCCCGTATCGCGCTCGACTTCCTGGACCCGGGCGGCGCCGGCACCGGCCGCCTGCTGCCCTCCGGCCGGCCGCGGGACCTGATCGCGGGCGTCGAGGCCTCGCTGGTCGACGCGACCAACCCGATGGTGTTCGTCCGCGCCAAGGATCTCGGGCTCACCGGCACCGAGACGCCGCAGGCGATGGACGCCGACCGAGCGCTGGTGACGCGGCTGGAGGCCATCCGCGTGGCGGCGGCGGACGTGATGGGCATTCCCGGCAGTGCGGCGAACCCGAAGATCGCGGTGGTGGCGCCGCCCACCGGCTTCGTCGCGCTCGACGGCGCCGCGTACGACGCCGAGCAGACCGACGTGGTCGCGCGCTGCATCTCGATGGGCAACGCCCACCGCGCCTTCGCGCTGACCGCGGCCATGTGCCTGGCGGTGGCCGCCCAGATCGACGGCACGGTCGTGAGCGAGTGCGCGGGCGGCCGCGTGGGCGACCTGCGCCTCGGGCACCCGTCCGGCGTGCTCCCCATCGCGGCGGCGGTCGGGCGGAAGGACGGCGCGGCCTGGGCCGAGCGCGTGACCGTGTACCGGACGGCGCGGCGGCTCATGGAAGGCTACGTGAGGGTGCCGTGACCGCGGGCGCCCGCCCGCCGCGCTGACGATGTCGCGCCCCACCCTGACCGACGAGCACGAGATGCTGCGCCGGACCGTGCGCGCCTTCGTGGAGAAGGAAGTCGCGCCCCACGTGGACGCCTGGGAAGAGGCGGGGCGGATCCCCCGCGCCTTCTGGCGGCGGCTGGGCGAGCTCGGCCTCCTCGGGCTGGAGTTCCCCACCGAGTACGGCGGCGGGGGCGGCGATTTCCTCTCGAGCGTGGTGCTCGGCGAGGAGATGGCGCGCTGCCGATCGGGCGGCGTGGCCTTCAGCGTGCTGGTCCACACCGACATGTCCTCCCCGTGGCTCACCCGCTACGGGACCGAGGCGCAGAAGCGGGCCTACCTGCCCGGCATCGTGAGCGGGGAGACGGTCTGCGCGCTGGGCATCACCGAGCCGGGCGCCGGCTCCGACATGGCGGGCATCGCCACCCGCGCGGTGCGCGACGGCGACCGGTACCTGCTGACCGGGAGCAAGACCTTCATCACCAACGGAGTGTATGGCGATCTCTACTTCGTGGCGGCACGAGTGGCCGGGCGAGGTGAAGCCGAAGGCGAGCCGAGCAATTCGATCAGCAGAGGGGGTATGAGCAAGCGCCACCATGGTATCTCGATGTTCCTGGTCGAGCGCGACACGCCCGGCTTCACGGTGAGCCGGCGGCTCGACAAGATGGGCATGCGCGCCTCCGACACCGCGGAGCTGTCGCTTCAAGATTGCCCGGTGCCGGTCGCGAACCTGCTCGGCGAGGAGGGCCGCGGCTTCCACCAGCTCGCGGCGGGGCTCCAGCGGGAGCGCATCATGGCCGCGGTGCTCGCGCTCTCCGGCGCGGGCCAGGCCCTCGAGGACACCCTCGCCTACCTGCGGGAGCGCCACGCCTTCGGCGAGCCCCTCGCGACCAGGCAGACGCTCCGCCACCGGGTCGCCGACATGGCCACCGAGATCGAGGCGGCGCGCCACCTGGTCTACCACGCGGCGGGGCTCTACACCGTCGGCCGCAACTGCATCACCGAGGTCTCGATGGCCAAGCTCTTCGCCACCGAGGTGGCGAACCGGGTGGCCTACCAGGCGGTGCAGCTCCACGGCGGGTACGGCTACATGCGCGAGTTCCACGTCGAGCGCTTCTTTCGCGACGTGCGCCTGTGGACCATCGCCTCCGGCACCTCGGAGATCATGCGCGAGATCGTCGCCAAGCGGCTGCTCTCGTGACCGGCGCTCCCGCCGTCACCCTGACCGCGGAGGGCCCGGTGGCCCGCCTGACCCTCGAGCGCCCGCAGGCCCGCAACGCGCTCAGCCGCGCCTTGGCCGCCGCGCTCGAGGCCGCGCTCGCGCGCCTCGCCACGATGGAGGACGCGCGCGCGGTGGTGGTGGCCGGCCGCGGGCGGTCCTTCTGCGCGGGCGCCGACATCGCCGAGATGCCGACGCTCTCCCCCGCGGAGGCCGAGACACTGGCCGGACGCTGGCAGCGCATCATGGACGGCTTCGCGGCCCTGCCTCAGGTCACGATCGCGGCGGTGCAGGGCCACGCCCTGGGCGGCGGCCTCATGCTCGCGGTCGCCCAGGATCTCAGAGTGGCCGAGGCCTCCGCGCGCTTCGGGCTGCCCGAGGTCACGCTGGGCTTCAATCCCGGCTACGGGATCGCGCGGCTGCTCGACGTCGCGGGCGGGGCCCACGCGCGCGATCTCATGCTCACCGCCCGCATCGTGGACGCGGCCGAGGCCCACCGCATGGGGCTGGTCACCCGCGTGGTGGCGGACGGCGCGCTGGAGGCCGCCGCGCTCGAGCTGGCGCAGGAGGTCGCGCGCTCGCCGCGGGGCGGGCTGGCCGCGACCAAGGCCATCACCGCCGACCTCCGCGCGGGCCGGGCCGGCGCGGAGCCCCGCGCCTACGGGGCGCTCCGGGCCGCCCCCGACGCGCAGGGGCGCATCGCGGCCTTCCTGAATCGCCGCCGGATCCCGTAGAGAAGCCCCGGGCTAGAAAGGACACGTATGGCCGCCACCCTCCCGCTCCTCTACACCCACGTCATGGGCAGCCACGGCTTCCCCTCCTGGTTCTGGACCGCGCTCGACAAGATCAAGGCGGGCGAGTACGGGCAGACCGACGTGCGCGAGACCTTCGACGACGCCACCCAGCTCGCGATCCGCGACCAGGAGCGCGCGGGCGTCGACGTGCTCTGCGACGGCGAGATGCGCCGCTACTTCTTCGTGCAGACCTTCTACGGCCACATGGATGGGCTCGAAACGCTCGATCCCCTTCGCAAGACCGGCCTCTACGCCTACGACAGCGTGCCGCGCTACCGGCCCACCCGGAAGATCACGGTGCCGAAGGGGCTCGGCACCGTGGACGAGTTCAAGTACCTGGTTACCCAGACCGACCGGCCGGTGAAGGCCACCTGCCCGGGGCCGGTCACGCTCTCGATCCACATCCAGACGCGGCCCGGCGACGCCTACGACGGAGACCGGCTCGCGCTCTGCTGGGACCTGGTGCCCGCGGTCAACGCCGAGCTCCGGGCTCTCGCGGCGGCGGGCGCCACCTGGATCCAGGTGGACGAGCCCTCGGCGGCCATCGTGCCCGGCCAGGCCGCCGAGTACGTGAAGATGTTCAACGCCTGCGTGGAGGGCGTGAAGGCCCGGATCGGCTACCACGTCTGCTTCGGCAATCTGCTGTCGCGGCCGCGGGGCAAGCGATCATATCGGTGGATGTTTCCCGGGCTGCTCGAGACCCGCTGCGACCAGTTCGTGTTCGAATACGCCAACCGGGAGATGGCCGAGATCGAGATGTGGAAGGAGATCGGGGTGGACCGCGACGTGGCCTGCGGGGTGGTTGACGTGAAGAGCTTCTACATGGAAACTCCCGAGGACATCGCGGAGCGGGTGGCCCGGTGTCTGCGATCCATCCCGGCGGAGCGGCTGTCGCTGCTGCCAGACTGCGGCTTCTTCCCGGTCCCGCGCTGGGTGGCGTTCGAGAAGCTCAAGCGTCTCACCGCCGGCGTGGCGCTGGCGCGGAAGCGACTGCAGGGCTAGGACCAATCACTCTCACAGAGGAGAGCCTCATGGCAACCGCAGAGGAGAGCCTCATGGCAACGACGAGACGCGAGTTCCTCAGCATGGTGGGCGGCGCGGCCGCGGCCGGCGTGGTGGCCGCTCCGGCGGCGGCGCGGGCGCAGGCCAAGAAGGGGGTGCCCACGGAGCCGGTCAAGATCGGCGTGGTCGCGATCCGGGCCGGCATCGCGGCGCCGGTCGGGGCGGCCGGGCTGCGCGGCACCGAATGGTGGGCCGACCGGGTGAACAAGGCCGGCGGCATCCTGGGCCGAAAAGTCGAGCTGGTGGTGGAAGAGGAATCCACCCCCAAGGACACCGTCGAGCGCTACCGCAAGCTCATCCTGCAGAACAAGGTCGAGGTCGTGCTGGGCGGCATCTCCACCGGCGTGACGCTGGCGCTGGCCCCGGTCGCCGAGGACCTGGGGACGCCGTGGCTCTCCTGGGACGGCACCACCCAGAAGGGCGTGGACGAGACCATGCCCAAGCCCAAGTGGGCCTTCCGCAGCGTGGACAACGAAGTGGAAGCGATCGTCGCCGGGCAGCTCACCCCCAAGTACTTCAAGGGCATCAAGACGGTGGCCGGGATCGGTAACGACTACTCCTACGGCCACGACTGCTGGCAGACCTACCAGGCGGTGCTCAAGCGCTACATCCCGGATGTGAAGTTCGTCCTCGAGCTGTTCCCCAAGCTCGGGGTCACCGACTTCACCTCCCACATCGCGGCGATCCAGCAGTCGAAGGCGGATCTCCTGATGTGCTCGTTCTGGTCCGGCGACGCCACCATCATCATGAAGCAGGCGGCGGCGGTCGGCCTCTTCAAGACCATGAAGGGGGTGTTCACCACCGCGGGCGGCGTGCACGACTCGCTCAAGAAGGAGTTCACCCCCGAGGGACTCCTGCTCGGCTACAACTCGATGTACTTCGACGATCCCAAGGGCAGCGCGCTGCTCAAGCAGTTCGTCCGCGAGTACAAGGCCAAGCACAACGAGTACCCGCCCTACGAGTGCGACCACGGCTACTTCTGCGCCGAGTCGTACAAGGCGGCGGTGGAGAAAGCCTACGCCACCGCCGGCCAGTGGCCGTCCAAGGAGCAAGTGGTGAAGGCCCTGGAGGGCATCGAGGTCGAGTCGCTCTCCGGCCGGCGGAGCTGGCGCGAGGACCACATCCAGATGTGCAGCTTCTACCAGGGCATGACGACCCACAAGAACAGCTACGACTTCGTGACCGTCAATCCGCTCGAGGTCGTCTCCACCCGGCAGGGCATGAAGCCGGCCGGCGCCAAGCTGATGGACTGGATCGCGGGCTGGAAGATCTGACCTCGCTGAAGGGCCTTCTCTCCCCTTCCCCCGCGCCCCCCCGGGGGGGGGGGTGGGGGGGGGGGGGGGCCC
>JBBDXN010000040.1:14001-21078 GCA_040902305.1 Candidatus Rokuibacteriota bacterium | reverse complement strand
CTCCCCTCCGGGGAGAGGGTAGGGTGAGGGGCGGTCCACCTCTCCACCTGACCGCGCCGCCGTGACCGCGCACCTCGTCAACGTCCTGATGAGCGGCATCTTCCACGCCGCCATCCTGTTCCTGGTCTCGGCGGGACTGCAGCTCGTGTTCGGCGTCCAGAAGATCTTCAACCTCGCCTGCGGGTCGTTCTACGCCCTCGGCGCCTACGTGGGCGTCTCCGCCGTCGCCGCCTTCACGAGCGCGGGCGGGCCCCCGGTTCTTTTCATCCTGCCGCTGGCCGTCGCGGGGCTCGCGGTGGGCGCGGTGGGGCTCGTGGTCGAGCGTGGCCTGCTCCGCTTCGTCTACGACCGCGACGAGACCTTCCAGCTCCTGCTCACCTTCGCGCTCGTCCTCATGATGGAGGACGCGATCCGCCTCACCTGGGGCACCGCGCCCCAGTCCACCGGCGGGCACTACCTGCTCTACGGGCAGGCCCGGGTGCTCGGCGCAGTGATACCCGTCTATAACCTGATCGTCATCGCGGCCAGCGTGCTGATCGCGGCCGGCCTCGGCTTCATGCTCACCCGCACCGCGTTCGGCCGCATCATCCGGGCCGCCGCCGACAACCGCGAGATGGCGGAGGCCCTCGGGGTGGACATGCGCTCGGTCTACGCCCGGGTCTTCACCCTCGGCACCGCGCTCGGAACCCTCGGGGGCGCGCTCGTGATCCCGGCCACCGCGGCGATGAGCGAGATGGGCATCGAGCTGATCGTCGAGGCCTTCGCGGTGGTGGTGATCGGCGGGCTCGGCAGCATGCGCGGCGCCCTGGTGGGCGCCCTCGTGGTGGGCGTGCTCCGCGCGGTCGCGATCAGCGTGTACCCCGAGATCGAGATGCTGCTGATCTACCTGATCGTGATCGCGGTGCTGCTCCTGCGCCCCCGCGGCCTCTTCGGCGGAGCGGCCGCGTGAGAGGGCGCCTGATCCTGGGCCTGGCCCTCCTCGGCCTGCTCCTCCTGCCGCTCGTGCTGAGCCCCTACCGCCTGCTCCTCATGCTGCCGTTCATGGCCTACGGGGTGATCCTGCTCGGCCTGAACCTGCTCTTCGCCTACGCGGGCCTGGTCTCGTTCGGCCACGCGCTCTTCATCGGCATCGGCGCCTACACCGGCGCCTTCCTCGGCGCCCACGCCGGCATCCGCTCGATCGAGGTGGTCGCGCTGGTGGCCGCGGTCCTCGGAGCGGTCGTGGCCGCCCTGGTGGGCCTGCTCTGCGTGCGCTACGTGAAGATCTACTTCGGCATGCTCACCCTCGCGTTCGGGATGGTCTTCTACACCTTCGTGCTCAAGTTCTACCGGATCACCGGCGGCGACGAGGGCATGCCGGTGCCCCGGCCGCTCCTCCTGGGGCTCAACCTGGACGCCATGCCCAAGACCGACTACCTGGTCGGCCCTTACTATTACTACTGCCTCGGCGTGCTGATCCTCGCCGCCGCCGTCATGTGGCGGATCGTGCACTCGCCCTTCGGCCTCTGCCTGCGCACGATCCGCGACAACCCCGCGAAGGCGGAGGCCCTCGGGGTGAGCGTGACCCGCTACCGCTGGTACGCCTTCGTGATCTCGGGGGTGTTCGCGGCGGTGGGCGGGGCGCTCCTAGGTCCGCCGATCGGCAACGTGGATCCCACCCTCGCCTACTGGACCCACTCGGGGAACCTCGTGTTCATGGCGCTGCTGGGCGGCTTCGCCCACTTCTGGGGCCCGGTGCTGGGCGCTTTCGTCTTCATCTTCCTGCAGGACACGGTGATGTCGGTGGTGCCCTACTGGCGGCTCGTCTTCGGGGCCATCCTGGCCGCCATCGTGATCTTCGCCCCCGGCGGGCTCATGGGCTTCTTCGCGCGGCCGCGGCCGTCGTGACCCGCGACGTCATCCTCGAGGCCCGCGACGTCCGCAAGCTCTACGGCGACTTCTGCGCGCTCGACGGGGTGAGCCTCGCGGTGGGAGCCGGCGAGTTCGTCTCGATCATCGGCCCCAACGGCGCGGGCAAGTCCACCCTGATCAACCTGCTCACCGGCGTGCTGCGGCCCACCGCGGGCACGGTGCGCTTCAAGGACCGCGACGTGGCCGGCATCGGGCCGGTGGCCCTCACGCGGCTCGGCCTGGCCCGGAGCTTCCAGCTCGTGCAGATCTTCCCGGACCTCACCGTGCTCGAGACCCTGCAGGCGCCGGTCATCTCGCGCCTCGGCCGGGGCACGTCGCTCTTCCGCTCGCTGGCCGGGGACCGCGAGGTGCAGGCGGGCGCCCTCGAGGTCGCCGAGCTCTTCGGGTTGGCCGACAAGCGCCATGTGCCGGCGCGCCAGCTCCCCCAGGGCGACAAGAAGCTGCTCGACGTGGCCTCCGCGTTCGCCCTCCGGCCCGAGATCATCCTGCTGGACGAGCCCACCAGCGGCGTCAGCACCGCGGAGAAGTCCGGGATCATGGAGATCCTCGTCGCGGCCTCCCGGCGCATCGGGCTCAAGGCGATCATCCAGGTCGAGCACGACATGGATATCGTCTTCGGCTACTCGGACCGCATCGTGGCGCTCCACCAGGGCAAGGTGCTGGCCGACGCGGCGCCCGCCGCGATCCGGGCCGACGCGCGCGTGGTGGACATGGTCATCGGGCGGCAGCACCCCCCTCACCCCGGCCCACTCCCCTCCGGGGGAGAGGGCTCCCCCCAACCCTCGCCCCCGAAGGGGGAGAGGGCAGGGTGAGGGGGTCCAGGGTGAGGGGGTCCAGGGTGAGGGGGAATCGGTAGCGCCATGCTCACGGTGGAAGCCCTCGACGTGTTCATCCAGAGCAGCCATATCCTGCGACAGGTCTCCCTCGAGGTCCGGGACCGCGAGGTGGTCTGCCTGGTGGGCCGCAACGGCGCGGGCAAGACCACCACGCTGCGCACGATCATGGGCTATCTGCGGCCGCGAGCCGGCCGCATCGTCTTCCAGGGCGAGGAGATCCAGGGCCGCCGCACCCACGAGATCGCGCGGCGCGGCCTCGGGTGGGCACCAGAGGACAGCGGGATCTTCACGGACCTCACGGTGGCGGAGAACATCGAGATCGCCACCTGGACTCTCCCGGGCGGCCGCCCCGCGGCGGAGCGCATCGAGCGCGCCTACGAGGTCTTCCCGGTGCTGCGGAGCTACCGCCACCGCAAGGGCCCCGAGATGAGCGGGGGCGAGCGCAAGATGCTCTCGGTGGCGCGGGCGCTCGCGCTCGATCCCCCCATGCTGGTGCTCGACGAGCCCTTCGAGGGCCTCTCGCCCGCCATCATCCCCGCGGTGAGCCGCGGGCTGGCCGAGATCACCCAGCGCGGGCACGCGATCCTGCTCGCCGAGTCCAATATCCACCACGTGCCCGAGTTCACCACGCGGCTCTACGTGATCGAGCGCGGGGAGATCATCTTCGCGGGGCGGCCGGACGCGGTGCGCGGGGACGCGGCGACTATGCGCGTGATCGGGAGCGTCGCGTGACCCCCGCGCGGCGGGAATCAGCGGGAGGCCGCGCGGATCTCGTCGAGGACGGGCAGGACGTAGCGGCGGAACCGCGCGGGGTTCTCGGCCATCGGGAAGTGGCCGATCTCGGTCATGGCCGTGAAGCGCGCGCCCGGGATCTTCTCGGCGGTGAGCCGGGTGTCCTCCGGCGTGCACGAGAAGTCGTACTCGCCGGTCAGCAAGTACAGCGGGCAGCGCCCGGTGTCGATCTGGCCGATCCGATCCCGGAAGTCCCCGTCCACTCTGTAAAAGTGGAGATCGCCCTTGAAGACGCCCGGGCCGCCCTGCATGTAGCCCCAGAGCGTCTCCCAGCGGGTCTCGTCCGGGCTCTGCGGGGCGATCAGCCCCGACATGAGCGCCCCGGACAGCTCGCCGCCGTGCACGTCGGGGCGATGGAGCCACCCGGTGTCGTCGTACCAGGGCGGCTGGTAGGCGGCGGACTCGAGCCCGATCAGAGCCCGGAAGCGCTCGGGGTGGAGCCGCGCCAGCTCGAGCACGATCTTGCCGCCGATCGAGCAGCCGAGCACCGCTGGCCGCTCGAGCCCCAGCGCATCGCAGAAGGCCAGAATGAGCTCGACGTAGCCGCGCGTGGTGAGCCGGTACTCCTCGTCCTGCCAGCCCGCGGGCGGAAGGGACTTGCCGTGCCACGGCATGTCGAAGGCCAGCACCCGGTAGTGACGCGTGATCGCCTCGTCGTTCAGGAGATGTCGGAACTGCCGGCCGTCGGCGCCCGCGGTATGCAGGCAGACGAGGGGAATCCCCTGCCCCGCTTCCTCGAAGTAGAGCCGATGCGGGCGCCCGTCGAGCCACAGGTGGACGTAGGTGCCGCGAATCGGCTCGAAGACGGGCTCGGCCATCTAGCTCCTCCGCGGCCGACGCGGGGCCGCCACCACGTCCTTGACGTAGCGCAGATTGGCCATGAGCGGCACCAGGTCGCCCTCGATCCGCGCCACCCCGAGCTTCTTCATCGCGAAGAGGTCGTGGTAGCCCGGGGCGGGCGTGGCGTCCCAGAAGCGCTGCCAGGTCTCGGCGGACGCGCGCAGCGCGAAGGTCCAGGGGCGCATCAGGAACGGGCCGGGCTCGACCGCCGCGAGGCGCCCCTCCACCACCCGCACCAGGAACTCGGTGTCGCCGGCCTCGATCAGGAAGGTCGCGGTGAGGTAGCGCCCCCGCCGCACCAGCCCCGCATCGCCATTGACCAGGTGAGGCAGAGATAGGATGCTCGCATGAGTCTCGGCCTGGCTCATGCCGGGATTATAGCTCCCGACAAGACAAGCCCGTGAGGACAAGGAGGATACGCTGATGCCCGCTCTCCCGCTGATCCCGTCCACCGTCGTCGGCTCGCACGGCAAGGCCGGCTGGTGGTACACCGCGGTCCGGGCCCACGAGGACGGGGCGATGGGGCCCGCCGACCTCGAAGAGATGTTCGACGACGCCGCCGACACCGCGATCCGCGACATGGAGCGAGCCGGGCTCGACATCATCACCGACGGCGAGGTGCGCCGGCTGGACGGCTACGTGGACTCCTACTACGCCGTCATCAAGGGCATCGAGCCCCTGCCGGTGCGCCGCAAGGCCGGGCCGTGGGGCTACGACCAGCAGACGCGCTACGAGGCCACCGGGCGAATCGAGGCGCCCGCGGGCGGCCTCGGCATCATCAAGGAGTTCGAGTACCTGAAGGCGCACACTACCCGGGGCGCCAAGGCCACCTGCGCGGGGCCGCTCACCTTCGGCTCCCGCATCCATCCCGGCAAGATGTACAAGGGCGTGGTGGACGTGGCCGAGCGCTTCGCCGAGGTGATCAACGCGGAGCTGCGGGGGCTCGTGGAGGCGGGCGCCGATTTCATTCAACTCGATGAGCCGGCGCGCGGGAACGTGAGCGGCGAGGAGATGGCGCGCCTCTTCAACCTGGCCACCGAGGGCGTGAAGGCCAAGCTCGCCTTCCACATCTGCTTCGGCAACCGCTTCGGCCGGTCCCGGTTCGAGCGCTCGTACCGGCCGTACTTCCCGGGGGTGCTGAAGGCCCGCGTCGATCAGCTCGTGCTCGAGTTCGCGGGCCGGGAGTTCTCCGAGCTCGATCTCTGGAAGGAGTACGGCCAGGATCGCGAGCTGGGGGCCGGGGTCATCGACGTGAAGGGCTTCAATCCGGAGAGCCCGGAGGACGTGGCCGCGCGCATCCGCCGGGTGCTCGCGGTCTGCCGGCCCGAGAAGCTCTACGTCAATCCCGATTGTGGCTTCGGCTGGTCGCCCCGCTACATGTGCAATCAGAAAGTGCGCGCCCTCGCCGCCGGCGCGGTACTCGCGCGCAAGCAGCTCACCGGCTCCGCATAGTCCGGCCGGGCAGATGTCGGGACGCACCGAGCACGAAATGCGCGAGCATGAAATGCATTCTGTTCTCGTCGTGGCTCTTGCCACTTCTTGCGAGTGTCAGCGATTTCGTGTCGATCGGCTGACACCATCCCACGAGTGATTTCGAAGCGTTAGACCGAAGTGTCCGCGTGGCACTCGCTTTGCTCTCCCAGCCTGACGCCGGAGCCAAGCGGCTTTCAGACCGGCCCAAGGAGCGAGAGCGATCATGCCCGGAACGAAAATCTTCGCGATGGCGGCAGCCCTGCTGTGCCTGCCCGTCGTCGCTGCCGCCCAGTCCGATGAAAGCGCCGGCGTCGTCACCACCGTCAACGGCAACGCGACGCTGATCCGAGCCGTCGCCGCCGCGCGGCCGGTCTCGCTGCGGATGCGCGACGAGATCTACGTGCGCGATCGCATCCATACCCAGGAGCACTCGCTGGTGCGCGTGCTCCTGGGCGGCAAGGCGCTCATCACGGTGCGCGAGCTGTCGGTCCTCACCGTGACCGAGGAAGCCGGGCGGGTCACGGTAGATCTGGCGTCCGGGAAGGTCGGGGTGGCGGTGGTCAAGGGCCGCATGCGGCCCGGCGAGGTGATCGAGATCCGCTCGCCGAACGCGACCGCCGCGGTGCGGGGCACCGTTTTCGTGGTCGAGGTCGATCCGGTCAAGCCCGGGGCGGCAACTTCCACCACCACGACCCGCGTCCACCTCTTCCACGGCGCGCTCGACGTGAGTGCGCACCTGGATCCCTCGCAGCCGACGGTTCGACTCACGGAGCTGCAGAGCGTGGTGGTCGCCGGCAACACGCTGGGCTCGGTGCGTCCGATCTCCCGTGACGCCGTCGCCGCGCTGACCGCGGACCTGAAGCCGAAGCAGATGCAGACCGAGGACGCACCCGACGAGTTCCAGAGCGGCCTCATGGCCCGAGAGCAGGGTCGCGCAGTGATGCTCGCCTCCGCGTTGCTGGCTCCGCCCGCGGCACCGGCAGGATCCGGCCAGGGTGCGCCGGAGAACGGCGGCGGCACGGTGAACGGTGTGACGGGGGTGGTGGGCAACGTGACCGACGCGACCGAGCTCCTCAACGATCTCATAGGCACGCTTGGACTCGAGGGTGTCGCCGGCGGCCTTGGTGGGGTGGTTGGAGGCACCGTCAGCGGCCTCGGTACCGGCGTCAGCGGCCTCGGTACCGGCGTCACCGGCCTCGGTACCGGCGTCACCGGCCTCGGTACC
>JBBDXN010000040.1:0-13901 GCA_040902305.1 Candidatus Rokuibacteriota bacterium | reverse complement strand
TCACCGGCCTCGGTACCGGCGTCACCGGCCTCGGTACCGGCGTCACCGGCCTCGGCGGCGCCGTCGGGGGCGCCGTCAGCCCCACAGGCGGCGGCAGCGGCGGTGGAGGCGGGCTCGGCGGACTGCTGGGCTTGCTGGGCGGACTGCTCGGCGGCGGCCGCTAGTCCGGACATCTGGCGCCTGAGCCCATGAGCGACCGTCGCGAGTCTGCACCTGAACGTGGGATCGTGTGGTACCCCGCGGACTTCTCCCGCGGGGGACTGGTGGCGGCGCTGCCCGAGGATCTCGAGCCGCGAATACTCGGGCCCGGGCAGCCCGTCACCTTCTCCGCCGACGAAGCCGGCGTGCTGCTGCTCGATGGTCCGGTCGACGACGTCGACGCGACCCTGCTCGAGGCGGCGCGGCGCGCGATCGTGCCCGTGGTCGTGCTCTCGGAGTCCGCGGACGCAGCCCCGGTGGCCCGCGGCTTCGTCTCGCTCACGCTCCCGGTGGGCCCCGCCACCCTCGCGAGCGTGCTGCGCGCGGCGTGCGAGCAGGCCCGCGTCACCCGCGAGGCGAAGGAGACCACGCAGCAGCTCGAGGAGCTGAACGCGATCGGCGTGCGGCTGTCCGGCGAGCGCGACACCAAGCTCCTGCTCGATCTGATCCTGACCAAGGCCCGGAGCATCACCCGGAGTGACGCGGGCTCCATCTACCTGGTCGAGGCCGCGAGCGACGGCGCGCGCCGGCTGCGCTTCGAGCTGGCCCAGAACGACAGCGTGCCGGTCGAGTTCAACGCGGTCGCGCTCCCGCTGAGCCAGGACAGCCTGGCCGGCCACGTGGCGCTCACCGGCGAGATCCTCGACGTGGCCGACGCCTATGCGCTGCCCGCGGACCGCCCGTACCGCTTCAACCCGGAGGTGGATGCGCTCGCCGGGTACCGCACCAAGTCGCTGCTGGTCCTGCCCATGCAGACCCCGGGCGGGGAGATCATCGGTGTGCTCGCCCTGATCAACTGCAAGCGCGAGAGCGGCCGGCCCTTCGTCTCGACGGCGGCCATCGAGCGCCTGGCCCTGCCCTACCCCAAGGCCTTCCGCAGCCTGGCCGCGTCGCTGGCGTCCCAGGCCGCGGTGGCGCTCTCCAACAGCAACCTCTTCCGCGAGCTGACGCGGCGGCAGGGGCGGCTGGAAGCCCTCGTGGAGGTCAGCCAGCGCGTCACCCGGCTGTGGCCGCCCGCGACGGTGCAGCGGCGCATCGCCGACCTCTACGCCGGACTGCTGCAGGCGGACGCGGTCGCCTTCCATCTGGTGGACGAGGGCCGGCTCGTGCGCGCCGAGATCCGCGGCGAGGGGCTGGATGCGCTGCTCCCGGCGGAGATCGCGGTGGGGGATGGGCCCGCGGGTCGCGTGGCCGCCACCGGCGAGCCGCTCGCGATCATGGATCTGGCCGCGCACGGCGCGCTCGGCGACGCGGAGCGCGAGAGCGTGAACCGTCTCGGCATGCGGGCCTACCTCGCGGTGCCGGTGCGGGCCGGCGACCGGCTGGTGGGCGTCCTCAGCGCGCTGACGAGCCAGGCCGCCGCCTTCTCCGAGGACGAGCTGGCGGTCGCCTGCACGTTCGCGGCGCAGGCCGGCATCGCGGTCGAGAACTCGCGGCTGTACGCGGAGCTCGAGCGCGCGCTGGAAGGCGTGCAGAAGTCCCACTCACCAGCTCGTGCAGGTCGAGCGGCTGCGGGCCCTGGGCGAGATGGCAGCCGGCGTGGCCCACGACTTCAACAACCTCCTGGCGGTGGTGATGCTGCGCACCGAGCTGCTGCTGGCGCGCGGACAGGCCCCCGCGGTGGCCGAGAGCCTGACCATGATCCGCCAGGCCGCGCACGACGGCGCGCAGACCGTGCGGCGGATCCAGGAGTTCACGCGCACCCGCAGCACGCGGCCCTTCGGCCGGGTGGACATGCAGCGGGTGCTGCAGGAGGTCGTGGAGCTGGCCCGGCCGCGCTGGCGGGATCAGGCCCAGAGCCGCGGCGTCACCTACGACGTGCGCGTCGAGGGCGGGAAGGTCCCGCTCGTCGCGGGCACCGCCGAGGAGCTGCGGGAGGGCCTGCTCAACCTGCTCAACAATGCGCTCGAGGCGATGCCCGCGGGCGGGCGGTTCTCGTTCCGCGCGGCCCTGGACGGCAACCACGTGGTGATCCAGGCCGCCGATTCCGGCTGCGGCATGTCCGAGGAGACCCGGCGGCGCGTGTTCGAGCCCTTCTTCACGACCAAGGGGGCCCAGGGCAATGGCCTGGGCCTGGCGGTGGTCTGGGGCATCATGGCCCGGCACGGAGGCGAGATCGCGGTCGACAGCGCGCTCGGTCAGGGCACGACGTTCACGATCCGACTGCCCGTGCCCGCCGTGCTACCGGCCGACCAGGATGCCGGGGACGCCTCCCGCCTCCCGCACGGCAAGCGGGTGCTCGTGGTGGAGGACAATCTCGAGATCCTGCGGTCGCTCGGGGACCTCCTGAGGGAGGCCGGCTGCCAGGTCATCGAGGCCCCCAATGGCCAGACCGCCCTGGACCGGATCGAGAAGGACGCGGTGGACCTGGTCCTGACCGACCTGGCCATGCCCGGAATCTCGGGCTGGGAGGTGGCCTCGGCCTGCCGCGAGCGCTTCCCCAACGCGCCCGTCGGCCTCATCACCGGCTTCGGCGATCAGCTCGAGCCCGAGAAGATCGAGCGCCACGGTATCCAGTTCGTGGTCGCGAAGCCGTTCTCCTCCGAGGAGCTGCTGCGGGTCGTGGCGTCCTCGCTCAAGGGGCCCCGGCCCGCCCGGCGGTAGCCTTGCGCCGCTCGTAGTGGCGGCGGCCCTTCGCTCGGTTCCCGCAGGTGGCCATGTCGCACCACCGTCGGCTCCGGTTCTTGGTGGTGTCCATGAAAAGCCAGCCGCAGTCGTAGCCGGCGCACTCGCGGACACCGGTTAGATCAGGCGAGGTCAGCAGCTCTGCAGCCGACCGGGCAACCCACCAGCCCACGCGATCGAGCCCTGGTGGGTCGGGCCAGCTCCACTCGAATCCCCCCTGCGCCGACGGCTTGACCCCCGCCCGCGACATACCCCGGCCGATCGCCTTGTTGACGGTCTGAAGATCGGAGGCCGGGGCCTGCAGCCCGGCGGCGCGGGCTGAGAGCAGGCCGTACAGTGCCTCCCGAAGCACGAGGGCCTGACCCAACGCCTCGCCGGCCCCGCGTGGGTTCTGCTGAGCCATCTCGGTCAGCAGGGCGGTCTCACCGGGGGTCAAGATGGTCGCCTGACGGGCCCATGAGAGTAAGTCACTGTATATACTGATAGATTCAATTCGCTCACTGAGGGGGCGGGCTCTCACGGTATTGGTGAAGTCGAGGCAGAGACGCCCGGCATTGAACTCGAACACGCCCTCCACTGGGATCGTCCGCTCGGCCATGGCGGTCCCGACTATATAACTTTCTGAACGAAATTTGAAAGGTCTACCGCCTCGGGGGGTGAGCCTTCTGGTAGGCGAGGCTGACCAGAAGGAGGACGATGCCGAGCACCAGGAAGGAAAGGATCCGGTAGGCGGTCCTGACTGCTCCGAGGTCCACGACAAAGACCTTGATGACGGTTAGACCGAAGAGCCCAAGAGCCGCATAGCGCACCGCCGGGCGCGACCGGAGGAAGCCCCAGGCGAGGGCGGCGGCCGCGTAGAGGGTCCACAGCACGGAGAGTCCGACCTGAGTCCGCCAGCGCAGCTCGCTCCCGAGCTGGCCCCGGGGGCCGCCCCGAGCGGCACCCTGAAGACCGGCCTGATATCGGGTCCAGTTGACACTCAGGACGAACAGGAGCGCCAGTCCGGCGCCGCCCGACAACGCCCGGCCGATCCCTTCGGCGTGGCGCGTGGCGGTGGATCCCGCCAGGGCGCCTCCGGCCAGGCCGACGGCCGCGCAGGCGGCGACCCGGGAGAGGAGCGGGAGGCTCACCAGGGACGCGGCCGCCCGGCGGGCCAGGTCGTCGTCAACCCCGAGCACGCGAACGAGGAGCACGACGGCCATGAACGGAGTCGCCACGGCGAAGGCGGGGGACGACGAGATCCGGGCAAGTCCGGCGACGGCGAGCAGCTCGAGCGTCAGCAGGGTGGCCGGCCAGAGGCCCGACGGCTCTCGCCAGAGCTGCACCGCCAGCGTCGCCACGGCGGCGACCCAGAGCGTGGCCCGGAGACCCTCGGGGGTCAGCCCACCCAGGCGCTCGCCCCGGACCCGCCCACCGAGGCCGCCCCCGACCGCCAGGGCAGCCACCACCAGAAGGTGGACCAGGAAGGTCAGGTTCCAGACCGGCGTGATGTCCACGAACCAGTACCGATCCAGGGCCACTGCGCGGAGGGCGGCCAGCAGCAGGGCCGCCACTCCGGCCCAAGCGGCCACCGGCGCGGGCGCCCGGGATGCGAGCCACAGCAGCGTCACACCCTGGACGGCCCAGGCGAGGGTGACCCACTGGCCGTCCAGGGCCAGGGGGATCGCCAGCGCCAGGAAGGTCCACGACACGCCCTCGTGCACGTCCACGGTGACGCGGTCGTCCGGGACACGGGAGGCATAGTCGGCCGCGACCAGGCGGTAGAGCACGGCGAGGGCGAGCGCGTACGGGCCCTCCCACGACGGGCGCCAGCCGTCGAGCGTGACGTACACCGCCCAGAAGTACGCCGCCGCGTTCGCCACCACGAGCGCCAGATCGATCTGCTCCGCGCGGCGTCCCTCGACCCGCTCGCGGAAGAGCGGCACCGCAAGGAAGACCAGGAACAGGGCCGACAGCAGCAGGAGCCGCGCGAGCGGATGCGGGGCCTCGGGCTCTCGCAGGAGCGTCGGCGCGAAGAGCAGGGCGGTGCCCACCCACGCGAGCCGGTTGAGCGCAGGCCAGGTCCGGAAGCGGGCCGCGAGCAGCACGAGCGCGTCGAGCACGAGCAGGTACGCGAGGAGGTTGCGCTCGTCGGGCCGCTCCACCTGCAGCAGCACCGGAGTCAGCAGCCCGCCGAGCACGGCGAGCACCGCGGTGATCAGCCGGCTGCTCGCCACCGCGACGATGGTGCCCAGCAGCGTGACCGCGAACATGGCCGCGAACGCGGACGTCGGCCCGGCGAGGCCGTAGAGGGCGTGGGCCGCGAAGAGCGAGAGATAGAGCACGCCCAGGCCGCCGCCCGCGAGCCCCTCGCTCAGATACGGGACGTCACGCCGCCGATGCAGGGCGAGCCCGCCCGCCAGCATCGCGAGGCCCGCGGCGAGGCCGAGCGCCACGCGGCTGGCCGGCCCGAGGTACTCGTTGTCGAAGGCCCATTTCAGGAAGAGCGCCACCGCGACCAGGATGACCACGATCCCGACCCAGGTCGCCCAGCGCGCGCCGATGCGCTGCTCGAGATCGAGCCCGGGCCGCGGCGCAGCGGCCGGGGCCGGTGGCGCGGGCTCGACCCACGGCGGGGGCGCGGACTCGGCGATGGGCGGGGGAGCCGGCGCCGGGGGACTCTCCACCGGAATCGCGGCGCCGGGCCCGCCCTCGAGCTTCCAGACCCGATAGGCGAGGCCGCGGAGGCGGTCCTCGAGCGAGGCGATGCGCTCGTCCTCCCCGCCGGGCCGGCGCGCGCGCGCCGCGCCCAGCGCGACGAGGGAGATGACGATAGCGATCACGGACAGCAGGAGACCGACGGCGAGGCCCGCGGCGAACATGACTTGGCGCGAGCCTACACCACCGCCTCCCGGAGGCCGGTCGGATTTGTCGCCCCCGAAACGCCGCGCGGTGCCGACGACGGATGAGCGATACTAGGCGCCGTGTCTCGATTATCTCGCGCCCGGCATCTGGCCGTGGTCGCGCTCGCTCTGGCCGCGCTCGCGTGGGGTGGGCACGCCGCCGGCGCCGCCCCGCTCCGCTTCCGCATCCAGCCCGAGGCCAGCGAGATCAGCTTCCGCGCGACCTCGCGGCTGATGAACGCGGACGGGCGGTTCGCGCGGTTCAGCGGCGAGGTGCTGGCGGATCCCGCCGCCCTCACCGGCGCGCGCATCACGCTCGCCATCGACGCGGCCTCGCTCGACACCGGCATCGAGATGCGCGACAGCCACCTGCGCGGCTCCGACTTCTTCGACGTGGAGCGCTTCCCCACCATCTCCTTCCAGAGCGTCCGGGTGGAATCGGCGGGCCGCCGGGCCGCGGTGGTCGGGCGTCTGACCCTGCGCGGGGTGACCCGGGAGATCACGGTGCCCATCGACGTGCAGATCACGAACATCGCCCTGGTCGCGAGCGGCGAGTTCATCGTCAACCGCGGCGAGTACGCGATGAACTACAACTCGTACCTGAACCCGATCGGCAACGAGGTGCGCGTATCGTTCACCTTCCGCGCCCGGGTTCCCTGAGGAGACGCGCATGGACGCCCGGACCGCGGGACGACGGATGGTGGAGCTCTTGAACCTGGCCAGCCCGCCGGTGGCGGTGACCTTCACCGCCGTACCCCCCGCGGGCGTCGCGCGCGTCGCCAAGGCCGGGCCGGCCGGCTGCGCCTACTGGAAGCAGGCCGCGGAGGGCGCGGTGTTCTACACCGAGGGCGCGGATCACTACAACTGCCCGGTCGGCTCCTACACCCACGGCGTCGCGCTCCCGCCCGAGCGGGCGAAGGAGCTGGAGGACGTGGTGGGCACCATGGTCGGGCTGCAGTACATCCGGATGGAGGAGGTCGGCGCGCTCCCGCGCCGCGCCGAGCCATTCCGGGTGGCGGTCTACGCGCCGCTGGCCGAGACACCCACGCCGCCGGACGTGGTGCTGGTGCGCGGCCGCGCGCGCCAGATCATGCTGGTGGCAGAGGCCGCGCGCGCGGCCGGGCTCGCGGGCGACGCGGCCGCGATGGGCCGGCCCGCCTGCGCGATGATTCCCGCCGTGCTCGGCGGGCCCCACGGGGTCACGAGCCTCGGCTGCATCGGCAACCGGGTCTACACCGGCCTGGGCGACGACGAGCTCTACTTCACGATCCCGGGCCCGAGGATCGGCGACGTGGTCGAGCGGCTCCAGACGGTGGTGCACGCCAACCGGGCGCTCGAGACGTACCACGAGGGGCGCCGGGCGAACATCTAGGGGGGATCGGGCTATAATCAGGCCCCCATGAACGCGCCTCTCGCCGGCCTCCTCGTCGCCGATCTCACCCAGAACGTGGCCGGCCCGTACTGCACCCAGATCCTGGGCGACCTCGGCGCGGAGATCGTGAAGGTGGAGCGCCTCGGACGCGGCGACGACGCGCGGGCCTGGGGGCCGCCCTTCTGGGGGCAGGAGAGCGCCACCTTCATGAGCGTCAACCGCAACAAGCGGAGCCTCGCGGTGGATCTGAAGGCCGACGAGGGCCGCGCGGTGGTCGAGCGCCTGCTCGGTCGCGCCGACGTGTTCGTGCAGTCGCTGCGGGCGGGCGCCGCCGAGGAGCTGGGCCTGGGGCCGGCGCGCGCCACCGCGCTCAACCCGCGGCTGGTCTACTGCTCGGTCACCGCGTTCGGCACCGAGGGCCCGCTCAAGGACCGGCCCGGCTACGATCCGCTGATGCAGGCCTACGGCGGCATCATGTCCATCAACGGCCATCCGGACCAGCCGCCCGCGCGCGTGCCGGTATCGGTGGTGGACATGGGGACCGGCATGTGGGCGGTGATGGGCATCCTGGCCGCCCTGCGCGAGCGCGACCGCACCGGCCGCGGCGCCCTGGTCACCACCGCGCTCTTCGACACCGCGCTCGCGTGGTCGGTCTTCCAGATGAGCCACTACTTCGCCACCGGCGAGGTGCCGCGGCCGCAGGGCTCGGGCACCGCGATGATCGTCCCCTACGAGGCCTTCCCGGTGGTGGATGGCTGGGTGATGATCGCGGCCGGCTCCGACGCGCTCTTCGTGAAGGCGACCGCCGCGCTCGAGGTGCCGGAGCTGGCGCGCGATCCGCGCTTCGCCGACAATCCGCGCCGCGTCGAACATCGGGGGGCGCTGCAGGAGGCCCTGGCCCGGGTCACGCGGACACTGACCGCCGCCGATCTCCTGGCCCGGCTGCAGCGGGCGGGGGTGCCGTCCGCGCGGGTGTCCACCATGGACCAGGTCGCCGCCGAACCCCAGACGGAAGCCAGCGGCATGTTCCCGCCCGTGAAGCATCCGCGCCTGACCGACTACCGGGCGGTGGCGCTGCCGATCAAGTGGGACGGCGAGCGGCCCGCCGCGACGCGCCTGCCGCCGCTGCTCGGAGAGCACTCCGCCGAGGTGCTGGGCGAGCTGGGCTATGACGACGCCGCCATCCGGGGGCTGGTGGAGCGCCATGTCGTCCAGCTATAGGACCCTGAACGTCACGACGTCCGCCGACGGCTTCGTCGTCACGGTGGAGCTCAACCGCCCCGAGGCGCTCAACGCGATGAACACCGCGATGGGCGAGGATCTGCTGCGCTGCTTCGAGGATCTGCACCGGAGCCCGACCGTGCGCGCGGTGGTCTTCACCGGCGCGGGCAGCAAGGCGTTCTGCGTGGGCGGCGACCTCAAGGAGCGCGAGGGCATGACCGACGAGACCTGGCGCGCCCAGCACGTGATCTTCGAGACCGCGGCCGCCCGGGTGCTCCACTGCCCGGTGCCGGTCATCGCGGCGGTCGAGGGCTTCGCGATGGGCGGCGGCTGCGAGCTGGCCGTGCTCTCCGACCTGGTCGTCTGCGGCGAGACCGCGGTGTTCGCGGTGCCCGAGGTCACCCGCGGCATCTTCCCGGGCATCGGCGGGACGCAGCTCCTGCCCCGGATCCTGGGCGCGCCGATGGCCAAGGAGATGATCTTCACCGGCCGGCGGGTGGACGCGCGCGAGGCGAAGGCGATCGGCCTCGTCAACCACGTGGTGCCCGCCGGACAGGCGCGGGTCAAGGCATTGGAGATCGCCGCGACGATCGCGGACAATGGGCCGATCGCGGTACGCCAGGCCAAGAAGGCGATCAACCGGGGCGGCGAGACCGACCTGGAGACGGGCATGGTCCTGGCCATCGAGGCCTACAACAACACGGTCACCACCGACGACCGCCTCGAGGGCGTTCGCGCCTTCAACGAAAAGCGCAAACCCCAGTTCAAGGGGAAATAGCGAGGACACCCCTCACCCTGCCCTCTCCCCTCAAGGGGAGAGGGGGAGACCGAACGCCCTCTCTTCCGTCGAGGGGAGAGGGGGAGACCGAACGTACCCTCTCCCCTCTGGGGAGAGGGCAGGGTGAGGGGCGATCACGAGAGGGGCAGATATGGCCGACATGACGTTTGTACTGACCGACGAGCAAAAAGCGCTGAAAACGGCGGTCTACGATCTCTGCAAGCAGTACCCGGCGGAATACTGGCGGGAGCTGGACGCCAAGCGCGAGTACCCGGAGGCCTTCGTCAGCGAGCTGACCAAGGCCGGCTATCTCGCGGTGCTCATCCCGGAGGAGTACGGCGGCGGCGGGCTCGGCATCATGGACGCCGCCCTCATCCTCGAGGAGATCGGGCGGGCAGGCGGTAACCCGGCGGCCTGCCACGCCCAGATGTACATCATGGGCACCGTGCTCCGGCACGGCACCGACGCGCAGAAGCAGGAGTACCTGCCGAAGATCGCCGCCGGCGAGCTGCGCCTGCAGGCCTTCGGGGTCACCGAGCCCAACGCGGGCTCGGACACCACCAAGCTGCAGACGACCGCGGTTCGCAAGGGCGACCGGTACGTGGTCAATGGCCAGAAGATGTTCATCTCGCGCGTGCTGCAGTCGGACCTCATGCTGCTGCTCGCCCGCACCACCCCGGTGGACCAGGTCAAGAAGAAGACGGACGGGCTCAGCGTCTTCCTCATCGACATCCGCGAGCTGAAGGGCAAGGGGCTCGACGTGCGCCCGCTCAAGATGATGATGAACCACTCCACCAACGCGCTCTTCTTCGACAACATGGAGATTCCCGCCGGAAGCCTCATCGGCCAGGAGGGCAAGGGCTTCTCCTACATCCTGGACGGGATGAACGCGGAGCGGATCCTGGTCGCTTCCGACTCCCTCGGCGACGCCCGCTGGTTCACCGAGCGAGCGGTGGCCTACGCGGGCCAGCGCGTGATCTTCGGCAGGCCGATCGGGGCCAACCAGGGCGTGCAGTTCCCGATCGCCAAGGCGCACGTCAACATCGAGGCCGCCGATCTCATGCGGACGAAGGCGGCCCGGATGTTCGACGCGGGCATCCCCTGCGGCCCCGAGGCCAACATGGCCAAGTACCTGGCCTCGGAAGCGGCCATCGAGGCGGGCAACGCCTGCATCGACTGCCACGGCGGCTACGGCTTCGCGGAGGAGTACGACATCGAGCGCAAGTTCCGCGAGTCGCGCCTCTACCGGGCCGCGCCCATCAACAACAACCTGGTCATCGCCTACGTCGGGGAGCACGTCCTCGGCATGCCCCGCTCCTATTGAAGGTGGTCCCCCATTCATGGGTAGTCCCCACCCTATCCCCCTCTCCCCTGTGGGGAGAGGGCAGGGTGAGGGGCCGGGTGCTGGAGGAGCATTGCTAGGCCCGATCCTCGAAGGCGAGCGCGTCCGGCTCGAGCCGCCGCGGCCGGAGTTCCTCCCGGCCTACCAGCGGTGGTTCGCCGACATGGACGTGACGCGCTACCTGCTCTACCGCTTCCCGTTCACGACGAAGTCCGAGGAGGAGTGGCTGGAGCAGGTCGGCAAGGACCCGAGCCAGGTGATGTGGGCCATCATGCTCAAGCAAAACGGCCGCCTGATCGGCAACGCGGCGCTCGAGCACATCGAGTGGCGCAACCGCCGCGCCGAGAGCGGCACCGTGATCGGCGAGAAGGACGAGTGGGGCAAGGGCTACGCGGGCGAGGCCATGCGCCTGCGGACCCGCTACGCCTTCCGCGAGCTGGGGCTCGAGACCGTGACCACCCGGGTCGTCCTCGCCAACGAGGCGAGCCGGCGGGGGCTGGAGCGGGCCGGCTACCGCCAGGCCGGTGTGCTGCGCCACCACTACTTCGTGGACGGCCACTGGCACGACGCCTGGATCGGCGAGATCCTGAGGGAAGAGTGGGAAGCGACACAGGAGAAGACAGAATGAAGCTGCCCAAGCGCGTGACGATCTGCGAGGTGGGGACGCGAGACGGGTTCCAGATCGAGCCGGCGTTCATCCCGACCGACCAGAAGATCGAGACCGTGAATCGCCTGGCCGCCGCGGGGATGCCCCGCATCGAGGTGACCTCGTTCGTCTCTCCCAAGGCGATTCCCCAGCTCCGGGACGCCGCGGAGGTCATGGCCGCCATCACCCGGCGGCCCGGCACCACCTACTCGGCGCTGGTGCCCAACGACAAGGGCGCGGTGCGGGCGGTGGACGCGCGGGTGGACGAGATCCACACGGTGGTCTCGGCCAGCGAGAGCCACAACGTCGCCAATGTGAACATGACCATCGCGGAGTCGCTCGCCAAGCTCGGCGCGGTCGCGGAGGTGGCCCGGCGCGCGAGCGTGCCGGTCGTCTCCGGCATCTCGTGCTCCTTCGGCTGCCCGTTCGAGGGCGACGTACCCGTCGCCCATCTCGAGTCGGTGGTCGCGCGCCTCGTGGACCTGGGCGCCCGCGGCATCGGCCTGGCCGACACCACCGGCATGGCCAATCCCGCGCAGGTCGGCCGCGTGCTCGAGCGGCTGGTGCCGCGCTTCCCCGGCATCGAGTGGACGCTCCACACCCATGACACGCGGGCGATGGCGATCCCGAACATCCTGGCCGCGATGGAGTACGGGGTGACCCACTTCGACGCCTCCATCGGCGGGCTCGGCGGCTGCCCCTTCGCGCCGGGCGCCTCCGGCAACGTGTGCACCGAGGACCTGATCCACTGCCTGCACGCGATGGGCGTGGAGACCGGGGTGGATCTCGACGCGCTGATCGAGGCCTCGAAGCGCGTCCAGCAGATCGTCGGGCGCGGGCTGCCCGGCCAGCTCGTCAAGGCGGGCAAGTGGGACCGGCGCTATCCGCTCCCCGACGGGGTGCGCGAGCGCATCCCGGCGCGCTCATGACCAAGACCGCGACCCGGAGGCTCCGATTGATGGACCGCAACCGCATCCCCGGGCGCCCATGACCAAGACCGCAACGCGAATGCTGCGATCGATGGACCGCAACCGCATCCCCGGGCGCCCATGACCAAGACCGCAACGCGAATGCGGCGATTGATGGACCGCAACCGCATCCCCGGGCGCCCATGACCAAGACCGCAACGCGAATGCGGCGATTGATGGACCGCAACCGCATCCCCGGGCGCCCATGACCAAGACCGCAACGCGAATGCTGCGATTGATGGATCGCGCAGTCACCGCGTGGACCCTCCCGGTGATCGGCCGCGAGAAGGGGCGCGTGCTGCGGCGCCTCCTGCTCAAGCACAAGCCGCGGCGGGGCATCGAGGTGGGCTCGCTGTTCGGCTACTCCGCCATTCTCGTGGCGGGCCACCTGCCCCGCGGCGGGCGGCTCACCTGCGTGGAGCAGAATCCCTACCTCGCCAAGTTCGTGGAGTACAACGCGGACGCCGCGGGCCTCGGCTCCCGCGTGAAGGTCGTGGTGGGCGACGCGCTGCGCGTGCTGCCGCTGCTGCGCGGGCCGGTGGACTTCCTCCTGATCGACGCCAAGAAGGAAGACTATCTCGACTACCTGCGCGCGGTGGAGCCGCGCCTGCGGAAGGGCGCCTTGCTCGTGGCCGACAACACCGGCATGTTCCGGCGCGACGTGAAGCCCTACCTCGACCACGTGCGCGCGGGCGGACGCTACGAAAGCCGCGAGCACGACTTCGGCTTCGACTGCATGGAAGTCTCCGTGTTCCGCGGGTAGCGCCCTCATGTTCGGCGAGCAGCACGACCCGGAGCTCCTCAGGCACCTCTTCGAGACCACCGAGATCCTGCGCAAGCCGGTGGCCGGCATCATCGCGGGCTACCACGTGCTGCCCTATATCCTGGTCGGCCCGCAGGAGACGAAGCCGGCCTCGTCGGTCGAGATCCGCGGCAAGATCAAGGTCTCCCCGCGCCTCGTGCTGGCCCCCGGGCGGGCGGGCCAGACCTACGGCGACCTCTTCAAGGAGAACGAGCTGATGGACGAGGCCCTGATCGCGCGGGTCTTCTCCTTCGCCTACTCGAATCGCCATCAGGTGACGCTCGAGAGCGAGGACCTCAAGATCCAGCGCTGGGACCGCAACCCGCAGGCCCAGGTCGAGCGGGCCCTCGACGAGCTCACCCAGAGGGAAGTCATCAATACCGGCGTGATCCTCGCCCCCAACGTCCGGTTCTACCCGGTCTCGCTCGACCGCTTCATCACCGAGATCCTCGACCAGGAGTTCAAGCCGTGACCGCCGCGGCGGCGCCCGCGATCGAGGCGCTGGACGCCGACGCGGCCCGTCGTGAGCAGGCCCCGCTCGTCGCGTTGCTGCAGAACGTGGTGGATGACGGCGGCTCCGTCGGCTTCCTGCCCCCGCTCACCGCGGAGGAGGCGCGCGAGTACTGGGAGGGCGTAGCCGCCGCGGTCAAGGGGGGCTCGCGCTGCCTCTGGGTGGGGCGCGAGGCGGGAGCCATCATCGGCACCGTCCAGCTCGACCTCGAGAAGCGCGCCAACGGCGATCACCGCGCGGAAGTGATCAAGCTGATGGTCCACCCGAGCGGTCGCCGGCGTGGCCTGGGCCGCGCGCTGATGCTCGCGGCCCAGGGAGAAGCCCGCCGCCGCGGGCGCCACACCCTCGTGCTCGACACCCGGCAGGGCGATCCGTCGGAGGCGCTCTACCGCTCGCTCGGCTGGACCTTCGCGGGCGCCATCCCGCAGTACGCCCGGAGCGCCAACGGCGCGCTGCACGCCACCGCGCTCTACTACCTCTTACTCGATGAATGATCCACTCGCATGGAAGAGCCCCTCACCCTGCCCTCTCCCCACAGGGGAGAGGGTGCCAGACT
>JBBDXN010000039.1:0-6290 GCA_040902305.1 Candidatus Rokuibacteriota bacterium | reverse complement strand
CGGTGTTGCGGGCCAGCGCGGCGCCGGCGGCCTCGAAGTCGGGCTCACCCCGCACGCCCTTGCGCATGGCGACCATGGCCGCCTTGGCGTGCTCACCGAGCTGCTGGCGCAGGGTCGCGCGCAGCTCCACCGCGGGCAGCGTGTCGCCCTCGGTATCGCTCTGGGCAACCTCGTCGTTGACATGCGTGGCCGTGTGGCCGGCGTCGCTCATCTGCTCGCCATCGGCGGGGAAGCGCTCGGGGAACTGCGCCGCGATACCCCCGGCGAGGGCCTGGGCGGTTCCGAACATGTGGGCGTACGCCTCACGCTCGAGCATGTAGGCGGTGTCGTAGTCACCGGCGTGGAACGCGTCGATCTGGCCGATGAGCTGCTCGACGTGGGCCTGGAGGCCTTGGAGGACGACGTCGGCGGGGATGTTGCCCTCGCTGGCGGTCTCCATGAAGCCGGCGAAGTCCTGGCGGTACTGGTCCAGGTTGGTGCGGGCCTCCTCGCGGGCGGCCTCGTCGCCGGTGGCCAGGCCGGTGGTGTATTGGACGAAGAAGTTGATGTGGTTCTCCCACATCGCGCGGAACGACTGGGCGCCTTCGGCGCCGTAGACGAGTTCGATGGAGCTGGTCAGGTCGTCGGTGTTGCGGGCCAGCGCGGCGCCGGCGGCCTCGAAGTCGGGCTCACCCCGCACCCCGGCGCGCATCGCCTCGATGGCGAGCCGCGCGTGATGACCGAGCTGCTGCTCGAGCGTCAGCCGCAGCTCATCCGCCGGAAGCTCGGCCTCAGCCTGGCCACCGGCGGTGTCGTCCGGCGAAGGCTCGCTGGTCTCGTTCGTGTCGGTCGGTGGACTGGTCGCCGTGGTCTCGGTGTCGTCACCCGACGCGCAGGCGGCAAGCACCAACAGCACGACGGTGGCCAGGGCCACGAGTCGGAAGGTGCGCAGGACGGTCATGAAGATCATCACTCCTTGGGATGGCTGGGATGGTGCCGATTGCCTCGCCCCAGGGGGTTCGGGGCGGGCGGGAGTGGTGATTGGACCGCCTTGGGCTCTTTGCGCGCCCTTGATGGATGGCTTGGGAAGCTCAGGCGGCGAGCGTCAACCCGGCCCGCGAGGACAGCTCGGCGAAGCGGCCCGCGTCGCGCGGGGCGCAGGTGTGCGGGTCGTTGTTGAAGAAGACGTAGACCTCGGGGTCCGGTCCGAAGCCGTCGAGGATCCGGTCCGCCCACGACCGCAGCGCCGTGTCGCCGTAGTGAGGACGGGGCTTGGCCGCGCCCTCGTGCAGGCGAACGTAGCCCCAGTCGGCCGTCCGCCAGAGCGGTCCCTGCGGCCGGCCCAGGCGGTCGGTCCAGCACAGCGGCACACCGTGACGCTCCAGGATGGCGCGCACCTCATCGCTGAACCAAGAGGGATGGCGCAACTCGACCGTCAGCGGCAGGTGACGGGTGAGCAGCCCGAGGGCACGGTCCAGTCGCTCGGGCCTCGCGGAGAAGTTGCCGGGGAGCTGCAGCAGGACGGGCCCCAGCTTGGTCCCGAGGCCCTTGGCCGCGGACGTGAAGCGCTCGACGGGCTCCTCGGGGTCTGACAGCTTCTTCATGTGGGACAGGAAGCGGCTGATCTTCGGGCAGAACACGAAGTCCTCCGGAGCGCCGCTGGCCCAGGTGGCGAAGCGCTCGTTGCTGGGCAGGCGGTAGAAGCTGTTGTTGATCTCCACGACGGGGAAGCGGCCGGCGTAGAAGCCCAGCCACTCCCGCTGCGCCAGGTCCTGCGGGTAGAAGGCGCCGCGCCAGTCGCGGTACTGCCAGCCGGAGGTCCCTACGAGCACAGCCACACCGCCAGCCGTACCCCGATCCTGTTTCCCGCCAACGTTGCGGACTTGCGCCAGATAGCTGGCCTAACTCTTCAACGTTGGGGGAGGGAGGCCGCTGTTGGGGGAGGGAGGTCGCTCGGGAGGAGCCCATAGAGGTTCAGGTCAATGCGCGGAGCGGATGGGTCGCCGGTGTGCCCCTCGATCGCGCCCCCGCGCAGCGTGCCTTCGAGCGTGAACCCGGCGGCGACGGCGACGCGGTTGGAGGCCACGTTGGGCTCGGCGGCGCGCAGCTCGAGGCGGCCGAGTGCCAGGGACTCGAAGGCCCAGGCGCTGAGCAGCCGGACCGCCGTCACGGCGACGCCCCGCCGGCGATCGGAGGCGGCGACCCAGTAGCCGACCTCGGCCACGAGGGCGTCCCAGTCCAAGTTCGCGACGCCGCACGAGCCGACCACCTGATCGGCCTCGTTGACGACGGCCAGCTGCGCGGCACCGCCCGCCTCCGCCGCGGCGTGGGAGAAGGCGACGAACTCGCGGGCGTGGCGCTCGGTGTAGTGGGAAGGCACGCGGGTCCAGCGCGCGATCTCGGGGTCCTGGCACGCCGCCGTGATCCCGGGCACGTCCTCGAAGCGTGGCAGGCGCAGCCCGATCGGCCCGTCCCCGATGCGTTCTGGAATCTCGAGCCCGCGCACGGCTAGCTGCGCTCCAGCAGCACGACCAGCGTGCGCGTCGGGGCGAGGAACTTGCCCACGCGGTGGCGTGACAGCCGGCGGATCAGGGCGGGATCCTGCGGCAGCGGCCAGGGCCCGGCATGGTCGCCGGGTCGCAAGAGGCGCAGGAAGAGCCCCCGCTCCCGCGCGAGGCGGCGCAGCCGCCGCAGCGAGACGTTCTGCGTACGCATGCCCCGCAGCTTGCGGTAGCGGAAGCGGCGCTCCGCGGGCACGAACGGCAGGCGGCCGAGCAGGCCGAACAGCAGGTCGGCAAGGGGCACGGGCAGCCATGGCGGGCCGACGATGCCCAGGTGCTGCTCGATCGGCCACAGCCGGTTGGGCGTCACGAGCAGGATGGCGCCACCCGGGGCGAGCACGCGGTGCAGCTCGGACAGGTACGCGCCGGCGTCGGTGGTGTGCTCGACCACGTCCATGGACTCGATGAGGGTGAAGGCGCCATCGGGAAAGGGCAGGCGGTGGCCGTCGTAGGCCACGACCCCGGCTCCGGGCACTGCCCTCGCGCGGAGGCCGGCGAAGCGCAGGTAGTCCTCGTCGACCTCCACGCCGACCACGGGGCACGCGCCCGCGTCACGGTAGGCCAGGAGTGACCCGCCGAAGCCACAGCCGGAGGACAAAAACCGCGCCCCGTCAAGCGGGCGGAACGTCGCGATGACCGCCGCCCACTGATGGAAGCGGTCGGTGGACAGGAACGTGTGGAGCATCTGGGCGTAGTTGAACTGTTCGCGGGACGGCTCGAGGTAGGTGCGGACCGCATCCTCGAACGCCTGCGGATTGGGCGTCTGGCGCATGATGGCGTCAGCCTAATGGCAGGCGCTAAGCTGGAACGTGACCCGGGTCAGAAAAGTGGAGGAGCCCCAAATGCCTGAAGCCGTGATCGTCGAAGCCGTTCGCACCGCCGTCGGCCGCCGCGAGGGGAAGCTCAAGGGCGTCCACCCCGTCGACCTCCTCGGCCACGTCCTGCGCGGGCTCGTGGACCGCACCGGCATCGACCCCGAGCGGGTCGACGACGTCATCGCCGGCTGCGTGGACCAGGTGGGGGAGCAGTCCCTCAACATCGCCCGGAACGCCTGGCTCGGCGCGGGCCTGCCCGAGTCCGTCCCCGGCACGACCGTCGACCGCCAGTGCGGCTCGTCCCAGCAGGCGGCGCACTTCGCGGCTCAGGGGGTGATCGCCGGCGCGTACGACATCGCGATCGCCTGCGGGGTCGAGTCGATGACCCGCGTGCCGATGTTGTCGAACGTGGGCACGGCCAACCCGTTCGGTGACGGGATGCTCGCCCGCTACAACGGCGACCTCGTGCCCCAGGGCATCTCCGCGGAGATCATCGCCTCCAAGTGGGGCATCACGCGTGAGGAGGCGGACGAGATCGGCTTGCAGTCCCAGCTCCGTGCTGCCGCCGCCACCCGCGACGGGAAGTTCGCCGACGAGATCCTGCCGATCAAGGTCACGCTGGAAGACGGCAGCGTCGAGGAGTTCACGAGAGACGAGGGCATCCGTGAGGGCACGTCCGCCGAGAAGCTCGCGGCGCTCAAGCCGTCGTTCTACTCGGAGGATCTCGCCCAGGCCCGGCCCGAGCTGAACTGGATCGTCACGGCCGGCAACTCCTCCCAGATCTCCGACGGCGCCGCCGCCCTGCTCGTCATGACGCCCGAGAAGGCCAAGGAGCTCGGGCTCACGCCGCGCTGGCGCTTCCACTCGTTCGCGCTCGCGGCCACCGATCCGGTCACGATGCTCACGGGACCGATCCCGGCGACCCGCAAGGTGCTGGAGCGCTCCGGTCTGGGCCTGGACGACATCGACCACTTCGAGATCAACGAGGCCTTCGCGACCGTGATCGCGGCGTGGCGTAAGGAGATCGGCGCGGACTACGACAAGGTGAACCCGCGCGGCGGTGCGATCACCCTGGGGCATCCGCTCGGCGGCTCGGGCGCTCGCCTCATGACCACGATGCTCCACGCCCTCGAGCAGACCGGCGGCCGCTACGGCCTGCAGACGATGTGCGAGGGCGGCGGACTGGCCAACGGCACCATCATCGAGCGGCTCGGGTAGCGTCCCTCTCATGAAGCGGCTGTTCTGGCTCGCCGTCCTCGCGGGGACCCTGCTCGCGATCTTCGGGGTCGTCGAGCCCGCGGTCGTGTTCGCCCCGCTGCTGGGCCTCGTGATCTTCCGCGCCGGCGTGGGCTCGTTCGCCTCGCTCCGCGCCGGAGGCGCGCACATCCCCGACGGTCCCCCCGTCCCCGTCGACCCGGCTGCGGAGCGGACCGTCTACTGGTGCAGCGGCTGCGGAGCGGAACTGCTCCTGCTCGTGCGCGGAAGCGAGATCGCTCCCCGCCACTGCGGGGAGAAGATGACCGAGCGGCGCGAGGTGGTCACTCCCCGTCGCTGATGCGCTCGGCGCGCTCGCGCAGGGCCTTGAAGTCCTTCGAGCCCGGTGACCGGCTGAGCTGGTCGGTCGAGGTGAAGCCCCACGATCCGTACTTCACCGCCACGCGGGAGAAGCGCTTCCGCAGCGCCCCCCCGCAGTCGGGGCAACCGCCCGCGGGCGCCGCCTCGCCGAGGCGCTGGAGGAACTCCTGGTCGGCGCCACAGGCGGTGCAGCGGTACTGGTAGATCGGCATGAGACCCCTTATCCCCAATTGGGGACAACGTTGTGGAGCAAATCACAGCCGGGGGGTTCGACCCGAGCCCCGTTGTCCCCATCTGTGGAACTCTCTGGGGAAAACCACAAGCTCGTGATTCAGCGCCATTGGGACAATGTGATGAGGCCTGCGGCCATGGCCACGAACCCGATGATCAGGTTCATGTTGCCCCCGGGCAGTCCCGGCACGACGTAGTTCAGGAGAATCCAGACCAGGCCGACGCCGATGAGCCCCAGGCCGACCATGGGAACCCAGCGCGGGCTCGGCTTGGGCCTGGGCGGCTTGGGCGGCACGTAGGTCGAGCGCTTCGAACGAGATTTGGGCACGGTGAGATCCCCTCCAAGGGACGAGCGGGCCTGCGCGGGCCTGGTGCGATACCCTGCGGGCACAAGCTTAGCCCCCAAGCTTTACGCCCCCAAGCTTTGCGAAGGGGCTTTGCGGATGGCGCTCGCCATCGGACAGCTGGCACGAGCCACCGGATGCCTCCCAGTCATGACCACCGCTTCCCCGGACCTCTCGCCTGATTCGCGGCCCCCTGTCGCGGTGCGCCTGGCGTTCTTCTCCACCCTTGTGCTGCTCGCGGTGATCCTCGTCGTCGCGGCCCGCTCGCCCGTCGTGGTCGAGGAGGCGCGCATCGGCCGGCGCGTGGAGCTGGTCGAGCTGATCCGGATCGAGCAGAGCCGCACCCTCGCCCTGCAGGCACGCGTCGAGGAGCTGGTCGCGCGTCTCGCGCTGTACGAACAGGATCCGCCGGGTGATCCCGCGCTGGTCCAGGCGCTGCAGCAGCGCATCGATGAGGTCGCCGCCCCGGCAGGGATGACGGCCCTGCACGGACCGGGGGTCAGCGCGGTGCTCACGGACTCGACGCTGCCGGAGTCGCCCACCGGGGACCTGAACGACCTCGTGATTCATGAGCAGGATCTTCAGGCGGTCATCAACGCGCTGTGGGCCGGGGGAGCGGAGGCCATGACGGTCAACGGGCAGCGCGTGCTCGCGACCACGGCGATCCGGTGCGTCGGCAACACCCTGCTGCTGCACGGGGCCGTCTACTCCCCGCCCTACCGCATCCTGGCCATCGGAGACTTCGACGAGCTGCGCACCGAGCTGGATCGCGACCCCGCGGTCCG
>JBBDXN010000038.1:0-6340 GCA_040902305.1 Candidatus Rokuibacteriota bacterium | reverse complement strand
ACCCCGACCCTCTCCCTCGCCGAGGGAGAGGGGGCCGTTTCGATCCCCTCGCCCCGGAGGGGGAGAGGGGTCGGGTGAGGGGGCTGGTGGAGGGGGCGGTCCGGACGCGGGACTCGCATTCGTGAATAGTCCGGGCTAGCGCGAGACGGGAGGGACGGCCATGAACGCGACCATCATCAACCTGATCATCCAGCTCGTGGCGGGCGCGGTGGGCGGCAACGTCGCCGGCGCGCTCTTCAAGCAGTTGAATGTGGGCCCGCTCACCGGGCGGTCGTGACATGCGCTCCCGGGTCATCCATCTCATCAATCCGAAGACCGATTCGCTCACCACGCGGCCGCTGTACCTGAACCGGGCGCTCTACTCTCCGCTCGCCGGACTGCTGGCGGTGGCCGCCGCGGTTCCCGGTGACCGCTACGAGGTCGTACTCACCGACGAGAACATCGAGTCGATCGACTTCGACCTCGAGGCGGACCTCGTCGGCCTCTCCGCGATGACGAGCTACGTGAATCGCGGATACGAGATCGCCGACCTGTTCCGGGCGCGCGGAGTGCCGGTGGTCATGGGCGGAGTGCACCCGAGCTTCATGCCGCAAGAAGCGCTCAAGCACTGCGACGCGGTGGTGATCGGCGAGGCGGAGCTGGTGGTCGAGAAGCTCCTGGACGATCTCGAGCAGGGTCAGATGCGCGGGACCTATCGGGCCGACCGGCTGCACCCGATGGAAGGCCTGCGGATGCCGCGGTACGATCTCCTCAAGAAGCACCGCTACGTGAACCGCACGTTCGTGCAGACCTCGCGCGGCTGCCACCAGGGGTGCACGTTCTGCGCCGAACCGCTGATGAACGGGCTCAAGTTTCGCTATCGCCCGGTCGACGAGGTGATCCAGGAGATCGAGAACTGCGGCTCCCGCATCATCTCGATCAACGACGCGGACTTCTTCGGCACCGCCGAACGACCGAAGCAGGTCATGCGGGCGCTCGTGGGGCGAGGGGTCCAGTGGCAGGCGGGCGTCACCTCGAAGCTCGCCCAGGACGACCGGATGCTCGAGCTGGCCGCGGCGAGCGGCTGCACCTGAGCATCGGCTTCGAGTCCATCTCGCGGGCCACGCTCACCAGCGTGCACAAGCACGTGAACCGGCCCGAGACCTTCGCCGCTCTGGTCGAGAAGGTCCACTCCTACGGCATCATGGTGTTCGGCCTGTTCATGTTCGGGTTCGACGGCGACGACGGCTCCGTGTTCGAGGAAACCGCGCAGTTCAACATCGCCGCCGACTACGACGCCTGCGCGTACTCGGTCCTCACCCCGTACCCGGGCACCCTCACCTGGTACGAGATGAAGAAGGCCAACCGTATCGTCTCGTTCGATTGGACGAAATACGATCAGGCCAATGTCGTCTATCGGCCCGCTCAGATGTCCGGCGACGAGCTTCGGCTGGGTCAGACCGCGGCCTACGAGACCTTCTACTCGCTCCCCTCCATGGCCCGGCGCTTCCCGGTGCGCGGGGCGCGCAAGCGGGCGCAGTGGGCGATCTACAACCTCTTCATGAAGAAGGGGGCCGCGACCGATCGCAAGGACGCGGTCGCGGAGCCGACCGCTGAGCCCGACGTGACCCCGATGCCGCCCATCCTGCCGCTCAAGCGCGAGTGGCGCGAGGCGGTGCTGGAGGGGACCGCCGCCGCCCGCCGGTAGCGGCCTTGACCGCCGGAGGATGACCGCCGAGGCATCGGCGGTGAAGTCGATCCGGCCCTGCTTGAAGCGGTCCATGGCCGCCTCGTTCTCTCGGTGTTGCGGTGGATCGCCCAAGGAGGCGCATATGCACAGAGCGCTGACCGTGACCTGCCTCGTGATCGGGGCGGTGGTGGTGTCGACCGGCTGTGCCGCTTTCGACCGCGCGGCCAAGCCCCCGGCGATGACGCTCGACCGTATCAAGGCGACGAACACGATCTCGATGGGCTACCGGGCCTCGTCCGTGCCCTTCTCGTTCGTCGGCCCGGACGGAAAGCCGGCCGGCTACTCGGTGGACCTCTGCGCACGGGTGGCCGATGACCTGCGGCGCGAGCTGCGGCTTCCTGACCTCGAGGTGAGGTGGGTGCCGGTCGACGTGCCGACCCGCACGCCGGCCCTCCTCAACGGTGTGATCGATCTCGAGTGTGGTTCGACGACCAACACCCTGACTCGCCAGGAACAAGTGGACTTCAGCCTGACGACGTTCATCACCGGGGGCAGCCTGCTGGTCCTGGCCGGAGCCGACCTGGAGCGCGAGTTCCGGAATCTCCGCATCGCCGTGATTCCGGGCACGACGACCGAGCGGACCCTCGCGGAGATGATCACGAAGCTCGGACCCGGCGGCGTCGACCTGATTCCGGTCAAGGACCACGGGGACGGACTGGCCGCGGTCGAGAGCCGGGCGGCCGATGCCTATGCCTCCGACCGGGCCATCCTGATCGGCCTGGTCATGACCAGCCAGAACCCGGCACGGTTCGCCCTGATGAGCCGTTACTTCTCGTACGAGCCCTACGCGCTGATGCTGCGACGCGGAGATCCCGCCTTTCGCCTGGCCGTGAACCGTGTCCTGGCGCGCCTGTACCGGACCGGGGATATCGAGAGTGTCTATCGTCGCTGGTTCGGCCAGATGGGCGTGCCGGCCAGCCTTCTGGTCGCCATGTACGCGATCGAAGGCCTCCCGGAATAATCGCTCCCGCACCCCGCTCACCCTGGACGCCTTCTCTCTGAAGCGGCGCGTGGCATTCTGCGGCACCCAGGCTGACAATAACCGCGCGACCCCGGCTCGAGATGTGCCTCGTAAATGCCTGAGTTGTCTTGCTTCTCGCCGATGGCTCGGGGTTTGCTGTTTCGACTCGCTCAGGTACACCATGGCTCCCAGCGTGGTCACGTTGCAGGAGGTTCTGAGGCATCACCGGACGCTGTCCCGGCGGGGTCGCGATTTCTACGAGTCCTTGCTCGCTCACGGCGACGTCCTGGCGGTCCGCCTCGACTACTTGCCCGGCGCGATGATGTGGCTGGTGACGACGCCCAAGCAGGCCCGCCTGATGCGCAAGGCCCGCGAGGGACGCACCACCTCGGACGTATGCGTGATGAGCCTGGCGGAGGCGCAGGATCTCTTCACGACCATCGGCGACCCGACGCCGAGCGGCCTCTACGAGGTGGCCGCCTGGCTGCTGGCTCCCGCGCCCGGAGACCTCTCCGTGCCCGCGCGGGAAGACTCCGAAGAGCCCGAAGACCCCACCACGCGGTAGCTTCCCCTCGCGCGACTCACCGGGGCTGTTCTTCCCGGCAAGGCCGTCCCGCCTGCCCGCCCAGCCGCGGCCGCCGACCGCGAGCGTTTCTGATAGTATCCCCGCGACAGACGTCCAGCCGTACCCGGTTCCCCACCCGGCAAGGAGGCTCGAGATGGGCAGAGTCCTCGCGTTGATCATCGCGGTTTGGCTGTGCGCTCCGCTTCCCGGCGCGGCCCAGGACGGCCGGGCCACGCTCCAGAACGCGGCCAAGGCGCTCGGCGCCGACACCGTGAAGTCGCTCACGTACACGGCCAGCGGCGTCAACTTCGCCATCGGGCAGAGCCCGGTGCCGGGGGCGGCGTGGCCGCGCTTCAATATCCCGCGCTTCAGCCGGGCGGTGAACTACGAGACCGCCTCGCTCCGCGACGAGCAAGTGCGCTCGCGCGCCGAGATGCCGCCGCGCGGGGGCGGCGTGCCCGCGATCGGCGAGGCGCGGCAGATCCAGGTGATGAGCGGCGATCTAGCCTGGAACGTGACCGGCGAGACCGCGGCACCCGCGCCGGTGGCGCTGATCGAGCGGCAGCTCCAGCTCTGGACCACGCCCCACGGCGTCATCAAGGCGGCGATGGCCAACAACGCCACCGTCCAGGGGCGCACCGTCGCCTTCGCGGTGCCCGGCCGCTACTCGATCAAGGCCACGCTTGACGACCGCGGCATGGTCGAGAAGATCGAGGCGGTGCTGTCGAACCCGGTGGTGGGCGACATGCCGGTGGAGGTGCACTATGCCGACTACCAGGACTTCGGCGGCGTGAAGTTCCCGATGCGGATCCGCCAGGCCGCGGGAGGCTTTCCGGCCGCCGATCTGACCGTGAGCGAGGTGAAGCCCAACGCGCCCGTCGAGATCACGGTGCCGGACAATATCCGCCAGGCGAGCATGCCGTACGCTCGGGTGAGCGGCGACCCGGCCGCCGAAGGGGTGTGGTACGTGACCGGCGGTAGCCACCACAGCGTGGTGATCGAGATGAGGGACCACGTCATCGTGGTGGAGGGGCCGCTGAACGACGAGCGGGCGACCGCGGTCCTCGCGGAGGCGCGCCGGCTCGTGCCCGGCAAGCCGATCCGCTACGTGGTCAACAGCCATCATCACTTCGACCATTCAGGCGGGCTCCGCGCCTTCGCGGCCGAAGGGATCACCGTGATCACGCACGAGACCACGCGCGCCTTCTTCGAGAGCGCGCTCGCGGCCCCCGCCACCATGACCCCGGACCGCCAGCAGGCCGCGCGCCGGAAGGTGGCGGTGGAGGGCGTGCGCGACAAGCGCGTGCTCACCGACGGCACGCGCACGGTGGAGATCCATCACATCGCGGGCAATACGCACGCCGACGGGATGCTGATGGTCTACCTGCCGAAGGAGCGGCTCCTGATCGAGGCCGACGCGTTCACGCCCGGCCCGCCGAACGCGCCGGTGCCCGCCATCATCAACCCGCTGAGCGTCAATCTGGCCGACAACGTCGCGCGGCTCAACCTTGGGGTGGACCGGATCCTGCCGCTGCACGGACGCATCGTGCCGCTGGCGGAGCTGCACCGGATGATCGGTCGAGGCAACTGAAGCGGAAGGACGGTCCGGCTCGGGCCGGGAGGCGCTAGCTCACTCCCGGCTCGAGCAGGGTCAGGGTGCCCGCGTCGGCGTCCAGCTCGGCCAGGCAGCCGATCGGCAGCGTCGTCTGGTCCTCCACGTGGCCGACCATGACCCCGGAGACCGCGGGCACGCCGAGCGCGCGGCAGCGCTCGGCCAGGATGTCCTCCAGCGGCCGGTTCTGCAGGAAATACGGAGACGGATCGCAGCTGGTGAATTTTCCGAAGGCCACTCCCGCGACGCCCGCCAGCGCGCCCGACAGCCAGAGCTGGGTCAGCATCCGGTCGATCCGGTAGTACGCCTCCTCCACGTCTTCCAGGAACAGGATGGCGCCTCGCAGGTCGGGGAAATAGGGTGTGCCGCACAGATGCGACATCAGGCAGAGGTTGCCTCCGAGTAGCCGGCCGCGCGCCCGGCCCGGCACGAGCGTGGCCACCCGGTTGTCCCAGTCCACCCGACCCTCCTGACGTGCGAACGGCGGCGGCCCGCCGAGGCGCGCGGGCGTCTCCGCGGTCCAGAGCACGCGCCGGAGCTCGCCCAGCGTATAGGGCGTGAAGGCCCGGAAGGCCACCGGGCCGTGGAAGGTGACGAGGCCGGCGTGGCGATGGATGGCCATGTGCAGCGCGGTGATGTCGCTGTAGCCGATCAGCGCCTTGGGTTTGCGCTGCATCAGGGCATAGTCCAGGGCGGGGAGGATCCGCGAGGCGCCGTAGCCGCCGCGCACGCACCAGATCGCGTCCACCCCGTCGTCGGCGAACATGGCGTTGAGGTCGGCGGCGCGGGCGGCGTCGGAGCCGGCCAGGTAGCCGTCGCGATCGTAGAGGTGCGCCCCCGGTTGCACCTTGAAGCCGAGCGACTCGATCGTCTCGACGGCGAAGCGGATGCGCTCGGGCTCGTTCGGCGCCGACGAGGGGGCGACCATCCCGACGGTCTGACCGGGAGCGAGGCGGCGCGGGCGAAGGAGTGGCATGCCGGCATCTTACCGCGCCTTGACTTTATCCAGGGAGCGCGGCTAGGCTCGGCGCGCCACCTATGGTCGCGATGAAGCGCACCGCCATCCGGGCCGGCCACATCCTCGCCTTCGACGGCCGCGGCCACCGACTTCTGCGGGACGGCGTCGTGGTGATCGAGGGCGACCACGTCCTCCACGTCGGGCCCCGCTTCGACGGCACCGTGGACGAGACGGTGGACGCCCGCGACCGGGTGGTCACCCCCGGCCTGATCTCCACCCATGCCCATATCGGCGGCTCCCCGCTGGATCGCTCCTTCATCGAGGACCGGGGTACCCCGCAGTTCTGGTACTCGGGCCTGTTCGAGATGCTGCCGGTGCGCAGCGAGGGACAGGACGAGGAGGGCGGGCGCGCCTGCGTGGACTTCTCCATGGCCGAGCTGCTCCGGGGCGGCGTCACCACCGTCATGGAGATCGGCGGGCTCGGCGAGTACGTGGTCGAGCGCGCCGCGCACTAC
>JBBDXN010000037.1:24687-39623 GCA_040902305.1 Candidatus Rokuibacteriota bacterium | reverse complement strand
GGCCCCCCGAGTCCGGTACGCCGCTCGAAGAGCGGCGAATCCGGCGAGCGGGTGACGGAGCCGGCCGCCGGCCCGCGCCCCCGGCGACAGGACCCGCCACGAGGCGGCGCCTCACGCACGATCGCGACCGGCTGAATCAGGGCTAGGCCGGCGCCGCGGACGCAGCGGCCCGAGCGCGCGCCCGGTACTTCGAAAGGTTGCCCCCGGACTTGAGCTTGCCGGGCAGCGGATGCCCGACCACGCGCTCGGCGAGCCGCCCGGCCTCGATCATCGCGTCGAGATCGATGCCGGTGTCCACGCCCAGCTCCTGACAGAGGAAGACCAGGTCCTCGGTGGTCACGTTACCGGCCGCGCCCTTGTGCGCCGCGAACGGGCAGCCGCCCAGGCCGGCCACCGCGCTGTCGAACCGGTCCACCCCGATCTCGAGGGCGGCGACCACGTTGGCGATGGCGAGCGCGCGCGTGTCGTGGAGGTGGAGCTTCACCGGGATCTCGGGCCAGCGCGCGCGCACCGCGCCGACGAGTCGCTTGACGCGAAGGGGATTCGCCCAGCCCATGGTGTCGGCCAGGCTGATATTGCCGAGCCGCGACCCGACACTCATCGTCTGCTCTTCGACCTTCTCGAGGACGCCGATCACCTGGGCGGGCGTCACGTCGCCTTCATAGTTGCAGCCGAAGGCGGCCATCACGCCCGCGTCGATCCAGTCCATGCCGAGGGCCTGGTAACGCCGGGCCCAGCCCGGCAGCTCCGCGATCTTCTCGTCCACGCTGCGGTTGGTGTTCTTGCGCGTGAAGGTGTCGGTGGCCGCCACCCCGAACATTGGCCGGAGCGCGAGCGACTCCCGCAGGCGCGCGGCGCGCTCGAGCCCCGCCTCGTTGAGCCAGATCGCCTCGTAGGCCACGCCGGGCACCCGCTTGATGCCCGCCACCATCTGCTCGGCGTCGGCCATCTGGGGTACCCACCTGGGGCTGACGAACGACGTGAACTCGATGGTGGCGACGCCGGTGTCGGAGAGCGCGTCCACCAGGGAGATCTTGGCCGCGAGCCCGATGTCGCTTTTCTCGAACTGGAAGCCCTCGCGCGGACCCACTTCCTTGATCGTGACGTGGCTCGGCATGTCGCTCATCCGATGACCCTCCGTGACGCCAGCGCGTCGATCTCGTCGGTTGCGAGGCCCAGCTCCCGCAGCACCTCGCGGGTGTGCTCGCCCAGGCTGGGCGCCGGGCGCTGTAGCCCCATGTCGAAGGTGGTGCTACGCACCGGCAGCTTGGGCAGCTTCGCGACCCCGCCGCCGGGGAGCGGGGTGTCCAGGAGCTGCCCGGACGCGAGCAGATGCGCGTCATCCAGGAGCTGATCCGGGCGCCGCAGCGGCGCGAACGGCACGCGGGCCCGCTCGAGCCGCTCGGACAGCTGAGCCGCCGAGTAGCGGAGCATCTCCTCCGCGATGCGCGCGGGCAGCCAGTCGCGCGCGGCGACGCGCTTGGCGTTGTCGGCGAGCCGCTCGTCGGCGCCGAGGTCCTTGAGCCCGAACTCGTCGCAGAACCGCTCCCAGTGGCCGTTGGACGTGATGCCGATGAAGATCTGCTCGCCGTCCGCGGCGGTGAAGAGCTGGTAGACGCCCCAGCCCATCCGGGTGCCCTGGCGGATCTCCGGCATCGGCACCGAGGGCTGGCCGGTGGCGGCGTGCTGGGCCAGCCACTGGCCGACCCAGAACACCACGGTCTCGAAGAGGCCCGAGGTGATCTTCTGGCCGCGGCCGGTCTGCGCGCGCTGGTGCAGCGCGGCCAGGACCGCGATCACCCCGTAGGCGGCGGCGCCCACGTCCACGACTGAGGCGCCCGCGCGCAGCGGCTGGCCGCGGGGGCCGGTCATGAACGCGAGGCCGGCCGACATCTGGGCCAGCTCGTCGAGGAACGGCCGGGCCTCCGAGGGGCCGGGCAGGAAGCCCTTGAGCGCCAGAAAGATGATGCCGGGGTGCACCCGCGCCAGCACGTCGTAGCCGAGCCCCAGGCTTTCGACGGCGCCGTAGGCGAAGTTGTCGATCACCACGTCGGAGCCCGCGACCAGCCGCAGGAAGAGCGCCCGGGCTTCGGCCGAGCCCTTCAGGTCGATGGCGATCGACCGCTTGTTGCGGTTGAGGAAGTGGAAGTTCGCGGAGGTGCCGGCCGGCATGGTTCGCGATTGATCCCCGTCGCCCGGTCGCTCCACCTTGATGACGTCGGCCCCCAGGTCGGCCAGGAGCAGCCCCGCCGAGGGTCCCGCGATGATGTGGCCCAGCTCGAGCACGCGCACGCCCTCGAGCGGAAGGAGGGAGGTCATGACGCGGGGATTGTATCGTAAACGCGGGGCGTCCTGGTTGCGCGGCCGGAACCGCTCTGATACCGTCGGTCGCGCGGATCGCATCACGACACGAGAGGAGCAACGCGATGCCCAACGCGATGCCCAACGCGATGCCCAACGCAATGCCCAACGCAATGCCCAACGAAGCCCGGCGCTGGCTCTGGATCCTCCTGCTGACCGTGGCCAGCGTGTTCGTCACGCTCGGGATGGCGTGTGCCACGCCCTTCGCGGCGCTCGCGACGCTGGCCGCGCTTCACATGAGCCGGCGCGACGGCCTCTCGCTCATCGCGATCGCGTGGGTCGCCGACCAGGCCGTCGGCTACGGGCTGCTCCAGTACCCGCGGACCGTGAGCAGCTTCGCCTGGGGCGTGAGCCTGGGCGCGGGCGCCTTCATGGCGCTGCTCGCCGCCCGGGCCCTGGCCGATCGCCTGCGCGACCGCGGCGGGGTCGTGGCGGGCGCGGGGGCGTTCGCGGGGGCGTTCGTGGCCTACCAGGCGGCGCTCTTCGCCGCGACCGCGGGGCTGGCGAGCGGCTCGGAGGCGTTCTCGCTGCCGATCGTGGGCTGGGTGCTCGGCGTGAACCTGCTCTCGCTCGCGGGCCTGCTGATCCTCTACCGGCTCGCGGTCTGGATCGGGCTGGTGACGCGGGAGCCTCTCGGCGCGCGGGCCACCGTCACCGCCGGCTGAGCCCGTGAGCGCCACCGGCAAGCTGGACCGGCCGGGCGGGTCGCCGTACTTCGCCGCGTAGCCCGATGCCGGTCTCCCCGGCCGTCGCGGAGACGACGGACGCCCTGCTCGCGCCACTGCTGGGCGCGCTGGACCGGGTGGAGTGGGCGCAGCGATACCTCTTCCCGCCGCGCGCGCTCGAGCTGGCCGAGCGCCTCGCCCCGCACGCCGAGCGGCTGGCCGGGCCGCTGCGCGCGCTCGAGGCGGCCGCATGGCCCGAGGACCTGCGCCTGCTGCGCGAGCGGCTCGCCCAGGTTACCCGCCAGGCCGTCGAGCTGATCGAGGCCTTCGCGGTCGCGGCCCGGTCCGGCGAGCCGATCGAGCTGTACCGCGCCCTGCGCCGCTTCGCCCCGCTGCAGGAGGCGCTCTACCCGCTCGCTCCGGTGCTGGAGCCGGTCAGCCGCTGGTTCCTCGAGCCGGGGCGGCGCGGGGACGCGGGGCTGGTCCAGCGCCAGCGCGACGCCGCGCTCCGCGAGGACTCGGCCCGGGTCGGCGTCCTCCACGCGCGCAACGACCGGGGCAGCCGCGGCGGGGTCTCGCTCTACGTGCCCGAGACGTGGGACGGCATCACCGCGATGCCGCTGATCGTCGCGCTCCACGGCGGCAGCGGCCACGGCCGCGACTTCCTGTGGAGCTGGCTGCGGGACGCGCGCTCGCGCGGGGCGCTGCTGCTCTCCCCGACCGCGCTCGATCGCACCTGGTCCATCATGGGCGGCGAGGACGTGGACGCGCCGCGGCTGCGGGCCGCCGTCCTGGACGTGGCCGCGCGCTACCACGTGGACCGCTCGCGGGTGCTGCTCACCGGCATGTCGGACGGCGCCACCTACGCGCTCCGGTGCGGGCTCGGGGCCGGCATGCCCTTCACCCATCTGGCGCCGGCCTGCGGAGTGCTCCATCCGTTCCTGCTGGCCCGCGGCGGCATAAAGGGCGCGCGGGGGCGGCCGATCTACCTGGTCCACGGCGCGCTCGACTGGATGTTCCCGGTGCAGACCGCGCGCATGGGACGGGACGCGCTCGAGACCGCGGGGGCGCGGGTCGTCTACCGCGAGATCGGGGACCTCTCGCACACCTATCCGCGGGACGAGAACCCGCGAATCCTCGATTGGCTCCTCGGCCCGGTCAGTGCGACGGAGGCGGCGCCGCGAAGCGGTTGATGGGTAGCGGGGTGGCCACCGCGCCCCGGCACGCCGCGGCCACGTACGGCGCCAGGCGTCCGGCGAGCGCCCAGGCGTCCGCGGCCCGCTCGCGCTGCCGGTCCGCCGCCTCCTGGGCGCGCGCGTAGATGCGCGCCTCGTCCACCGTGGTCACCCGGCCGTGCTCCACGACCACGCGGCCGTCCACCAGGACCGTGTCCACGCCGGCCCCGGTCTCGGCGTAGACCAGCGCCTTCACCGGATCGGCAAGGGGACGGAGGAAGACCGAGTCGGTCCGGAGCAGCACCAGATCCGCCTTGCGTCCCGGCGCGACCGCGCCGAGGTCTCCCGCCTGGCCCAGCACGCGCGCGGTGCCGGTGGTGGCCAGCCCCCAGACCGTATCGGCGTCGAGCCAGCGGGCGGTCTCGTGCGGAAAGCGCACCGTGCTGATCACCGAGGCGATGCGGAGGGCCTCGAAGAGGTTCTGGTTGTCCGCGCAGGTCGAGCCGTCGGTGCCGAGACCCACGGCCAGGCCGCGGTCCAGCATCTCGCGCACCGGGGCGATCCCGACGCCCAGCCGCAGGTTGCTTCCCGGATTGTGGGCGACGGCGGCCCCCGCGTCGGCCAGCATCCGCAGATCGTCGTCGTCGAGCCAGATGGAATGGGCGCCGACGAACCCGGGCCCGAGGACTCCGTGGTCGGCCAGCCGGGCCACGATGCTCTTGCCCCAGCGGCGCCGGCTCGCGACCACCTGGACCTTGGACTCGGCCAGGTGGGTGTGGATGCCGACGCCGTGCTCGCGGGCCAGCGCGGCGCAGCCGTCCAGGAGCTCGTCGGTGGCCTGGTTCGGGATGGTGGGCGCCACCGCGACGCGGACGCGCCCCTCCGCGCTCCCGTGCCAGCGGCGAATGGCCCGCTCGGTGAGGTCGAGCAGCCCCTTGGTCGGCGATGGCTGGATGGCCTCGACGGTGCTCCGCAGATCGGGCGGCAGGAGGTCGGCGAGGTCGGGCACGGTCTGGTAGAAGACGATGTCTGCCACCGCCGGGGCGAGCACCACGCGCAGCCCGACGTCCGTGTAGGCGCGCACCACCGCCTCGAACGTCTCGTCGGTGATGGCGGGCACCGCGATGTAGAGGTCGTAGGCGGACGTGCAGCCGGTCTTGAGCATCTCGATCGCGCCGATCGCCGCCGACAGATACTCGTCGTCCGGCGTTCTGAATCCAGAGTTTGCGGGCGAGTAGGTGAGCAGGTCCTCGAGCGTCCAGCTCCCGACCCGGCCCCGGGCCAGATGGCTGGCGGCGTGAGTATGAGCGTTGCCCATGCCGGGGAGCACGAGATGGTCGGAGGCGTCGATCACCCGGGCGCCGGCCGGCGCCGTGAGTCCTGGGCCCAGCGCGGCGATGCGGTCGCCCTCGACGAGGATATCCGCTCGCTGCAGCGCCGCGGGCGCGCCGGCCAGGACCTGACCGCCTCGAATCAGCACCGCCATGATCGCCTCCTCAGACCGCGCCCGAGCTCGACAGGGGCTGGGCGGTCGCGTCGTCGAGATGGGCGACGCAGTTGAGCAGCCGCACGCGCCAGGGAGCGGGGTGGTCGATGATCGTGAGCGCGGTGTTCTCCCAGCGCTCCGGGACGTCTGCTCCCTCGGCCAGGATCAGGTGCCGGCCCGCCAGCGAGCGGCAGACGAGCCCGTGGGTGACCACGGCCAGGTGCCCGCCGGTCGCGACGGCGCGGGCCTGCACCAGCGCCCAGGCCCGGTCCACGCGCGCGTGGAAGACCTCCCAGGTCTCGCCGTTCGGCGGCGCGTAGTCGGGCGCGAACATGTCGAAGGCGAGGCTGGCGTAGGGCGTCCCGCGGAGGTCGCCGAAGCTGCGCTCCTGGAGCAGGGGATCGTGGTGGACCGGCAGGGCGGTGACGCGCGCGAGATGCTCCGCGGTCTCGACGGCGCGGGCGAAGTCGCTGGCCACGATGGCCCCGATGCCCTCGCGCTCGAGGCGCCGGGCCAGGCGCTCGGCCTGCGCGATGCCGCGGGGCGAGAGCGGGTTGTCGGGAAGCTGCACGGTGCGCGAGGCGTTGCCGAGCGTCTCCCCGTGACGGATCAGGAAGATCAGATCACGCCCTCGCGGCGCAGCGTCGCGACGTCGGCCGGCGCATAGCCCAGCCCGGCCAGGATCTCGTCGGTCTGCTGGCCGAGCTTGGGCGCGGTCCGGCGCACCGCCACGTCGCTGGCCGACAGGCGCACCGGGGTGCGGATGTGGGGCACGCGGCCCAGCTCGGCGTCGTCGGCGTGGACCACCATCCCGCGGTGCTGAACCTGAGGGTCAGAAAAAAGCTGTTCATAGTTGTACACCGGGCCGCAGGGCACGCCCGCGTCGTCGAGCACCTTGGTCCAGTGCGCGGTGGGCGCGGTGGCCAGCACCGCCGTGATTTCCTTTTCCAGGAGGAAGCGGTGCTTCCTCCGCTCCGGGGCGCGCGCGAAGCGCGGGTCCTCCAGCCACTCGGGGTGGCCGAGCGCCCGGGCGCAGCGCTCCCAGATCGACTGGCCCGCGGCGCCGATCATCATGTAGCCGTCCTTGGTCTCGAAGCGCTGATAGGGCGCGTTCTGGCGGTGGCGCGAGCCCATGCGGACCGGCTCCACGCGATCCGCCAGCCAGCCCGCGCTCGTCCACGAGGAGAAGCCGATCGCGGTCTCCAGCAGCGAGCACTCGACCTTCTGCCCCCGCCCGGTGCGCTGCCGCTCGTAGAGCGCGGCCAGGATGCCCTGGGCGCCCCACATGCCGGTTCCGAGATCGCAGATCGGCAGGCCCACCGAGGTGGGCGGGCCGTCGGGCTCGCCGGTCACGTGCATGATGCCGCCCATGCCCTGGGCGATCAGGTCGAAGCCGCCCTTCTCGCGGTAGGGCCCGTCGGAGCCGAAGCCGGAGAGCTGGGCGTAGATGAGCCGGGGATTCAGCTTCTGCAGCGCGTCCCAGCCGAGGCCGGCCCGATCCATGACGGTCGGCCGGTAGTTCTCGACGAGCACGTCCATCGAGGGGACCAGCTTGAGGAAGACCTCGCGCCCGCGCGGGCCCTTGTAGTCGAGGGTGAGGCTCTTCTTGTTGCGGTTGATGTAGCGGAAGTAGGGATTGCGCTCGCCGCCGTCCCCCATCCCTCGGGAAGAGTCGCCCGCCCTGGGCCGCTCGAGCTTGATCACGTCCGCGCCCATGTCCGCCAGGATCATGGTGCAGAAAGGGCCCGCCATGTGCTCCGTCATGTCGAGGACGTTCAACCCGTCGAGCGGGCCCCGCGCGTTCTTCTCAGCCATGCCGTCTCCCGTCACCTCCGCGGTTACCTGCGATGTCGCGCGCGTGGCCGAGCACGTGGGCCACCGCGATCTGGTGGAAGACGCGGGCGAGCGGGCCGACGATGCCCCCCGCCGACCGGATGCGGCGCGCGAACAGCGCCTCGTCGGCGGCCTCCACCGCGTGGATGGTCGCGGCGCGATTCTCCTCGAACTCGGCGAGCAGCTCGGCGACGGTCAGGCGCTCGCGCTTGGCCACCTGGCGGTCGTTGTAGGCGTCGTTGCCGCCCTGCATGGCCCGGGTGGGGGGCGCCGCCTCGACCGGGGCCGGCGGCGTGCGCGCGATGTCGATCAGGCGGGGATAGCTCCACTCGATCGACGCGACGTGGGCCAGGATCTGGCGGCCGTTCCAGCCGTTCTCGTAGCGGCCCTCTTCGAGGCGCGCGGGGTCCATCGCGCGCACGAGGGCCAGCACCTCGTCCCGGCTCGCCGCCAGCGCGGCCAGCAGCTCGCGCTTCGTCGGCGGGGGCGTGTCGGTGGGCACGTGATAGGCGGCCATTGGGAGAGAGTGGGGCCGGCCCGACGACCTGTCAACCCGGCGGCGCGCGGCGCGGGTCAGGGGCGGCCGGCCGCGCGGTCATTCCCGGTGCCGCCGATGGCCACGCCGCCCAGCACCAGCACGATCGCGATGATGAGCGTGAGGGTGAGCGGCTCGCCGAGCCAGAGCGTCGCGGTGATCACGCTGACCACCGGGGTGGCGAGCAGTCCAAGCGATGTCGTGACCGCCGGGAGAGGGCGGCTGGCGGTCGCGGTCGCCCAGTACGCGACCGCGGTGCCCACGAGCCCCAGGTAGAGAAGCAGGACGACGAACGACGGGCTCCAGTGGGCCGGCGCCGGCAGCGGCGTCGAGAGCGCGATCGGGACCAAGAGCGCGGTCGCGAGCAGGGTCTCCCAGGGGAGGAGCGCGAAGGGGGTCGAGGTCCAGCGGTGGGCCCGGATATGGACGATGCTGACGGCCCAGAGCAGCGCGCCGGCCAGGATGGCCAGGTTGCCCAGCACGACCGCGGGGTCGCTCCAGTCGAGCGCGAGCGGATTGAAGAGCGTGACGAGCCCCGCCAGGCCGACGAGCACCCCGCTCAGCCGCCTGGCCGTCAGGGGCTCGCGCAGGAACAGGGCCGCGGCCGGTGTGACCCAGAGCGGCGTCGTGTAGGCCAGCACCACGGTGCGGCCGGTCGGTACCAGACCCAGGCCAAAGCTCGTGAGGAGATTGAAGCCCACCATGTGGAGCACGGTGATGCCGAGCAGCACGGGGAGATCCTGCCTCGGAGGCAGCGTGATCCGGCCGCGCCACGCGGTGAGGGCGAAGAGGGCGACGGTGGCGATGGCCGAGCGCAGCGTGACGGCCCAGAGCGGCGACAGCGTCGCCAGCACCACCTTGTTCACGGGCCAGGTGAGACCCCAGGCCACGATCACGATGATCAGCGCCAGGATGCCCTGGCGCCGCGCGCTCGAGGACACGGGGCGATCAGCCGCGACGCGGCCGGTGGGCGGAGGGATGGAGCATCGAGCGCCATACTGCCGCGGGCGCCGCCGCGCCGTCAAGGCGGGCTCCGGGCACGTCCGTCAGTGCGCTCCGCATCTGGCGGGCGTCGCCGGCAGGGAGTATCATGCACCTCGTGAGCGGCGGCGGATGAAACGCTCCCTACGACCCGTGGGGCACCTGGGCGTGCTGTTGCTCGCGGTCCGCTTGCTCGTAGACCTGGCGACGCCGCTCCTCCCGGGGGCGTTCTGGCTCGACCCGAACGGGTCCGTTGTCGCGGCTCGTGCTTCCCATCAGATCGTGGTCAACGCGGCGGCGGCTCAGTCGCCGTCGATCGCACGACACGCCGCATGCGCGTCTCCAGGCTCGTCCCGGTGGGCGGTGCAGCCGGCAGAGCCGCGAGGCGCGCGCCACCTCTGCACGTCCATTCCTCGCATCACCTACCGCACAGAACCGACCGCTTCAACGCCCTCTCCTGACGACGACTGACCTACCCGCGTCATCCGCGGGAGGGGAACTGGATCGCATCCGAATCGTCAGGCGGTGAACTGCGTTCACTCGTGCGACGCCTGATCAAGCAGAGGCACCCCTTTGGTCGCTGATCCTCACCAGCAAAGGAAAGGCCATGGCTAGACACATCGCGCCGCTGATGATACGGGACATCATGACGCTTCGACCGAGGACGGTCGGGCCCAAGACGTCTGTGCGTACCCTCCAACACCTCTTCACCTCCTACGGCTTCAACGCCTTTCCGGTCGTCGATGAGGCGCACGCCCTGCTCGGCATCGTCACCAAGCTCGATCTCTTGCGGGTCGTCCGTCATGGCCCGCAACGTCTGCTCCCGGAGCTCGGTGTCCTGTGGGCCGAGCACGTCGACGACATCATGAGGCGTCGTGTCGTGACGCTCGCGCCTGATGACCCGGTGGCTACCGCGGTTGATCACATGCTCTCCGCGCGATTGCGCAGTCTTCCCGTCGTCGAGAGCCGGGGTCGGACGGCCCTCTTGATCGGCATCGTCAGCCGCGGCGATGTGCTCAGCACCTTGAGGCTCCAAGGCAATGCCTCTCAGTGACAAGCTCCTGGTCCAGCGGGCAGGTCAGGGCCGGTCGGCGCCCCCGTGGCCGCCCAGGTACATCCGCCGCACCTCGGGGTTCGCGAGGAGGTCGCGGCCGGTGCCCTCGAACCGGTTGCGCCCGAGCTCGAGCACGTAGGCGCGGTCCGAGATCTCGAGGGCCCGGGCCGCGTTCTGCTCGACCAGCATCGTGGTGAGGCCGCTGCGCGCCATCTCCGCGATCTTGTCGAAGACCTCGTCGACGAGGCGGGGGCTCAGCCCCAGCGAGGGCTCGTCGAGCATCATCATCTTGGGGTGCATCATGAGGGCGCGGCTCATGGCGAGCATCTGCTGCTCGCCGCCGCTCATCGAGCCGGCGAGCTGGCCGCGCCGCTCCCCGAGCCGGGGGAATACCGAGAACACGTAGTCCATGGACGCGCGGACCTTGGCGCGGTCGCGCTCGAGATAGGCGCCCATCTCGAGGTTCTCGCGCACCGTCATCTGGCTGAAGACGACCCGCCCCTGAGGCACGTAGGCGAGCCCGCGGCCCAGGATGCGGTCGGGCTCCAGGCCGACGAGGCTCTTGCCGTCGAACACCACCTCGCCGCCGAGGAAGGTGATGAAGCCCATGACCGCCTTGAAGGCCGTCGACTTGCCCGCCCCGTTGGGCCCGATCACCGCGACCACCTCGCCGGCGTCGACGTGCAGGGAGACGCCGTGCAGGATCTGGATGGACCCATAGCCGGCCTCGACCGCGCGCAGCTCGAGCAGCGCCATCTAGCGCCGCCGGCGGCCGAAGTAGGCGTCGACGACGCGGTCGTTGCCCTGGATCTCCGCGGGTGTCCCCTCCGCGATCTTCACGCCGTAGTCGAGCACGAAGATGCGCTCGCAGTGGTTCATGATCACGTTCATGTCGTGCTCCACGATCAGGATCGTCTTGCCCTGCTCCTGCAGGTGGTGGATGTGGTCCAGGAGCTGCTGGAGCAGCGTCCGGTTGACCCCGGCCGCCGGCTCGTCGAGCAGGATCAGGTCGGGATCGGTCATCAGGGCCCGCGCGAACTCCAGCAGCTTCTGCTGGCCGTAGGAGAGCCGGCCCCCGTACTCGGCCCGGAGATGCCGGAGATTGACGAAGGCGATCAGCGCCTCCGCGCGCTCGCGGGCCACCCGGTCCGGCACGCGGAGGCCCGTCACCGAGAGCATGTTCTCGAAGACGGTCATCTCCCGGAAGATCCGCGTGATCTGGAAGGTGCGGGTGATGCCCCTGCGGAAGATCTCGTAGGGCTTCCGGCCCGCGATGTTCTCGCCCCGGTAGACGACCTGCCCGGCGTCCGGCGTGGCGAGACCCGTCAGCAGGTTGAAGGTCGTCGTCTTGCCGGACCCGTTCGGGCCGATGAGGCCGGAGATCCGGCCGCGGGGCACCGCGAAGGAGCAGCCGTCCACCGCCCGGACCCCGCCGAAGGATTTCCGCAGGTCCCTGACGTCCAGAATGGGGGGGAGCGGCGCCGCTCCGTTGCTCATGCCCACTGCTGATCCTCCCCGCGGCTTCAGTGGACCATCCCCTTGCGGGCCCAGCCCCGGTCGATGGCGAACCCCACCAGGCCGCGGGGCATGAAGCGGGCGACCAGCACGATGAAGAGCCCGTAGGCGATCAGGTGGGCGGTCGGGAAGTTCACCCAGGTGAGCTCCTGGGCGGTGTAGAGCAGCACCGCGCCCACGATGGGGCCGATGACCGTCCCCTTGCCGCCCAGCATGGACATGAGCGCCATCGCGATGGTGATCTGGACGAAGAAGACCGACGGGGGATCGATGTACAGGACCTTGTAGGCCTGGATGCCCCCGGCCACCGCGGGGAACACCGCGGAGAGCGTGAAGGCGGCCAGCTTGTAGGCGGTGGTGTTGATGCCGAGGGCCTCGGCGGCGACCTCGTCTTCCCGGATGGCGTTGAGCCGGATCCCGAACCGGGAGTGGCCGACCGCGTAGGCCACCAGGATGGTCAGCAGCATCAGCCCCAGCATCGCGCGGTAGGTGGCGATCGAGTTCTCGACGCTCGGGAAGCTGATGCCGAGCCCGCCGTGGGTCAGGCCGTCCCACACCGTCGCGATGACCCGCATGCCCTCGGCCGCCCCCAGCATGGCGATGGCGAAGTAGGGCCCCTTCAGCCGCAGCACCGGGTAGCCGATCGCCAGCCCGACCGCGGCGGCCACCCCGGCCGCGACGGCCAGGGTGGGGAGCCAGGGCCAGCCGTGGTCGGCCACCAGGATGGCGCACGCGTAGGCCCCGATCCCGTAGAAGATCACGTGGCCGAACGAGGTGTAGCCGGTGAAGCCGCTGATGATGTTCCAGCTGAGCGCGAGCACGACGTACATCATCGTGAACATCGCGAAGGAGCGGAGGTAGACACTCAGGGCCGGGGGCAGCAGCGCGAGGACGAGCCCCAGCACCGCGAGCGCGGCCAGGTTCCGGAGATGCTCGGACCGGGTCACGGGGTCCGCTCAGGCGTCCTTCACGCCCATCAGCCCGCCGGGCCGGATCAGCAGCACGAAGATCATCAGGGTGTAGGCGGCCAGCTCGATCATCGCGGTGCCGTTGGGGATCATGAGCGAGACGAGGCCTTCCAGGACCGCCAGCATGACGCCGCCGATCAGGGCGCCCACGTAGTGCCCGCGCCCGCCGAGGATGATGATGGTGAAGGCCTGCAGGGTGTAGACGACCCCGGTCTCGGGGTTGAACCCGAACTGGATGGACACGAGCGCGCCCCCCGCGACGGCGAGCGCGGCCGCGAGGCCGGTCGTGATGAGGTAGATGCGGCGCACCGCGATGCCGCACACCATGGCCACCTCGGCGTTCAGGGCGGTGGCGCGGATCGCCTTGCCGAGGCGGCTCAGCTTCAGGAAGAGGTAGACGCCCCCCGAGATGACCACCGCGATCGCGAAGCTGATCACCTTGTTCTGGCCCACCGTGATCGTGCTGGTGATCTGGACGCTGCCCGGCGCGTACGGGATGGTCCGGAAGTCGGTGGTGAAGATCAGCTCCGCCACGTAGATCATGGTCAGGCCGAGGCCGAAGGTGACCAGGAGGGCGGTCAGCTCCGGCTGGCCGACGACCGCCTGGAGCAGCACCTTCTGGAGCGCGACCCCGAACAGAAAAGCGACCGGGAGGGTCAAGAGCAGCGACAGGAGCGGATCGAAGCCGAGAAGGAAGAAGCAGACCCAGGTGAGGTAGGCCCCCATCATCACCATCTCACCGTGGGCCGCGTTGATGATCCGCATCACCCCGAAGATCAGGGTGAGACCGACCGCGAACATCGCGTACACGCCGCCCTGCAGGATGCCGGAGAGGACGACGGTGGCCAGGTAGCCGAACCAGCGCTCGTCCACCCGGACCGCGCCGTACCACAGCCCGATCGCGAAGGGCAGGGAGTAGGCGAAGGCGAGAAAGAGGGCCAGCCGGTAGAGGTTCCGGACGTCGCTCCGCTCCATCCGTCACCTCGTCCCGGCTGGGCCCGGGGCGACTACCGCTTGCTCCACTCCGGCATCGGCAGCTCCGCCTTGGTCTCGGCCCACTTCTCCGGCCAGACCACGCGGCGGTGGCCCTTGAGGATCTGGAAGGTGAGACCCTCGTGATCGTTGATGCCCTTGGCGTCGACCTTGTAGCGGCCGAAGATCGTGGTCACCTCCATGGTGGCCAGGGCCTCGCGGATCTTCTCGTTGTCGAAGCCGCCCGCCTTCTTGACCGCGGCCTCGGTGACCTGCAGCGCGCCGTAGGCGCCCCCCGCGTGGTAGTTGGGCTTCTCGCCGAAGCGTTTCTCGTAGGCCTCGGTGTACTCCTTCATCCCCGGGTGCTTGAGGATCGCGGGGATGGGCTCCCACTGGCTGAAGCCCAGCACGTACTCGGCGGTGTTGCCCAGCTGCTCCGCGAAGTTGGGCAGGCCCGGGCCCACGGTGCTCGAGTACAGCTTGAAGTCGATGTTCAGCTCGCGCATCTGCCGGAGCTGGGCGGCCGAGTCGGCGAAGTAGCTGTTGGAGATGACCGCGTCCGCCCCGGCCGCCTTGATCTTCTGGAGGAGCGCGGTGAAGTCGGTCTGCTTGGTCGGATAGTTCTCGTCGAGGACGACCTCGATGCCGAGCTTCTTCGCCCAGTCCTTGGCGCCCTTGCCGGCCGTCCGCGGGAAGAGGCTGTCCTGGCCGATGATCGCGAGCCGCTTCACCCCGATCTGCTTGGCGAGGTGGACCGCCCCTTTCTGATAGTCCTCGGCGATGGCCACGATGTTGAAGATGTACTTCCGGCCCTTCTCCCAGATCGAGCTCGAGGCCGCCCCGTAGGCCACGAACGGCTTCTTGTAGCGCTCGTTGATGTTGGCCACCGCCTCGGTGATACCGCTCGAGTAGGGGGCGAGCAGGACGTCCACCTTGTCCTCGGTGATGAGCTTCTCGTAGAGCTTGATGGCGGTCTGGATGTCCGACTTGTCGTCGAGCAGCTGCAGGACGACCTTGTGCCCGAGGAGGCCGCCGCGGGCGTTGACCTCGTCCACCCAGAGCTTGATCGAGTTGACCTGCCGGCCGGCGGGCTCGGCGTACGGCCCGGTCTGCGAGATCGCGCCGCCGATCAGGACCTCGTTGTTCGGCCGGTGGTTTGCGAGGGCGGGCCCCTCGAGCGCGAGGAGAGCCACGACGGCCAGAGCCAGAGTGCGGATCGCCTGTGTCCTCATATCCTATCCTCCCTCGGAGCGAACGGATGGCTGCGGGAGCAGAGCAGGGGACGAGCGAAGCGAACGACCGCGGCAATACTGCCCCGCGGCGGGACTCGCCGTCAAGGGGAACCGCGCGCAGGCTCCCGGGGGGGCGGGGGGGGGGGGGGGGGGGGGGGG
>JBBDXN010000037.1:0-24677 GCA_040902305.1 Candidatus Rokuibacteriota bacterium | reverse complement strand
CCACCCTGCCGGCGGCCCGCAAGCCGGGTCCTCGCTACTTCTTCTTCGGGGCGACCATCCGCGGAATCGGCGTGAACTTGTTGGACTGCATGGTGCCGCCGACCAGCTGGCCCTTGCCGTCCGGCTGGAAGGTGATCTGCTTGGCCGGATGGGCCGGATGGGTCGGGACCGACACGTCCTTGCCGCCCACCGTCTTCTTGACCGGGACGCACTTGGCGAAGCTCACCCCGCCGCGGTTCACCACCTTGCCGGTGTCGTCGGCGGCCCCGGGCGACCAGGATCCTCCGCACCACGCCGGCTCGGACTTCTCCTGGGCCACGACCGGCACGACCAGACACGCCATCGCCATCACGAACACGATTGCCATGAGCAAGCGATTCATTCGAGCCTCCTGGGTGAGTGTGTTGAGCCGCACGAGTTCCCACACGCTTGCTTCACCGTGGGGGCGGGGGACTGCGAGCGCGAAGGGGTTGCCCGCGGTCGTCTGGATTCGCCGCAGGGGAGGCGAGAGCCGAGGTCGGGGCACGACGAGGCCGGGGGGGCCGGCCGCGCTGGGCGGATGGAGGGAGAGGGGACGGGGGCGTGGTGATGACACCCGGAGGACCGGGCGGGCCCCGGGCCTGGGCCGCGGCCGGGCGATGGTGGTAGTCGGCGGGCCCCGGGGCGACCAGCGGGTCCGGGCACGCCGCCGGCAACAGGAGCCGCGTGACCGCGCTGTTGGCGCCGGCGCGGGCGGCGATGCGCGCGATGACGTCGTCGCCGTCCTTGCCGTCATAGATGCCGGCGATCCAGACCGGATCGGGCGGGCTCGCGAATGCGAGGGTCCGCAGCGAGAGCAAGACGGTCAGGATCGTGAGCACCAGGACCGGCGTGAACAGGACACCGCTCGTCGAGCCTCGTCGGGTCCCGAGAGAGTCGAAGGACACTCACGCCTCCCTGACCACACCTGCCGGGTAGGACGGCCGGAGCATGCTTGGCCCTCGCCCGGGTTGTCAACCGCATTCTTCCGGGACGGAGCCAGGTCAGGGGCGCCGCGGGCCACGACCTTCCTCGGCGGGATCGGGCGAGGCCGGCCGTCCCGCTGCACCCAGCAGACGGCGCAGATCTCGCGCCACCGCGACGCAGATGACGAGCACGCCCGGCCCGAGAAGGACGATGGTCGCCCACGTCAGCGCGTCCCAGACCGTCATGGCCGACGACCGAGGATGCGGCCGAGGAGGTAGCCGAGCGTGGACACCGGCACCGCCGCGAAGAGCGCGTACTCGCGGAGCAGCGTCACGCCCCCGATGTCCATCCGCCGCGTCTCGAGGTCGAGGTCCGGCGCCCCCCAGACGTGGATGACGGCGTAGAAGGCCCCGACCGCCGCGAGGCCGCCCCAGGTGGCCAGGGCGCCGGCGAGCGGCACCGGCCGGCCCGGGAGGAAGAGGCTCGCCAGCGTCGGCACCAGCAGGGTGGAGGTCAGGATCGTGGCCATGAATGCCCACGCCTCCTTGATGCGCTCGAAGTAGAGGCCGAGCAGGACGCAAAGCGCCGCGGAGACCAGCATCGCGCCTCGCGTGTAGCGGATGAGCGTCCGGTCGTCGAGGTCACGGCGGGCCAGGGGGCGGTAGATGTCGTAGACGAGGTTGCCGGCCGCGATGAGGAAGTACGAGTCCACCGTCGACATGGCGGCGGCCAGGCAGCCCCCGAGGAACAGCCCGGAGAGGCCCACCGGCAGGTACAGCGGAACGAGGCGGAGCAGCACCTGGTCGCGCGGGGTGTCCGGGGGCAGCGCGCCGGACGCCATCATGGCGCCGCCGGCCATGCCGACCGCGGTGGTAGCCCAGTCGTAGGCGGCCCAGAGCAAGACGCCCCAGAGGAAGGCGTTGCGGATGGCCGCGGTGTCGCGGGCGGCGAGCATCCGCTGGTAGAAGAGCGGCTCCACGAGCACGCTCACCGCGGTCAGCGCATAGGCCGCGGTGTACAGCGGCGGGGCCGAGCCGAGCGGCGCGAAGGCGGCCTCGCCGAGCGTGGCGCGGATGCCCTCGAAGCCGCCCACCGCGCCCATGATGAAGGGGAGCGCCACCGCGAGCGACACGCACATGACCGCGAACTGCACGGTGTCGGTCAGCACGTCCGCCCAGGCGCCCCCCATGGCGACGTAGACGACGGAGATCGCGCTGCCGAGACAGGCGCCGAGCCAGAGCGGGGTGCCGAACATCACCTCGCCCATGGCGGCGAGACCCATGATGGCCAGGACGGGCAGCGCGTAGAGGAACGAGGCGATCGCCGCCGCCAGCTGAGTGGCCCGCCCGTAGTGTTGACCGAGCAGGTCGGCGAGCGAGAGCGCGTCCATCCCGCGAAGCCGCCGCGCCAGCAACAGGGCCGCCACGAGCAGGGCCAGGGTGTACGGCCGCCCGTACGTGAACCAGACCACCACCCCCTCCCGCGAGGCGTCGCCGCTGTCGCCGAAGAGGGCGTCGAGCCCGTAGTACGAGGAGACCAGCGTGCAGATCAGGATCGGCGTCGTGAGGGAGCGCCCGGCCAGGAAGAAGTCCCGGTAGACCTTGACCCGGCCGGCGAGGAGGAAGCCGGCCGCGATCATCGCCACGAGGTAGGCCGCGACGATGGCCAGGTCGACGGGATGCAAAGACATCGCCGGATCGTGGCAGATCACCCGGGACAGGTCAAACCACGGGTCCGGGTCCGGTCCGGGCGGCCCCTTGACTCCAGCACGACGTCGGCGTGAATCGGCGGTTGACAAGCCGGGCGATTCACGCATAATTCGCCCACCGCTCGGCGGTGGAACGTCCCGACCGCTCGCGTCCCCGCTCGCGGGGCACGCTCGACCTTCCGCTCGATGGAGGGAACGGCATGACAGCGAATCGACGGTGCTTCCTCGGCTGCGTCGCCCTGATCCTCGGTCTCCTCCTGATCGCCCCCGCGCCGTCCGCCGCCGCGCCGCAAGGCACGGTGACCTATGCGGTGCACATCACGATCGCGCCGGCGTGGTTCGATCCCGCCGACAACCCCGGCCAGATCACGCCGTTCATCATCCAGTACGCGCTGCACGACGCCATCATCAAGCCGATGCCGGCGGGGATGATGACGCCGAGCCTGGCCGAGTCGTGGACCGCGTCCAAGGACGGCCTCGTCTACGACTTCGTGCTGCGCAAGAACGTGGTCTTCCATAACGGCGACCCGATGACCGCCGAGGACGTGAAGTTCAGCTTCGAGCGGTACCGGGGCGCCGGGGCCAAGATCCTGAAGGAGAAGGTCGAGGCGGTCACGATCGTGAATCCCCACCACGTGCGTTTCCACCTGAAGGCGCCGTGGCCCGACTTCATGGGATTCTATGGCTCCCCCGCAACGGGTGCCGGCTGGATCGTTCCCAAGAAGTACGTCGAGAAGGTCGGCGACGACGGGTTCAAGCAGGCGCCGGTCGGAGCCGGGCCCTTCAAGTTCGTCAGCATGACGCCGGGCGTGGAGATCGTCCTGGAGGCCCACGAGAAGTACTGGCGGAAGACGCCGAAGGTCAAGCGGATCGTGATGAAGAGCGTCACCGAGGGCTCGACCCGCCTGGCCATGCTCAAGCGCGGGGAGGCCCAGATCGCCTACAAGACCGACGGGCCCCTCGGCGAAGAGGTCAAGAAGGACCCGAACCTCGACCTCGTGTTCTCGGGCGGCATCGCCACCTGGTGGCTCCAGTTCGGAGAGATGAACGACCCCAAGTCGCCCTGGCACAACCAGAAGGTGCGGCTGGCCGCCAACTACGCGCTCGACCGCAAGGCGCTCAGCGAGGCCGAGACGCTCGGGGCCTCGCCGCCCACCGGCAGCATCGTCCCCCGTGAGTTCGAGTGGGCGCTCCCGGTCGAACCCTTCCCCTACGACCCGAAGAAGGCCAAGCAGCTGCTGACCGAGGCCGGCTATCCCAACGGCTTCGACGCCGGCGTCATCACGCCGATTCCGCCGTACTACAGCTTCGCCGAGGCGGTCGGCGGCTATCTGGGGGCGATCGGCATCAAGACCAGGGTCCAGAAGATGGAGCGCGCGGTCATGTTCGACAAGCGACGCAAGAAGGAGCTCACCGGCATCTGCCTCTGCGCCAACGGCGGCTTCGGCAACGCGGTCACCCGGATCGACGCGGACATCGTGTCCTCCGGAGTCCACTCGGTCCTCAAGGACGGGGAGATCGACCGCCTCTTCGAGGAGCAGTCGCGACAAACCGATCCCAAGAAGCGCGAGGCGCTGCTGAAGCGGATCCAGCAGCGGGTGGTGGACCAGGCCTACTTCGTGCCCGTCTACCAGCTCCAGTGGCCCAACGGGGTGAGCAAGGCCATGAAGGTCTCCGGCATGGGCCTGATCCCGACCTTCTACTACACGGGCCCGTTCGAGGAAATCGAGCTCCGGTAGGCGGGTGGGGCGGTCGCAATGACGCGCTTCATCCTCAAGCGCTGCGGGCTGGCGCTGGTGTCGCTGTTCATCCTCAGCGTGACGATCTTCGTCCTCATCCGGTTGACCGGTGACCCGGCGACGCTGCTGGCCGCCCCCGAAGCGAAGGAGGCGGATCTGGAAGCGATCCGGGTGCAGCTCGGCCTCGACCGCTCCTGGCCGGTGCAGTACGTGCATTTCGTCGGGGGCGCGCTCCGGGGCGACTTCGGCACGTCGCTCTACTACCGCGTTCCCGCCGGCTCGCTCTACTGGCAGCGGCTGCCCGCCTCGCTCCAGCTCGCCGCGGTCGCCATGACCATCTCGCTCGTGGTGGGTCTCTCGGTCGGCATCCTGGCCGCCGTCAACGTCGGCCGCTGGTGGGACAGCGCCGGCAAGCTGATCGCGCTGCTCGGCCTGTCCATGCCCAGCTTCTGGCTGGGCCTCCTGCTCATCTACTTCTTCGCGGTGTACCTGCACTGGCTGCCGACGTCGGGCCGGGGGACGGCCGCCCACGTGGTGATGCCGGCCATCGCGCTGAGCGGCTATTTCACCGCCGCCCACATGCGCCTCACCCGCTCGTCGATGCTGGACGTGCTCGGCAGCGAGTACGTCAAGCTCGCCCGGCTCAAGGGCCTGCCCGAGTCCTGGGTGCTCATCAAGCACGCGTTCAAGAACGCGCTTATCCCGGTCCTCACGCTGGCCGGCATCAACCTGGTCCTGATGATCAACGTCGCGGTCGTGGTCGAGACGGTCTTCGCGTGGCCCGGCATCGGCCGCCTCCTCTACGAGGGCATCGAGTTCCGCGACTTCCCGGTGGTCCAGACCGTGGTGCTGCTCGGCGGCGTCATGGTGATCGCGGCCAACCTCACGGTGGACATCCTCTATGCCTGGATCGATCCCCGCATCCGTCTCGAGCGCTAGCCCGCTCGCGTACCCACGGAGCCGGGCGTGGGGCCGGCTCCGCGACGGCGCTCGCGGGCTGCCGGTCGTTCCGGTCACGATCCTCGGCGTGGCCCTGCTCGCCGCGCTCTTCGCGGACTGGCTGGCGCCCCACGACCCGGTGCTGGGCAACCTGCGCCACCGCCACCGGCCGCCGGCGTGGCTGGCGGGCGGCGACGCCGGCCACCTTCTGGGCACCGACCACCTCGGCCGCGACGTCCTGAGCCGGCTGCTCTTCGGCGCGCGCATCTCGCTGCTGGTGGGGTTCACCGCCGCGGTGGTGGCGGGCGCGCTGGGGACGGCGGTGGGCATCATCTCCGGTTACTACGGCCGCTGGGTCGACCAGATCATCATGCGCGTGGTCGATGCCTGGCTCGCCCTGCCCGCGATCAGCTTCGCGATCTTCCTGGCTGTCCTGCTCGGCCCGAGCGAGATGAACATCGTGATCATCCTGGCCGGCATCTTCTGGACGCGCTACGCCCGGGTCATCCGGGGCGAGGTGCTGTCGCTGAAGGAGCGCGACTACGTCCGCCTGGCCATCGTGGCCGGCTGCAGCAAGTGGACGATCATGCGTCGGCACATCCTGCCCAACGTGATCAACACGTCGATCGTGCTCTCCTCCCTGATCGTCGGCGTGGTGATCGTGGCGGAGGCCGCGCTGTCGTTCCTGGGGGTCGGCGTCCCACCCCCGAAACCGGCCTGGGGCCTCATGCTGGCCGACGGCAAAGAAGGGATGATGGCGGGCTACTGGTGGGTGACGCTGTTCCCGGGGCTCGCGATCATGCTGGTGGTGCTCGCCGCCAACCTGCTGGGCGACTGGCTCCGGGTCAAGCTGGACCCGCAGCTCCGGCAGCTCTGAGCCCGGATATCCGTCGCTCTTCGAGCTCTTCAGCCCCTACATCTCGGGCCGCCGGGCCGCGCTATAGCGGCCGGATCTGCACCTTGCGGAACTTGACGACGCCCTTCCCCCACTGGAGCGCGATCGGCCCGCTGGCCAGCTTGCTGTCCTCGGCCTCCACGGTGCGCGCCCCGTTGAGCATGAGCGTGAGCCGCGGGCCCTGGGCCTTGATCGCGTAGGTGTTCCACTTGCCGCCGGCCTTGGGCATCGGCGAGACCTTGGCGATGTGGACGACGGCCCCCGTGCCGTAGCTCGGGTCGGGGCGCTGGTCGAAGATGTTGGCCTCGTAGCAGGTCCGGTCGGTGATGGCCTTGGCATCGGCGCACCGCATGTAGATGCCGCTGTTGGCGTCGTCGCTGGCCCAGAACTCGACGAGGATCTCGAAGTCCTTGTAGGGGCTCTTCGAGACCAGGTAGCCGGCGGCCGGGCCGGCGTCGGCCTGGATCACGCCGTCCACCACCCTCCAGTTGGCGCTGCCGACGCGATCCCAGTTCTCCATGCCGTCGGCGCCGTCGAGCAGTGTGGTCCATCCGCCGCCCGCCCAGCGCGGCATGTGCGCGCATCCGACCGCGGTCGAGCCGACGACGAGCAGCCCCATGACGATCCAGGCCAAGCGCTTCATCGTGATCTCCTCCTGGGTGAGGGTTCAGGTCCATCCGAGAGCGACCGCGGCAAGCTTACCCGGTCGGGCGGTGGCGTGGTAGCGGTCTTTCGGGCGCTCACGCGTGCGCCCGGGCGGCGTAGCGGTGGTAGCACCGGACCGCGTTGTCCCAGAGGAGCTTGCGCCGGGAGGGCTCGGAGATCGAGGTCCAGCCCAGGACGGCGTCGACCGACTTCGGGAACCAGCTCTCCGAGTGCGGGTAGTCGGTGGCGAACATCAGGGTGTCGTCGCCTATGGCCTCGATGGCGTGGCGCAGGGACTGCTCGCCCTCGTGGAGCTGGATGCTCTGGAAGTACTGGGGCCCGCGGATATAGTCGCTCGGCCGCTGCCGGAGCGGCGGCAGGGCGTGACGCGACATCTCGGCCAGCTCGTCGAGGCGTGCCGCCCAGAACGCGAGCCAGCCGTGGCCGCACTCCAGCGAGGTCAGCCGCAGCGCCGGATAGCGGTCCAGCACGCCCGCTCCGATGAGCGCGGCCATGTTGCGCTGGGCGTTCCAGGCGTGGCCGGCCGCGCGCTGCAGGAAGACGTTGTCCCAGGTGTCCCACACCCCGGGCGGGTACGGCACCGTCATCGTGAAGGAGTGGATCACCACCGTCAGGTCGTGCGCCTGGGCCGCCGCCCAGATGGGCTCCCAGTCGGGATCGTCCAGCGAGAGCGCGGGCGGGCAGATCGGGAAGACGCCGACCGGCCAATCCTCCCGGCTGCACCGCTGGATCTCCGCCACCGATGAGGCCGCGTCGCGGGCCGAGACCAGGACGAGGCTCGTCAGCCGGTCGGGGTAGGGCGCGCAGTAGGCGGCCACGAACCGGTGATACGCGCGGTACATCGCCTGCTCGAGCGTGACGTCGTCCAGGCCGCAGAAGCTCGGCACGCCGCCGGAGGGCAGGACCATGTTCACGTCCACGCCCTCGACGTCCATGTCCTTCACGCGCGCGTGCGGGTCGAAGCTCACGCGGTCGCTCGGGAACGGCGGCCCCTGCCAGCGCACGTCCCACGGCGTCCCGCCGTCCTTCGCGCCGCGGGTGGCCGCCGACGGCGGCGCGACGCGCTCGCGTGAGCCGAGGCGGCGGTCGAGCGCCGGGACCCGGCCGATTCGGTAGCGCGACATGCCGGCCTTGCCGGGGGCGCGCTGGACGAGCGGTCCGAGCGCGGCAAGGCGTTGACGATCGGCGCGAGAGAGGTACTCCTCGATCGGCTCGGCGGGCTCGATGATGTGGGTATCGGCGTCGAAGATCCGGTACCCGCCCCGCGCCACCGACGCTTCCCTCACCCCTTGCGGAGCTTGGGGTCGAGCGCGTCGCGCAACGAGTCACCGAACAGGTTGAAACCGAACACGCCGAGGCTGATCGCGATGCCGGGGAAGATGGGGATCCATGGCGCCTTCTCGGCATACGACAGCGCGGAGCCGGAGAGCATCAGCCCCCACGACGGGGTCGGCTCCGCGGCCCCCAGCCCCAGGTAGCTGAGCGCGGCCTCGGCGAGAATGGCGCCACCGAGCTGCGCGGTGAGCAGGATGATGTAAGGCGCCATCACGTTCGGCACGATATGCCGGAGGACGATCCGCGAGCGCGCCGCGCCGAGCGCGTTCACCGCCTCGACGTACACGTTCTCCTTCACCGAGAGCGCGGTCGCCCGCACCACCCGCGCCGCGCGGGGGATGATCGGGATAGCAATCGCGATCACCACGTTCTGGACCTCCGGCCCCAGGATCGACGCGATGGCGAGGGCGAGGATGAGCTGCGGGAACGCGAGCAGCATGTCCATCAGGCGCTCGAGGAGGAGGTCCACCTTCCCGCCCAGGTACGCGCTCATCACCCCGAGCAGGCCGCCGATCGTACAGCCGAGGAACGAGGCAGTGAAGCCGACGAAGAGCGCGATGCGGGCCCCGTACATGATGCGGCTCATCAGGTCGCGGCCGAACTCGTCGGTACCGAACCAGTGCTCCGCGCTCGGGCGCGCGAACTGCGCCGCGTAGTCGGCGGTATACGCGTCGTAGGGCGCGAGGAGCTCCGCGGAGGCCGCCACCACGAGCATCCCGAGAATGATGAACGCGCCCGCCGCGCCGAGCGGCTTCTTGCGGATGAAGCGCAGCACGCCTTCGAGCGCGGTGAGGCGCGGGGCCAGGGCCGCGGTGGCCGTCGGGTGGGTCAGCTCGATGCTGGTCGCCACCGTCAGCGGTACCGGATGCGCGGGTCGAACCACGCGTAGGTGAGATCCACGAGCAGGTTGACGATCACGAAGCTGAAGGCGATCAGGAACACGAGCGCCTGCACGACGGGGTAGTCCCGGTGGGCCACCGCGTCCACCACGAACCGTCCGATGCCGTTCAGCGTGAACACCGTCTCGGTGACGACCAGACCGCCGATCAGGAAGGCGAACTCGGTGCCGATCAGCGTGATGACCGGCAGCATCGCGTTCTTCAGGGCGTGGCGGATGACGACGGCTCGCTCACGCAGGCCTTTCGCCCACGCGGTGCGGATGTAGTCCTCGCGCAGCACCTCGAGAACCGTCGAGCGCGTCATGCGGGTCGTGACCGCCGAGTAGCGGTAGCCGACCGTGAGCACCGGCCAGATCATCATCTCGAGGTTCAGCCAGGGATCGTCCCAGGGCGCGACGAACTCCAGCGGGGGCCCCCAGCCGAAGAAGATCACGAGGCCCAGGATGCAGAGGATTCCGATCCAGAACGACGGGACGGCCAGCCCGCCGATGCTGACCACGCGGACGACGTAGTCCACCCACGTATCCTGGCGGACGGCGGCGAGCATGCCGAGGGGGATGGCGATGATCACGGAGACGACGGTGGCGAGGAGCGCCAGCTCGAGCGAGAGGGGCAGCCGGATGAGCAGCTCATGGATCACCGGCTGCCCCGTCCACAGGGAGGTGCCGAAATCGAGGCGCACCACGCCCCAGAGCCAGACGCCGAATTGCACGAGGATCGGCTGATCCAGCCCGAGCTGCGAGCGGATGGCCGCGAGCTGCTGCGGGTCGATCTGGCCTCCGTCGTCACCCCCGAGGATGAGGAGGGCCACGTCGCCCGGGATCACGCGCATGATCAGGAACACGATCGCCGCGACCCCGAGCAGCGTCGGGACGATCAGCAGCAGCCGTTTCGCGATGTAGGTGCCCATACCGCGCGCCCCGTATCCCGATCAATCCTCCGACAGCCAGACGTCCTGGAGCTTCTGGTTCGAGTAGTGGCTGGGCGCGGCGACCCAGTTCCTCACCTTGGACGAGTGCACGATGTTGCGCACCCACCAGAGGCCCGGGAGGTAGTAGGCCTTCTCGAGCACGATCTTCTCGAGCTGGTTGACGAGCTTCTTGCGCTCCGCCTTGTCGAGGGTCCTCGCCTGGCGCTCGAACAGGTCGTCGATCTCGGGGTCGGAGACCCTACCCCAGTTCGCCGAGTTCCCGGTGATGAAATCCACCAGACTCAGGTCGGGCTCGTCCATGAAGTCGACGTGGGGGTCGACCATCAGCTCGAAGTCCCCGGTGTCCCGTCCGTCGGCGAACCAGGTCGCCGTCTCGAGCGGCCGGTTCGTCACCTCGACGCCGATCTTCTTCCACTCCTGGATGTGGAACACCGCGAAGTCCTGGTACGGGAGCTTCACGTTGCGGTTTTTCATGACGACCTGGAGGCCGTTCGGGTAGCCGGCCTCGGCCAGCAGCTTCTTGGCCTCCGCCCGGTTCTTCTCCATGTCCCGCCCGAAGCCCGGGAGCTTCTCGAGCTCGGCCGGCGACATGGCCCACTCCGTCCCCGGACGCACCAGGGCCCCGACTCCCTTGAGCCCGGTGAGCGGGAACAGCACCTTGCTCATCGTGTGCCGGTCGATGGCGAGCGTGAGGGCCTTGCGGACGCGCACGTCGGTGAACGGCTTGATCCGGTTGTTCATCGAGATCGCCCACCAGCCGGGCGTGGGCGCTTCCTGGACCTTGACCTTGTCGCCGAGCTGCTTGGTGATCGCGTCGACCTCGGAGTTGGGGAGGCCCCGGAACTCGATGTGGACCCGGCCGGAGCGGACGGCCGCCGCGCGCACGGAGGTGTCCGGGCTGATGAAGAACTTGTAGCCGTCCAGGTACGGCCGGTCCTTGACGAAGTAGTCGGGATTGCGCTCGCCCTCGAACGTCGCGCCGCGCGTGTAGTTCTTGAACTTGAACGGCCCCGACCCCACCACGTTCGTCCTGAAGTAGTTGATGTCCTTGTCGAGGTACTTCTTCGGAAAGATCACGTTCCAGGGCGAGGCCAGGCTGGGCAGGAACGAGGCCGAGGGGTGCTTGAGCCGGAAGATCACGGTCGAGGCGTCCGGCGCCTCGATCGTCTTGACCGCCATGTAGTGCGCCTTCCGCACGCTCCGGGTCTCCTGCGGCGGGTTGACGATCTTGTCGTAGCTCGCCTTGACGTCGGCGGCGGTCAGCGGCGAGCCGTCGTGGAACTTGACGTCCTGGCGGATCTTGAACGTGTGGGTCAGCCCGTCGGGCGACGTCTTCCACTCGGTGGCCACGTCGCCAATGATGTTCGCGGAGTTCAGCGGATCGAACTGGAGCAGCGTGCTGTACAGCGGCGCCACCAGCTGGATGTTGGCGAACGTGCTCTCCTGGTGCGCATCGAGAGTGGGCGGGTCCGCGCCGATGGCGGCCAGGAGTATCCCGCCCCGGCGGGGGGTGTCTGCCGCCCGGGCATCCAGCGGCGCCCACACGACCCCCGAGACAAGCAGTGCGAGGAAGGGAAGAAGCAGAACGCCTGCCGGACGACGGCGGGACCGTGTCTTCATGGGACACCCCCTGGCTCACGAGAATGGAGCGGTCGTCGATCGAGCGATTGTGAGCGCAAACGCTATCAGCGCGGGCCCAGCGCGTCAAGGCCTGTCGCGCAGACCTGTCGGGACCACATGATCTGACCGCTCAGCACAGGCCGGCGGGCGGTCAGGGTTGGAAGGCAGGGCTATTTTCGGGTGGTGGCGGTGGCGACGAAGATCGCGATGGTGAGCGCGGACAGGGCGAGCACGGCGGTCAGGAAGAGGGGGAAGTTCCGCTGGTGCGTGCCGGCCCCGCCGAGGACGGCGAGCAAGGCCCCGCTGCCGACCAGGCTAGTCCAGCGAAGCAGCGGGCGCAGGGGCGATCTCCGAGGCGCGGCGCAGGGACTGCAGGCCCAAGGTGAGGCCCAGCAGGAGCAGGCCGGCCAGGTCGGCCACCAGGTTCGGCACCACGAGCAGGATGCCGGCGATGAGGAGCAGGGCCCGGTCGAGCGCGGTGGCCCGGCAGCGCAGCCAGCCCTGCAGCCCGGCGGCCAGGCAGAAGATGCCGATGCCGGCCCGGGCGAAGGCCAGGAGGATGTCGGGCCACGAGCCGATCATCAGCAGCTCGGGCGAGTAGACGAACATGAACGGGACGATGAAGAGCACGGCGCCCAGGCGCATCGCCTGCCAGGCGGTGGCCATCGGCGGCGAGCCGGCGATGGCGGCCGCCGCGAACGGCGACAGGCAGGTCGGGGGCGTGAGATCCGACGTCACCCCCATGTAGAAGATGAACATGTGGGCGGCCATCTTGGGCACGCCCATCTGGACCAGGCCCGGCGCCACGATGATCGCCAGCGTAAGGTACACCGCGGTGGTCGGCAGCGAGAGCCCCAGCAGGATGGCGGCGAACGTGGTGTAGATCAGCGCCAGCCAGAGCTGCCCGCCGGAAAGCGTCATGAGCATGTAGGAGAACTTCATGCCGATGCCGGACAGGAACAGGCAGCCGATGATCAGCCCGGCCGCCGCCACCGCCATGGCCACCGTCACACCGGCCCGGGCGCCGCTCTCGAAGGCCTTGAGCAGCCGGACCGGGCCCAGAGCCGAGCGCCGCCTCACGAAGCTGATCAGGAAGGTCGTGCCGACCGCCATCAGCGCGGACATCTCCTCGCTGAAGCCCTGGTAGAGGTACCAGATGAGCGCGACGAGCGGCAGCAGGAGATAGCCGTCTCGCCGCAGGGTCTCCGCCAGATCGGGCATCTCCTCGCGCGGCACCTTGCGGAGCCCGAGGCGCCTGGCTTCGAAGTGCACCGTGACGAAGACGCAGAAGAAGTAGAGGACCGCGGGGATGGTGGCGGCCAGGGCCACCTGCCGGAACGGGACCCCCACGAAGTCGGACATGATGAAGGCGGCGGCGGCCATGATGGGCGGCATGATCTGGCCGCCGATCGACGCGACGGCCTCCACCGCCGCGGCGAAGGTGGCGGTGTAGCCGATCCGCTTCATCATGGGGATCGTGAAGACCCCGTCCATCATCACGTTGGCCACTCCGCTACCCGAGACCGTCCCGAGCATCGCGCTCGAGAAGACCGAGACCTTGGCCGGGCCGCCGGTCATCCGCCCGGCCAGCGCGGTGGCGAGCCGCACGAAGAAGTCGCCGATCCCGGTCATGGTCAGGAACGCGGCGAAGATGATGAAGAGGATGAGCACCGAGCTCATGATCCCCACCGGGATGCCGTAGAGACCCTCCTCCTTGCCGAAGAAGCTCTCGACCATCGACGTCCACGAGTTGGGCGGGCCGTAGAGGAGCCAGACGAACTTGTCGGTCTGCCAGGTCTGCAGGAGGAAGAACATCGCGGTGAGCGTGATCCCCCAGCCGACGGTGCGCCGCGCCGCCTCCAGCACCGCCGCGATGAGCAAGGTCCCCACCACCACGTCGGTGGTCGTCACCGAGTAGCCCGGATCGACGAAGCGGTCGAGGCTCACCAGGGTGTAGACCTGCGCGCCGAGCGCGATGGCGAGGAAGCCCGCGTCGACCAGGAACGGCCAGCCGAGAGGGTCGCTCCAGTGCGTGCGGCCGAACGGGAAGAAGAGGAAGGCCAGGATGAGCATGAAGGCCAGGTGCGTGGAGCGGTGCGTGTGGACCTCGGCCTGGCCGTAGTAGGTCGAGTAGAAGTGGAACGCGCACATCGCCATCGACAGGACGACGATGGCGGCGGCGATCAGCGTCTGCGGGCCGCGGCGGCGATCGAGGAGCCAATCGACCGCCGACGGCCCGCTCGCGACCTCGGTCTCGCGGTCGACGACCGCCACCGCTACCTCGCGACGCCGACCTCCTTGTAGTAGCGCAGCGCGCCGGGATGGAACGGGATCGTCGCGTGCTCCATCGCCATCTTCACGTTGGCCTGGTCGAGCCCCGGAGCGATCTCGTGGATGTCCTTGATCTTCTCCCACCAGAGCTTCGTGATGCGGTAGACCAGCTCGTCCGACAGCGCGGCGTCGACGATGAGCTGCTGCAGGAACCCGGGCGAGGCCAGGTCCTGGTCCACCACCCCGTAGAGGCCCTTGGGCACCTTGCTCTTGACGAGTCCGGGCATGGTCGCCAGGGTCCGGTCGGCCAGGTCGTCCGGGAAGCCGATCACCCGGATCCCGGCGGCCTGCTGCACCGCCATCAGGTCCGGGTAGTTCACCTGGGCGGGAATGAAGATCGCGTCCACGTTCTTGTCCTGCAGCGCCTTGGACCGGTCGGTGATCGACGTGTAGCTGATCGTGCCGCCGTCGGCCTTGAACTTGTCGGCCGGCATGCCGGCGCCGGCCATGAGCGCCTCGGCCAGCTCCGTCGTGCCCCAGCCCCGGTCGCCGGAGACGATCCGCTTGCCCTTGAGGTCGTGGATGCTCTTGATCGGGCTATCCTTGAGGACCACGATCGCGACGACGACGGTCCTCCCGAGGTTGCTCGCGATCAGCCGCATGTTCTTGAGCGGGGCGGGATAGTGCTTGCTCTCGCCCTTGTAGCCCTGCTCCGGATAGGGTGTGAGCGCGAAGGCCATCTGGGCCTCGCCCTTGCCGATCCGGGTGACGTTGATGACGCCGCCCCCGATGATGGTGCTGGACGCGACGTCCGGCAGGACGGACGGGATCATCGTGGAGAACTTCGCGCCCGCCCGGAACCAGTCCCCGCCGGCGCTCGAGACGCCGATCTTCAGGAACTTGATCTCGGGCTTCCACTGGGCGGCGACGGGCGCGAGCGCTGCGACAGCGAGGACGGGACCGAGGACCATGGCGAGCATCTTGGTCATGGACGGATCCTCCCCGGAGAGCGGACGAGTGGGCTCTTGTGCTCCGAGACTCTCCGACGTTACGGCCTGGCTGTCAAGACTCTGGTCAACCAGCCGGCACCCTGCCCTCTCCCATGGCGGAGAGGGGGCTCCGGCCCGCCGGCGATGGTAAGATCCCTCCCGGGAGGCGGGCCCATGGTGACGCTGCTGACGGAGTCTGGTGAGTACGCGCTGGCGGGGACGGAGGCCTCGACCGCCGCGCTCTGGTGTCCCGCGCGCGAGACCGACACCGCCACCGGCTGGGTGGCGAAGCCCGAGGGCCTCTGCCGGGGAGAGGTCTGCGTGCCGCTGCCCGCGGGGCGCGAGCGCGAGCTCGTGGAGGCGGGCCGGATCGACCTGGCCGCGCTGTGGCGGCATCTCGGCCGGCCCATCCTTCACAGCGATCGCGGCGACGTCTGGGTGCTGGGCGAGAGCGCGCGGGACCGTGGGGCGGCGCTCGCCTCGCTCGAGGCCCCGGACTTCGCGCTGCCGGATCCTTCCGGCCGCCTGCACCGGCTCTCCGACTATCGCGGCCGGAAGGTCTTCCTCGTCACCTGGGCCTCCTGGTGAGGGTGCCGTCGCGACCTGCCCGTGTGGCAGGCGCTCCAGGAGGAGCTGGCGGGCCACGGCTTCCTGGTCATCGCGGTGGCCATGGACAGCCGGGAGGGTGATGCGCTGCCGTGGATCGAGGCGGCCAAGCCCACGTATCCGACGCTGATCGATCGCGATCACAAGCTGGCCGAGCTGTACCGCATCGTCAACGTGCCCCAGGCGGTGTGGATCGACGAGGCCGGCCGCATCGTGCGCCCCGCGGAGTCGGCCGGCGCCTACGAGGGCTTCCGGAAGATGAACCGCGCCACCCGCGAGATGCCGGAGGACGTGGCCCGGCTCACCGCGCAGGCGAAGGCGACCTATCTCGACGCGATCCGCGACTGGGCGCGGAACGGGGCGCGCAGCGCGCACGCGTTCACCGCGGAGCAGGCGCGGGCGCATCTGGCCGCGCCGAGCGAGGACGCCGCCACCGCGCAGGCGATGTTCCGGCTCGGGCAGTTCCTGCTGCGCCGGGGCGAGGGCGCGGAAGGCGAGCGGTGGGTCCACGAGGCGAGCCGGCTCCATCCGGATTCGTGGTGCATCTGGCGCCAGGGAGCGGGTGTGACCGAGCTGGGGCTGGCCGCCCAGCCGGACTTCTGGACCCGCGTGGACGGGCTCGGCGCGAAGCGCTACTACGCGCCGGTGGACATGCCGGGCATGCCGTAGGGCCTACTCCACTCGCGTGAGGGTTCCCCGCTTCGGCCTCAATCGCTTCGACTCACGCTCGGTGGACGCGTTCGCGGCGGACGTGGGCCGCGCCGAGCGGCTCGGTTGGGACGCCGCGCTCCAGCCCGACTCGCAGCTCCGCCGTCGCGACACCTACGTGCTGCTGGCCGCGGCCGCGCGGGCCACCGAGCGCATCACGCTCGGGCCGCTGCTGGCCAATCCGGTCAATCGCCATCCCACCGTCACCGCGTCCTCCATCGCCACCATCGACGAGCTGGCGCCCGGCCGCGTACTGCTCGGCTGGGGCGTGGGCGATACCGCGGTGCGCCTGGCCGGTCTCAAGCCGGCGCGGGTGCAGGAGCTGGAGGCGGGCACGCGGCTCATGCGCGGCCTGCTCGCGGGCGAATCCGTCGAGGTGGGCGCGGCGCGGCCCGCGCGGCTGCCGCATCACCGGCCGGTGCCGGTCTGGATCGCGGCGGGCGGGCCGAAGACCTTGCGGATGGCCGGCGCGGTGGCGGACGGCGTGTTCATCCGCGTGGGCACGCATCCGGCCAATATCGCGACCGCGGTGCGGGCGATCCGCGCCGGCGCCGAGGAGGCCGGGCGCGACCCGGCCCGCGTGAAGCTCGGCGCCATCTTCCATACCGTGCTGGTGGACGAGCCGGACCGCGCGCTCACCATGGCCCGGTCGATGGCGGCCGGGTACTACGAGTACTCGCCGGCGCTCTTCGATCCACCGGGGTTCAAGTGGGCAGGCCCGGACCCCGAGACGCTCAAGCGCGACCGCGGCGTCTGGCCCGACTTCCACCACGCCCCGGATCTGGAAGCGAGCGGCAAGGCGGTGGACTTCCTCCCGCCGGAGGCCGCCGACGCCTTCAGCCTCCGCGGCGGTACGACGGAAGTCGCCGAACGCCTGCTCGCGGCGCTACGGGCCGCGCCCGCAACCTTCGACCACGTGGTGCTGCACCCGATCCCCGATCCGAAATGGCCGGGCGATCCGGACCGCGACTACACCGCCCGCATGGCCCGCGAGGTCCTCCCGCGCGTGCGCACGGAGCTGGAGCAGGTCTAGCCGAAGGCACGCGGGGGTCAGGCGAGCTGTTTGTGGACGAACTCGATGATGCGGGCGATCGTTCGGTCCACTGCGGGGGAGGCCGGCTTCCGGTTGATGTAACCCTCGGCCTCGCCCTCGATCAGCTCCAGATCCACCTGGCCGCCGATCTTGCGATACGCCGCCACGAAGCGGTCCAGGTCGGGGCGCGGGTGCGCCATGTCGCGCGTGCCCTGGATGTAGACGACGGGCGGGGTCTCGACGGACTCGCCGCGCTCGAGCGCCAGCGTCGGGTTGCCCTCGGCCATGGCCTCCTCGGTGCGCCAGTACTCGTCGTGGGACGGGAGCACCCGGTCCACGACTTCCGGATAGGGCTGGCCGCCCGCCTTGAGCGCCTTGGCGTATCGGTAGCGCGCGAGCGGATCGATGACCGGCCAGCAGAGCACCGCGCAGCGGACGGTGCCGTCGGCCGATGGCGAGCCCGCGGGCAGGGGCAGGGCCGCGTATTTCGGATCGCGCGGCTTCATCGCCAGCAGCATGGCCTGGTGCGCGCCGCTCGAGGCGCCCATGATCCCGACCTGATCCGGCCGGCCGCGGAACTCGGCCGCGTGGCTCTTGAGCCAGCGCACCGCGTAGCTGATGTCCATCAGCGAGCCGGGGTACGAAGCCTCGGGGGGCTGGCGGAAGTCGAGCGCGGCCACCACCACGCCGCTCCGGGCCAGCGCCTCGTTCATGAGGGTGTCGCCGAGCCGGTCGCCGCGACACCAGGCCCCGCCGTGCAGCTCGACGACCATCGGGAACGGCCCGTCGCCGCGCGGGAGGAACATCCGCGCCAGGAGCGGCCGGTCGCCGTGACGGAGATACTCCACGTCCTTGACGTCGATCTCATGGCTGGACTGGCTGGTCATGGGCGGGCTCCTTGGAAGGGGGTTGGCATCGGCGCGTAGCATACACCCGTCGGCACCTCCGCGGCTTGCCAGGCGCCGGCGGTCACCGCATACTCTCGGCGATGGCACCGGGTCCGGGCTTCGGAGAAAAGCTCCGCGCCGTCTTCGGGCTGAGTCCGACCATCCTCTGCCTCACCGGCCTCGGCGACGGGCGCGTCCGCGACGCCAACGGCGCCTTCCTGAGCACTTCCGGCTACACGCGCGAGGAGATCCTCGGCCGCACCACGTTCGAGCTGGGGCTCTGGGTGGACCCGGACCAGCGGGAAGAGGGGATCCGCCAGCTCAAGGCGGGCCGGACCGTCCGCAACATGGAGTGCCGGTTCCGGGTGAAGAACGGCGACGAGCGCGTGACGGTGCTCTCGGCGGACATCGTGATGTTCGACGGGGAGGCCTGCATCCTCAGCGCGCTCACCGACATCACGGATCGGACGCGGGCGGAGGCCGCGCTGCGCGAGAGCGAGCGGCGCTTCATGGTGGCCTTCCACGCCAACCCGCTGCCCATGTCCATCACGAGCCTCCGGGATCACCGCCACCTCGAGGTCAACGAGGCGGCGGTCCGCCACAGCGGCTATGCCCGCGAGGAGATGCTGGGCCACACCAAACCGGAGCTCGGCTTCTGGGTGACCGTGGAAGAGCGCGAGCGGGTGCTCAACCTCCTGCACGCCGAGGGGCGGGTGCGCGATCTCGAGGTGACGTTCCGCACGAGGGCCGGCGAGGACCGCCAGCTCCTGGTCAACTCGGAGGTGATCGCCTTCGAGGGCGTCCCCGCGGTGCTGAGCGTGTCGCTGGACATCACCGAGCGCAAACAGCACGAGGCCCAGAGCCGCGAGCGGCGGGAGGAGGCGGAGGCGCTCGCCGAATCGCTGCGGGCCGCGAGCCGGGCCAAGGACGAGTTCCTGGCCATGCTCGGCCACGAGCTGCGAAACCCGCTCGGCACGCTGACCAACGCGGTGGCGGTGCTGGAGCGGCTCCCGGACGACGAGACCATGCGTCACGTGGTCGCGATCATCGGCCGGCAGACCGGACACCTCGCCCGCCTGGTGGACGACCTGCTCGACGTCTCGCGCGTGAGCTCCGGCAAGATCGAGCTCCAGCGCCGCCCCGTGGACCTGCACGCGCTGGCCCGCCGCAGCCTCGAAGCCCTCGCCCAGGCCGGACGCACCGAGCGGCACACCGTCCTCCTGGAGGGCGTGACGGTCCACGTGGACGGTGACGCGGCCCGCCTCGAGCAGGTGATCAACAACCTGGTGGACAACGCGCTCAAGTACACGCCGGGGGCGGGCCGCGTCACGATCGCCACCGAGCGCGCGGATGAGACCGCGGTGCTCCGCGTGCGCGACAGCGGGCAGGGCATCCGGACCGACCTGCTCGCCCACGTGTTCGATCTCTTCGTGCAGGAGCCGCAGAGCCTCGACCGTTCGCGCGGCGGCCTGGGGCTCGGGCTGGCCCTCGTGAAGCGGCTGGTCGAGCTGCACGGCGGCTCGGTCGCGGTGTGGAGCGCCGGACCCGGGCAGGGCAGCGAGTTCACGGTGCGGCTCCCCGCGGTGGCGGCGCCTCGCTCCGAGCCGACGGAGGCCGGCGCCGACGCCGGGTCCGCGGTCACGCGCGGCCGGCGCATCCTGGTGGTCGAGGACAGCCTCGACGCGCGCGAGAGCCTGCGCCTGCTGCTGGAGCTGGCCGGGCACGAGGTCGAGACCTCGGAGGACGGGCCGAGCGGGCTCGCGAAGCTCGACGCCTTCCGGCCCGAGGTGGCCCTGATCGACCTGGGCCTGCCCGGTATGGACGGCTACACGGTGGCGCGCGAGATGCGCCGGCGGCCCGATGCGCGCGCGATCCGTCTCGTCGCGGTGACCGGCTACGGGCAGGTCGAGGACCGGCGGCGGGCGCTCGACGCCGGCTTCGACCTGCACGTCACGAAGCCGGTCGACGCCTCGATGCTCGACGAGATGCTGGGCCGCGCGACGTCCTGACGCGGGCGGGGGCTACCGCGGCGCGGCGGCGCTCCGCTCTCCGGCCGGGGCCGCCGCGCCCGGCGGTGCCGCGCCCCGCGCCGGGCGGCGGGCGGGCGCGGGCGGCTCGAGCCCGTAGACCGTCTGCAGATGCTCGCGCGTCTCGACCAGCGTGACCCCCACGTAGCCCGCGCCGGCTGCCTCGAGCTGGCGGCGCGCCGGTCCCGTCGGCTCGCGCAGGCCCCAGCGCCCCACGACGATGCGCAGATCGGGGCAGCGCGCCCGCAGCCGCTTGCAGAGATAGCGCGTGTGGGCGGCGAGGCCGCTCGCGGGCAGCGCGCCCAGGCAGACGACGGCGGGCCGGGTCTTCTCGGCCAGCGCGATGACCTCGGAGGCCAGGAGCTGCGGCGAGGTCAGCTCGATCGTCCAATGGGCGGGATCCACGAGATGCCCCAGCATGAGCAGGCCCAGCGCGTCCGCCTCGTCGCGCACCGGGATGGCGAGCACGGAAATCTTCCGGGGCGGGGGCGACGGCTCGGACGGCGGGCCGGGGGCGGCGGCGGCGTCGAGCGGAGCCGGCTGGCGCTTGGCGTGGAGCTCCTCGACGATCTCGCGCGTGGCGCGCCAGATGTAGCGCTCGGCGGACTCGGGCAGCAGGTCCTGCCGGCGGTCGCGCCGGGCGTGGCTGAGGGCGGGCAGGATCAGGTCGTCGTAGACCACCTCGAGCGGATGGCTCTTGGCGTACTCGGCGACGATCCGCGCCGCCTCCGGCTGGTCCTCCGCGAGCAGGCGCTGGTAGTAGGCGGCGGCCGGCGCGATGGGCGGCGTGTCGGCCATCAGGATGCCGATGAACTCCATGCCGGGGACGTGCTTGGCGAGGACGACCAGGCAGACCGTGAGCGGGGTGGCGAGCAGCAGCCCCATCGGTCCCCAGAGCCAGGCCCAGAACGCGACCGAGCAGATCAGCGCCACCTGCGAGACGCCCGCGCTCTGGCCGTAGAGCAGGGGCTCCAGCGCGAAGCTGCACAAGGCCTCCAGCAGGATGAAGAGGCCGGCCACCAGGAGCGGCTGGTGCCAGGTGGGGAACTCGGCGAGGGCGAAGATGATCGGGATCAGGGCGGCCAGCCAGACGCCGACGTAGGGGATGAAGCGGAGCAGCGCGGCCAGGAAGCCCCAGAGCAGCGCATAGGACACGCCGAACAGGAGAAGGCCCAGCGCGACGCCCGCGCCGAAGCTCGCGTTGATGAGGGACTGCATCACCAGGTAGCGGCTGATGCGCTGCGCGGCCTCGTCGAGCGCGCGGGTGGTCGTGATCAGGCGGCCGTAGCCGCCGAGCCGGATGAGCCGGTTGCGCAGGTCTTCCCGCTCGATGAGCATGAAGATCACCAGCACGATCACGGTCGCGGCGGCGGCCAGGCCCTCGATCAGGGTGGGGAGCTGCCAGAGGCCGGTCCGCGGGGGCTGGACGACCACCGGGGCGGGCGTCCCGCGCGGCCGCGCGGGGGTGGTCTCCTTCTGCAGCTCCTTGGCGACCTCGCTCGCCGCGGTCTGCGCTTTCTCGATCGTGCCGCCGCGCCCCATGCGACGGACGTAGGCGATCTTGGCGATCAGGTTGTCGCGGTACGCCGGGATGTGGACGGAGAGCACCGCGACCTCCTGCGTGACGACCCAGGCCGCTCCGCCGAGGGTCGCGAACAGCATGGTGACGACCACGCCGACCGAGAGGCCGCGGCCCAGACCCAGGCGCGTGAGCCAGCCCACCAGCGGGTGCACCATGAAGGTCAGGAGGATCGCGAGCGCGATCGGGATCAGGAGGCCGCGGGCGAGGTACAGCGCGGCCACGCCCGCGATCAGGGCGACCACGATGGCGAGCGACTTGACCGTGCGTGCGGCATCCGGCACAAGCCAGTGGGCAGCAAGCGATGTGCCACGCGCCGCGCCGCGAGAAACCGATGGAAAGCCGGCGAGGCCCGCGCGGCCGGTAGTTTCTTCGCGGTAAGTCTGACGCGGGAGGGGGCGGTCGTTAGGTGTGGTGGTGGCCGCGCTCGTAGTGCGCGCGGAGCAGATCGAGGCCGAAGTCGCGCCGCGGGTCGTGCCAGACCGAGTGGATGTGATTGGCATTGTTCTGGGTGTTGTCGTACTCGATCAGCAGGGTCGGCCCGTGCAGCCGGTAGTAGTGCCCCTGGCCCGCCTCGACGGGACCCGCCCACGCGAAGTGGATCCGCTCGAGGCCGGCCTCGCGCATGCGGCGCAGCTCCTGCTCGGCCAGCTCGCTCCGCATGTTGCGTGCGTACTCCTCGATCAGGCGAGCGGCCAGGTTGCGCTGATCACCGGTCATGTCGGCCAGGGGCAGGCCCGCGGGGGTGGCGAGGCTATCGGCGCGCCCGGGCCCGGTCACGACGTCCCCGAGCGATTGCGCCGCGATCACGGTGCGCCGGCGCTGCGCTTCGGTCAGGCTGAGCGCGAGGGAGCGCCCGAGGTCCTGCTCGGCCGCGAGCGCGCGCTGCCCTTTCTCCGGTCCCGACGGCACCTCCGCCGGATTCGCGCCCATGAAGGCCGGGGTCACCGCGACCGGCCGGCCGGGGACGAGCGTGAAGTTGAGCGACAGGTGGTGGCCCTCGACGCGCCAGCCCCATGGCGCCGCCGCGCCGGGATTTCCGAAGACCGTGAACGCGTAGTTCTCGGGGTCGCGCGAGAGGCCGAAGGTCTCGATCCGGCGAAGCACGGCTTCCAGCCGGATGACGTTGACCGCCTTGCCATAGCCCACCGCGCTCAAGCTCGTCTTCATCAGCTCGTGGGCCGCGGCCCGCGCGGGCGCCGGCATGGCCTTGAAGGGCACGCCCTCGCGGCCGCGAGGCACGTAGTGCCAGTTGAGCCGCTCCTTGTCGCCGAACGGGAACACGGCGCGCTTCCGCGCGTCGGCGGAGAGCGCGCCCAGGAAGGCCAGCGCGGCGGCCGCCATCGCCGCCCGCGCCGCGCCGCTCGCCTGGGCGAGGGCCGGGCGGGGCAGCGCGCCCGCGGCCGCGCTCGCCGCCAGCCCGTGCAGCAGACGGCGGCGCGTGAGGCGGGGCATGGCCGCTACGAGTACTTGACGGTGCAGCCGTACGCGCGCGTGACCGGGGTCTTCACCGGCTGGCCGGCCGCCACCGCGTCGAGCGCGGCGCGCACGTAGTTGTTCGCGCCCTGCACGTCGGCGCGCCGGGACGTCGGCCGGTCGTCGATGGCCCCGGCGTAGACGAGCACGCCCGCCTTGTCCACCACGTACATGTGGGGCGTGTTGGTCGCGCCGTAGGCCTTGCCGGCCACGCCCTTGGCGTCGAGCAGCACCGCGGAGGGCGCCGCCTTGCGCGAGGTGGTCAGCTCGTCGGCCTGGGGTGGCGTCACGTAGCCCTGGGTGCCCTCCGACGAGGAGATCACGGTGAGCCACACCACGCCCTGACCGGTGGTCTCGCGCTGGAGGCCCTGCATATTGCCGGTCTCGTAGTGCTTCCGGACGTAGGGGCACTCGTGATTGGTCCACTCGAGCACGACCACCTTGCCCTTGTAGGCCGCGAGGCTCACCGGCGAGCCGTTGGTGGCGGTGAGCGTGAAGGCGGGAGCGGCTTCGCCGACCTTCGCGGGGGCCGCCCATGCCGGACGCGCCGGCACGAGAGCGGAAGCGGCGTTGGCGAGAACAACTCCCGCGGCTGCGATGGTGAGGAAGCTTCGGCGGCTGAGCTCTTCTGTGGTCATAAAAGCTCCTTGTCGATGGCTTCGATGATGGTGCCTTCGCTCAGGATCTGCGGGAGCACCCGGGGCTCGGGCGCCGCCGCGAGTCCGGCGCGGGCGGGATAGACGACGTACAGGGGGACACCGCTGCGGCCGAAGGAGCCGAGCAGCGCGGCGATCTCCGCATCACGGTTGGTCCAGTCGGCCTTGAGGTACACCACGCCCTTGCGGGCGAAGGCCTCGGCCACCGCGGGCGAGCGCAGCGCCGCGCGCTCGTTCACCAGGCAGGTGATGCACCAGGCGGCCGTTACGTTGACGAACACGGGCTTGCCCTGCGCGCGCAGCTCGGCGAGCCGCTTCGGGGAGAATGGCTCCCATCCGGCGCCCGCGGGCGCGGTGGCGGCGGACCCGGCCGGCGGGCTCGCCGCGGCGAGCGGTGCGAGGGCGGCCGCCGCGGCGACACTGACCAGGGCCACGCCGGTGGCCGCGCGGCGCCACCGGGGTGCGGCGGCGCGCCCGGCGTGATGGACCCACGCCGCGAAGCCGATCAGGAGCAGGCCGACCAGCACGAGGGCGACCGCGTCCGGGCCCGCCTGGCGGCTCACCACCCAGACCAGCCAGGCCACCGAGGCGTAGAGCGGGAAGGCGAGCGCCTGCGCGAGCCGCGCCATCCACGGGCCCGGCCGCGGCAGGAGTCGCCGCCCGGCCGGCCCCCGGCTCAGGGCGCGGACGGGCGCGGCCACGCCGATCCCGAGCGCCGCGACGACGACGAGCGCCGCGGCCGGCGGCTGGGTGAGCGCATAGCCCACC
>JBBDXN010000036.1:0-6404 GCA_040902305.1 Candidatus Rokuibacteriota bacterium | reverse complement strand
CGTGTCCCGCGGGGCCGCCCCCTACGCGGACACGCGCGAGCAGGGGCATCTCGACGGGGCCTGGTTCGAGGAGAACGCGCCGGCCGAGATGGCGGACGGCGACGCGGTGGCGCGCTACGGGGAGACGGTGCGCACGCGCCTCGCCGCCTTCTTCGCGCGGCCCGGATGGTGCGACGGTGAGGTGAGCACCTACTACGGCCCGCAGTCGGCGCCCGAGTTCATGGAGCGCACGACGTGGCACTCGGCCCAGCACCTGCGGCAGATCTACTGGTTCCTCGACGAGCTACGCGTGGAGAAGGACGCGCCGCTGAGCGACGCGGATCTCGAGGGGTTGCCGTTTCCGCGGGAGGTGTGGTCGTAGCCTTCCGTCATCTTCTGCGCGCCCCCCCACCCTGCCCTCTCCCCCTCCGGGGGCGAGGGTTCTTGTTCTCGATGAAGGCGTGGGCTTCGCGCACGGCCTTCTCCGCCGCCTTCCAGTTTGGCCGGTTGTCGAGGCGGACGCCGACCCAGCCGCGCACATCCACGTAGGGCGGCACGAAGAAGTGCCTGGGGTCCTGGTAGACGAGGGATTCTTGCGCGCCCAGCGGCATCGCGAGCCAGACGGCCACGTGGGGGGCGCCGTGATGGTGGTTGTCGAACGTGGCGAACATCCGGCCGCCGACCCAGAACGTGGGCTCCCCGTGGGAGACCTTCTCGCTGGTCCCCGGCAGGGCGAGGCAGATGCGGCGCAGCCGAGCCAGCGCGGCTACGCCGTCACGTGCTTGATGAACCGCTCCGGAGGATTCTCGCCCCACTGGCTGACCAGTCCCTCTTCCGCGGACAGGAGGTTCGAGCCGCTCTTCGCATTGAGCCGATCGGTGTCCGCCCACCGCTCGTGCACGCGGCCCCAGGGATCGCACCAGTAGTCGTAGACCTGGCTGCCCAGCAGGTGTCGCCCCACGCCCCACATGTGGTCGTACTTGGCGAGCCCGGCCAGGTACTCGTGATCCTTGAACACGGCGTCCACGTCCGGCACCTCGAACGAGACGTGGTTCATCCCGGCCCGCTCGTTCATCACGCAGAAGAGGGTGTGGTGGTCCACGTACTCGTCCCCGCGATCGCAGCGGTTGAACGAGCCGATGATGTGCTCCCGGGATCCCACGTACACGTCATCCGAGCCGATGAAGCCCAGGGTGTCGCGGAACCACTGCACGGTCTCGCCCACCCGGGGCGTGCCCATCACGCCGTGGCCGATCCGCTTGATCGGGGTGGGCGACTTGCGCAGCCGCATCAGCGTCCCCGCGCGCCGCAGGGGCTCGGCCCCGGTGTTCATCGGGGTGTGGTCCACCGGGATCGGCGGCAGCGCCTCGAGGCCCCAGACCACCTCGATCTGGTAGCCGTTGGGCTCGCGCAGGCGCACGCGCTTGCCGCCGCCCGGCTCGTCGAGCGTCTCCACCGCGGAGGCGCCGGGGGCCGTCGCCACCCGCGCCACATCGCCCTCGCCCGCCGCGTGGTAGGCGAACCCCACGAAGCCCGCGTCGTCGGCTTTCTCGGTGACGTGAACGTGGTGGGCCGGGTCGGTCCCGCGCATGTAGAGCGCCTTGGGCGTGCGGGCGGCGCGCGTCAGGCCGAAGTGGGTGAGGAACTCCTCCATCGCGTCCAGGTCCGGCGCCCGCAGCCTTACCCAGGCCAGGTCTCGCACCTTGATCAGTGCCATTGGTCCCCTCCTCACTCTATGCCCCTCACCGCCTGCCCCTCACCGCCTGCCCCTCACCGCCTGCCCCTCACCACCTGCCCCTCACTCTACCCTCTCCCCAGAGGGGAGAGGGAGAGGCGGTCAGCCCGCGAAGGTGAAGCGCGGATCCGCGGCGGGAATCTCCACCTCGGGTAGCTTCAGCTCGCGGCGCACGATGTTCGCGCCCAGATTGATGGCCACGCTCTTGTAGAAGGCGATGCGGCGCGCCAGCCCCTCACGGCCGAAGCCGCAGTCGGTGCTGAGGATCAACCGCTCCGGCGGCACGTACTCGAGGGCTCGGCGGATGAGGCTCGCCACCACCTCGGGCGGCTCCACCGCCGCGGTGGAGTGGTTCACCACCCCGATCGCGATCTTCTTGTCAGTGCGGTGCTTGCCGAGCAGCGGCAGGTCCCGCCCGTTGGTGGACGCGCACTCCAGCGTGAGGACGTCCGCGTTGGTGGCCAGGAGATACGGCAGCGACCGCTCGTAGGACGGCCGCTCCCAGTGCAGCGGCTGCTGGTTGGGATTGCCCCAGCAGGTGTGCAGCCAGATCTCGGTGTCCACCCCCGCGATCTCCCGATTCACCGACTCGGTATAGAACTCGAGGTCCTTGTCGGAGGCGCCCGTCGCGCCCGCGATGTGGTGCTGGGGCTCTTCCACCTGAATGACCCGGCAGCCCGCGGCCGCGACCTCCTTGAGCTCCGCGTTGAAGATGTCGGCCAGGGCCAGGATCACGTCGCGGTCCGAGCCGTAGTGTCGGTCGACCAGCATCTTGGCGAGGGACTGGGCGGCGATCCCGCCGAACTTCACCGGCCTGGTCGAGAGCCGCTGCGCAGCCTTGAAGAGGGCCGCGTACTGGAGCGGGCCGCGCGCGAGCGCGGCGCCCACCACCGCGGGCTGATAGGCCTCCATGACCTCGTAGAGGATGTGGCCGGGCCGCAGCGCCTTCCAGCCGCCGCCGGTGGAGCGGTCCTGGGCCCCGGTGATGCCGCCCAGGCGCTCGATCACGTAGTAGAACCACGACTTGCCGCCCACCGTGAGGTCGAAGCGGGAGTCGCCGTCGGTGACCAGGTCGAGCCCAGCCATCTCCTGCTCGCGCACCAGGCAGGTCACCGCGTCGAGGTACTGCTCGCGGAAGCGAGAATCGCCGAGGGCGTCCTTGAAGCCCCGGCCGCGCAGCTCCTCGTTGAACCAGTGAGGGCGCGGATAGGAGCCGGTGATCGTGGTGGGCAGGACGAGGTCGCGAGTGGCGTTGAGCATGGGCCCGACTCTAGCGCGCCCGGGAACGCTGTCAAGCCCGCGAAGGTTGACAAATCACGGAGCCATCCCTAGTGTAGCGGCGCGACCATCTGTTTCCCCTCACCGAAGAGGAGGCGACCCCATGCAGAGGCGACAGTTCTTGATGACGATGAGCGGCGCTGCAGCGGCGGCGGCCGTCCGACCGGGCCGGGCCCGCGCGGCCGACCCGATCCGGATCGGCTATTTCGGCCCGCTCACCGGCAATTTCTCCCAGACCGGCAAGGACATGACCGACGGTTTCAACCTCTTCTGGGAAGAGGTCGGCAACAAGGTCGCGGGCCGCGAGGTGAAGGTCATCGTCGAGGACTCCGACCCGGAGCCCACCGGCGCGCTGACCAAGGTCCGCCGGCTGGTCGAGCAGGAGAAGGTGCACACGATCGCGGGCGGGCTCCTGGCCGCCACCGGCTATGCGCTCGTGCCGTACATCGAGCAGAACAAGATCCCGACGATCTATCCGATCACCGCGCCCGACGACATCACCCAGCGCAAGCCGGTGCGCTGGATCGTGCGCACCTCGTTCACGAGCAGTCAGGCCACCCATCCGCTGGGCGACTATGCCTACAAGCAGATGAAGCTGCGGCGTATGGCCACGATCAGCATGGACTACGCGTTCGGCTGGGAATCCAATGCGGGCTTCCAGCGGGTGTTCGAGGACCTGGGCGGCAAGGTGGTGCAGCGGATCTGGACCCCCCTCAACATCCAGGACTACGCGCCCTTTCTCGCCTCGCTCAAGAAGGACATCGACGGCGTCTACGCCTGCCATACCGGCGGCCTCTCGCCCCGCTTCGTCAAGACCTGGAACGACGCCGGCCTCAAGGCCAAGATGCCGCTGCTCGGCATGGGCACCCTCACCGACGAGAACATCCTCAAGAATATGGGTGACGAGGCGCTCGGCGTGATCACGTCGCTCATCTATAGCAGCGCGCTCGACACCCCGGCCAACCGGAAGTTCTCGGCCGCATACGAGAAGCGCTTCAACCGGCCGACCTCCCTCTACTCGGCGGAGGGCTATACCGGCGCGCGCTGGTACTACGAGGCCATCAAGGCGATCAACGGCGAGGTCGAGAACAAGGAGAAGTTCGTCGCCGCGCTCCGGAAGGTGGAGATCAAGGACGACGCGCGCGGCCCCATGAAGATGGACGAGTTCGGCAACGCCGACCAGAACGTCTACATCCGCAAGGTCGAGCGGGTGGGCGGCAAGCTCCAGAACACCGTGATCCACACCTATCCGAACGTCTCGCAGTTCTGGACCTACAAGAAGGACGAGTACCTCAAGGCCCCGGCCTACGATCGCAACCATCCGCCGTGCAAGTTCTGCGAATAGCCAAGAGGATCGGCCACCACCCCGCCACCCTCTCCCCCGCCGAGGGGGAGAGGGCAGGGTGAGGGGGAGAACTCGAAATCCGCGCCGGCATTTCCATCGACCCGCCGCTCGCCGCCATCCCCGCGCTGCTCCAGCAGGAAGGCGTGGACGTCTACCAGACCGTCCTGCGCGATCCGGGCCGCTTCGGCAACTACGGGGTGCCCGAGCCGGCCGACCGCGCCGCGCTGGTCGAGGGGCTCCGCGGCCGGTCGGTCTGGGGCGTGGCTCACGGCTCGCTGCTCGTCAACCTGGCGAGCCCCGAGGGCCGCATCCGCAACTCCTCGGTCTCGAGCCTTCTCGCCGATCTCAAGGTGGCCACCGAGGTCGGCCTCGACGCGGTGTGCTTTCACGCCGGTTACGCCAAGGGCCATCCGAGCGCGGACGCCGCGCTCACCCTCGCCACGCGCAAGCTGGGCGAGCTGATCGGCCGCATGCCCGCGGGCCCGCGGCTCCTGCTCGAGAACTCGTGCGAGGGCAGCGAGCTGGGGCAGACCATCGACGAGCTCGCGCGACTGATCCGCGACGTCGGCGCGCCGCCCGAGCAGTTCGGGCTTCTCATCGACACCTGCCATCTCCACGCCGCCGGGTTCGATCTCTCGAGCACGGACGCCGGCCAGCGGCTCGCGGACGCCCTGGACGCCGCGGGCGTGCTCGAGCGCGTGGTCGCCTTTCACCTCAACGACAGCCAGCTCGCTTGCGGCGCGCATCGCGACCGCCACGCGATCCCGGGCGCGGGGACCATCGGCATGGGCGTGGTGTCGGTGGCGGCGCATCCCGCGTTCGCCAAGCTCCCCGGCGTGATCGAGCTGTCCGTGGAAGACGCGCGCCGGGGGCTCGCCTTCCTGCGGCAGCACGGGGCGGCCGGAGCCTGACCGGCGCGAACGATCTGCGTATTCGCGCGGGGGCCAGCGGATAGCGACCGGCGACCTATCTGGGTAGCCGCGTTCCCACCCGGAGGTGCGGCCCCTGGAAGACGTTTGCTAACTGACCGATTTTCCGTCGCGGACGACGCTGGCCCGAGGCTTGCCTTCCTCCAGGCCTCATGGAGACCATGACCAGGACCTCGACCGTGACCCGGCATCCGCAACACACCCGGCGCGCCAACACCCGGGCCAATGCCTCGCTGACCGTGTGGGCTCGGGTCCGCGGCCAGCGGCATCGCTTTCACACCGTGGACGTGAGCGCGCGCGGCGCGAAGCTTCGCCCCAAGGGCAACCTGCAGGCCGGCGTCCCGCTGACCTTGCAATTCGTCAAGCCGAACGGCCGGCCGGTGCGCGTGTCCGCGATGGTCTGGCGCGTGGACGCCGACGGTCTCGGCGTGCTCTTCCTGGGCAGCGCTGACCAAGACCTGATGGGCTAGCCGCGCTGAGGTAAGATGGCGGGGCCGCCGCGCCGGCGCGGCGGTCCCCATGAGCACCGGCACATGTCGTTCCTGAGCGCGCGCACGCGCTCGGCGCGCCAGGGCTTCGGCCGCCCGATTCCGCGCAAGGAAGACGCGCGCCTGGTTACCGGGCGCGGACGCTTCAGCGACGACTTCCGCCTGCCCGGGCAGGCCTACGCGCACCTCGTCCGCTCCCCGCACGCCCACGCGCGCATCCTCGAGATCGACGCGGCGGCGGCGCTGACGCTTCCGGGCGTGCTCGCGGTGCTGACCGGCCGCGACGCGGCCGCCGACGGCCTCGCCTCGATCCCGCACAAGCCGGTGCCGACCAATCCGAACGAGTTCCCGCTGGGCGGCCGTGACGGCGCCCGCGTCCTCGTGACCCCGCATCCGCCGCTGCCGGTGGACGTCGCGCGCTTCGCGGGCGAGGCGGTGGCCATGGTCATCGCGGAGACCGCCGCCGCGGCCGCCGACGGCGCCGAGCGGGTGCGGGTGTCCTACGACGCGCTGCCGTCGGTGACCGCCACGCCCGACGCGGCCGGGCCCGCCGCTCCCGTGCTCTGGGACGAGCTCGGCTCCAACCTGTGCGTGGACTCGGTGGCGGGCGACGCGCGCGCCGCCGACGCCGCCGCCGCCGCGGCCGCCCG
>JBBDXN010000035.1:0-6528 GCA_040902305.1 Candidatus Rokuibacteriota bacterium | reverse complement strand
CGGTTCGACGCTCGCTTCCCCCTCTCCCCTCCGGGGAGAGGGCAGGGTGAGGGGCGCGGCAGACCGCCGTCTACTTCTTCAGGCTCTTCATCTGCGGGGGCCCGGACATGGCCCCCGCACTCCCCCAGTCCGCGGACAACGGTTCGACGCTCGCTTCCCCCTCTCCCCTCCGGGGAGAGGGCAGGGTGAGGGGCCTATCTCCGCAGCAGCGGCACGAGATACGGCCAGAGGCGGTCGACCACGATCGCGTAGCCTTCCGCTGTCGGGTGGATGCCGTCGGCCTGGTTGAGCCGCGCGATCGCCCCGACGCCGTCGAGGAAGAACGGGATGTGGGGCGCGTTGCGCGCCCGGGCCACCTCGCCGTAGAGCCGGTGGAAGTCCTCCGCGTAGCGGCTGCCGTAGTTCGGCGGCAGGCGCATGCCCGCCACCAGCACGCGGGCGCCGGCCGCCTGGAAGCGCGCCACCAGCTGGTCGAGGTTGGCGCGCACCGAGCCGAGCTTCTGGCCGCGGAGAGCGTCGTTGACGCCCAGCTCCAGGATCACGATCTCGGGCTTGAGCCGGAGCGCCCAGTCCAGGCGCCTCAGCCCGCCCGCGGTGGTATCGCCCGAGACCCCGGCGTTGACGACCTTGTAGTCGTAGCCCTCGCGCCGGAGCCGCTCGCCGAGCAGCGCCGGATAGGTCTGATCCGCGGGCACCCCGAGCCCCGCGGTGAGGCTGTCCCCGAAGGCCACGATGACCCGCTCGTCATCGAGGGCCGCCGCGGGCTCGCCCGCGGCGAGCTGGACGACCAGGAGTAGCAGCCCGAGGAGCGCCCGCATGTCGCTAGTGTAGTATGGACGTCATCATGATCCGCGTCCGCGGGCTCTCCATGCGCCTCGCGAGCGGCGGGCGCGGCGTGGACGTGCTCACCGACGTCTCCCTCGACGTGCCGGCCGGCCAGTTCCTCGCGATCGCGGGCCCGTCGGGCAGCGGCAAGTCCACGCTGCTGGGGCTCATCGCGGGCCTCGATCAGCCGACCGCCGGCCGGATCGAGGTGGCGGGGATCGACATCACCGCGCTCGACGAGGACGCCCTCGCGCGCTTCCGGCGCGACCGGATCGGCTACGTCTTCCAGTCCTTCCACCTGCTGCCGACGCTCACCGCGCAGGAGAACGTGGCCGTCCCGCTCGAGCTGGCCGGCGACACCGGGGCGGCGGCGCGCGCGGCCGCGCTGCTCGGCGAGCTCGGCCTCGCCGAGCGCGCGCACCACTACCCGGTGCAGCTCTCGGGCGGCGAGCAGCAGCGCGTCGCGGTAGCGCGCGCGATGGCGCGCCGGCCCGCGCTCCTCCTGGCCGACGAGCCCACCGGCAATCTCGACTCGGCCACCGGCAAGCAGATCATCGAGCTGCTGGTGGGCGCCAACCGCCGGGCCGGCAGCACGCTCGTGCTGGTGACCCACGACACCGCGCTGGCCTCCCACGCCGACCGCGTGGTCACGCTGCGTGACGGCCGCATCGTGAGCGACGAGACGGGCAATGGACAGCCCGCGTAGCGGGCGCCCACCCTCGCCCCGGCCGACTCCCTCCCAGGGCGAGGAGGGCGGCGGCTTCGTCCTCCGGCTCGCCTGGCGGGAGACCCGCGGGGCGTGGCGCCACTTCGGGTACTTCTTCGCCTGCATCACCCTCGGGGTGAGCGCGCTGGTGGGCGTGGGCAGCTTCGCGGACAGTCTCGAGCGCACCGTCGCCCGCTCGGCCAAGTCGCTCATGGGCGGCGACGTCGAGATCCGCAGCACCCAGCCGCTGCCCGAGGACACGGCCGCTCTCGTCCCCGAGCTGGGGACCGGAAGCGCGGGCGTGGCCACGACGCGCGTGCGCGAGCTGGTGGCCATGGCCCAGGCGGGGCCGGCCCAGAGCCACCTCGTCGAGGTGAAGGCGGTTGAGCCGGGCTATCCCTTCTACGGCGCGCTCGTGACGGAGCCCGCGCGTCCGCTGCCCTCGCTGATCGGCGGCGGCCGCGCGCTCGTGCACGAGGCCCTCCTCGCCCGCTTCAACCTCCGGGTCGGTGATCGCGTTCACCTGGGCGACGCGGAGCTGACCATCTCGGGTGTCATCCTCCAGGAGCCGGATCGCGCCATCGGCGTCTTCTCCCTGGGCCCGCGCGTGCTGATCGCCTCGGAGGATCTGGACCGCACCGGCCTGGTCCGGCTCGGCAGCCGGGTGCGCCACCGCACCCTCTTCCGGCTCCCCGAGGGGCGGGACGCCCAGGCCTTCCGCGACCGGCTCGCGGAGGCGCTGCCCGCGGTCCAGCGCGTCACGACCTACGCGCAGGCCCAGCGGGGGCTGCGCCGCTTCTGGGATCAGCTCACCATGTACCTCGGGCTCACCGGTCTGGTGGCGCTGATGGTGGGCGGCATCGGCGTCGCGGTGAGCGTGAACGCCTTCGTGCGCCAGAAGCTGCCGTCCATCGCCATCCTGAAGGCGCTGGGCGCCGGCTGGCGCCCGCTGCTCGCCGCGTATCTCCTGCAGACCGCGCTGCTCGGGCTGGGCGGCAGCGTGCTCGGCGCGCTCCTGGGCAGCGCGGTCCAGCCCCTGCTCGCGCCCACGCTCACCCGGCTCCTGCCGATCGAGCTGACCCTGTCCTTCTCGCTCCGGGCGGTGCTCGGCGGCCTCGCCATGGGCCTGGGGGTGACCCTGCTCTACGCGCTCTGGCCCTTGCTGCAGATCCGACACGTGTCCCCCGCCCTGATCCTCCGCGCCGAGGTCGAGCCCCGGCTGCGCGGGCGCCGGCCGTGGGCGACCGCGCTCCCGATCGCGGGCGGCCTCGCCGCGCTGGCGCTCTGGCAGGCCGGGTCCTGGAAGATCGGCGGGCTCTTCGCGGGTGGCCTCGCCGCCGCCCTCGTGCTGCTGGCCCTGGGCGCCCGGCTCATCATCATGCTGGCGCGCCGGGTCCGGTGGCGCGCGCCGGCCTGGCGGCAGGGCGCGGCCAATCTCCACCGCCCCGGCAGCCACGCCGGTCCGGTGCTGGTCTCGCTCGGCCTGGCCGTGATGCTGGTCGTCTCCATCGCCCTGCTCGACCGGAGCCTGCGCGCGCAGCTCGTCGAGCGCGCGCCGGGCATCACGCCCGCGTTCTTCTTCATCGACATCCAGACCGACCAGGCCGAGCCCTTCGCCCAGCTCGTGGCGAGCCGGGGCGCGACCGCGCCCGCCGAGATCACGCCGGTGGTCCGCTCGCGCCTGTCCGCGGTGAACGGCACCCCGATCACGTCGGGCGAGCGCTCGCGGCGTGAAGACGCGTGGTATCTCACCCGCGAGTACGTGCTGACCTGGGCGCAGGAGGCGCCCGGGCACAACACCGTGGTGGCCGGCCGCTGGTGGACGCCCGAGGAGGCGGCCCGGGAGCCCTTGATCTCGGTCGAGGAGGAGATCGCGCGCCAGCTCGGGGTCGGGCTGGGCGACACCCTCACCTTCGACATCCAGGGCGTGCCGGTGAGCGGGCGAGTGACGAGCCTGCGCCACGTGGACTGGCGCTCGCTCACCTCCAACTTCTTCGTGATCTTCTCGCCGGGGGCGCTGGAGGGCGCGCCGAGCACCTTCATCGCCACCGTGCGCGCCCGGCCCGAGCAGGAGAACCAGCTCCAGTCCGCGGTGGTGGCCGCCTTCCCGAACATCACCGCGATCCCGATCCGGGAGGTGCTCGAGCGCGTCAGCGCCATGCTCGACCAGATCGCCCTCGCGGTGCGACTGGTCGCCGCCTTCAGCATCGGGGCCGGGCTGATCGTGATGGCGGGGGCGCTCGCGATCACGCGGCAGCAGCGCCTCTACCAGTCCGTGATCCTGAAGGCGCTCGGCGCCACCCGCGGCTTCGTCTCCCGCGTGTTCGCGGTGGAGTACGCCCTGCTCGGCGCGGCGGCGGGGGTGGCGGGCAGCGCGCTGGCCGCGCTCCTGGCCTGGGCGGTGCTCCGCTTCGCGCTCGACGTGCCCTGGCGTTGGGCGCCCGGCACGCTGCTGGCCGGCGTCGCCACCGCCACCACGCTCGCCCTGCTGGTGGGCTTCCTCGGCACCCGCCGCCTGCTCGGCCGGCGCCCGCTCGGCGTGCTCCGAAGCGAGTGACGCTACTCGAGCGCCTGCGCGCGCTCCATCCCGCGGCCTCGGGCCGCAGCCTCAAGCAATGGCTCGAGACCGGGCGGGTGGAGGTCAATGGCCGCCCCGCGCGCGACGGCCGGCTCGCCCTGGCCCCCGACGACACCGTCGCGCTCGCCGCGCGCCGGAGCGCGCCCTTCCCGCGCGGCCTCTCGCTCGTGCACGAGGACGACGCGATCCTCGTCGTCGCCAAGCCGTCGGGCCTGCTCACGATCGCCACCGATCGCGAGCGGGAGCGCACCGCGTACCGCCTGCTCCGGGACTACCTCGCGGCCAAGGGGCAGCGGCCGTTCATCGTCCACCGGCTCGATCGCGAGACGTCCGGGCTGCTCGTCTTCGCCAAGTCGGAGGAGACGAAGCGGGCGCTCCAGACACAGTTCGAGGCGCGGAGCGTGGAGCGCGTGTACCTGGCCCTGGTCGAGGGTCGGCCGCCCGACGAGCGGGGCACGCTCGAGAGCCGGCTCGCGGAGGATCGCATGCTGCGGGTGCGCTCGGCCGAGAAGGGCCGCCAGGCGATCACCCACTACCGCGTGCTGAGGCGGCGGCGCGAGGGCAGCCTGCTCGAGCTGCGCCTCGGCACCGGGCGGCGCCACCAGATCCGCGTGCAGCTCGCCGAGGCGGGCTGGCCGATCGTCGGCGACGTCACCCACGGCGGCTCCCGGGGCAGCGTCGGGCGGCTCTGCCTGCACGCCACCCGGCTCGGCTTCGTGCATCCGGCGACGCAGCGACAGGTCGTCTTCGAGAGCGCGCCGCCCGCCGACTGGGTATAATCCGCGCGTTCGCGGGGGCCCCCTCACCCTGCCCTCTCCCCCGGAAGGGGAGAGGGGTGAAGGGATGAAAGGCTCCTCAGCCCTCACCCTGCCCTCTCCCCAGAGGGGAGAGGGAGATCAAAATCCCGGGAGAAGGTCTGGAGGCCACATGGCCGCGTCGCCGTTTTCGATCGAGGACAAGGTCGCCATCGTCACCGGCGGCGGAGTCGGCATCGGCAAGTCCATCGCGCTCGAGTTCGCCCGCGCGGGCGCCGACGTGGTGATCGCGAGCCGCAAGCTCGAGAACCTGGAGCCGGTCACCGCCGAGATCCAGAAGCTGGGCCGCCGCTCCTTCTGCGTGGCGCTCGACGTCCGCCAGGAGGACCAAGTGAAGGGCCTGGTCGAGCGCACCGTGAAGGAGATGGGGCGCCTCGACGTCATGGTCAACAACGCGGGCGCGTCCTTCCGGGCCAAGGTCGAGGACATCTCGGCCAACGGCTGGAACACGGTGGTCGGCATCAACCTGAACGGCACCTTCTTCGGCTGCAAGTGGGCGGGCAAGCAGATGATGGACCAGCCGGCCGGCGGCTCCATCATCAACATCTCGTCGATCGCGGGCGTCTACGGCTCGACCATGATGTCGCACTACGGGGCCTCCAAGGCCGCGGTGATCAACTTCACCCGCGCGCTCGGCATGGCGTGGGGCCGCAAGGGCGTGCGGGTGAACTGCATCGCGCCGGGCCCGGTCGAGACGGAGGGCTACCTGGGCGTGCTCACCAAGCAGGACCCGACCGCGGCCAAGAAGGCCTACGACACGGTGGCCAATCGCGTGGGCATGGGCCGCTGGGGCAAGGTCGAGGAGATCGCCTACCCGTGCATCTTTTTGGCGTCCTCCGCGTCCTCGTTCATGACCGGCGAGACCATCGTGATCGACGGCGGGGCGGCGCCCCAGCTCGGCGACGGCTGAGCGCCGGCTGATCAGACCATGCCCGAGCTGCCCGAGGTCGAGGCGGCGCGGCGCGCGGCCCACAACGTCGCGGCGGGACGCCGCATCGTCGAGGTCTACGTCGCGGACGATCCGATCGTCTTCGAAGGCGTCGCCCCCGCGCGCTTCCGACGCGCCCTCGTCGGCCGGCGCGTGAAGGCGGTGCGGCGGCACGGCAAGCACCTCTGGCTCGAGCTGGACCGGCGGCCGTGGCCGTGCCTGCACTTCGGCATGACCGGCGGCATCCACGTCCCCGCGGGCCGCGCGGTGCGGCTGGTCTCGGACGGTAACGTGGATCGGCCGGACTGGCCGCCGCGCTTCACCAAGCTCCACCTGCGCTTCGCGGGCGGCGGCGAGCTGGCCCTGGCCGACGGCCGGCGGCTCGGCCGCATCCGCCTGCGCCGGGACCCGCCGGCCGAGCTGCCGATCAGCGCGCTCGGCTTCGATGCCTGGCGGGCGCTGCCCACGCCCGCGCGGTTGCACGCGATGCTGCGCGAGCGGAAGTCTCCGATCAAGGCGGTGCTGCTCGACCAGTCCTTCGCGGCGGGGATCGGCAACTGGATCGCCGACGAGGTGCTCTACCAGGCCGGCATCGCGCCCAAGCGCCGCGCGAGCACCCTGTCCGCCGCGGAGGCCGGGCGGCTGCGCGCGAAGATCCGCTCGGTGATCGGCGGGG
>JBBDXN010000034.1:35212-41002 GCA_040902305.1 Candidatus Rokuibacteriota bacterium | reverse complement strand
CGCGAGCGGATCGCGTCGCGACTTGTCCTCTGATCCGGATTGGCCGACAATCACCCGGGCATGATAGCGATCGGCGCCGAGCCATGACAAGCCGCGTTCCCGCGCTGATCGTTCACGGCGGCGCGGGCGCCGACCCCGGGGGCCGCGAGGAGCTGCGTGGAGGCATGCGCGACGCGGTCGGCGCGGGCTGGCGGGCGCTGGTCGAGGGCGGCACCGCCCTCGACGCGGTGGAAGCCGCGGTCCGCTGCCTCGAGGACCATCCGCGCTTCAATGCCGGCCGCGGCTCGGTGCTGACCACGTCCGGCACCGTGGAGACCGACGCCTCCATCATGGAGGGCGACCGGCTCCGGAACGGGGCGGTGGCCGCGGTGTCGGGCGTGCGAAATCCGATCACGCTGGCCCGCCGCATCCTCGAGGAGGGCCGGCACTCGCTCTTCGCGGGGCCGGGCGCCCTCGCGCGCGCCCGCGAGCTCGGCGTGCCGCTCTGCGATCCCGCCGAGCTGGTGACCGAGCATCAGCGGCGCCGCCTGGCCGCGCTACAGGCGGGCACCGTGGGCGCGGTCGCCCTCGACCGCCGCGGCACCATCGCGGCCGCGACCTCCACCGGCGGCACTCCCGGCAAGCCCCCGGGACGCGTGGGCGACACCGCGCTCATCGGCTGCGGCACCTATGCCGAGAGCACGCTCGGCGGGGTCTCCTGCACCGGTGACGGCGAGGCGATCATCCGCGTCACCCTGGCGCGCCGCGCGCTCGAGATCCTGAAGAGCATCGCGGAGCCCGGACACGCCTGCGAGGTGGCGCTGAGCGTTCTGGTGGAGGAAGGCCGCGGGCAGGGCGGCCTCATCCTCGTGGACTGGCGGGGCCGGCTGGGCTGGGCCCGCTCCACCGCCCTCATGCCGGTGGGGCTGATGTCGCCCCGTCACCCCGAGCCGGAGCTGCCGTTCTGAGGCGCGCATGATCGACGTCGCGGACATCCGCGCGGCCCGGGAGCGCCTGGCCGGCACCATCTACGAGACCCCGTGCCCGTACTCGGAGACGCTCTCGACGCTGACCGGCGCGCGCGTCTTCGTCAAGCTGGAGAACCTCCAGATGACGGGCTCGTTCAAGGAGCGCGGGGCGGCCAACCTCCTCCTGCAGCTCTCCCCCGACGAGCGCCGCCGAGGTGTCGTCGCGGCCAGCGCGGGCAATCACGGCCTGGCCGTCGCCTTTCACGCCGCGCGGCTCGGCACCTTCGCGGTCATCGTGATGCCGGAGTGGGCCCCCCTCGCCAAGGTCACCGCGGCCCGGCGGCATGGCGCCGAGGTCCTGCTCCACGGGGACGACTTCGACGAGGCCTACGCGCGCGCGCGCGAGATCGAGGCGGCCCGGCACCTCGTGTTCGTGCATCCCTTCGACGATCCGCGCGTGATCGCGGGACAGGGCACGATCGGCCTCGAGCTGGTGGCTCAGGTCCCCGGGCTCGACGCGGTGCTGGTCCCGGTGGGCGGGGGCGGCCTGGTGAGCGGGGTCGCCGTCGCCGTGAAGGCGCAGCGTCCGGCGGTGGAGGTGATCGGCGTCCAGGCCCAGGAGGTGGCCGGAATGACGAGCGCCCTCGCCGCCGGGAGTCGCGTCACGGTGCCCGCCGCCACCACGATCGCCGACGGCATCGCGGTGCGCCGCGTGGGGGAGCACACCTTCGATCTGGTCCGCCGCCACGTGAGCCGGCTGGTCACCGTGACCGAGGAGGAGATCGCCAACGCCATCCTGCTGCTGCTCGAGATCGAGAAGACGGTGGTCGAGGGCGCGGGCGCGGTCCCGCTGGCCGCGCTGGCCAATCGCCGGGTCGCCCTCGAAGGCCGGACGGTGGCGCTGATCGTGTCCGGCGGCAATATCGACGTCAACGTGATTGCCCGGGTCATCGAGCGGGGGCTCGTCAAGGACGGCCGCCTCGTGCGGCTGCGGGTGCGCCTGCGCGACCGCCCCGGCGCCCTCGCGCGGCTCACCGCCCTGGTGGCGGAGGCGCGCGCCAATGTCCTGCGCATCGAGCACGACCGCGCCTTCTCCCACGCCCCCGTGGGCGATAGCGAGGTGGAGCTGACGCTGGAGACCTCCGGCCCGCCGCAGATCGACGCCATCAAGCGCCATCTGGCCGAGGCCGGCTACGCGGTGGAGGAGGTTCTCCCGAGCTGAGCGAAGCGAGGGGTCACCGCGGCCCCGGGTCCGGCGAGCCAGTCCTTGACGGTGGCGTAGCCGTAGCGCAGAGCGGCCCGGCTGGCCTCGAAGCCCATCGACGGCCCCACCAGCGGGGAGGGCTTGGGCTCCGGCTGGATCACCAGGATCTCCACCTCCGGGTGCAGCAGCTTGACCTCGCGCAGCCCGATATTGAAGAGGTTGAGGCTCGCGATGTGGGTCGCCTGCTCCATGATCGCGTAGAGGCCGCCGCGCCGGATCTCGGGCCCGTCCTGCTCGTTCAGGCTCTGGGGCACCGCCGGATTGACCGCGACCAGCACCGTCGCGCCCGCGTCCACCGCGAGGTCCGCGTGCCCGGTGTACCCCACGTCGCCATCCACGTAGTCCCGCCCCCGGATCCGGTACGGCTCGAAGAAACCGGGAATCGCGGAGGAGGCCGCGACCGCCTCGGAGATCGGCACGTCCATCAGGTCGCCCGCGCCGAAGACGACCCGCTCGGCGCGGTCCAGCGCGACGGCCGCGATGAGGAGCGGCTTGGGCGTCCCGGTGAAGCTGTTCGACAGGCCCTTGGCCAGGAGCGCTTCACGGAGGTAGGCCTCGAGCGGCCCCAGGGAGAAGAAGCCGGCCGGCATATCCCCTCCGCTCCGGGCCAGGAGGTCCGGCCACTCGAGCCGGAAGTCGACGACCGCCCGCTTGCCGATGGCCCACACGAACTGGGCCACGTTCCGCGCCGCGCTCGAGAAGGCGCCCTTGTGGTAGACCGAGCCGCGCCGGAAGTTGAGCGGGTCCTCGCGCTCCTCGTCCAGGATCCGATACAGATCGAGCGGGCGCACCCCGTTGGCCATGAGGGCGGCCACCACCGAGCCGGCGCTCGAGCCCACGTAGAGGTCGAAGTCGTTGGCGCGGAAGCCCGGCACCCCCTCGTCGAGCGCGGCGAGGGCGCCGACCTCGTACATGCCGCCGATGACGCCCCCGCCGGCCAGGACCAGAGCCCGCCGCGCGGCCGGCCGGCTCCAGCCGAGGCGCTCGAGCCAGCCGCGCACTCCGCTCGAGGGGTTCACCTCGAGGCGGGCGTCATGTGCCGGTGAACTTGGGCGGGCGCTTTTCCAGGAAGGCCCGGACGCCCTCGGCGTGGTCGTCGGAGGTGATCGCCTGGGCCTGGGCGTAGGCTTCGAAGCCGAGCGCGATGGCCAGATCCACCGTGGCCGAGCGGTTCAGCAGCGCCTTGGCGAGACCCAGGGCCCCCGGGGGCCCGGCCGCGATGCGGGCGGCCAGGGCCCGCGTGGCCGCCGGCAGCTCCGCGGCGGGCACCACGCGGTTGACGAGGCCGATCCGCAGGGCTTCCGCCGCGTCGATGATGTCGGCCGAGAAGACCAGCTCCTTCGCCTTGGCCAGGCCGACGAGCCGGGGCAGTAGCCAGGTGCCGCCGCCGTCGGGCACCAGGCCGATCTTGGCGAAGACCTCCCCGAAGCGCGCGCGGTCCGACGCGATGACCATGTCGCACGCCAGCGCGATATTGCAGCCGGCCCCGACCGCGAAGCCGTCCACCATGGCGATCGTCGGCTTCGGATACTCGAAGAGCCGGATGATGAACCGGTTGAGCGACTCCACGCGCGCGCGGCCCTCCGCGGCGGTCTGCCGCCTGACCGCCATCGTCTTCACGTCGCCGCCCGCCGAGAAGTGGCCGCCCCCGCCGGTCAGGATCACCACCCGGGTGGCGGTGTCCGCTTCCAGCTCGTCCAGCGCGGTCAGCAGCTCGCGCCGCATGACGAGGTCGATCGCGTTGCGCGCCTCCGGCCGATTGAGCGTGATCGTGGCGATCTCGTCGGACCGGTCCACCCGGATCGTGTCGTAGCCCATCAGCGTCCTCCCGCCACCGGATACGGACGCGGCGGCATCGGCACCGCACGGCACGCCGGTCGGGCTGCTTCGTCGATGGAAAGGCTCAGGGCCGCCGCGATCAAAAGCAGCGCGCCGACCACCGAGAACGCCGCCCCGTAGCCGCCGGTGACGTCGAACAGGAAGCCACCCAGCCAGGAGCCCAGGGAAGAGCCTGTCTGATGCGAGAGAAAGATCAGCCCGAAGATCGAGCCCACCGAGAAGCGGCCGAAGATGTCGCCGGTCAGCGCGGAGGTCATCGCGAGGCTGCCCGACATGCCGACCCCGCCGATGGCGGCCACGATCAGCAGCAGGACCGGGTCCCGCACCAGGAACAGCATGCTGAAGGCCACCAGCCGCAGCAGGTACACCGCGGCCAGCACCGGCTTGCGGCCCCAGCGGTCGGAGATCAGGCCCAGGGTGATGCCGCCGCCGATCGCGGTCATGCCCAGGAAGCCGATGGCCGACGAGGCGGTCATCGGATGGAAGCCGTGGTCGGTCAGCATCGGCACGCCGTGGGCCGAGAGCAGGCTCATCGAGAAGCCGCAGTTGAAGAGACCGGTGTGAGCAGCCAGAACGACGGCACCTGCAGCGCCTCCGCGATCGAGGTGCGCTCGATCACCGACGTCACGCTCCCCGCCTCCGGGGCCGTCGCCGGGACGCCGTCCGGCTCGAGGCCGAGGCTCTCCGGGTCGTCGCGCAGCACCCACAGCGTCAGCGGCAGCATGATCAGCAGCGAGCCGATGCCCAGGATGACGAAGCTCGCGCGCCACCCGAAGCGCAGGATGCACCACATCGCCACCGGAACCAGGATGGCCATGCCCGCCATCGAGGCCGAGCCCAGGAAGCTCATCGCGACGCCGCGCCGCCTCACGAACCAGCGGGCGAGCGTGACCGAGCCCATCACGTGGCCGGTCGCGGCCAGGCCCAGGGAGCCGATCACCGCGTAGTAGAGATAGAACTCCCACACCGTCGTCATCTGCCCGCTCAGCACCAGCGAGGCGGCCATCACCACCGCGCCCGCCGAGCAGACCACGCGGGAGCCGATCCGATCCACGAGCCGGCCGATCAGGGGCATGAATGCGCCATAGAGGAGCAGCGAGAGCGCGATCACGAGCGAGAAGCCGCCGCGATCGAGGCCGAGGTCAGCCGACACCGGCTTCAGGAAGGGTCCGATCGTGAAGCGGATGCCCGCGGAGAGGAAGACGACGGTCGAGAGCGCGAGGGCCACCCACCATCCGTAGAAGATTCGCGGCGGGCCGTAGAAGTTTCGCGGCGGGCCGTAGAAGATTCGCGGCGATGCGCTTCCGGACTCGGGGGCCCTCACCGAGTCAGTATATTCCAGCGTGCTATGATTTCGCCACATGACTCTGGCTCCCGATGACGCTCGCTGAGCTTCTCGGACTGCCCGCTCGCGTCACCCGCGCCGTGATCGGCATGGTGCATCTGCGCGCGCTGCCGGGCAGCCCACGCTGGGACGGTGACATGCCGGCCCTCGTGCGCGCCGCCCTCGACGACGCGCGCGCCCTCGCGGAGGGTGGCGCGGACGCGCTGCTCGTGGAGAATCACGGCGACGTCCCCTTCAGCGCCCGGCGGGTGGACCCGGCCAGCGTGGCCGGCATGGCCGTCGCGATCGCCGAGATGCGCCGCGCGCTGCCGCTGCCGGTCGGCGTCAACGTGCTCAAGAACGACGTCCGCTCCGCCCTCGCGGTGGCCGCCGCCACCGGCGCGCGCTTCGTGCGC
>JBBDXN010000034.1:0-35202 GCA_040902305.1 Candidatus Rokuibacteriota bacterium | reverse complement strand
GAACGTGCAGGGGGGCGCGGTGGCGGCCGACCAGGGCATCATCGAATCGGACGCCCACGATACCCTGCGCTACCGGCGGCTCCTCGGGGTCCCGGTCGCGATCCTCGCCGACGTGCAGGCCAAGCACGGCATGCCGCTGGCCCCGATGCCGATCGAGCAGGAGGCCCGGGACTGCCATGCGCGCGGCCTCGCCGACGGCCTCGTGGTCTCGGGGGTGGCCACCGGCGAGCCCACGCCCATGGCCGATCTCAAGCGGGTGCGCGGCGCGGTGCCCGACGCCCCGCTCCTGGTGGGCAGCGGCGCCTCGCCCGAGACCGTCGCGGAGCTGCTCTCGGTGGCCGACGGGGTCATCGTCGGCACCTCGATCAAGCGCGACGGGCGGCTCTCCAGTCCGGTGGACGTCGAGCGCGTCCGTCGCCTCGTCGCGGCCGCCCGCGGAGCCCGCGCGTGATGGCGTCCTCTCCCTCCCTGAGGGAGAGGATCCGGGTGAGGCTGCCCGGTCGGCTCGGTGCGCTCGTCGTCGCGCTCGCGCTCTCCGGCTGCGCGCTGATCGCCCCGCGCCCCGCCCCCGATCCCGCGCGCCTGCGCATCGCCGAGCTGCTCCTCATCGGCTTCACCGGAACCCAGGTCGCGGGCAACGAGGAGATCCGTCGGCTCGTCTGCGACGTGAAGGTGGGCGGCGTCCTCCTCTTCGAGCGCTTCGCGGCCTCCGGAGAGCCGCGCAACATGGTGAGCCCCGCTCAGATCACCGCGCTCACCGGCGATCTGCAGGCCCTCGCGGCCCGCTGCGCCGGGCGGCCCCTCTTCATCGCCGCCGACGCGGAGGGCGGGCGGGTCATGCGCCTGTCCCCTCGCCTGGGCTATCCGCCGACCCTGGAGGCCCGGGAGCTGGGCGAGCGCGATGATCCCGCCTTCACCCAGGCCGAGGCCCGGCGGATGGGCGCGATGCTGCGCGAGGCCGGGATCAACTGGAACCTCGCCCCAGTCGTGGACGTGGCGGTGAACCCGGCCAACCCGGCGGTGGTGGCGATCGGCCGCACCTACTCCCCGGACCCGGATCGCGTGATCGCGCACGCGCGGGCCTTCGTGCTCGGGATGCACGAGGCGGGCGTGCTCACCTCGCTCAAGCACTTCCCCGGCCACGGGTCGAGCCGGCGCGACTCGCATCTGGGCTTCACCGACGTGAGCGACACCGCCGAGCTGCGCGTGGAGCTGGCGCCGTATCGCGCGCTGATCGCGGCGGGGCTGGCCGATAGCGTCATGACCGCGCACGTGTTCAATCGCGGGCTCGACCCGTGGGACCCGGCCACGCTGTCACGCTACACGGTGAACCGGGTGCTGCGCGGCTGGCTCGACTACCACGGGGTGGCGGTCTCGGACGATCTGCTGATGGGCGCCATCGCCCAGCACTACGGGCTCGAGGACGCGGCGGTCCTCGCCCTCGGGGCCGGCGTGGACGTGCTCCTGATCGGACAGAACACCGGCCCGGTGGACGACCGCGCGGCCGAGCGCGTCGTCGCCGCCATCACCCGCGCCATCGCCGCCGGCACCCTCAGCGAGTCCCGCATCCGCGAAGCAGTAACCCGCGTCGACGCCCTCCGCGCGAAGCTTCGCTAGGGGTCAGGTCTTACATTCCGACATTTCGCCCGCGGTGCGGCTGTCCCCGCCGCGTGAGGCGGGCGGGTCCTGTCACCGGCGTGGCCCTCACCGGCTCGGCCTTCGCCACCCGCTCGCCGGACTCGCCCCTCTTCGAGCGGCGCACCGGGCTCGGGGGCCCACTCCGGCCGCCCGGTGAGGGCCACCCCGGTGCCACCCGCCCGTTTTCCGTTCCGAAGACTCCCTGCACCCGAGCCGAAATGTCGGAATGTAAGACCTGACCCCCGGGCTAGCGAAGGGATTGGAGGAAGCGCTCGACGTCGGCGCGGGTGGGGAGGGCGTCCTGGGCGCCGCGGCGGGTGCAGGTGAGCGCGGCGGCGGCGCTCGCGAGCGGGATGACCTGCTCGAGGGTACCCCCGGCGGCGAGGCCGACCGCCAGCGCGCCGTTGAAGGCGTCGCCCGCGCCGGTGGTGTCGACCGACTCCACCGGGAAGGCCTCGAAGTGCACCACCGAGCCCCCGTCGCACACGAGCGCGCCCTGCTCGCCCAGCGTGATGATGACGGCGCCCGCGCCGCGCTCGACGAGTCGCGCCGCCGCCTGCCGGCCCGAATCGAGATCCTGCACCTCGATGCCGGTGAGGGCCATCACTTCTCCCGCGTTCGGGGTGAGATAGTCCACCAGCCCCAGCAGCTCGTCGGACAGCTCCTGCACCGGCGCGGGGTTCAGCACGGTGGTCACGCCGTGCCGGCGCGCCGTCTCGAGCGCCCAGCGGACCACCGGCACCGGGACCTCGAGCTGGGTGACCAGCACCTCGGCCCACGCGATCGCGTCCTCCCCGCGGCGCGCCATCTCGACGGTGAGGCGATGGTTGGCGCCGGGAGCCACCGCGATCTGGTTGCGCCCCTCCTGATCCACGAAGATCAGCGCGGTGCCGGTGGCGGCCTCCGGCGTGGTCACGAGGCCGTCCACGCCGATCCCCTGCTCCAGCAGCGCGCGACGGATCTCGCCGCCCGAGTCGTCGTCGCCCACGCAGCCGATCATCCGCACCTCGGCCCCCAGGCGCCGGGCCGCCACCGCCTGGTTCGCGCCCTTGCCCCCCCGGTTGACGAGCAGGGTGCCCGCGGACACCGTCTCGCCCACGCGCGGGAGGCGGGGCAACGCCACCGTGAAGTCGAGGTTGGCGGATCCGATCACGCAGAGGCGGGGCACAGGCGCTCCAGCACCATCTCGAGCACGCGCTCGGCGTCCACGTCTACCGCGACGCGGCAGGTGGGGGCGCGCTTGCGGTGCGAGGCGATCTCGCGGCGATCCGCCAGCGAGAGGCCGCGCGTGAGCTTCCCCTCGCACTCGACTTCCACGCAGACCGCCTCGAAGGTGACCAGCGAAGGATCGAGGGCCACCGCCATGGCGAGCGGGTCGTGCAGCACGATACCGCCGCTCTCCCGCTCCTCCCCGAAGGCGAAGCCGTGCAGGGTGATGTCGAGGATGAAGCGCGCCACCCGGTCGGAGCACCGCCGCAGCCGCTCGGTGAGCGCGGCCTGGGCCAGCACCACCCGGCGTGTCACGTCGAGCGAGATCAGCTCCACGTCGAGGCCCGCCTCGAGCACCGCCGCGGCGGCCTCGGGGTCCACGTAGAAATTGAACTCCGCGGCCGGGGTCACGTTACCCGGCACCGCGATGGCGCCGCCCATGACCACGATGCGTCCGGCCCGGCCCAACCGGCGGGGGTCGCGCTCGAGGGCCAGGGCCAGGTTGGTCAGCGGCCCCAGGGCCACGATGGTCAGCTCGGAGCCCCACCGGTCCACCTCATCGAGAATCACTTCCGGCCCCGAACGCATCTCAAGGGCGTGGCTGGGCTCCGGATAGCGGGGCCGGCCGTCGGGCTCGACGAAGCGCTCCAGGTTGCCGAGCCCGTCCTGGCCGTGGACGTGGCCGGCGGTGACCAGGGCGCGCTTGAGCGGGGCCGCAGCACCGCAGGCCAGGGGCGGCGGCGGCTCGGGAGCGGCGACGGCGAGGATGCGCCGCGCGTTCGCGGTCGCCCGGTCCACCGGCACGTTGCCGGCGACGGTGGTGACGGCTTCCACGCGCGCGTCGGGGGAGCGCAGGGCGAGCAGGATCGCCAGCGCGTCGTCGATGCCGGGATCGGTATCGATCAAGAGGTGCCGAGTCATTTGACAGCCCCCGCGGGCGTTCGTATCATACGCGACAGGCCGGCGCAAACCTGCGCAAAGGAGGACTCGGATGCACATCCGGATCACGTACTGCGGCGAGTGAAACTATCTGCCCCAGGCCTCCAGTTTGCAGGCCGCCATCAAGAGTAAGTACGGCATCGTCTCCGAGCTGCGCGAAGGCGTCGGGGGCATCTTCACCGTCGAGGCCGACGACAAGATGATCTACGACAATCAGGTGACCTACCGCTTCCCGGAGGATCAGGAGGTCTTCACGGAGATCGACAAGCTCAAGGCCTGATCTCCCGCTCGATCGAGTCCCGGAACGCCGGGTCGGCGATGTGGAGCAGCTCCCGCGCCCGCCCGGCGTCGCTTTGTCCGCGCAGCGCCGCCACCCCGTGCTCGGTCACCACGTAGTCCGCCAGGAAGCGCGGCGTGGTCACCCGCGCCCCTGCCCCCAGCCGGCTGACGATTCGGGAGCGCGTGGCGCGGCCCGCGGTGGCGGGCAGCGCGATGATGGACCGCCCCCGCTCCGCCCGCGCCGCCCCCAGCACGAAGTCGAACTGCCCGCCGATGCCGGTCACCTGCCGCCCGTCCACGCTCTCCGCGTTGACCTGGCCGAGGAGATCCACCTCCAAAGCTGAGTTCACCGAGACGAAGTCGCCGAGCGCGCCTACCACCTCCGGATCGTGCACCACGTCGGAGGGCTCCATGTTGACGAGGGGATTCTCGTGGCTCCACTGAAAGAGCGCGGCGGTGCCCATGATCTCGCCCACGTCCATGCGGCCGGGATGCAGGCGCTTGCGCGCGTTGGTGATGACCCCGCTCCGCACCAGCGGCAGCATGTGCTCGACCAGGAGAGAGTGCACGCCCAGGTCCTTCTTGCCCGCGAGCGCCTCCATCACCGCCTGCGGGATCGAGCCGACGCCCACCTGCAGCGTGGCCCCGTCCGGGACGAGCTCGGCGACGTGCCCCGCGATCCGCCGCTCCACCTCCCCGACCGGCGTCGGCGGGTACTCGAGCAGCGGGTGCTCCACCGGCGTCCACACGTCCACCTGGGAGTGATGGAGGAAGGCATTGCCCAGGGTGCGGGGCATGCGCGGGTTGACCTGGGCGATCACCAGCGGGGCGCGCCGAGCCGCGGGCAACGAGTAGCTCACCGAGACCCCGAGCGACAGATACCCGCCGCGGTCGGGGGGCGCGGCGTGCACCAGCACCGCGTCGGGCGCCCACCGCCCCCCCGCCGCGAACAGACTCACCGTGTCGAAGTAGCGCGCGGGGACGAAGTCCACGTCCCCCCGGGCGGCCGCCTCGGCGAGACGGGGTGACATGTGCCAGGTGGCGAAGCGGATCTTGCCCGCGTACGCCGGGGCGCCGAAGGGATAGTCGTCCAGGCGCAATCCACCCATCAGGGTGAGCGGCGCCAGCCGGTCGGCCTGCCGCAGGATCTCGGCCACGAGCGCGGTAGGATCGCCGCAGCCCGGCGCGAGGAGCACCTTCATTCCCGCGCGGAGACGTCCGACGGCGTCGGCGAGCGTGGCCTGCTCGAAGGGGCGGCTCATGGAGCCCGGGTAGTATACTCGCCCGCGCGAGCGCCGGGTCTAGCCCGCGTTATTCACGAATGCGTGTCCCGCGTCCGGCCCGCCCCCTCCACCAGCCCCCTCACCCGGCCCCTCTCCCCCTCCGGGGGCGAGGGGATCGAAACGGCCCCCTCTCCCTCGGCGAGGGAGAGGGTCGGGGTGAGGGTGGCGCCCGTGTTCACGCATAGGCCGGGCTCGCCTGCTGGTCTCAGCGAGTTCCGGCTCGGTCCTTCGCCGCCGGCCCCCAGACCGCTTCCAGGCGCTGGTCGCGGCCGCAACCGGCGCGGTAGAACTGGTAGCGGACCGGGTTCTTCTTGTAATAGTCCTGGTGGTATTCCTCCGCGATCCAGAACTTCGCGGCGGCCGCGACCTCGGTCACGACCGGCTTCTGCAGGCGCTGCGCGACCGCGCGCTTGGATTCCTCGGCCATCCGGCGCTGCGTCTCGTCGTGCACGAAGATCCCGGATCGGTACTGGCTCCCCGCGTCGCAGAACTGCGCGTTGGCGGTCAGCGGGTCGATGTTGCGCCAGAACACGTCCAGGAGCTGCGCGTAGGTCACCGTCCGAGGGTCGTACACCACCTCGACCGCCTCGGTGTGGCCGGTCTGTCCCGCCGAGACCTGCTCGTATGTCGGGTTCGCGGTGCGGCCGCCCGTGTAGCCCGAGGTGGTCGAGATGACGCCGGCCAGCTTGTCGAACGGCGGCTCCATGCACCAGAAGCACCCGCCCGCGAAGGTGGCCCGGGCAAGCTCCTGGGCGTCGGCGGCTCCGACGGAAGCCACGCAGAGCAGCATCGCGATGATCGCGCGCATGGCTCAGGCCGCCCGGAAGGCGAGCGCGACCCCGTTCATGCAATAGCGTTGGCCGGTTGGCTTCGGCCCGTCGTCGAAGACGTGACCCAGGTGCCCACCGCATCGCCGGCAGTGCACCTCGGTCCGGGCCATCAGGAAGGACCGATCCGTCTTCGTGCCGACCGCGTCGGGCAGTGGCGCCCAGAAGCTGGGCCAGCCGGTGCGGCTGTCGAACTTCGTGTCCGACGAGAAGAGCGCCAGCTCGCACCCCGCGCAGTGATAGACCCCCCGGCGATACTCCTTGTCGAGCGGGCTGCTCCCGGCCCGCTCGGTCCCGTGCTTGCGGAGCACCGTGAACTGGGCCGCGGTGAGGCGCTTCTGCCAATCGGCCTCGGACATCGCCACTTCGAATGGCGTGGTCGCCGTCTTGCCCGCCTTGTCCTCCGCCCCGGCGAACGGCGCGGCCGCCCCGACCACGCCGGCACCCAGCACCCACTGAAGTAGTCGCCGTCTCGTCATGTCAGGCCTCCAGTCCGGAGACTACCACCTCCCCGACACCCCGGATGTCACACCGATGTCAACCGGGCCCGGGCCCCGCGGTCCGAGCGCGGAGTATAATCGCGCGCGGATGCGCCCTTCAACGCTCACCGACCGCCCCGCATGACCGACACCCTGGAGGGCCGGACCGCGCTCGTGACCGGCGGCGGCCGGGGAATCGGCCGCGCGGTGGCCCTGGCGCTCGGCCGCGCGGGGGCCACCCTCGTGCTGACCGGGCGGACCGCGGGCCGCCTCCGCGGCGTGGCCATCGAGCTCACCGAGGCCGGCGCGCCCGAGCCGCTCGTCTACGTGCTCGACGTGGCCGACCACGAAGCGGTCGCGGTGGCCCTCGACCGCATCCGCTCGGAGCGCTCGCCCATCGACATCCTCGTCAACAACGCGGGCATCGCGGAGGCGGAGCCGCTCGCCCGCACCGACCTGGCCCTCTGGCAGCGGCACCTCGCCATCAACGCCACCGCGCCGTACCTGTTCACCCGCGCGCTGCTGCCCGGCATGCTGGAGCGCGGCTGGGGCCGCGTCGTCAGCATCGCCTCCACCGCAGGCCTCGCGGGGGCGCCGTACATCTCGGCCTACGCCGCCTCCAAGCACGCCCTGGTCGGGCTCACCCGGGCGGTCGCCGCCGAGACCGCGGGCCGCGGCGTCACCGTGAACGCGGTCTGCCCGGGCTTCGTGAGCACCGAGATGACGTGGCGGGCCGCCAAGCGGATCAGCGAGAAGACCGGGCAGCTCTTCGCGCAGGCCCTGGGAGCCCTGGCGCGCTTCAACGAGTCCGGCCAGCTCCTCCGCCCCGAGCAGGTCGCCGAGGTCGTCCTCGAGCTGGCCTCGGACTCCGCGGCCGGCCGGACCGGGGAGACCGTGGTGCTCTCGTGAGGATCAACATTCTGGGCGGCGGCCCCGCCGGGCTCTACTTCGCCATCCTCATGAAGCGGCGCGATCCGTCGCACCGGATCACGGTGGTCGAGCGCGACGCCCCCGACGACACCTTCGGCTGGGGCATCGTCTTCTCCGACCGCACCCTGGCCTTCCTGAAGGACCACGACGAGCCGACTTACGCCGCGATCACGAAGGCCAGCCAGACCTGGGACAACGTGGACGTGGTGCACCGGGGCGAGAAGGTCTCGATCCACGGCAACGGCTTCTCGGGCATCGCCCGCCTCACCTTCCTCCACATCCTGCACCAGCGTGCCCGGACCCTGGGGGTCGACCTGCGCTTCCGCACCGCGGTGGCCGATCCGGCCGAGCTGGCGGACTGCGATCTCCTGCTGGGCGCCGACGGCGCCAACAGCCTCGTGCGGCGCGCCCACGCCGACTTCTTCCAGCCCTCGGTGGACATCCGGCAGAACCGCTACGTGTGGCTCGGCACGCCCCGCCTCTTCCACGGCCTGGTGATGATCTTCCGCGGCAATGCCGACGGGCTGTTCATCGCTCACGCCTACAAGTTCGGCCCCGCCGCGAGCACCTTCATCGTGGAGTGCCCGCCCGAGACCTGGGCGCGGGCGGGCTTCGACCGCATGTCCGACTCCGACGCCTGCCGCTACCTCGCCCGGGTCTTCAGAGACGATCTGGACGGCGAGCCGCTCCTCTCGAACAACTTCGTCAAGTGGCTCAACTTTCCCCTCGTCAAGAACCGGCGCTGGCATCACGGCCACACGGTCCTGGTGGGCGACGCGGCGCACACCGCGCACTTCTCGATCGGCTCGGGCACGAAGCTCGCGCTGGAGGACGCCATCGCGCTCGCCGCCGCCTTCGAGCGGCCGGGCCCGGTGACCGCGGCCCTGGCCGCCTACGAGGGCGCCCGCAAGCCGGTGGTGGACGCCTTTCAGCAGGCGGCGCTCCGGAGCCTCGAGTGGCTCGAGCGGGTGGAGCCGCACCTCGAGCTCGAGCCCGTGCCCTTCGCCTACAAGCACATGATGCGGAGCCGGCGCATCGGCTACGAGCGCCTCAAGCAGATGGATCCGGCCTTCACCCGGCGCTACGACGACTGGAAGCGCGGCCGGCCCGTGGCCGGCCCCATCCCGGCCGAGTACCTGGACCTCTTCCAGAAGGCCGCCTTCGCGCACCTCGCCACCCTCATGCCGGACGGCACGCCCCAGGTCACGCCGGTGTGGGTGGACTACGACGGCCACCACATCCTGATCAACTCGGCGGCCGGGCGCCGGAAAGACCTCAACATGACCGAGCGCCGCCACGTCGCCATCGAGATCCCCGACCCGGACAACCCCGATCGCTACCTCGCGGTGCGCGGGCCGGTGGTGGCGATCGACGAAGCCGGCGCCGACGCGCACCTCGACCAGCTCGCGCGACGCTACCTGGGGCGCGATCGGTATCCCGACAGCTACCGTTTCCCGGGCGAAGTGCGCCGGATCTACAAGATCGCGCCCGTGAAAGTCACCACCTGGAACCCGTTCGGTTGACGGCAAGCCCACTCCCCTCACCCTGCCCTCTCCCCAGAGGGGAGAGGGTTTCAAGGAACCCTCGCCGCCTCCGGGGGAGAGGGGTTTCAAGGAACCCTCTCCACTCTGGGGAGAGGGCAGGGTGAGGGGAGCGGGCACACTGAGAGGAGAACTTCCATGGCGAAGCTCATGCAGCCCATCAATCCGCCGAGCCTGCCCAAGCCCGCCGGCTTCGCCCACGGCTGGGAGGTGCAGGGCGGCAAGACCCTCTACATCGCCGGCCAGGTCGCGCACGACCAGGAGGGGCGGGTGGTCGGCAAGGGCGATGTGGTCGCCCAGTTCCGTCAGGTGTGCGAGAACCTGAAGGCGGTGCTGACCGCCCGCGCCGGCCAGATGAACGACATCGTCAAGCTCACGATCTACGTCCTCTCCAAGACCGAGTACAAGTCTTACCGCCGCGAGATCGGCGCGGTCTACCGCGAGTACTTCGACCGCCACTACCCGGCCATGACCCTCGTCGAGATCAAGGGGCTCTACGACGACGACTGCCTGATCGAGATCGAAGGCATCGCGATCGTGGACTGAGGACCGAATGCCCATCCATTCGCAGTGGGTGACGACCGGGCTCGAGTTCGACGGCCACCGCATCGTGGCCTACCGCGGCGTGGTCCGCGGCATCACGGTGCGCTCGCGCAATGTCATCGTGAACATCGGCGCCACCATCCAGACCCTGTTCGGCGGCAACATCACGCTCTATACCGAGCTGTGCGAGCGGGCGCGCCAGGAGGCCTTCGACCTCATGCTGGAGCACGCGGCCCAGACCGGGGCCAACGCCATCGTGGGCATGCGCTACGACGCCAACGACGTGGCCGCCGGCGTAACCGAGGTGCTCTGCTACGGCACCGCGGTCGTCATCGAGCCGGTGGCACGCTAGCCCGGACAAGGCCTATACTCTCGGCGCAGGCGGGCGGGCCGGGCCGCCGCCGCGAAGGGGGAGGCATCATGACCACGGATCGGCGGCAGTTTCTCAGCGGCGCGATGGGCGGCATCCTGGCGGCCGGGGCCGGGGCGACGCGGGCGTGGGCTCAGGGCAAGGGCGGGAAGATCAAGCCCGGCGGGCGCGACGTGCTCCTCGTGGTGGACGTGCAGAACGATTTCATTCCGGGTGGCGCCCTGCCGGTCAAGGAGGGCGACCAGATCGTGCCGCTCGTGAATCAGATCGCGGCCGGCTTCGAGCACGTGATCATGACCCAGGACTGGCACACCCCGGGCCATATCTCCTTCGCCTCCGCGCATCCGGGCAAGAAGCCCTTCGAGACCACCACGCTCTCCTACGGCACCCAGGTGCTCTGGCCGGACCACTGCGTGCAGGGCACCCCCGGGGCCGACTTCCACAAGGATCTCAAGATCCCGCACGCCGAGCTGATCATCCGCAAGGGCTATCGCAGGCAGATGGATTCCTACTCGGCCTTCTTCGAGGCCGACGGCAAGGCCACGACCGGGCTCTCGGGCTATGTCCGCGACCGCGGCTTCCGTCAGGTGTACCTGGTGGGGCTCGCCACCGACTTCTGCGTGTGCTGGTCGGCGCTGGACGCGCGCAAGATCGGCCTCGGCGCCCTGGTGGTCGAGGACGCTTGCCGCGGCATCGACACCAATGGCTCGCTGGCCAAGGCGTGGGGGCAGATGACGAAGGCCGGCGTGAAGCGCATCCGCTCCTCCGATCTCGCGGCCTAGCCCCGTGACGGCCCGCCGCGCGGCCATCCGGGCGCTCGGGCTGGCGGGCGCGCTCGCCGCGGCCTCGCGGCTGGTCCCCGGTGCGCGGACCATCGTTCGAGAGGCCCGGGCGGAGCACCAGGTCTCGTACCGGTACACCGTGCTCGGCTACGTGACCGACGCGGCGAGCCGGGGGCGCCGCGGCGTGCCGGTGGAGCTGCGGCGGGAGAAGACCGGCCTCGCGTACCGGGGAGAAACCGACCCCGACGGCTTCTATCTGCTCACCGCCCGGCTCACCGACAAGAGCGCCGGCGAGAGACTCCAGGTCCGAGCGGACGGCCAGACCATGACCCTGACCGCGCGCTTCGACCCGGCCGACCACGCCACCGAGCGCGGGACGCGCGTGGACTTCACCGGCCGGCGGCCGATCGAGAGCTGGCCGGCGTTCACGCCCACCCTCAAGCGGTATCTCGCCAAGTGACGAGCGATCGATTCTATTCGTTAGTCCGCGGAGTTGGCCGTTTCTGGCTCTGGTTCTTCTTCAGGGACGTCGACGTGGTTCGCGCCGAGCTGGTCCCCGCCTCGGGACCGGTGCTCCTGTGCATCAACCACCCCAACAACCTGATCGATTCCCTGCTGGTCGCTGGCGTCCTGTCCCGGAAGGTCCACTACCTGGCCACCGCCGCGCTCTTCCGGAATCCCCTGGTCGCCCGCTTCCTGCGGGCCTGCGGGGCCATCCCGGTATACCGCAAGCAGGACGACCCCGAGAGGATGGACAAGAACGCCGACGCCTTCGCCGCGTGCTTCCGCGCGCTCGAGCAGGGCCATCTCATCGGCATCTACCCCGAGGGCACCACGCATGCGGAGCGTCGTGTCCAGCGCATCAAGACCGGCGCGGCCCGGATCGCGCTAGATTACCAGGCGTCTGGGCAGGCCTCGGGGCAGACCTCCGGCCGGGGTGCGCCGCTGACCCTGATTCCGGTGGGCCTCACCTTCGAGGCGCGCAAGGCGTTCCGGGGCCACGTGCGCGTCTCCTTCGGGGAGCCGATCGCGCTCACCCCGTACGCTTCCGTGTACCGGCAGGAGCCGGCGAAGGCCGTCGAGGCCCTCACCGCCGCCATCCAGTGGGGTATGGAGGCCGAGATCCTGAACGTGGCTCGGCCCGAGCGCCAGGAGCTGATCCGCGCCGTCGAGGAGCTGTACCGGGGCGACCTGATCCGCGAGCTGCAGGACGAGCGCGGGCTCGGCGCGCGCCAGATCGATCCCCTGCGCCTGTCCCGCGCCATCGCGGACGCGGCGGCCCACTTCGAGGAGCGCGATCCCGAGCGGGTCGAGCGGCTCTGGGCGGGCCTTCTGCGGTATCGCGCCCTGCTGGCCACCTACCGGGTGCGGGACCAGGCGGTACGCGCCCGCGCCGAACGTGCGGGCGCCCGCACCCGGCTGCGACACTCGTGGGAGGCCTCGATCGGGTTGCCGTTCTTCGCCTACGGCCTGGCCGTCAACGGCCTGCCCTATCTCCTCCCGTGCTGGCTGGCCCGACGCACGGCGCGCAAGGAGACCGACTACGCCACCACCCGGCTCCTGGCCAGCGTCGTGGCATTCCCCATCTTCTGGGCAATCGAGACCTGGATTGTCTGGCGGCTGCTGGGTCTCCCGTGGGCCCTCGGCTTCGCGGCTTCCCTGCCGCTGAGCGGCCTGATCGCCTATCGGTACCTGGGCGGGATGGGCCGGCTGCGTAGCCAGCTCCGCTTCGGCCTGCTCTCGCTCACCCACCGCCAGTCCACGACGCGGCTCCTGGCCGAGCGACAGGCGATCGTGGCCGAGCTGGAGCGGGCCAAGGACGACTACCTGGCCGCCACGCGCGGGAGCAGCTTTTGACGATCCACCGTCTGGAGGAGCTGTCCACCCCGGAGCTCGACGCGCTCGATCGCGCGCGCACCGTGGTGATCCTGACCGTGAGCCCGCTCGAGACGCACGGCCCCCACCTGCCGCTCGGCGTGGACGCCTTCACGGCCCGCCACTTCGCCGAGTCCATCGCCGGGCGCCTCGTGTCGAGCCGGCCCGGCTGGGCGGTGGTGCTGGCGCCCACGCTCCACCTGGGCTCGTTCACCTTCGACTCGGTGGGCACGATGGCCGTCCGTCAGCGGGTGGTCCGCGACGCGGTGGTGGACTACGGCTCCGCGCTCGGCCGCGCCGGCTTCCGCCACGTGCTGGTCTCGAACGGCCACGGCGGGCCCGGCCACCTGGTCGCGCTGGAAGAGGCGGCCGCCATCGTCTCCCGGCGCCATCGCATCACGATGGCGTCCTTCACCGGCCACCTGGCGTGGGAGTTCCTGCGGGGCCGCTTCCTGCCGCGCATCGAAGCCGGCCTCGGCCGGCCGCTGTCGGAGGCGGAGCGCCAGGCATTCTCCGAGGACGCGCACGGCGGGTGGTGGGAGACTTCGATCATGCTCGTGCTGCGGCCCGATCTGGTGGACGACGGCTACCGCACCCTTCCCGCCGCGCGCTACTCGCTCGCGGAGCGCCTCCGCTCCAACTATGCCGTGCGCAACGGCGGCCGGGGCTATGTCGGCCATCCCGCCATGGCCGATCCGACCTTCGCCCGCGTCACCACCCTGGTGCTGATGGACGAAGCGATGGCGGTGGTGAACGGGCTCCTCGACGGCCGCCTCCGGCCGTCCCAGCGCCGCTCCCCGTTCTTCTCGATCCCGTTCTTCCGCACCGACTTCCGCCGGGCCGCGGGCACCGCCGCGCTCGCGCTGGCCGCGCTGGCGGCCTGGTGGATCCTCGGCTGACAAAGGAGACGACCATGAAGGCGTACGTGCTGATCGAGACCGCCGCGGGCAAGACCAAGAACGTCAAGAGGGCGCTGGCCAAGATCAAGAACCCGCGGGCGACGGTGGCGGCCATGGACGCGGTCACCGGGCCCTACGACTTCATCGCGGTGGTGGACGGCCAGTCTCTCGATTCCATCGGCAGCCTCGTCACCGACTCCATCGGCGTCATCGACGGGGTGACACGCACCACCACCTGCGTGGCGGTCACGGTGGGATGACGCGTAGGCCATGAGCCCCGGCCACAGCACCGGACCGGTCGTCGCGTGCGCCGCCTACGCGGGCGGCAGCCGTGTGGCCAACGTCGAACTGGAGGACATCAGTGAGGTCCTGAAGCAGGACGATCGCTTCGTCTGGATCGGCCTCTACGAGCCCGACGAGGCGCTGCTCAAGCAGGTGCAGGCCGAGTTCGAGCTGCACGACCTCGCCATCGAGGACGCCCACCTGGCCCACCAGCGGCCCAAGCTGGAGCGCTATGGGGACTCCCTCTTCATCGCGCTGCGGACCGCCCAGCCGGACCGGGAGCAGCGGAGGATCGCCTTCGGCGAGACCCACCTCTTCGTCGGGTCCCGCTACGTGGTCACGGTCCGCCACGGGGCCTCCCTCTCCTATGCCGACGTGCGCACGCGCTGCGAGGCGACCCCGCACCTCCTGGCCAAGGGTCCCGGTTTCGTGCTCCACGCCATCATGGACTTCGTGGTGGACCAGTATTTCCCGATCGTGGACGCGCTCGAGGACGATCTGGAAGCCCTCGAGGATGCGATCTTCAACGAGCGGATCAGCCGCGAGACGACGATGCGGATCTACACCCTCAAGCGCGATCTGCTCGAGATCAAGCGGGGGGTCTCCCCGCTCGTCGACATCTGCAATCGCCTCATCCGGACCGACCTGGACCTGATCCCGGACGACGCCCGCCCGTACTTCCGCGACGTCTACGACCACGCGATCCGGCTCAACGAGAAGGTGGACGGCCTGCGCGAGATGCTCTCCACTGCGCTCGAGGCCAATCTCTCGCTCACCACCATCGCCCAGAACGAAGCCACCAAGCGCATCACCGGCTGGGCCGCCATCTTCGCGGTCCCCACCATGATCGCGGGCATCTACGGCATGAACTTCGACGTCATGCCGGAGCTGCAGTGGCGCTGGGGCTACCCGGTGGTCATGGCGGTGACGGTGGCCCTCTGCGGCATCCTCTACTACCGCTTCAAGCGCTCCGGCTGGCTCTGATAGAATTGGCGCGGTCATGCGCGTGCTCGTCATGGGCGGCACCGAGTTCATCAGCCTGCATCTGCTCCGGGCGCTGCAGCGGCTCGGCCACGAGGTCACCGTCTTCAACCGCGGCCGCCACCCGGATCGCCTGCCCCCCGGCGTCGCCACGATCACCGGCGACCGCAAGGACCACGCGGGGCTCCGGGAACGGCTGGGCGGGCAGCGCTGGGACGGCGTCTTCGACGTCACCTATGCGCCGACCCTGCCCGAGGACGTCGCCGCGCTGGTGGACGCGCTGGCCGGCTCGCCCCACGTCGTCTTCGTCTCCACGTGCCGCGTGTACGACCACGCCCTGCCCCTCCCCTACTCCGAGGAGACCCCCCGAAGCTTCTACTGGGGCGACTACGCGCGCCACAAGATCGGCGGCGAGGACGTGCTGCTGGAGCGTCACCGCAGCCGGGGACTGCCCGTCACCATCGTCCGCCCCACCCACGTGATGGGCCCGCTCAATACGCGGAACAACGAAACCTTCTTCATGGACCGCATCCACCGCGGGCGGCCCGTGCTCGTGCCCGGTCTCGGCGGCTGGCTGCGCCAGTTCGGTCACGTCGAGGACCTCGCCGGGGTCATGGCCGCGCTGCTCGGCGATGAGCGCAGCTACGGCCGGGCCTACAACGTCATGGGCGAGGACGTGATCAGCCAGGTCGGCTTCGTGGAGCTGATCGCCGCGGTGATGGACCGGCCCGTCACCCTCCGGCACTTCGACGCCGCGCTGCTCAAGAGCTTCGACAAGACCGGCCCGGTCTTCGGCCAGAACCTCGTCTACGACTGCCACGCAGTCCACACGACCACGAAGCTTCGCGCCGAGCTGGGCCTGCGCCCCCGCTACACGCTCCACGCGGGCCTCGCGCAAACCTGGGAATGGTACCGGGCCCAGCGCACCGCCGAGCGGCCCGTGGACTTCTCGTTCGAGGACCGGCTCCTCTCCAAGATCGGCGCGTGACCCGCGGCATCCTCGTGTACTACCCGGACCCGGGGGAGGCCCGCGCCTACGCCGACCTCATCCGACTGCCCTCGCGCGCCTTCCGCGTGCACGTGGCCTCGACACCCGACGAAGCCGCCGCGGCCGCCCTCGACGCCGAGATCTTCTACTGCTGGGGCCCGCCGCGGCCGCTGCTGGGCCGCGCGAAGCAGCTCCGCTGGATCCAGTGCATGGGCGCGGGGGTCGAGCGGCTGCTGGTGCCCGAGGTGCCGGCCGGAGTCCGCATCACCCGCGCCGCGGGCATCTTCGGACCGTGGATGGCGGAGTACACGCTCGGCTGGTGCCTCTGGGTCACGCAAAGGATGGACGGCTTCCGCGCGAGCCAGCGGCAGCGGCGCTGGGCGCCCGTGGATCCCATCCCCCTGCGCGGCCGGACCCTCTGCGTGGTCGGCCTGGGGGACATCGGCCGGAGCATCGCGAGCGCCGCGCGGGCCCTCGGGATGCGCGTCGTCGGGGTCACGCGCGGCGGCCGGGCCTTCCGCGCCGCCGAGCGGGTCTACCGCGCGAAGGCGCTCCGGTCCGCGCTCGCGCGGGCCGACTTCGTCGTCTTGACCCTGCCGCTCAGCGCGGAGACCCGCGGCCTGCTGGGCCCGGCCGAGCTGGCCGCGATGAAGCCGGCGGCGTGGCTGATCAACGTCGCCCGCGGGCCGATCGTGGACGAGGCCGCGCTGCTCGCCGCGCTGCGGGCGCGCCGCATCGGCGGCGCGGTGCTCGACGTGTTCGACACCGAGCCGCTACCCGCCGATCATCCCCTCTGGGGCCTCGACAACGTCGCGATCACGCCACACATCTCGGGCCCCAGCACCCCGCGCGAGATCGGCCCCATCTTCAACGACAACCTGCGCCGCTACGCCGCCAACCGCCCGCTCCGCCACCAGGTAAACCGCACCCTCGGCTATTAAGCGCCCTTCCTCCTATACCCCTCTCCCTTCGGGGGAGAGGGCAGGGTGAGGGGTGGTGGGGCTCACCGGTTGAGAGGTCACCGCCATCCCCTCCACACCCACCCGGATCACCTCCCCGCGCCCGGCCCACCGCACCACCGGCAGCGTCACCTCGAGCAAGGCCTTCAGCAGCCCATACACCACCCGCCACTCGGCGATACGCGCCAGGCCCACGAGCTCACGGTCGCGCAGCCAGAAGCCCAGGCTCCACAGGTAGTAGCGCGGCTTCGCCTGATGCCAGCACCAGGTGACCCGGCCCCCGGCCTGCGTCACGACGCGACCGAGCGTCTCCGGCGTGAAGTGCGAGAGGTGTCGCGGCAGATCGAGCCCCGACCAGGCCCGGCCGAAGAGCCGAGCCCCGAGGCCGCCCGCATTCGGCACCTCGACGACGAGCAGCCCGCCGGGCGCCAGCCATCCGAGCATGCGCCGCACCGCGGCCACCGGATCCGGCACGTGCTCGAGCACATGGAAGGCGGTGACGAGGTCGAACTCGGCCGGAGCGAACGGTGCTCCGAGGAGGTCGCCCACGTGCACGCGCGGGCTGAAGCGCCGAGCCTTCGCCGCCGCCGCCGCGTCCACCTCGATGCCCGCCACCCGCCAGCCCAGCGCGTGCGCGACGCCCAGGGCGCCGCCGGAGCCGCAGCCCACGTCCAGGTAGCGACCCTGCCCGCGCCAGGACGGGCAGTCCCACTTGAGGCGTCGGAACAGGAGCGCGGCCCGGAGTCGGGTGACGATCCCCGCGCCCGCCTCCCGTAGCGAAGCGTAGCCGAGGCGCGACGCCAGCGCCCAGCGCGCCGCGCGGACCCGCGCGGGCGAGCCCTTGAACGGGACGCGAGGCGAGGGCTCCTGGTGGCGCGGGTAGTGGTCCGGGTAGCAGTCGGCCAGGTGCTCGTCGCGCACGCGCGGACGCTGGTAGAGAAAGCCGCACCACTCGCAGCGCGCCACCTTGTAGATGCCGGGGACCGCGAAGGCGCGATCCGGCGTGGACCAGATCGCCCGGGCGCCCGCGGCCCCGCAGAGAAAGCACGGCGCGTCGATCGTGGGGAGCGACACCGCGCTCACCCCTCACCCTGCAACCCCTCACCCTGCCCTCTCCCCCGAGGGGAGAGGGTGAGAGGTTGGGGCATTACTTCTTCGAGAGGAGCCAGTGGCCCACCGCGAGGTGCGGCAGGCCGGAGCGCTCGAAGGTGTCCACCGCGTCGGCGGCTCCGCCGACGATGGGCTCGCCGTGGAGGTTGAACGAGGTATTGAGCACCGCGCCCACCCCGGTGCGCCGCTCGAACTCGGAGATCACCGCGTGGTACTCCGGATTCCACTCGCGCTCCAGGATCTGCGGGCGCGCGGTCGCGTCCTGCGGATGAAGCGCCGCGGTGAGCGCGTCCCGCCCCTCCGGTCGCGTCGGCATCGCGAGCATCATGTACGGCGAGGCGAAACCCTTGGGGTTGACCAGGTAGTCCCCCGCCCGCTCGGCCAGCACCGTCGGGGCGAACGGCATCCAGAAGTCCCGGTTCTTGATCATGCGATTGATGAGCCCGACAACCCGATGGTCGGAGGGGTTCGCGAGGATCGAGCGGTTGCCGAGAGCCCGGGCGCCGAACTCCATGCGCCCCGCGCAGCGGGCCACCACGCCGTCCGAGACCAGCAGCTCGCCGATGCGCTCCTCGATGTGGTCGTGGAAGGCCACCTTGTACCGGCCCTCGAGCCGGCGCTCGCGGATCACCGCCTCCGCCTCCTCGTCGGTCACCGAGGGCCCGAGATAGGCCGGCCCGAAGGGCCGGGGTGTTGCGGGCCGGCCGGCGTGCGCGCACGCCTCCAGATACCCGAGGTACGCCGCGCCCACCGCGTTGGACTCGTCCCCGCAGGACGGGAAGGCGAACAGCTCCTCCACCCACTCCTCCTGGCCGATCAGCATATTGGCCTTCACGTTCATGAACACCCCGCCGCCCAGGGCGAGCCGCCCGCCGCCGTAGCGCTGCCGCATCAGCCGGCACCAGCGCAGCAGCACGTCCTCGAGCAGGCGCTGGGCGCCGCCCGCGACCCAGTCGAAGCGCAGCCCCACCATCGCCCGCAGCAGGAGCGGGTAGCGCTCGCCCGCGGCGCGCCAGCCGAAGCGCGCAGGGCGGCCTTCGTCCAGGTCGAAGACCTCGCGCAGGGCGGCCTCCGCGCGGGCGGCGTACTTGTCCGGCGCGTAGGGGGCCATGCCCATCACCTTGTATTCGTGCTCGCCGAACTTCATTCCCAGCGCCAGCGTCACGAACGAGTAGAAGGCCCCCACCGAGCCCGGCGCGCTCGGGGTGGCCTCGTGCCGCTCGAGGGCCAAGCCTCGTCCGGTGGAGGCGGTCGCGCAGAGCCCATCCCCCGAGTTGTCGTTGGTGAGGACGAGCGCGTCGCGGCCCCCGAAGCCCGAGCCCCAGTAGGCGGCCGCCGCGTGGCAGGCGTGGTGATCGAGGCACACGATCCGGTCCGTCGCGATGCCGAGGTGCCCGGTGACGAAGCCGAGCCGCTCCCGCTGGGAGATGCCGAACTTGCCGCGCGAGGCATCGATGAGGCCGAACTTGGCGCCCCACTTCCGCACCTTCTTCTCGAGCGCGCGCCGGCGCGAGGGCCATGAGACGCCGTAATACTCCTTGACGTACGCCTCGTCGTGCAGCACCCGGTTCAGCCACTCGCGCGACGCCGCCCGGGCGCCCGCGAGGGCCACCACGTCGATCTGCTGCGGGGTGATGGCCAGCTCCCGGAGGAGGGCATCGATCGCGCGGCGCGGGTAGCCCGCGTCGTTCTTGAGGCGGCTGAAGCGCTCCTCAGAGGCGCAGCCGATGATCTGGCCGTCCTTCAAGATCGCCGCCGTCGCGCAGTGGGTCTCGTTGATGCCGAGGACGATCATGTCCTCGGTAGTATACCGCCCAGGCCGGGACCACCCCCCACCGAAGCGGCCAGCCAGCGCGCGGTGCGCAGCAGCCGCGCGTCGCCGTGCCGCGGCCCTACGAGCTGCACGCCGAGCGGCAGCCCGTTGGCGCCCTCGAGCAGCGGCAGGCTCACCGCCGGCAGGCCCAGCATGGTCCAGAGGGTGCAGAAGGTCGGCTCCCCGGTGGACTCGAGGCCGGCCGGGGCGGTGCCGTCCGCCGCCGGGGTCAGGATGGCGTCGTAGCGCTGCTCGAACAGCTCGGTGAACGTGGCCTCCAGCGGAGTCGCGGCGGCTCTCGCCCGGAGATACTCGGGCGCCCGCACCTCGTGGCCGTGCTCGATCCGAGCCCGCAGCGACGCGGAGATCCGCTCGCGCCCCGTCTCCCACTCACGCCGCAGGTTGACCGCCAGCTCCCCGTCCATGATGACGCGATGCGATTCCGCCAGCTCGTCGGCCCCGGCGCTCAGCTCGAACTCTTCCACCCGCCCGCCCAGGTGCTCGACCAGCTCTGCGAAAGCGGCCTTGGCGTCTTCCTCGACTCGGCCCCATCGCCCGGTGCGGAAGAATCCGAACCGCGGCTCGATCGGCGGCTCCTCCATCGCCACCGCCCGGTACGGCCCGCGCGCGCGGGCGTGCGTATCGGGATCGCGCTCGTCGTAGCCTGCCAGCTCCTCCAGGAGCAGCGCGAGATCCTCCACGGTCCGCGCGAACAGGCCGACATGGTCGAGGCTCCGCGAGAGCTGGAACATGCCGTGGCGCGACACGAGACCGTGCGTGGGCTTGAGCGCGTACACCCCGCAGTAGGACCCCGGGCGAATCGTGGAGCCTCCGGTCTGGCTGCCCAGGGCCAGCGGCACCATGCCGGCGGCCACCGCCGCTGCCGAGCCGCTGGAGGAGCCGCCGGGCGTGTGGGCGGGATTGTGCGGATTGCGCGTCTTGCCCGGCGTCCGCGTGGCGAACTCGGTCGTGACCGTCTTCCCCATGATCACCGCCCCCGCCGCCCGCAGCCGCTCCACCACCGCCGCGTCCCGCGACGGGGTCCGCCCGGCATGCAGCACCGACCCGTTCTCGGTCGGCATATCCGCGGTATCGATGATGTCCTTCAACCCCACCGGCACCCCATGCAAGCCTCCGATCGGACGGCCAGACAGTCTCCACTCATCCGAAGCGTTGGCCTGTATCACCGCATACTCTGGATCAAGAAAGATCCACGCCCCAACCTGCCCCTCGATGTCCTTGATTCGCCCGAGACAGGCCTCCACCAGCTCCACCGAACGGAGCTGCCCCGCCCGGATCCGCCCCGCCGCCTCCACCGCCGAAAGCCCCCAAAGCTCCTTAGGTTCCATGGCGCAGAAGTATACGGGGAACTCAGACAGATGCAGAGGCGAGACGCCGGGGCACGATACCGCCAAGGAGAGGTGGGGGGGGGGGGGGGGGGGGGGGGGGGGGGGGCAGGCTGACCCGTTCCCGCCGCGGACCGCTTCTACTCAACAATCCAGATTGGGAACTCCCCGCGCAGGATACGCGAGCAGCGGGCTCGTGGTCAGCCTGCCCCCCGCCACCCCCTGCCGTCGCCGTCCGCCCACCGGCGCCATTAGTTGCCGTAGAGGAAGTTCGGCAGCCAGAGCGTCATCCCCGGCCACGCGTACATGACCGCCAGGCAGATGAGCACGATCAACATGTACGGCATCATCCCCGCGAAGATCTGGTTGAGCGTGACGTGCTTCGGCGCCACGCCCTTCAGATAGAACGCCGACATCGCGACCGGCGGCGACAGGAACGCGGCCTGCAGGTTGACCGCCACCATGATTCCGAACAGGATCGGATCGATGTCGAAGTGGCTCAGCATGGGGATGAAGATCGGGCAGAAGATCACGATGATCTCGGTCCACTCGAGCGGCCAGCCGAGCAGGAAGATCAGGACCTGGGCGATGAACAGGAAGCCGAGCGGGGAGAGGTTCATGCCCAGCACCCACCGCTCGATCAGGGCCTGGCCCCCGTGCAGCGCGAACACCGCCGAGAAGAGCGCGGAGCCGACGAAGAGCCAGCACACCATCGCGGTGGTCTTGGCGGTCAGGAACGTGGACTGCTTGAGATTCTCGCGCAGCTCGGTCGAGTCGCGCAGGTGCCGGAGACCCGGGATCATGGTGCCGAGGAAGGTGCCGGCGATGGCGCCGGCCACCACCATCGACATCCAGGGCTCCTGCTGGTACCACCCGAGCGCGAATCCCGCGATCAACCCGACCAGGCTCCACCACAGGACCTCCCGGCGGAACTTCGCCATGACCGCGAGGTACAGGGCGCCGAGCGCTCCGATCGCCGCCGACTCGGACGCGGTGGTGATGCCGAACAGGATCACCCCGAGCACCACCACGGTCAGCACGCCGAGCGGCACCACCGAGGCGATCAGCTCTTTCAGGATCTCGACCTGCTCGCCATCCATGCGCCAGAAGTAGACCCCGAGCATCAGTGCGGCCAACCCGGCCAGGCCCCAGAACCAGGCCTGGAAGTACGCGGGGACCTTGCTCTCCACTGGACCGGTCGGCGCCTGCCGCACCGAAGTCATCTCCTCGGGCGGCCCCTCCGGCCTGGCCCCCGAGCCCGCCGACTCCGACTCTCCACCCGCCCCCAGCTCCTGGGGCTGCTCGGACTCGGTGGCCGTTCCCAGCTCTTCCAGCTTCGGGACCGTCACCAGCGCCCCGCGCGCGGAGACGGGAGCGGCGAGCGCGGCGTCGGGCGCGTTGTAGACCACCACGTACCACCACGTGAGACCGAAGGTCATGGCGGTCAGCGCGACCGGCACCGCCACCGCGCCCACGCTCCCCAGGATCGCGCGGTACCGGGCGCCGCGGGCGAGGCCCGGGCGGAACAGGGCGGCCAAGAGCCCGGGTACCACGGTGCGGCTCCGGCCGCGCTCGAGGCCCCGCAGGTAGTCCGGCACCGCCACGCGGTACTGGTCGGGAGCCAGCCGGGGCGCGATCTTCGGGTTGATCAGCGCCCAACCCAGGATATAGGCGAGGTAGAGGAAGGTCAGGAAGAAGCCGGGCAGCATGGCGGCCGCGTACAGCTTGACGATCGACTGCCCGGCCACCGCCGCGTAGACGATCAGCATGACCGACGGCGGGATGAGGATGCCGAGCGTTCCGCCCGCGGTGATGGCCCCCGCGGCCAGCTTGATGTCGTAACCCGCGTTCAGCATGGGCCGCAGCGCGATGACGCCCATCAGCACCACCACCGCCCCCACGATCCCGGAGGCGATGCCCCAGAACGCGCACACCAGCAGCGTGGTCACCGCCAGGGAGGCGGGTACACGCCGGAAGGCGAGCTGGACGCTGTGGAACATGCGATCCACCAGGGCTGCCCGCTCCATCACGTAGCCCATGAAGACGAACAGGGGGACCGAGAGCAGCGTGTCGTTGGTCATCACCCCGTACGTCCGCTGCGCGATCAGGTCGAACACGCGGTTGTCGTACCAGGGCGCGTCCGGCGCCCAGAACGCCAGGAAGCCGAAGACCATCCCGAGCCCCATGAGCGTGAAGGCGGTGGGATAGCCCATCATGATCGCCACCACGATCAGGCCCAGCATGATGAGCCCGAAGGACGGGTCGCTCACGGTCGCTTCTCATCCTCGCGCACCGCCCGCTCGTGCACGACCCCCTCTTCGGTGACGCTCCGGTGGCGCGCGGCCTCGTCGATCGCCTTCGCGCCTTCCATCGCGGCCCGGCGCGACTCCTCGTCCACGTACTGGCTGTGCCCGAGCTGGGCGTCGATGACGTCGATCTCCTCGACGTCCTCCAACCGCGCCGGCCAGGCCCCGGTGTGCAGGCACACGACGCAGCGCACGATCTCGGCCAGGCCCTGCAGCATGACCAGGACCCCCGCCACCGGGATCACGGTCTTGAAGTGGTAGACCGGGGGGCCGTCCGCGGTCACGGTGGAGTGCTCGCCGATCGCCCAGGAATCGGCCGCGAAGCCGCCCCCCGCGTAGATCAGCCCGAGCATGCACGGGATGAAGAAGAGCAGGTAGAGGGTCAGGTCGAGGGCGGCCTGACCGCGCGGCTTCATGTAGAGGTAGATGAAGTCCGCGCGCACGTGTCCGGCCTGGGCGAGGGTGTACGCCCCGCACATCATGAAGAGCGTGCCGTACAGCATGCTGTTCAGGTCGAAGATCCAGGCGGTGGGGGCGTTGAGGATGTAGCGCTTGAACACCTCGACGGATACCACGACGGTCAGCACGACGATCAGCCAGGCGAAGGTCTTGCCCGACCAGTAGCTGATCTGGTCGATGGCGTGGATCAGCCGCTGCGCCATCATGAGGGTACCGGGACAAGCATGAAGCAGGCCGGCCACCCGGTGGGCACCGGATGACCGGCCTGCTTGGTCGAGGTCACGCGCCGGCTAGCTCTTCTTGGCCGCGGGCCGGTTGAAGTAGTGGTTGTAGGCCATGCGACGGTTGACGTTGGTGTCGAGGTCCCACTTCACCGCCCGCGCCGCGAAGGCGCGCTGTGACTCCGCGATCTCCTTGAAGAGCGGGTTGTCGGCCGCCTTCTTCCCGGCGGCCGCGTCGTAGACGTCGAGCTGCCGCTGGAGGATCGAGTCGGGGGTCTTGTAGAACCGGACCTTGTCCTTGGTCTGCAGGTCGACGTAGTCCTTCGAGTAACGATCGACCGCCTTCCACGACATGTCGGCCGAGGCCGCCTCCACCGCGTTCTCGATGATCGCCTTCATCTTGTCCGGGAGGGCGTCGAACTTCGTCTTGTTGAACGAGATCTCGAACTGCTCGGCGTTCTGGTGGTAGCTCTGCAGCATGCAGACCTTGGAGACGTCGGCGAAGCCCAGGATGCGGTCGGAGGTGGCGTTGTTGAACTCGGCCGCGTCGAGAAGGCCCCGGTCCATCGCGGGCACGATCTCGCCGCCGGGCAGCGCGTTCACCGCGGCTCCCAGCCCCGTGAACACGTCGATCGAGATGCCCACCGTGCGGAACTTCAGGCCCTTGAGGTCGTCGGCCTTGGTGACCGGCTTCTTGAACCAGCCGAGCGGCTGGGTCGGCATCGGCCCGTACGGGAACGAGACCACGTTGGCGTTGATCGACTTGTAGAGCTTGTCGAGGAGTTGTTTGCCGCCCCCGTACTTGTGCCAGGAGAGCAGCATGTTGGCGTCCATGCCGTAGCCGGGCCCCGAGCCCCAGAGGGCCAGCGCGGTCTGCTTGCCGTAGTGATAGACCAGCACGCCGTGGCCGCCGTCGAGCGTGCCCTTCGACACTGCGTCGAGCAGGCCGAAGGCCGGCACCACCGCGCCGGCGGGCAGCACCTCGATCTTCAGATCGCCGCCGGTCATGTCGTTGACCTTCTTGGCGAAGTCGTTGGCGTACTCGTGGAAGATGTCCTTGGCCGGCCATGTGGACTGCCAGCGCATCGAGATGGGACCCTGCGCCTTGGCGACCATCGGGAAGCCGAGCGTCGCCACGCCCGCGGCCGCGGCGCCCTTCAGGAACCGGCGGCGCGGTGCCTCGACTGGGGTTGGCTGGTTGCTCATCGGTCGTCTCCTTTGACGAAGTCTCGGTCGTGGAATTGGGACCGTCTTGGTCTGCCTTCGCGTAAGTCGGCCCGCGGCTGACTCCGGGGCCCCCGTCCGATGGCGAATTCTACCCCGGTCACCCCCCCGGGCAAAACAACTTTGCCAAGCAACCATGGGCGCGGCCTGCCGGTTCCCGGCGCCTCAGCGGGCGGGCACCGGATCGAGCGTGACCATGACCCGCTCCTGGTCCCGCCTCACGATCAGGGGCAGCGGGCCCTCCGGGCCGGCCGCGAGCAGGGCCTCCCGGACCGCGTCGAGCGTCACGACCGGCCGGCCGTTGACCTCGGTCAGCACGTCACCCACCTGCAGCCCCGCCCGGTCCGCGCGGCTACGCGGCAGGACCGCCGCCACCGACGGCACCGCGGGCGGCCGGGCCCCGCCCAGCTCCGGCTGTCCCTCCGGATCCCGGATCAGGAAGCCGTACTCGGCGGCCACCCGGTCGGCGGCCATCGCCTCGGGCATCGCGCCCACCTTGACCTGGAGCGGGCGGCGGCCCCCTTCGTCCCTCCGCAGCACGATGAGCTTCACGGTCTCGCCCACGGCGGCGGCGGCGATGGCGCGCTGCAGGCCGCGGGTGTCCACCACGGGCCGGTCGCGGACGGCCACCACCAGGTCGCCGATCCGGAGACCGGCGGCGGCCGCCGGCGTCTCCTTGATGACCTCGACGATGACGGCGCCGAAGCCCTCCCGCATGCCGAAGCGCTTCGAGATCTCCTCCATCTCCTGCTCGGACAGGTCGCGGATGCGCACGCCGAGCCAGCCCCAGCGGGTGGCGGCCTCCACCGCGGGCGCGAGCACCGCGGCGGTCAGCAGCAGGGCCACCAACGGGCGCCTCACGGACGGCCTCCCTCGCCGGTGAGCTGGCTCAGCAGGTCGTCCAGCACCGCGGCCAGCCGATCGAGGCGCCGCTCGACGTCGAGCTCTTCCAAGAGGGCTTGCCGCGTAGCTGGTGCAGGAACCAGCGCCGAGGCGATCTGGTCGCAGAGCTCGGCCGGCGGCTCGATCGCCTCCACCGTGGCCTGCAGATCGGCGCCGGACCGCCCCATCGCGGACAGGATCTGGAGGCAGCGCGCCTTGACCCGGCCGGCCAGCGCGGGCACCGCCGCGCCCTCGCCGCCGGTCTCGGGGAGCGGCGTGGCCGCCACCATCCGGTAGAGCGTGTCGGTGGGAAGCTCGCGATCGATGCGTGCGCGCCCTTCGCCCCGCAGGAGCAGGTTGTAGCGGCCGGTGGGCAGCCGCTCCCACTGCACGATGCGGCCGACGCCGGTGATCTGGTACACCGCCGGCTTGCCCTCGTAGCTCGCCTCGTAGCCCGGCTTGAGCCCGACCACCGCGAGGCGCCGGTCGCGCGCCAGGCAATCCGTGACCATGGCGCGATAGCGCGCCTCGAAGATGTGCAGCGGCAGCATCGTGCGCGGGAAGAACGTGAGATCCGGAAGGGGAAAGATCGGGAGCGAGACCTGCACCGCCAACCGGCCTACCCGATGCGGGGAAGCTTGAGCTCGGCCACCGCGTCCACGCGCGCGGCCGCCGCGGCCGCGATGTCCCGGAAGGCCTTGGCCTGGGCCGAGTCGGGCCGCCCGACCGTGATGGGCACGCCCGCGTCTCCGCCCTCGCGCGTCTCCATCTCGAGCGGGATCTGCCCCAGCAGCGGCACGCCGAACTCGTCGGCCACCCGCCGGCCGCCGCCCTCGCCAAAGATGCCGTAGCGGCGGCCGGTGTCGGGCGCGACGAAGTAGCTCATGTTCTCGACGATGCCCAGGATCGGCACGTTCAGCTTGCGGAACATGCCGAGCGCCTTACGCACGTCGAGCAGGGCCACCTCCTGCGGCGTCGTCACCATGACCACCCCGGAGAGCGGGACCACCTGCGAGAGCGAGAGCTGCGCGTCGCCGGTGCCCGGCGGCATGTCGAAGACCAGGTAGTCGAGCGGGCCCCAGTTGACGTCGCGCAGGAACTGCTGCACCGCCGAGTGGATCATCGGCCCGCGCCACACCAGGGCCTCTCGCTCCGCCACCAGCAGGCCGATCGACATGATCTTGATGCCGTGGGCCTCGACCGGAATGATCTTGTTCTCGAACATCCCGGGGCGGCCCTTGGCACCCATCATCAGCGGCACGTCGGGGCCGTAGACGTCCACGTCCACGAGGCCGACCTCCCGGCCCGCCTGCTTGAGCGCCAGCGCCAGGTTGACCGCCACCGTGGACTTGCCCACCCCGCCCTTGCCGGAGGACACCGCGATCGTGTGCTTGACGTCCGGAATGAGATCCGCGGCGGCCGGCGCCGGCGGCTGGCCGTGCGCGTGGCCCGCGGCGGCCGCCGGCGCCGGGGGCCGTGCCGCGGCGCCACCCATCTTGACGTTCACCCGGCTCACCCCGGGAAGCTGGGAGACCGCCCTGGACGCACCGCTGTGCAGCGCGGCCTTCGTGGCGGGCGACTGGCCCGCGAACGCCAGCGTGAACGAGACTTCGGCGTCGTGGATGTGAAGCTCCTTGACCAGGCCGAGGCTGACGATGTCCTGGCCCTGGTCCGGGTCACGGACGGCACGAAGCGCGGTGAGGACGGTGCTCTCGGTGGGCGTCGTCATGGATGTGGGCGCAGTATAGCCGCCGGCCGCTGGAGACGCTACTAGGGAACCTCTCCCAAGAGAGGCCCGGATCTTACCGATTGGAATCTGTTACCGAGTAGTTTCGCCCGCGCTACGCTGTCCGGACCCGCCAATCCGCTCCCGCGCGGCCATGTTCCGCCACGTCTGCTCGGGCGGCACGCTGTTTGCCCTGTCTTAACACCCGTGCACCTCGACTACCGTCGCCTGCGTGAAGAGCAGCTCATGCGACAGAGCGGACCGCTGTGTGCGTGCGGGCGGCGCTTGTGGAGGTGTGAACCGATCAGGGACTCCGCCCGGCGGCGGTTCACGTGCCGCGCGTGCCTCACCGTACTGAACCTACCGGCCGAGATATTCCACAAGCAGGAAGCATGGCCCTGGCCAGAGTTTCTGCTGAGCGTCGCCGGACCGGACTCAGCAGCCGCCCAGGAGGTTGAACGGCGGCCATCCGGGGAAGCTGATCAGCGGCAGCAGCAGGCGTAACCTCACGCCCGGTCGCTCGCCCCCTGCAGGTCGTCGCGGTACTCCCCGACTCTCACCGGGTGCGGTCCAAGCCCTCGGAGAACTTGAAAAATCGGGCCGGAACTGCTACAACGATCTGGTGCTCGGGGCCGACGACTTCCGCCGTGTGATGAGTCACTTCGCGACCGGAGTCACCATCATCACGGCCTGGGACGGAGACCACCGCCCGACCGGCCTGACCGCCAGCTCCTTCACGTCGGTGTCCCTTCACCCGCCCCTGATCCTGGTCTGCGTGTCGCAGAAGGCCCAGAGCTACCCGGCCATCAAGGCGGCCGGGCGCTTCGCGGTCAATATCCTCAGCCAGGGCCAGGAGACCGCCTCCCGCCGGTTCGCGACCTCGACCACCGCCCCCGGCGACGAGAAGTTCGCGGGCCTGGAGTACCGCTCCGGGCCGCTCGGCCTGCCGGTCCTGGTGGACGCCCTCGCGGAGCTCGAGTGCACGGTGGTCCACGCGTATCCGGGTGGCGACCACACCATCTTCGTGGCGCAGGTCGAGACCGCGGAGTGCCGCGGCGACGCGGGCAAGGAGCCGCTCCTGTACTTCCGCGGCAAGTACGGGCGCCTGTACGCCTGATGCCCGTCCCACTCTCTCGCCCGCCGGTCGACGACGAGATCAAGGCCGCGGTGCTCGCCGCCATGGACTCGCGGCAGTACGTCCTCGGGCCGGAGTGCCGGGCTTTCGAGCAGGAGTTCGCCCGGTACACCGCGAGCAAGCACGCGGTGGTGACCAGCAGCGCGACCGCCGCGCTCTGGATCGCCCTCAAGGCCTTCGGCGTCAAGGCCGGCGACGAGGTGCTCGTGCCCTCGCACACCGCCTTTCCCACCGTGGAGGCGATCTGCTTCGCGGGCGCGGTGCCCGTCTTCGTGGACGTGACCGACTCCTACACCGTCGATCTCGAGGACGCGGCCGCGAAGGTCTCGGCCCGGACCGTCGGCTTCGTGCCGGTGCACCTCTACGGGCATCCCGCGGACCTGGACGGCATCCGGCGGCTCTGCGCCGAGCGCAGCCTGTGGCTGCTCGAGGACTGCGCGCAGGCGCACGGCGCCACCTGGCAGGGGCGCAAGGTCGGGACGTTCGGGCGGGCGGGCGTCTTCTCCTTCTATCCCTCCAAGAATCTCACCGTGATGGGCGACGGTGGCCTGGTGATCACCGACGACGACGACGTGGCCGGACGCTGCCGGCGCCTCCGCGACCACGGCCGGCTGAACAAGGACGTGCATGCGGAAATCGGCTTCAACCTCCGCTTCAACGACCTCCAGGCCGCGGTGGGCCGGGTGCTGCTGCGCCGGCTCGACGCGATGAACGACCATCGGCGCCTCCTCGCCGCCCGCTACCGGCGGGGCCTCGCGGGCCTGCCCCTGACCCTGCCGGTGGAGGCGCCCGGCGCCCGCCACGTCTATCACCTCTACGTGGTGCGCACGCCCGAGCGGGACGGCCTCGCGAAGTTCCTCGAGGAGCGCGGCATCGCGACCGGCATCCACTACCCGGTGCCGAGCCACCGGCAGCCCGCGCTCGAGGCGCTCGACCCGCCCACGCTGCCGCGGACGGAGCGGATCGTGAACGAGATCCTGACGCTCCCGATCTCGGCCGGCCACACGGAAGCCGAGGTGGACCAGGTGGCGGCGGCGGTGACGGAGTTCTTCCGCGCCCGCTGAGCGGCCGGCTCTGACCGAGCGCGCGCGCCGCCCGTGAACATCCTCCAGCTCTATCCGAAGTCGGACTACTTCACCGGCGCGGCCATCCAGCTCCGCGACCTGGCGGTGGGCCTCGCCGGGCGTGGCCACCACGTGGTGGTGGGGACGCGCCCCAACGAGCACTGGGCGCGCGCGTGCGCCGCCGCCAACGTCCAGCACGCGGCGGTGCCGATGCGGAGCGGGATCGACCTGGCCTCCGCGTGGGCGCTCGCCCAGCTCATCCGCGACCACGAGATCCAGGTCGTCCACTGCCAGAAGGGCCGCGCGCGGACGCTCGCCCTCATCGCCGGCCTCACCGTGAAGATCCCGGTCCTGGTCCTCAATCGCGGCGTGAGCTTCTCCCTCGACCGCTGGAACCGCCTCGGCTACACCACCCGCCGCGTGACCGCGGTCGTGGCGGTCTGCGAGTCCATCAAGCGCGGTCTCGTCGCGGCCGGGGTGCCGGCGGGAAAGATCGAAGTCATCTACTCCGGGACCGACCTCGGCCGCTTCCATCCCGGGGTGGACGGTCGGCGCGTCCGCGTGGAGCTGGGCCTGAGCCCCGAGCACGCCCTGGTCACCCAGGTGGGCATCCGCTCCTGGCGTGGCAACGACGACGTGCTCGAGGCCATGGCCCGGGTCTGCCACGCCGCCCCGCACGCCCGCCTGCTCTTCGTGGGCGCGCCGCCCCCGCGCGTCCTCACCCTGCGCGAGAAGGCCTTCCGGCGCGGCATCGGGGAGTCCGTCCACGTCCTGGGGCACCGCGAGGACATCCCGGAGATCCTGGCCGCCAGCGACCTCGTGGTGGACGCCTCCTACGCCGGCCTCGGCCTCACCGGCTCGCTGCGCGAAGCCCTCGCGGTGGAGACCCCGGTGATCGGCACCGATCTCGAGGGGCATCCCGAGCTGATCGTCGAGGGCGAGACCGGGCTGCTGGTGCCGCCGCGCAATCCGGACGCGCTGGCCCAGGCCATCCTGCGCCTGCTCGAGAACCCGACGCGGGCCAAGGCCATGGCCCGGGCGGGCCGCAAGCGCGTGGAGGCCCAGTTCTCCATGGTCCAGAAGATCCAGCGGACCGAGGCCCTCTACGAGCGGCTCTGGGCCGCGCGCGCGCGGCCGTGACCGCGCGCTACCGGCTGCTCGGCCGGCTCCTGCCGTATCTCCGGCCCTACTGGCGGGCGCTGGCCCTGGGCGGGCTGCTCGCCCTGCTGGTCTCGGGCGCGGAGGCCTTCATCGCGTGGCTGGTGAAGCCCGCGATGGACGACATCTTCCTCAAGCGCGACGTCGCCATGCTGCGCGTGATCCCCCTCGCCCTGCTCGCGGCCTACACCGCCAAGGGGCTCGGCCGCTTCGGCCAGTCCTATCTCATGGCCTCGGTGGGCGAGCGCGTGATCGCCCGCATCCGCCGCGAGCTCTACGCCCACATCCAGTCCATGCCACTGTCCTTCTTCGCCTCGCTGCACTCCGCCGAGCTGATGACCCGCGTGGTCACCGACGTCAACCGCCTCGCCCGGCTCTCTTCCACCGTGCTGGTGATGGCGGTTCGGCACGTCGGCACCATCGCGGCGCTCCTGGTCGTGATGTTCCTGCGCGAGTGGCTGCTCGCCCTCATCGCGATCGCGGTCTTCCCGCTGGTGGGCCTCACCATCCGCGCCATCGGCCGCCAGCTCTACAAGATCAACAAGCGGGCCCAGCAGAAGATCGCGGAGCTGAACGTGGTGCTGCAGGAGTCGTTCACCGGCAGCAAGATCGTCAAGGCCTTCGGGCGCGAGCGGCTCGAGCAGGAGCGCTTCAACCAGGTCAACGACCGCCTGCTCGCTCTGGCCCTCAAGGACCGGCGGGTGGACGAGATGGCGGAGCCGATCATGGAGATCCTGGGCGCGCTCGCGATCATGGGCGCGCTCTGGTACGGCGGCTACCAGGTGATCGCGGGCGCGCTCACCCCCGGCGAGTTCTTCTCGTTCACCGCCGCGGTGATCCTGCTCTACGGACCCGTGCGGCAGCTCTCCCGGATGGTCAACACCGTGCAGCAGTCGATCGCCTCGGTGGAGCGGGTGTTCGACATCCTCGACACCCCGCCCGCCATCGTCGACGCCCCCGGCGCCCGCGTGCTGCCCGGCTTCGCGGACTCCATCGTCTTCGAGGGCGCCGGCTTCCGCTATCCGGAGGCGGAAGACTGGGCCCTGCGCGACGTGTCCCTCACGATTCGCAAGGGCGAGGTGGTGGCCTTCGTCGGGATGTCCGGCGCGGGCAAGACCACCTTGATGGAGCTCCTGCCGCGCTTCCACGACGTCTCCACCGGGCGCATCACGCTCGATCAGCACGACCTTCGCGCGATCACGGTGGGCTCGCTGCGGTCGCTGATCGGGATCGTCACCCAGGACACCTTCCTCTTCCACGACTCGATCGAGTACAACATCGCCTACGGCAAGCCGGGGGCCACGCGGGCCGAGATCGAGCGGGCGGCCCGGCTCGCCCAGGCCCACGACTTCATCGCGGTCCTGCCCGAGGGCTACGCGACCTCGGTGGGCGAGCGGGGCGTGAAGCTCTCCGGCGGCCAGGCCCAGCGCCTGGCCATCGCCCGGGCGTTTCTGAAGGACCCGCCGATCCTGATCCTCGACGAGGCGACCTCGGACCTCGACGCGGAGAGCGAGTTCCTCGTGCAGCAGGCGCTCTCCGAGCTGATGAAGGGCCGCACCGTGCTCGTCATCGCCCACCGTCTCGCCACCGTCAAGCACGCCGACCGGGTCGTGGTGGTCCACGGCGGCCGCATCGCCGAGATGGGGACGCACGACGAGCTGATGGCGCGGGCCGACGGGATCTACCGTCGGCTCGCCACGCTCCAGTCGCTGGACGCGCTCCCCGCCCGGTAGCGCCCGAGGGTGAGAAACGGGGGCTTGACATGGATTTATATTTCGATATAGTTCGAACTATGAAACAGATCGCCCGGCTCCCGATGTCGAAGCTCGAGGCCGCCCCCGAGCACGTGGAGGCGTTCAAGGCGCTGGCCCACCTGAGCCGGCTCCAGGTGTTCTTCACCCTGGTCCGGGCGTCGCGAGAGATGGCGGTCGGCGAGATCCAGGACGTGGTCGGCATCCCGGGACCCACCCTGTCGCATCACCTCGATGTCCTGCGGCGGGCCGGGCTCGTCGACAGCCGGAAGGAAGAGCGGTTCATCTACTATTCAGTGCGGCGCGAGACGGTCAGCACGCTCTGTCGCGTGCTCACCGCCTGCTGCTGAACGGAGGCCCCCATGGGCGCGAAGGTCCACATGCACATGTCCGTATCCGATCTGGCCAAGAGCCGCGAGTTCTACCGGAAGTTCCTGGGCGGAGACCCGGTCAAGGAGAAGCCCGGCTACGTGAAGTTCCTGCCCGCGTGGGCTCCGGTCAACCTGGCGCTGTCCCAGGGTCGCCGCGCCGCCGGCGAGGGCGCGATCAATCACACCGGCGTGCAGGTGGACTCGCCCGCCATCGTGATGGAGCACCTGGCCCGCGTGAAGGCGGCCGGTCTACCCGTTCGCGAGGAGATCGGGGTGAACTGCTGCCACGCCAACCAGGACAAGTTCTGGGTCGAGGATCCGGACGGCGTGGAGTGGGAGGTGTACCACCTGAATTACGACCTGGAGGATGAGGCCGAGACGCGCCCGACGCAGGCGGCCACGGGTCTCCACCTCGCCAAGAGCACCTCCTGCTGCAGCTCCTGAGGAGGCGGCCATGCCCGATCCCGACATCAAGCAGATCGTGAAGGACAAGTATGCGCAGGCGGCCCTCCGGGTCACCGCGGGGGGCAGCTCCTGCTGCGGCTCGGCCCCCTCGGCCGGCGAATGCGACCCGATCACCTCGAATCTCTATTCGGCGGGAGAGACGGCCGAGCTGCCCGCCGAGGCCACCGCGGCCTCGCTCGGCTGCGGCAACCCCACCGCGCTGGCCCAGCTCGAGGCGGGCCAGACCGTGCTGGATCTCGGCTCGGGCGGCGGGATCGACGTGCTCCTGTCGGCCCGGCGGGTCGGGCCCACCGGCCGAGCCTACGGGCTCGACATGACCGACGAGATGCTGGCTCTGGCGCGGGAGAACCAGGCCAGGGCCGGCGTGGACAACGTCGAGTTCCTCAAGGGCGAGATCGAGCAGATCCCGCTTCCCGACGCCTGCGTGGACGTCGTCATCTCGAATTGCGTGATCAACCTGTCGGCGGACAAGGACCGTGTCCTCGCCGAGGCCTTCCGGGTGCTGAAGCCGGGCGGACGGTTCGCGGTCTCCGACGTCGTGGTCCGGGGTGACGTCCCGTCGCAGATCCGCCGCAGCGTGGAGCTGTGGATCGGCTGCGTGGCCGGGGCGCTCGAGGAGGACGAGTACCGCGCCAAGCTCGCCAAGGCCGGCTTCGAGGGCATCGAGGTCGAGCCCACCCGGATCTACCGCGTCGAGGACGCGCGCGATTTCCTCGCCGGGGCCGGCGTGGACGCCGACGCGATCGCCCCCCAGGTGGACGGCAAGTTCATGAGCGCCTTCGTGCGCGCCCGCAAGCCGGCGGCGTGAGCCCGCTCCAGGCTCACCGGCCCGCGAGACGCACCGCCGCACGCCCGCCGGCCGCGAGCAGGGCCGGGTAGACCACCCATCGCCGAAACGGCTCGATGAGCTTGAGGTAGGTTCGGCCGAGCCATCCGTTCGGCCGCACGTATACCGCCAGCCGCGGGTGCCGCTCGACGAGCGAGACGTGCAGGAAGGCGGTCACGGTCCGGTTGGCGATCCGCGAGAGCTGCTCGTCCGACTCCTGGTATACCGGCACGAAGCCGGCGCTGCCGCGATCGAGGCCGAGGAGCCGCCCTACCGCCATCCGGAGCCCGAAGAGCGCGCGGCTCGAGAGCGAGCGCGGCTCGGCGCGCAGCGCCTCCACCCATCGCGCGAGGGGCACGCCGGCGGGAAGGGGCGTCGCGACCTCCCAGACGTCGTGCAGGACGAGGCCTTCGGCGGCGGCCAGGGCGTGCACGCGCCACGGCCGGCGGCGATGATCGGCGGGGTCGATGCGGCCGGCGGGCGCCACGCTAGGAGCCTGTCGGGGTAACGGGAAGCGGAACCGTGAACGCCAGCCATCTCG
>JBBDXN010000033.1:2021-6723 GCA_040902305.1 Candidatus Rokuibacteriota bacterium | reverse complement strand
CGACGTCCTCGCGGCCCGCCTGAAGGCCCTGGGGGCCGAAGTGGGAGGCACGGACCTCGTCGAGCTGGTCGATGCCCCCGAGGTCATCGAGATGGGCGAGGACGCCGCGCGGGCGGTAAGGGCCAAGCCTCGTTCCAGCATCCGCGTCGCCGCCGAGCTCTGCCGCGACGGCGCCGCCGGTGCGCTGGTGTCCGCTGGCTCCACGGGGGCCACCTTGGCCGCCTCGCTGCTCGCGCTGGGCCGCATGGAGGGCATCCGCCGGCCCGCCGTCGCGGTGGTCATCCCGCTTGCGGCCCCCTCTGGTTCCCCGGAGGTGTCCTTGGGCCGCCAGGTCATCCTGGTGGACGCCGGCGGGACCCCCGACGCCACCGCTGACATGCTGCCGACCTACGCAAGCATGGGCTCGGCCTACGCCCGTGCCCTGGGGGTCGCGCGGCCTCGGATTGGCCTGCTCAACGTCGGTGAGGAACCGGGGAAGGGCAGCGCCCTGGCCAAGGAGGCGTTCGTGCTGCTGGAGCAGGCACCGGGGTTCGCCGGCAATGTCGAGCCTGCGGCCGTGTTCGCGGGTGCCGTCGATGTCGTCGTGACCGACGGGTTCACCGGCAATGTCTTCCTCAAGACGATCGAGGCCTTCCGCGCCGCAGGCGAGGACCAGCCCGGCGCCGGGGCGGCGCTGCTCCTGGGAGTGCGGGGCCACGTCCTGGTTGCCCACGGTGCCGCGGGCGAGAACGAGATCCTCGCGGCGCTGCGCACGGCGGCCACGCTCACGGCGGCCGACCTCGTCGGTACGCTGACGGCGGCCCTGGCCGTGCACGAAGGAGGCGAGACGTGAGCCGAGCAGAACCTGAGGTGGTGTGGGAGCTGCTGGTCCGGCGGGTGGGGAGGGTGCTCGCGCGGGACCCTGCGAGCATCACGCGGGAGGACCGCTTCGACGACGACCTGCACGCCGACTCCCTCGACCTGCTAGAGATCGTGGAGGGGGTGGAGCAGGATCTTCGGGAGCGCGGCACTCAGGTGAGCGTCGCCGACGAGGAGCTGGCGCTGCTCCAGACGGTCGGGGACGCTGCGGACCGCTTGGCGGCCGATGCGGGTGGAGGGCGCGAAGGGACCGCCGAGGCATGACCGAGGGTGCACCAGTGACCGAGACAGGGGTGGGAGCAGGAGCCGGGCCGACGGCGCTCGAGGCCGCGCTCGGCATGCGGTTTCGCAACCCGCAGCTCCTCGATATGGCGCTGACCCATCGCAGCTACGCGTTCGAGGCGGGTGGCCTGCCCACCAATGAGCGGCTCGAGTTCCTGGGCGACGCTGTGCTCGGCCTCGTGGTGACCGACTGGGTCTATCACCGCTTCGGAACCGCACCTGAGGGGCGGTTGGCGAAGATTCGCGCGGCGGCGGTGAACACCGGCTCGCTCGCCGGGGTGGCGCACGGCCTCGGGCTCGGCGAAGCGGTGAAGCTCGGGAGAGGTGAGGAGCAGTCGGGAGGCCGGGAGAAGGTGTCGATCCTGGCCGACACCATGGAGGCGGTGTTCGGTGCCGTGTACCTCGATCAGGGCATCGAGGTGGCGTTCGATCTGATCGCGGGCCTCTTCTCGCCCATGTTGGAGGAGATCGCGTCCCGGCGGGGGTCGCTCGACTACAAGACGTCGCTGCAAGAGCTCACGGCCGGGGGGCTGTCCACGTTGCCCGTCTACGAGGTCGAAGAGGACGGGCCGGACCATCAGAAGGAGTTCACCGCGCGCGTGATCGTCCACGGGGAAGTCCTGGGCGCCGGCCGCGGGAGCAGCAAAAAGGAGGCCGAGCAGCGGGCTGCGGAGGAGGCATATGCGGTCCTCAAGGCTCGTTTCGCGGTAGTGTCCGATCCCGGAGCTGGGGAGCCCGGGCATGGACCGGACCCACGCTGAGGCGTGCCGTAGGTCGGCTGGCGCACAACGGAGGCAGCGGTGACGCAGTTGCCCGAGGTCGAGGTCGTCCGCAAGGACCTCGAGAGGGAAGTCGTGGGCAAGCGGTTCAAGGACGTCACCGTGAAGACCGCGGCCCTGGTGGCGCGCCACCGCAACCGGCCCGAGTTCGCCAAGGCGCTCCAGGGCCAGAAAATCGAGACCGTCACGCGCCGGGGGACCGTGCTGCTGTTCGGCCTCGACAACGCGACGACGCTCGTGCTGAGCCTGGGCTCAGGAGCGACCCTCACCCGCGAGACCGCGACCGAGGAGGCCGCACGCAACACCCAGCTCATCGCGACCTTCACCACCGGCGGAGCCCTGCACTACGCGGATCCGGCCAAGGACGGCGAAGCGTTCGTGGTGCCGACGGACGAGCTTGCCGACCTGGGGGCGTTGACGCCGTCGGGCATCGACCCCCTCGCCGAGACCTTCACCTGGCATTCGCTCGGCCATGAGCTGAAGTCCCGCGATCAGCCCCTGAAGGCCATGCTCGTCGATGAGAGCTTCATCGTCGGGCTGGGCGACCTCTACTCCGACGAGATCCTCTGGGCGGCGGGCCTGTCCGGCGGGAGGCGGTCGGGCACGCTGTCGAGCCAGGAGGTGCGCCGCCTCTACCGGGCGATCCTCGAGGTGCTCTACGAAGCCGTGAAGCAGGGCGGTGCGGGGGAACCCGATCCCGACGAGACGGACCCGTTCGCCGACCGCTCCGAGATGGGCGACTACATCCGGGTGTACGGGCGCGCGAACTTCCCCTGTCCGCGCTGCCGTCAGCCGATCCAGTTCGGCAAGATCGACCGGAAGCTCGAGTCCTACTTCTGCGCCCAATGCCAGACATGAGGGTGCCTGGCTGGCTCACGATCTCCGCGGCATGGGCCTGGCGGCTGCTCTTGGTCACGGTCGCCGTGTCCGCGCTCGCCTGGGTCCTGGCCCAGCTCTATCTGGTGGTGTTCCCGGTGATCGTGGCGCTGCTGCTCGCCACGCTCCTGGCGCCGCCCGCGGCGTTCCTGCGCAGGCGCGGATGGGCTCCTGCACTGAGCGCGCTCGTGGTGGTGGGCGGCAGCGTGATGCTGCTGGCGGCGGTGATCGCGCTGCTCATCCCGCCGGTCGTGAGCCAGTTCGGCGAGATGGGTGACGTCCTGGGCGAGGGCTACGACCAGCTGCTCGATCGGGTCGGGACCACGTTCCAGATGTCGGATTCGGAGATCCGGGACTTGATCGACCAGGGGATCAGCCAAGCCCAGGAGAACGCCGGAGCGATCGGGACCGGTCTGCTGCTCGGGGTGGTCCGTCTGGTCGAGGTCGTCGCCGGATTGCTCTTGTCCACCGTCCTGCTGTTCTTCTTCGTGAAGGACGGTGAACGCATCACCGGCTGGATCGTCGAGCGCACGCGATCAGAGCACCGCGAGGACCTGGCCGCGGGGGGAAGGCGGGCATGGGCCACCCTCGGCGGCTACCTCCGGGGGACGGCCATCATCGCGCTCGCGGATGCGCTCGGGATCGGCCTTGGCCTCGTGCTCATCGGGGTTCCGCTCGTGATCCCGCTGATGGTGCTGATCTTCGCCGGCGGGTTCTTCCCGATCATCGGGGCGTTCGTCGCGGGGCTCGTCGGCGTGATGGTGGCGCTGGTGGCCGGGGGGATCGTGGACGCGCTGCTCGTCCTTGCCGTGGTGGTCGTCGTGCAGCAGATCGAGGGCAACGTCTTGGAACCGGTGGTCCTCAGCCGCAGCGTGCCCCTGCATCCGGTGGTGATCGTGCTGGCCATCACGGCGGGCGCGGTGATCGCGGGGGTTGGCGGCGCGTTCCTGGCGGTGCCCGTGAGCGCGGTGGCCTCGGCCGTCGGCAACGAGCTGCGGCTGCGGCGCGAAGCCGCCCCGATCACCGCCTGAGCACCTCCCTGAGCACCTCCTGGATCGCGTTCGACAGCACCGGCACGAAGACGTCGGGTGCTGCGACGGGGGCGTCATGGTCCAGCACGACCTCGAAGACGGCGCAGGCAGGGATCCGGCTCACGAGGTCACGCTGGTTGGCGACCGGGACGAGGTCGTCCCTTGTGGTGATGACGACGGCACTCGGCACGTCGAGCGCGCCGATCCACTCCCGGGCGTCGTAGCGGCCGAGCTCGCGGCCCGCCTCGGCCAGATCCTCGGCACTGCCTCGGGCCACCTCGCTGAGGAACCACGGCAGCAGTTCGAGCACTTCCGGGGGCGTCTGCGCGTTCACCATGCGGCTGATCCGGATGGGTAGCCGCCCGCTCACCTGGCGTTGGATGAGCGCCTCCCACCAGTGGCGGGGGAGCAGCCGCAGCACGAGTTGCAGCGCGCCCATGCCCCGCCACAGCCAGCGGTCCCGCGCGGTGACGCTGAAGGTCGCGCTGGTGGCGCACAGCACGACGCCGGCCACGAGATCGGGATGGCGCTGCCACAGCAGCTGGGCGACCGGCCCGCCCATCGAGTAGCCGACGGCGATCACGGGCCCCGTGCCCAGCGTGCGGAGCACCGCGGCGGCGTCGTCGGCGGCATCGGTCAGGCGAAAGGGCTGGTGGGCCCGCAGGCCGTGACCATGGCCGCGATGGTCGATCGCGAGCACCCTTCCCAGCTCGGACAGGGGACCGTACGAGGTGAACCAGTTGAGGTCCGAGGGGAACATCCAGCCGTGCAGCAGCAGGATCGTGGGGGTCCCGGCTCCGGTGTCTCTCGCGGGCTCGCGCCCGGTGTCTCTCGCGGGCTCGCGCCCGGTGTCTCTCGCGGGCTCGCGCCCGGTGT
>JBBDXN010000033.1:0-1921 GCA_040902305.1 Candidatus Rokuibacteriota bacterium | reverse complement strand
CTCTTATGAAGAACTCGCCGCGATCCGCCACCGTCACGAGGCGCCCCGGGGGCAGTCCCTGCGGCGGGACGGGCATGCGCGCCGTGGGCGGTGCGGGGCGCGAGCGGGCCGCGGCGACCAGCAGTCCGGCGGTCGCGCCCGCCGCCAGTGCCGCCGCGACGCTCGCGGCGCGCCGCGCACGGGCCGACCGCCGGCGGGGGACCGTGGAGAGGGAAGGCAGGCTCACCGCTCCGATGCTAGTCGCCGCCGCCCGGAACCTCCTCCTCCCGGCCTGCGTCCTTGGCTTTTCGCCCGGCTTTCCTCTTGCGCGATTGGGAATCTCGTGCGTATAGTGCATTCGTGAAATCGGGCTGCCAGGCGTTGCAGCAGCCAGGCGTTGCGACAAGGCTGAGCCCAACACCAAGCGAGCCCTTTGCGGCAGAGTCACGACTCTCGCCGCACCAAGTGAGCGAGCAACCCACGCGGTCATCGGGGCTTCCCGGTGCGCGCACAGGTGAGTCAGAACAGACCAGACAGCCAGACCAGACAGGCCAGGGCCAGCGAACTGGCCAGAGGAGGACCTCCAATGAAGGCGCTCGTCGGAGCTTGGGACCATCGCCCGTCCCCACTGCTCGCTGAGTTGACCGCCCTCCGCACGAAGGTCGCGGAGTTGGAGCGGGCGCTCGCCCGCTCCCAGCAGGAGAACTCAGCCCTCCGGGAGAGCCTGCGCGAGCTTGACGACATCGAGATGCCGGAGGTCGCACTCAGCGCGAGCTGACCGCACCACCAGACCAGAGCGGCCCCCCACAGCACCGATGGGGCCGCTCTTTCATTTGCAAGTGGGTTCGTTGTTCCAGGTGGGACAGCCAGCGCGGCGGGCATTGCGGCGAGGCGGCGTCGGGTGGCTCGATCGGCGCGGTCACCTCTATCTGCCGATGGTCTCGCCGACCGTGGAGATGTCAGTCGCGCCGGCTCCTAGATTTCGAGCAACTGAGGCGCCTGACCTCGATCCGTTTGGTCGTAGCCGCGCCGCTGTCGAAGTCGCACTGGACCTGCTGTTGGCCCCGGCCAACCCCACTGACGTTCGCCAGCTCGCCCGCGAGATCGACCTGTCACCTGGGGCGATTTCCATGGCCCGCAAGCGCCTGCAGGAGGTGTTCCTCCTCACTGCCGACAATCGTCCTCTGGTTCATGAATTATTCGAAGCGCTGGCAGAGGCGTGGCGTCCTCACTGGCTGCCTCTGTCCCAGGACTCTGGCGGCGGCGTGGAGGACACCGAAGGCCCTTGGGTGCTCACTGGAGACATCGCCGCCGCGGTGCTGGTGCTCCACTCGCCGTCGGCTCTGCAACTCCCGGCTACTACTTACGTGGCTACACCGCGTCAGTTGCACGCGGCCGTCAGCCGCTTCCCCGCAGACGATGAACGCAATGCCGCATGCTGGATGGCGGTCGCGCCCGCACGCTTGGCGATCACGCGAGCGAACGAAGTCGAAGCGTTGGCGGTCCCGTGGCAGTCCGGTCCGGTGGCACCCGCCGTGGTGGTGGGGCTCGAACTTTCCCAAGATCCAGGGCGCGGTGCCGAGATCCTTGCGCACTGGCACCTGTCGGAGGGATCGCCGTGGCGAACGCGCTGATCGTGCTGCGAGACCCTTTCGGCCAGGTCGGCCGGCTCGGCCGGGGTGCTTTGTCGGGTGGGGGCCCGCGGCTACACTCCGGACCGCGCCCTTCGTGGGCATCTCACGGCTTCCCCCAAGCTCCCTCAAGGCCTTCAGGAGGCAGCACCGCGTGTTTCTGAAGTCGATGACCCTGCGGGGATTCAAGTCCTTCGCCGAGAAGACCCGGCTGGACTTCGAGCCCGGCATCACCGTCATCGTCGGCCCCAACGGCTCGGGGAAGTCCAACATCGTCGACGCGTTCGCGTGGGTCTTCGGCACGCACAGCG
>JBBDXN010000032.1:516-41459 GCA_040902305.1 Candidatus Rokuibacteriota bacterium | reverse complement strand
ATGCCGCGGCTGCCGCGCGTGACCAGGAGCAGCCGCGCGTCGAGCCGCTCGAGCGCGCCGCGCCCGGCTTTCTCCACCGACGGCTCGTCGCCCAGCTCCTGACCCGCGAGCGCCTCCACCTCCGGCTCGTTCGGGGTGGCCGCGGTGGCCCCCTTGAAGCGCGGCAGCTCGTAGCGGCTGTCCACCGTGATCGGGACCGGGCGGACCCGGCCCAGCTCGACCACCGTCTCGTAGACCCGCGGGGTCACCGTGCCGTAGCCGTAGTCCGAGACGAGGAAGGCGTCGGCGGTGGCCCCGACCGCGCGCAGGCGCTCGATCAGCCGCGACTCCGCCCGATCGCTGATGCCGCCGTCCGGCTCACGATCGAGCCGCACCACCTGCTGCCGCGTGGCCTGGTAGCCGCCCGCCATGATGCGGGTCTTCACCGGAGTGGGCCGGCCCGGCTCGCGCGAGACACCGTCCGCGCTCATACCCGCCTGATGGAAGAGCGCGTGCACCTCGTCACCCGCGGCGTCCTCGCCGAGCAGGCCCACCGGCAGGACGCTGGCGCCGAGCGCGTGCACGTTGTGGGCCGCGTTGGCGGCCCCGCCCAGCCGCACCTCCCGGTCGGTGAAGCGCAGGATCAGGACGGGCGCCTCGCGCGAGATGCGCGCCGGCTTGCCGTAGAGGTATTCGTCGGCGATCAGGTCGCCGACCACCACGACGCGCTTGCCGTGGAAGCGCGTGAGCGCGTCGCGGAGCCGCTTGATGGGAAACACGTCAGCGCCCCCGGCCCGGCAGGCGGCCGAGCGCCCAGTCCACCGCGTCCAGCAGATCCTCGGCCACGTGATCGGGCTTGACCTCGTGCTCGCGAAGCGGGAGCTCCCATTCTCCACGGCCGTAGCCGGTGAGGACGAGCACGCCGGCGGCGCCGACCGAGTGGCCCGCCGCGACGTCGGAGAGCTTGTCGCCCACCATCACCGAGGCGCGCAGGTCGAGGCCGAGCTCCACGGCCGCCCGCGTGAGGAGTCCGGGGCGCGGCTTGCGGCAGTCGCAGTCGGCGCGATACGGGGGCCGGCCCTCGCGCGGGTGGTGCATGCACACGTAGAGGCCGTCGAGCCGTGCGCCGCCGGCGTCCAGCTCGTCGACCATGCGGGCGTTGGCCGCGTGCAGCGTCTCCTCCGAGAAGTAGCCACGCGCCACGCCCGCCTGGTTCGTGACCATCACCGCGGCGACCCCGGCCCGGTTGAGGCGGCGCACGGCCTCCGCGGTGCGCGGCAGGAGCCGGATCCGGCTCGGGTGGTTGACGTAGCCCACCTCCTCGGTGAGACATCCGTCGCGGTCCATGAGCACGGCGGTCCGCAGCGGCGCTGCATGACTCGACATTGCCTCGCAGTGTAAGGCCGTGCCCCCGAATGATCAATGAAAATCGGGAGTTTGGGAGGTCCCTTCCCCGGGCCGCCCCTCCGGGGCCGAGCCGCCAAGGCCACGATAGATGGCGGTGAACGCCTGGGCCTGGGCCGCGTACGTGAATCGCTCGACCGAGGCGCGGGTCCGCGAGGCCCAGCCGCCGGCCGGCGCGTCTCGGAGCCCGGCGAGTCCCTCGGCGATCGGGCCGGCGGTCGGGTCGGCGGCCACCCAGCCGTTCTCGCCGCGGCGCACGACCTCGGAGCCGCCCGCGCGGGCGCTGCTGAGCACCGGCACGCCGGAGGCGAGCGCCTCGAGATGCACGTTGCCGAACGGCTCGTAGAGCGCGGGCAGCGCGACTGCGTCGGCGGCGGCGTAGAGGCGCTCCACCGCCGGCTGCGGCCCGGTCCAGGACACCCGCTCGGCGAGCCCCAGCCGGGCCGCGAGGCTCTGGTAGCGGGGCACGTCCCCCTTCCCGGTCACCACGAGCCGCCCGCTCGCGTCCGCCCCGCGGGCGAAGGCCTCGAGCAGCGGGCCCAGCCCCTTGCGCTCGAAGCCCGAGCCCACGAAGAGCACGGTCCACGCGTCCTCGGGAATGCCCAGCACCTCGCGGGTGCGCCGACGATACCGGCCCCGGTTGTCGGGATGGAAGCGCTCGAGATCGACGCCGTTGTAGACGAGCGTCACGCGGTCCGGATCGGTGCCGTAGCGGCGCTCGATCTCCTCCTTGCCCTGCCGTGAGATCGCGACGACGTGGCGCGCGGCCTGGAGGCGGAAGATCCGGCCCTCGAGCGCCAGGACCAGCCGGTGATACGGGTTGCCCCCGGGCTGCCGCCCCATCGCCTCGAGGTAGGCGCGATGACAACCCTCTCCGGCGCGATAGAGATCCTGTCGGAGCGCGCGCTCGTGACTCTGCACGAGGTCGTAGCCGTGACGCGCCGCCTCGCCACGCGCCGCGAGAGCGAAGGAGAGCAGCCGCAGCGCGGACGGATGCCGGAGGGTCGGCAGGCGCCGCACCACGAGGCCGGGGATGTCGGCCTGCCGTCGCGTGCTGATCAGCTCGACGTCGTGCCCGGCATGACGGAGCGCGGCGAGAAGCCCCGCGGTCGCGGTCTCGACGCCGCCGTGGAAGGAGAAGGGCCGGCAGATCAGGCCGATCCTCATGAGCGGGCGCGCGCGCGCTCCACGAGTGGAAAGAGCGCGCGCCGGGCGGCCGCGAAGCTGTAGCGCTCCACCGCCCGTCGCCGGGCCGCGTCCCCGAGGGCGCGCGCCTCGCCCGGATGGTCGAGCAGGTGGCCGATCGCCGCCGCGAGGCCCGCCACGTCGCCGGGCCGGACCAGCGCCCCGCAGCCGTCGAGGATCTCCGGGATCATCGAGACCCGCGTGGACACGATGGGACGGCCGAGGGCCATGGCGTCGAAGAGCTTCGCCGGCACCTGGCCCCGGGTGTCGCTGCTGTCGCGCTGCGGGACGACCACGACGTCCGCGGCCGCGAGATAGATCGGGACCTGGGCGATCGGAACCCGGGCCACGAGGCGGATGCCGGGATGCCGCGCGGCCAGGGCCCGGCCCGTCTCGGACGCGGGATCCGTGCCGACCAGGGCCAGCGCCACGTCGGGCCGCCCCAGGCCGCTCACCGCCGCGGCCAGGTCCTCGACGCCCTTATAGGCGCGCGGGGTCCCGAGGAACATGACGACGCGCTCCTTGCCGACGCTCAGGCGCTCGCGGGCGGGCCCCGGGTCCGCGAGGCCCGGCGCCCAGCGGTCCGTGTCTCGCACGTGCGGGATCAGCACGCCCCCGAAGCGGCGCTCGAGGAAGCGGGAGGCGACCGTGATCCCGTCCGCGATGCCCCTCAGCCGCTCCATCAGCCAGGTCCACGTAAGTCCCCGAGGATTGGTCAGATTGAGGGCTCGGCCAATTGTCCCCCAGGCGCCGCCGCGCAGGAAGAAGCCGGTCTCCCAGTCGTCGATATCCAGCAGCAGCGGCCGGCGGTGTCGCAGGCGCGTGAGATACCCGACGCCGGCGCTGGTCAGGCGCGGCTTGGACGCGTAGATCAGATCTCCGGTGGCCAGCCGCGCCAGCGTGGGTAGGCGGGCCGCGAAGCCCGGCAGGCGCCCGCCCGGGATCGAGCGCACCGGCACCGCCTCGTCCGCGACGGGCTCCCACACGGATGCCCCGAAGCGCGGCCCGACGATCTCCACCGGTCCGAGCGGCTCGAGCAGGCGGGCGAGCAGCCACGCGCGGCCCAGCGCATTGTCCGAGACGTCGAAGCAGAGGACCGAGACCTTCACCGGACCGGCTGCATCGAGGTGACCGCGAGCGAGAGGTACAGCGCGGTCAGCCGCTCGGCGAGCCGGGCGCCCGAGAAGCGCTCACGCACCAGATCGGCGCCCGCCTCTCCCAGACGCCTGCGAAGGGCCGTATCGCCCAGCAGGCGCTCGATGGCCGCGGCCATCGGAGCCGGCTCGCCCGCCGGGACCAGCAGCGCGGTCCGGCCATCGTCCAGCACCTCCGGCACTACTCCCACCCGGGTCGCCACCACGGGCACCGCCGAGGCCAGATACTCCCACAGCACGCGAGACATCCCGTCGGACTCCAGGGCCGCATAGAGCGCGACGTCGAGGGCGGCGATCACCCCGGGCAGCTCGTCGAGAAAACCCACCAGCGAGACGCGGTCCGCCAGGCCGGCGGCCTTGACGAGCCCGCGCACGCGCTCGGTGAACGGGCCCTGCCCGACCAGCACCAGGTGGAAACGGTGCCCGGCGGCGGCGAGCCGGGCCGCCGCCGCGACCACGGTCTCGTGGCCTTTCATCACGCGGAAGCCCGAGACCAGCCCGATGAGCGGGACGTCCGGCGGGACGTTCAACAGGCCTCGCGACGCGCGCGGCGCGTCGGGGCGAAAGCGCTCGGTGTCCACCCCACCCGGCAACACCACCACGCGGTCGTCCGCGCTCATCCCGCCGGCCACGAGCTGCCGTCGGATCGCCTCGGTGACGGTGACCACGAGGTCGGTGGCGGAGCCGTAGAGCCAGCGATTCAAGGCGTGCGGCCGGACCGGCTGCACGATGTGCCGGGTCCGCACGACCGGTCGCCGGGAGTACGACAGGCGATTGGCGATGGCGGCGAGCCAGTGCTCCTTGCTGCGGTGGACGTGGAGGATCTGGGTCTCCGGCATCCACCCGATGAGCTGGCGCAGGTCACGCCCGTCCGCGATCGGCGCCACGCCGCTCGAGAGATGGAGCGTCTCGAGACGCGTGACCCCCACCTCCTTCGCGCGGCGCATCACCCGCGCCTCGCTGCTCCGCCGGCACACGAGCGCCACATCGTGCCCGGCCCGCTCGAGCTCCACGGTCGCGCGCGCGGCCCAGTACGCGTCCGACGACCACCCCCGACACGACACGATCTGCCGAATGATCACGGGCGCGCTCCACGGGCGTCCGCCCTCCCGCCCTTCGCCGCCCGCGCCTTGCGATATATCCCCTCCACGCGCGCCGCATGTGCGTCGGAACCGTAAATCGCGCGGGCCCGCTCCCTCCCCGCCCGGCCCATGGCGGCCGCGCGCTCCGGCTCCGCCACCAGCGCGCGCAGAGCGGCCGCCACCGATTCGGGCTGGTCGTCGTCCACGAGCAGGCCGGTGACGCCGTGGACCACGGTCTCGGGCAGCGCGCCCACGCGGCGGCCGATCACTGGCCGCCCGGCGGCCATCGCCTCGAGGGCGGCGCGGCACGATTCGTCGGAACCCGCGCCCATCAGCGCGAACGCGTCGAGGGCCTGGAGCACGGCGGGCAGGTCCGTGTCGCGATAGCCGGTGAAGAGCACCTCGCGCGCGAGTCCCAGCTCCGCGACCAGGCCCTCGAGCCGGGTGCGCGCCTCTCCCTTGCCGACGAGGAGAAGTCGCGCCCGCGGGTAGTCCGCGAGCAGGAGCCGGAAGCCGCGGATCAGGAGCTCGTGACCGCGCCGTGGCGCCAGCCGGGCCACGCAGCCCAGCACCGGGACCCCGGCCAGGTCGAATTCCTTGCGGACCGCGGCGCCGCCGTCGCCGTTCTCGAAGCGGGCCAGATCCACCACGCCCTCCACGCGGGCGAGGCGATCGGCGGGAATGCCGGCGCGGCGGCCGCGCTCCTCGATCTCCCGGCTCACCGCGATCAGCGCGTCGGTGCGCCGGTAGAGCGCGGTGGATAACCAACCGAGCCGCACCGCGCGGGAATTGTGGAACGTGCGCACGAGCGCGGCCGGTCCCCGCCCGAGCCAGCCGAGCCAGTGGTCGTGGGAGTGGTGGACGTGGATCACGTCCACGCCCTCGGCCCGGACGGTGGCGCGCACGCGGCGCAGGTCGCCCAGCGCGTGCAAGGGGTTGCCGCGGACTTCCAGGGAGAGCCCGCCGAGCGGCTCGAGTCCGGCCTCGCGCGCTTTCTGCTCGAAGCGGTCGCCCGGGATGAGCCCCAGTAGCACCCGGTGCCCGCGGGCCCGCAGCCCGGTGAGCAGGCGGATGACCGGCTCGGCGCTGCCCGTCCACCAGCGATTGGCCACCAGGTGCAGTACGGTGAGCGGTCGGGTCGGGCTCATGCGAGCAGCTCGTCGTAGACGTGCAGGAGGCGGCCGACCGCGTGGGTATGCGAGAACCGCGCCTCCACCAGGGCGCGCGCGGCCCGCGCTCGGCGAGCCGCCGCCGCCGGATCGCCGAGCACGCGCTCGATCCCGGCGGCGAGCGCCTCGACGGACTCGCTCTCGACGAGCAGCCCGGTCTCTCCGTCGGTCACCACCTCGGGGATGCCGCCGATCCGGCTCGCCACCACCGGCACGCCGGTGGCGAAGGCCTGCAGCAGGGCCTGGGGCACCCCCTCGGTGCGCGTCGAGGCCTGGGCGAAGCAGTCCATGGTGGCGAGCAGGGCCGGCACGTCGGCGCGAAACCCGGTGAAGATCACCGCGTCCGCCAGCTTGGCCTCTCGGGCGAGCTGCTCCACCCAGGCGCGCCGGATGCCGTCGCCCACCAGCAGGAGCGAGGCTCCCGCGTGCTTCTCGCGGACCCGGGCGAAGGCCTGGAGCAGCTGCGGGTGGCCCTTCGAGCCCCGGAACATCGCCACCGAGCCGATGACGGGCTGGCCCAGCCCCAGCTCCCGCGCGGTCTCCGGGGCGTGGGTGCCGAACGGGAAGGTCTCGAGGTTCACGCCGGCCGGAATCGCGATGACCCGCTCGGGCGGCACGCCCGCGTCGGTGACCATCCGGCGGATGGCCTCGCCGCTCGTGATCACCCGGTCGGCGAGCCAGCGATAGACCGGATTCCATCCCCGGCGGATCGAGATCGAGACGTGCCGCGTGCGTACCACCGGCACCCGGCAGAGCCGGGCGGCCATGCCGCCGAGCCAGGCGTCGATGGAGCTGTGCGTGTGCACCAGGCTCACCCGCTCCCGCCGGATGAGCCGCACCAGGCCGGCCAGCGCGCGAGCATCGAAGGCGGCGGTCATGCGCACCGGCGCGGTCTCGAGGCCGGCGGCGCGCGCGCGCTCCAGCAGGCGACCGTCGGGCTGGCCGGCGAGCAGCACGCGCCAGCCCCGCTCCACCGTCCAGCGTGCCTCGTTGAGCGTGCGCACCTCCTGGCCGCCGAGGCCCGGAGAGGCCTCCGTGTGCAGCACCGTGTTCATGCCACCGCCAGCCGGACTTCGTTCAGCACGTCTTCGGGCTCGACCCGGGTGAGGCAGATGTGGTCGATGGGGCAGCGCGGAAGGAAGCACGGGGCGCAGGGCGCCGGGTGCTCGAGCGCGCGACTGCCGCGCCCGCGCGGGGCGGTGAGGCGCCGATCGGTGGGGCCGAACAGGGTCACGGTGGGCACGCCCAGGGCGGCGGCCAGATGCGCGACGCCCGTGTCGCCGCTCACCAGGCAGCGGAGCCGCGACAGAATACGCGGCAGCAGGGCGGGACGATCGCGACCGACGAGCGTGGGCACGGGCGTGCCGGCTGCCCGCGTGACCGCGGCGGCGGTGCCCGCGTCCTCCGCGGTGCCGAGCAGCAGCGGGGTGAGGTCGACCGCCGCCAGCCGCTGCGCGAGGCGGCCGAACGACTCCGCGGGCCAGAGCTTCGAGCTGCCGAAGGCGGCACCCAGGTGCAGCCCGACGGGCCGGACGCCGGCTTCGAGCCCGGCCTCGGCCAGGAGCCGCGCCACCTCGACGTCGGCGCCTGGATCGCCCCGGAGCTTCCATTCCGGCGCCGCGGCGGCGCCGCTCACGCCGAGGGGAGCCAGCAGCCCCGCGTACTCGTCCACCTGATGCATGCGCGGCGCGGGCAAGGGCAGCGCGTCCGTGAGGAGCGCGACGCGACCGTCGGTGGCATAGCCCACGCGGCGCGCCGCGCGCCAGCGCCAGGCCGCGAGCGCCGATTCGATCGAGCTGGGCAGCAAGAGGGCCACGTCGGCTCGCTCCGCCGCGAGCGCGCGCGCGAGTCGCCGCCGTGCCGCGAGCGGCTTCGGGTACGGGAGCACCACGTCGGCGACCCCCTGCCCGGCCAGCAGCGTGGCCCACCGCCCGACGAGGGTGATGCGCGCGCCCGGCTCCGCCGCGCGCAGCGCGGCCAGCATCGGGAGCGCCATCACGGTGTCGCCGAGCCAGTTCGGCGTTCTGACGAGGAAGGCCGCGGTCATGCGCCCCGCCGGCCGAGGGGGGCGGGGGGCAGCACGCTCGCGAGCAGGCGCCGCCAGACGTCCTGACCGGACTCGAGCACGAGCCGCACCCGGAGGACCCAGAGCGGCAGCGGCGGCGGCGGCAGGTCCCGGAGCCGGATCCAGTCCTTCTCGGTGGTGATGAGGCCCTGGGCCCCCGCCGCCCGGGCCTCGCGCGCGAGCTCCGCCAGGTCTCCCGGCGTGAACCAGTGGTGATCGGGGAACTCGGCGAACGCCACGCGACGGATGCCCGCGGCATCCAGCGTGTCGGCGAAGCCCAGCGGCGATCCGAGGCCCGCGAAGGCCATGAGCCGCCGACCCGCCAGCTCGGCGACCGGCAGGCGCCGGCTGCTCTGCGTCTCGACCGCGTCCTCGTGATGATAGCTGGCGGCCAGCACCACCGCGCTCGGATTGAAGCGCCGCACCATCGCGGTCACCGCCTCCACCGGCTCGGCGCCGGCGGGATTGGTGACGAGCACCGCGTGGGCGCGGGCGAGGCCGGCCAGCGGCTCCCGGAGCATGCCGCGCGGGAAGACGCGGGCATTGCCCCACGGCGCGCGGCCCTGGACGACGAGGATCTCGAGATCCTTCGCGAGCGTGCGGTGCTGGAAGCCGTCGTCCAGCACGAGCGCGGTGGCCCCGTGGCGCTCGACCGCGACGCGGCCGGCCTCGTAGCGGTTCTCGCCCACCACCACCGCGACGCCGGGCAGGCGCTCGGCGAGCAGCAGCGGCTCGTCGCCGGCGGTGCGCGCGTCGACCCGCACGCCCTCCCGGTCGGCGACCACGTGCACGCCGCGGGTGACGCGGCCGTAGCCGCGGCTCACCACCGCGGGCACCGCGCCCAGCTCCTGCAGGGTGCGTACCGCGAGCTCCACCGTCGGGGTCTTGCCGCTGCCGCCCAGCGTGAGATTGCCCACCGAGACCACCGCGCCGGGCAGGTGGCCGGTGCGGAGGACCTTCCAGTGGTACGCCAGATCCCGGATGCGGAGCGCGCCGCGGTAGCCGAGGCTCAGCGCGGAGAGCCCGGCCGTCACCACCGGCGTGTCGGGATCCTCCCAGTACCGGCGCAGCAGCACCTCGGGCGCCCGCCGTGGCGTCGTCATGGGGCAGCGCCGTTGGGCCCGCGCCACAAGTGGCGGCCCACCAGGTCGAGGGTGGCGCTCACCGCGCCCTGCCGGCCCGCGAACGCATCGCGGGCGGCCTCGCCCATGCGATGGGCGAGGGCCCGGTCCTCGAGCAGGCGGGCGAGCTCGCGCTCGAGCTCCAGACCGTCCTTGACGACGAGGCCGCCGCCGCTCCGCTCGAGCAGCTCCGCGCCCTCGCGGAAATTGCTCATGTGCGGACCCACCAGCACCGGTTTGCCGCGCATCGCGGGCTCCAGCACGTTGTGCCCGCCCACCGGCACGAGGCTGCCCCCCACGAACACGACCTCGGCCAGACGGTAGAGCTCCGCCAGCTCCCCCACCGTGTCCAGGATGAGCACCCCACCCGGCGCCGGCTCCTCGGGCAGCCGGCTCCACCGCGTCGCGGGGAGGCCGCGCGCGCGGATCAGCTCCTCGACCTCGTCGGCGCGCTCCGGGTGGCGGGGCGCCAGGAGCAGCGCCAGGTCCGGGCAACGCGTCCGGGCGCGGAGGAAGGCGTCGAGCACCACCGCCTCCTCGCCTCGATGGGTGCTGCCCGCGATCCAGAGCCGGGCCTCCGCGCCGAGCCCGAGGCGCTCGCGCCCGCGCGTCTCATCCGTGTCCGCCTCGGGCAGCAGGTCGTTCTTGAGGTTGCCGGTGACGACGACCCGGTCCGGGGGCGCCCCGAGCGCGATGATGCGCCGGGCGTCCTCGTGGGTCTGCATCGCGAACACCGCCACGTCCGCGAGCACCCGACGCATCAGCCGGCGGACCCACCGGTAGCGCCGGAACGACCGGTCGGAGATCCGGCCGTTGGCGATCATGGCCGGGATGCGACGCCGTGCGAGCGCGCGCAGGAAGTTGGGCCAGAGCTCCGTCTCGATCGCGATGAAGAAGCGCGGGCGCGCGGCGTCGAGCGCCCGCCGCACCGGTCCCGGGAGGTCGATGGGGAAATAGCGGTGCACGGCGACGCCGGCAAGCCGCTCGGCCACGATGCGGGCGCCGGTGGGCGTGATCGTGCTGACCACGACGCCGAGCTCCGGCCAGCGCCGGCGAATGCCCTCGACGAGCGGGACCGCCGCCGCCGACTCTCCCACCGACACCGCGTGGACCCAGCAGCGCGGCTCGGGCGGGAGCCCGTCGCCCAGCCGGCCGACGCGCTGGGCGAAGTCCTGCCCGTAGCCGGCGCGCCGCCGGCGGGCCAGGAAGGCCGGCAGGTAGGCGAGCAGGCCCACGCCGAGCACCGCCGAGTAGAGCGCGTACATCAGCCCCTCGCTTCCTCGTCCACCTGCCAGCCGAGACCGCGGAGCGCCGCCTCCACCTCCTTGCGGGCCGCTTCCTCGACGGCGCGATCGGCGGCGCGGGAGACGGGGATCGGCTCGCCGAAGCGCATCACGCAGCGAGCGAACGGCCGGGGGATCCGGAACTCGTCCCAGGATCCGAGCCGCCATTCTCGCGAGGCGCCCAACGACACCGGGACGATGGGCGCTCCGGACAGGCGCGCGAGGGTGATCACGCCGGGCTTCAGCACCTCGCGCGGGCCCTTGGGGCCGTCGGGGACGACCACCACCTCGCGCCCGCTCCGCAGGGCGCGCGCGAGCCGTCGCAGCGCTTGGCCGCCGCCGCGCGTGGAGGAGCCCCGCACCGGCTCGAGGCCGAAGCGGCGCATCCAGCGCGCCACCAGCTCCCCGTCGCGCGAGCGGCTGGCCAGCACCTGGCAGCCGCGATGGCCGTAGAGGTACGGCAGGAGCAGGATGCGGCCGTGCCATACCGCGTAGATCACCGGGGCGCGCGCGGCCCAGAGCGGGGCGACCGCCGCTTCCTCGCGCGTGACGCGCAGCGTGCCCCCGAGGACGCGGAGGGCGATCGCGCCCAGGATGGGACCGGCGGCGAGCGCGAGTGGGGCCGGGATCTTCATCCGGCCCGCGCCGTCTCGAGCACCGCGCGCGCGGCCCGGTGGAAGACGCCCGGCTCGCCGAGGCGGGCCCGCAGCTCCTTGAAGGCCGCGCGCTGGGCGGTGGCTGCGACCGGATCGTCGAGGAGACGCGCGGTTTCATCGGCCAGCCGGAGCCCGGTGACATCGCCCTGGATCAGCTCGGGGACCACCGCGCGCCCGGACACCAGATTGGGCAGCGCGATCCACGCCACCCGCGCGAGGGTGCGGGCGATCACCTCGGTGAGCCGCGAGACGCGATAGCAGACGACCATCGGCGCGCCGAGCAGCGCCGCCTCCAGCGTGGCGGTGCCGGAGGCGATCAGGAGCGCGTCGGCGGCGGCCATGACCTCGTAGCTCCGTCCGCTCACCACGTCGATCGGCGGGGTGGCGGCGCCGCCCGCGGCGAGAGCCGCCGTCACCTGCGCCCGCGCGATGGTGGGTGCCAGGCCCAGGACGAAGCGGCGCCGGCCGTCCGCGGCGGCGAGACGGCGGGCCGCCTCGAGCATCGGCGGCAGCAGGCGCTCGACCTCCCCGGGACGACTGCCCGGGAGGAGGCCGACCAGCGAGTGACCGGGATCCGCGCCGAGCCGCCGGCGCGCCTCGTCGCGCGTGAGGTCGAGCGGGAGCTCGTCGAGCAGCGGGTGGCCGACGAAGGTCACCGGCACTCGGGCGTGCTCGTAGAGTGGCGGCTCGAACGGGAAGACCGCGAGCACCCGCCGTACCCGGCGGGTCATCTGGCGGATCCGGCCCGGTCGCCACGCCCAGAGCTGGGGCGGGATGAAGTAGACGACCGGCACGCCGGCGCGGCGCGCGCGCCGGGCCAGTCTCAGGTTGAACTCCGGGAAGTCGATCAGGACGAGCGCGCTCGGCCGCTCGGACCGGAGCCGCCGCCCCATGGCGCGATACGCGCGGTAGAGGGCCGGGATCCGGCCCACCGCCTCGCTGGTGCCGACCGCGGCCTGCCCGGTGGGATCCACGATCAGCTCCATGCCCGCCGCCGCCATGTGGCCACCGCCCATGCCGGTGAGCCGCAGCCCCGGGGACAGCTCCCGGAGCGCCCGGCAGAGCATGCCGCCGTGGAGATCGCCGGAGGCTTCCCCCGCCGAGAGCATGATGGGCGCGCGTTCTCCGGGCCGCTCAGGCGACGTCATCGACGCTCACCACCGCGATGCCGGCCTGATCGGCGAGCCGGACGACTTCGTCGCGGTCCAGGAGCAGCACCCGGCCCGCGGGGACGGCGAGCGCGGTGGCCCCGCCTTCGCGCATCGCCTCCAGGGTGGCGGCGCCGACGGTGGGAATGTCGAAGCGGTAGTCGTGGGACGGAGCCACCGACTTCACCACCACCGCGCCGGGGCCCGCGAGGCGCCCCCCACGCCGGATGGTCTCGTCGGTGCCCTCCGCGGCCTCGAGCGCCACCGTCACGCCGCGGGCGCGCACCACGGTCTGGCCGATGCCGTGGGCGGCGAGCCGCCCGGCGAGACGGAACCCCTCGCGGATCTCCTCCCACTCGGCGGCGGCCGGAGCGCGGGCGCCGAGCGCGCCCGCGGGCAGGAGCCAGGGGGCGAGGAACTCCCGCTGGTCGAGCACCTCGATGCGCATGCCCGCGAGGGTCGCGACCACCGTCTGGGCGAGCGCCGCGTCCGAGAGGCCGGCCTGGGCGAGACCACGCCCGGCGTCGTCGGCCCGGTCGTAGTGGGAGAAGGCGCTCGACTTCCAGAACTTGCCGACGAAGACCGCGGCCTCGACCCGTCGCGCCGAGAGCCCGGCGAGCACGGCCTGGATGTCGGTGATGGTGGACGGGATGAAGTCGTCGGCGGCTTCGGCCAGGCCGGGCGCGTCCTCGAAGGCGAAGGCGGCGACCCGCCAGCCCCGACGCTTGGCCTCCGCGGCGGCGCGGCCGGGAAGAGTCCCGGCCCCGGCCATCAGGCCGAGGGAACGCTCCACGGAAGATCCTTCGGCCAGGCGATCTCGCCCCGGCCCTCGCGGATCATCCGCTCGATCTCCAGCGCGACGGCCAGCGATCGCAGGTCGTCCGCCTCGGGCAACTCCACGTTGCCGCCGCCGTCGGCGGCCCGAGCGGCCGAGATCAGATGGCGGATCTCCAGCTTCAGGGGATTGTCCTTGTGCACCAGCAGGTGCTCCACGAAGGAGGCCTGGCGGTACCGGATGGACTCGCGATTGAGGGTGTACTCCTGGGCCGCGCGGCGGTAGATCTGGATGTCCTGATGCGAGTAGTCGAGCAGGATGTAGGCGTCCGGCTGGGTGATGGCGAGGGTGCGGATCTTCTCCTCGGTGGCGCGGCTCGCGGTGATGGTGGCCATCGCGCCCGAGTCGAAGACGATCTGCACGGTGGCCACGTCGGTGACGCGCGACTGCACCGAGGAGCCCACCGCGGTGATCTTGCGCGGCTCGCCGTCGACCAGACCCAGCACGATGTCGATGTCGTGGATCATCAGGTCCATCACCACCGAGTCGTCCTGCACGCGCGGCACGAAGGGACCGAGCCGCCGCGACTCGATGAGGATCGGCCGCTCCACGATCTTGCGCAGCTCCTGCACCGCCCCGTTGAAGCGCTCGACGTGACCGACGTGGAGCACGCGGTTCTGCTCGCGGGCGATGCGGAAGAGCTCCTTGGCCTCCTCCAGGGTGGAGGCCATGGGCTTCTCCACCAGCACGTGGGCCCCCGCCTCCAGCAGACCCCGCGCGACCGCGAAGTGCCGATCGGTGGGGACGGCCACCGTGGCGAAGTCGATCTGACCGGCCAGCTCCCGGTGGTCGCGGTAGGCGCGCGCCCCGTACGGGGCGGCGACCTGCTCCGCCTTGGCGAAGTCGATGTCCACCACCCCGACCAGCTCGACCCCCCAGATCTCGGCGAGGGCCAGGATATGGTACTGGCCCATGTGGCCAGCGCCGACCACCGCGCCCCGGATCTTGCGCTCGCCGTCGTGCGTCACGAGATCCCTTCCGGCAGGACTTCCGCGTAGTCGCGCCCGGCCCGCCCCGCCGCGGGCACGACCCCGCGCTTGGACGTCTCCACGAACTCCACCAGGCGCGCGACCAGGGGATGGCCGCCGAGCTCCTCGCGGACCCGCTTGATGGCGGCGCCGGGGGCCATGCCCGAGCGATAGAGCAGGCGGAAGGCGGCCTGCACCTGCCGGCGCGAGGCGGCGTCGATCCCGCCGCGGCGCATGCCCACCACGTTGACCGAGCGGGCCACCGCGGGCACGCCGTCTGCGATCACGAAGGGCGGGACGTCCTGCGTGACCTTGGAGCAGCCGCCGACATAGGCGTAGGTGCCGATGCGGCTGAACGGATGGATGCCGGTCAGGCCGCCGATGGTCGCCCGTTCCTCGACCGTGACGTGCCCGGTCAGGCCCGCGTAGTTGATGATGATGACGTGGTCACCGAGCACGCAGTCGTGGGCGATGTGGCTCGAGGCCATGACGACGCAATGCCGGCCCACGGTGGTGTCGTGGCCTTCATGGGTCGCGCGGTGGATGGTCACGTACTCGCGCACCACCGTGTCGTCGCCCAGGGACACCCCCACCGGGGTGCCCTCGCGGAACTTGAGGTCCTGCGGCAGGCCGCCGATGATCGCGCCGTGGCCCACCCGGCAGCGGGCGCCCACCCGGACCCGGCCCTCTAGCACCACGTGGGCGCCGATCTCCGCGCCCGCCGCGATCGTGACGTCGGGTCCGATCACGGAGTACGGGCCCACGCGCACGTCGCCCGCCAGCTCCGCCGCCGGCTCGATCACCGCGGTGGGGTGGATCACGTCGGCCGCTCCTCCAGCTCGCGCACCCGCTTCTCGAGCGCGCGAACCCGCCGGATCAGCTCCGGGAGCTGGCTCTCGCCCGCCCAGATCCGTCGCGTATCGGCCACCGGGCGGCTCGGATACCCGCCCCAGATCTCTCCCGCCGGCACGTCGCTGGGCACGCCCGACTGGGCGGTGAGGATGGCCCCCGCCCCGATCGTCACGTGGTCGGCCACGCCCACCTGCCCGGCGAGCATGGCGCGGTTGCCGATCCGGGAGGAGCCGGCGATGCCCACCTGGGCGACCAGGATCACGTCCTCACCCACGTCGCAGTTGTGCCCGATCTGGACCAGGTTGTCGATCTTGGTGCCGCGTCGCACCACCGTCTCGCCGAGGGTGGCGCGGTCGATCGCGGTATTGGCTCCGATCTCCACGTCGTCCTCGATCCGGAGGGCGCCCACCTGGGGGATCTTGCGGTGGGCGCGCCCGTCGAAGGCGTAGCCGAAGCCGTCCGCCCCCAGCACCGCGCCGGAGTGGACGATGACGCGGTTGCCGATGCGGACGTCCTCGCGCACGACGACTCGGGGATGCAGACGTACGTCTTCCCCGAGCACCGCCCGCGCGCCCACGAACGAGAGCGCCCCCACCCGGCTGCGCGGGCCCACCACCGCCCCCGCCTCCACCACGGCCAGCGCGCCCACCGAGGCGGCCCGGTCGATCCGCGCCCCCTCGGCCACGCACGCCGCGGGGTGCACACCGGGTGGAATCGGGACCTCGGGATGGAAGAGATCGAGCAGGGCGATGAGGGCCTGCTGCGGGTGATCGACCTGAAGGAGCGCGCCGGACAGGCCGGTCACGTCCCGGGCCACCAGGAAAGCGCCCGCGCGGCTCGCGGCGGCCTGCCGGAGGTACTTCTTGTCGGTGAGGAAGGAGACATGATCGGGGCCCGCCGTCTCCAGCGGCGCCACGCCGGTCACCACACGGGTCGCGTCACCCAGGAGCGAAGCCCCGAGCGCGTCGGCGAGCCGGCCGAGCGTGAACGAGGCGCCGGCGCTCACTTACTTCGTGGCCTTCTTGGTCTGGTCGTCGTAGGCCTTGAGGACCTCGTCGGTGAGATCGGCGTCGGTGGAGTTGTAGAGCACCCCCGCGCGCTGCCGCTCGATGACGACCGCGAAGCCGCGGTCCTTGCCGAGACGCTGGATCAGACCGGCCACGTCCTGCAGCACCTTCTGCAGCAGGGCGTCCTCCTTCTTCTGGAGCTGGGCCTGGAGGTCATCCACCAGCCGGCGGACGTCCCGGACCTTGCGCTCCATCGCCTCCTGCTTGTCGCGGCGCGCGTCCGCGGAGAGGAGCTGCCCCTTCTTCTCCAGCTCGTCCCGCATCTTCTCGAGCTCGGTCTTGTGCCCGTCGAGCTGGCGCTGCATGGCCGCCTTGTCCTTCTCGAGCTGCTCCCGCGCGGCCGCTCCCGCCACCGAGCGCGCCAGGATCCGCTGGACGTCCACGATGGCCACGCGGCCGTTCGAGGCCGCGCCGGGTGTCTGGGCCTGGGCCCCGACCGCCCCTCCGACGCCCAGGCCGAGAGCCAGGCCCGCGGCCGCCCACCACACTGCCGTCCGTCGCATCATTCCCTGCCTCCTCAGCTAGAACGAGGACCCCGCGGAGAAGTTGAAGTTGCCGAGGCTCTCGCCCTTCTTTCTGTCGAGTTTGATCCCATAGTCCACCCGGATGGGTCCGAAGGGCGAGTTCCACCGGAAGCCCGCCCCCGCCCCATGCCGCATGTCCGCGAGGTCGATCTTGGTGCCCCCCGCGATGTCGGGGCCCCACACGTTACCTACATCGTAGAAGAAGGCGACCTTGATCCCGAAGAAAAGCGGGATCTGGTACTCGACGGTGCCCAGGAGCTCGACGTTGCCTCCGATCCGGGTCCCCGAGCTGTCCTTGGGGGAGACGTTGAGCGATTTGAACTGCCGGAGGGAGTTCGAGCCGCCCAGGTAGAAGCGCTCGAACAGCGGCACCGGTTCGTCGTCCCAGCCGATCGCGTAGCCGCCCATGAGGCGGAAGCTCAGGACGTGATCCAGCCACGGCGTCGGCTGGAAGTAGGTCGAGGTGAATACGCTGCGGACGAACCGCTCGCCGAATCCGACCCCCGCGAAGTCGAGGCCGATCGAGGTGGTGGTGCCCCGGGTCGGATCGAAGATGTTGTCGCGGGTGTCGCGGGAGAGGCTCACCCCGATCAGGGACGTGAGGTGGGTGCCCTCCTCCGAGAGCAGCTCCGGGCTGCCGAACTCGTTCACGTCGCTGATCCGGTCCTGGCTGACCCGGTACATCGCGTTCCAGCGCGAGTACTCTCCGATGGGGTGCCCGAGCCGGATGTCGCCGCCCAGGGACTCGACCGTGTAGTCCGGCAGGAGGCGCCGCGTGTTGAAGATGTCGAAGCCGGCGGCCAGGGGCCGGTCGAAGAGCCACGGCTCGGTGAAGCCGATGGTGCCGGTCTGGATACTCTCGCCGCCCCGCAGGCGGAGGAACACCTCCCAGCCCTTGCCCAGGAAGTTGCGCTGCGAGAGATCGAGGGTGCCGAGGACGCCATCCTGGGAGCTGTAGCCGCCGCCGATGGAGAAGAGCCCGGTGGGCTTCTCGGTCACGTTGATGTTAACCACGACCTTGTCCTTGGCGGAGCCGGGGGTGGTGGTGGCGTCGACCCTGTCGAAGTAGTTGAGGTTCGTGAGCCGCTGCTTGGCGCGCGTGAGCTTCTGGCTCGTGAAGAGGTCGCCCTCCGCCATCGGGATCTCGCGCCGCAGGATCTTCTCCTCGCTGCGGGTATTGCCGGCGATGTTGATGCGCTCGACGTAGGTCTCCGGGCCTTCCACGATCTCGAAGGCGATGTTGACGAGCCGGTTGGGGGTGTCCTGCATCGTGTTGGGGCTGACGTCCGCGGAGGCGCGCCCGATCGCGCTGTAGAGCTCGGCGATGCCGGTCACGCTGTCGCGGAGCTTGCCCCGGGAGAAGACGTCCCCCGTCTTGAGCTGGATGCGCTTCCGGACCTCCTCGACGGGCAGCACCGCGTTGCCGCTCACGTCTATGCCGCCCACCTTGAACTGGGGACCCTCCACCACCACCACGCGGATGGTGGCGCGGGCCTTCTCCCGATCCACTTCGATCTCCGACTTCTCCACCCGGGCCTGCACGTAGCCGTGGTCGTTGTAGAGCTGGATGATGCGATCGACGTCGTCGTCGAGACGCTGCCGCTGGACGGTCCCCCGCAGGACGTAGAACTCGCGCTCCTGGGTCTCCATCGTGGCCCTCACCTGCTTGGGGGTGAGGCCTCGGCTCCCCTCGATCACGATCTGCTCGATGGTGATGCGGCGCCCTTCCGCGATCTGGAAGGTGACGGTGACGTCGCCGTCGGCCAGCTTCTCGACCTCCGGGCTGATGCCGACCTCGAAGTAGCCCTCCTGTTCGTAGAACTCCGTGAGCTTGTCGTTGGCGCGGTTGACCTCGACCGGGTTGTACACACTCCCCAGCTTGAGGTCGATCTTCTCCAGGAGCGTGGATGCGTCCTGTTTCTTGTTCCCGGAGAAGAGAACGTCGCGCACGAAGGGCCGCTCCGTCACCACGTAGGTAAGCTTGACCCCGCCCTCGAAGTCCTCCACCCGGACCTGCACGTCGTCGAAGAAGCCGAGCGAGAAGATCGCCCGGATGTCCTCGGCGGTGCGGTTGGCCACGAACGGGCTGCCGATCTTGGCCCCCACCCGCCCCAGGATCACCGCCTCCTGGATCCGGCGGTTACCCTGGACCGCGATCTCCCTGACGGGGATCGGCCGGTCAGCAGGGCCGGGAGCTTGCGCGAGCGCCGGGAGGGGGCCCAGGAGCAGGGCAAAAAAAATGGAGAGAGCGCATCTCCCCCGAGCGGTGATCAAGGACGTGAGTTCGTGTGCCTGGGTTCAGTGTTCCGCGAGTGCCAGCCGGGGCTCCGCGACCTGGATCTCCCGGAAGACGAGATCCTGCCCCTGGGCATCGACTTCGATCCGGGCCCCGTCCCCGAACTGCCCGCGCACGATGGCCTCGGCCAGTGGGTCCTCGATGTGCTTCTGGATCGTCCGGCGGAGCTGCCGGGCCCCGTAGGTCGCATCGTATCCCTTCTCGACCAGCAGCTCGAGGGCGGTCTCGGTAGGCTCGATCTGGATGCTCTTCTCGCCGAGCTGGGTGTTGATCCGGGCGATCATCATCCGGACGATACTCGTGATGTCCTCCTTGCTCAAGGCATGGAAGACGATGATGTCGTCGATGCGGTTGATGAACTCGGGCCGGAATGCCCGCTTCAGCTCCTCGAGCACCCGCTCCTTCATCCTGTCGTGGGTGCTGTCCTCCCCCTCGGGCAGGAAGCCGGGGGACGTGCGCTTGCCGATGAAGCTCGTCCCCAGGTTGGAGGTCATGATCAGGATCGTGTTCTTGAAGTCCACCACGTGGCCGACCGAGTCGGTGAGGCGGCCGTCGTCCAGGACCTGCAGCAGCATGTTGAAGACGTCCGGATGCGCCTTCTCGATCTCGTCGAACAGGACCACCGAGTACGGGCGCCGCCGGACCTTCTCGGTGAGGAAGCCGCCCTCTTCGTAGCCCACGTAGCCGGGGGGCGCTCCGAGGAGCCGCGATACCGAGAACTTCTCCATGTACTCCGACATGTCCACCCGGATCAGGGCGTTCTCGTCGCCGAAGAGGTACTCGGCGAGCGTGCGCGCCAGCTCCGTCTTGCCCACCCCGGTCGGGCCCAGGAAGATGAACGAGCCGACCGGTCGGCGGCTGTCCTTGAGGCCGGCCCGGGAGCGCCGGATGGCCCGCGACACCGCGGTCACCGCATCCCCCTGGCCGACGATGCGGCCGTGCAGCGCCTCTTCCATGCGGGCGAGCTTGGCCGACTCCTTCTCCTCGAGCTTCGACAGCGGGATGCCGGTCCAGCGGGAGACGATGTACTCGATGTCCTCCTCGCTCACCGTTTGCGGGCCCTTGCCCTTCCGCTTGTCCCACTCGCGCTTCATGTCCTCGTCGCGCCCGCGCAGCAGCTTCTCCTTCTCGCGAAGCGACGCGGCCTTCTCGAACTCCTGAGCCTCGAGGTACATGTCCTTCTCGCGCACCACGCGCTCGACTTCCTTGCCCAGCTCCTTGATCTCGGGGGGCGGGGTCAGGGCCATCAGGCGCGTCCGGGACGACGCCTCGTCGATGACGTCGATGGCCTTGTCGGGGAGCTGGCGGTCGGTGATGTACCGATCGGCGAGCTTGACCGCGGCGTCGACGGCCCGGTCGGTGATCTTCACCCGGTGGTGCGCCTCGTACTTGTGGCGCAGGCCCTTGATGATCTCGACCGCCTCGCTCACCGAGGGCGCCCGCACGATGACGGGCTGGAACCGGCGCTCGAGGGCGCCATCCTTCTCGATGTACTTCCGGTACTCGTCGAGCGTGGTGGCCCCGATGGTCTGGATCTCCCCGCGGGACAGGGCGGGCTTCAGCATGTTGGAGGCGTCGATGGCCCCCTCGGCGGCGCCCGCGCCGATCAGGGTGTGCAGCTCGTCCAGGAACAGGACCACGTTCTCGGACTGCCGGATCTCCTTCATGACCGCCTTCAGCCGCTCCTCGAACTGACCGCGGTACTTGGTGCCGGCTACCAGGGCGCCCAGATCGAGCTGCAGCAGGCGCTTCTGAGCCAGCACGTCCGGCACCTCGTGCCCGACGATCCGCTGGGCCAGGCCCTCCACGATGGCGGTCTTGCCCACCCCGGGCTCGCCGATCAGGACCGGGTTGTTCTTGGTCCGGCGGGCCAGGATCTGGATGACCCGCTCGATCTCGGTCTCCCGCCCGATGACCGGGTCCAGCTTGCTCTCCCGCGCGAGCTGGGTGAGATCGCGGGCGAATTCGTCGAGGACGGGGGTCTGGGAGCGCTTCTTCGGGCGCGGGTAGTACTGATCGCCGAGCAGGGCCAGCGTCTCCTGGCGCACCTCGTCCAGGCGGGCGCCGAGGGACTCGAGGATCTTGGCCGCGATCGACTGGCCTTCCTTCATCAGGCCGAGGAGCAGGTGCTCCGTCCCGATGTAGTTGTGCCCGAGCTGGCGGGCCTCCTCGATGGACAGCTCGAGGACCCGCTTGGCCTGCGGAGTGAACGGCACCTCACCGAATGTCAGCGTCTTGGGGAAGCCGGCCAGCGCCCGCTCGACTTCCGCCTTCACCGTCTCCAGGCGCAAGCCCAGCCGCTGCAGGACCGCGGTGGCGATGCCCTCGCCGTCGCGGATGAGCCCGAGGAGGATGTGCTCGGTACCGACGAAATCATGACGGAACCGCCCTGCCTCTTCCCTGGCCAGGATAATGACCCGACGCGCACGCTCCGTGAATCGCTCGAACACTGTGGGTGACCTCGCGCCTTTCTCGAGTTCCGGTTACGCCTCGCCGGGGACCCTACCCACCCCGATGACCCCTAAACCTGCGATCAGTATATGCCTTCGGGCCTCGCAGGCCTAGCCATTTCTTGCGACACGCCTCGTCAAGTCCCCGTAACCCCTTGAAACTCGTGCACTCAGGTCCACGGCACCGCCCGCCCTTCCACCAGGCGATAACCCCGGTCCGCCTTCCGGGCCAGGTCTTGATTGTGGGTGGCAATCACGAACGCGAGGTGACGCTCTGCCTGGAGCCGGAGGAAGAGATCCCAGATGACCTCGCTCGTCTTCGGATCCAGGTTGCCGGTCGGCTCGTCGGCCAGGATCAGCCGCGGCCGGCCGACGAGGGCCCGGGCGATCGCGACGCGCTGCTGCTCGCCCCCCGATAGCTCGCCCGGCCGGTGCGCCTGGCGATCGCCGAGCCCGACCTCGTGCAGCGCCGCCGCCGCGCGCTCGCGCGCCTCCGGCACGCTCGCCCGCTGGAGCAGCGCCGGCAGCATGGCGTTCTCCAGCGCGGTCATCTCGCCGAGCAGGTTGTAGAACTGGAAGATGAAACCGACCTCGGTGCGGCGCAGGCGCGCGAGCGCGGCGTCCGTCCGCGCCGAGACGTCCTCGCCGTCGAAGAGGACGCGCCCACTCGTCGGACGGTCGAGGGTGCCGAGCAGATGCAGCAACGTGGATTTTCCGACGCCGGAGGCGCCGATGATGGCGACGCTCTCGCCGGCGTTTACGGTCAGGCTCACCCCGCGGAGGACCCGGACCGGCTCCGGTCCCATGCGGTACTCGCGCTCCAACTCCTCGGCGACGACCAGCGGCTCACTCATAACGGAGCACGTCGACCGGATCCATGCGTGCGGCCCGGCGGGCCGGCGACAGGGTCGCGAGGAAGGAGATCACGAGGGTGGAGCCGACGATCATCGCGAAGTCCGAGCCGGTGAGCTTCATCGGCAGGTAGCTGATCTGGTACACGTCGCCGGCCAGCCGGATGATCTGGTAGGTATTCTGGACCCAGATCAGCAGCAGGCCGAAGGCGCTGCCCGCCACGGTGCCTCCCACCCCGATCAGCATCCCCGCCACCAGGAACACCGCCCCGATGCTGCCCGCCCCTGCCCCCATCGCCTTGAGGATCCCGATTTCCTTGCGCTTCTCGGCCACCAGCAGGACCAGGTGGCCGATGATGGCGAAGGCCGCCACCAGCACGATGATCGTGACGATGACGAAGAGGGCCAGCTTCTCGAGCTGGAGCGCCGCGAACAGGTTGCGGTTCATGTCCATCCAGTCCCGGATCCAGTAGGCGCCTTTGAGCCGGGCCGAGATCGCCTGCCCCACGTCCTTGGCGTCGAACGGATCGGCGAGCTTCACCTCGACCCCGGTCACCCGGTTGCCCAGTCCGGCGAACTCCTGAGCGGCGCCCAGGGTCGTGTACGCGAGCGAGACGTCGTACTCGTACATGCCGACCTCGACGTAGCCGGCCACCAGGAAGCGCCGCATCTTGGGCACGAGACCCACCGCGGTCATGGCCCCCTGCGGCGAGATCACGGTGATGTGGTCCCCCGGCGCCACGCCCAGGCTTCGCGCGAGCTCGCGGCCCAGGAGGAGCGCGGGCTCCGGCCCTTTCAGCAGCGGCTCCACGCTGCCGAGCCGGACCTGCGAGGCGATGGCGGCGCGCACCGCGGGAGTGCCCAGATCGACCCCACGGAGGAGCCCGCCGGTGGCGCCACCGCTCGGGGAGGTGAACAGCGCCTGCTGGAGCACGAAGGGGGTCGCCGACACCACCCCGGCGACCGGGGCGACGCGCTCCGCGAGGGCCCCGCCGTCGGCGACCCCGCGCCCACCCGCCTCCATGATCAGCACGTGGGGGTTGGCCGAGATGATCTTGTCGCGGATGCCGTCCTGGAATCCGGTCATCACCGCGAGCACCACGATGAGGGCGCTCACCCCGAGGAACACGCCCCCGATGCCGATCCAGACGAAGAGCGAGAGATTGGTCCGGTGCCCGCGCGCCCGCAGGTAGCGGAGGCCCAGGAAAACCTCGAAGGGCATGCGCCGGTGCAGCATCAGGCGCCGGGCTCCTCGCCCGCGTCGGGGCCGTCCGTCGCGGCCCGCTCCGGCCGGAGGTGGGGGAAGAGGATCACGTCCCGGATGGACGCGGCGTCCGTGAACAGCATGGCGAGCCGGTCGATGCCGATCCCCTCGCCCGCGGTGGGGGGCAGGCCGTACTCCAGCGCCCGGACGAAGTCCTCGTCCATCCAGTGCGCCTCCTCGTCGCCCCGCTCGCGTTCCGCCGCCTGCTCCTCGAAGCGGCGGCGCTGGTCGATCGGGTCATTGAGCTCGGAGTAGGCGTTGGCGATCTCGCGCCGGCAGACGTAGAGCTCGAAGCGGTCCACCAGCCGGGGCTGCCCGTGCTTCTGCTTGGACAGGGGGGACAGCTCGATCGGGAAGTCCACCACGAAGGTCGGCTGCACGAGGATGGGCTCCACGAGGGTATCGAAGATCTCCTTCCACAGCGTGACCGTCCCGTGCTCGCCCCGCAGGGTCGCCTGGGTCTTTCGATCGGTCGCGAAGCCGCCGCGGCGCGCCGCCGCCTCCCCGAGCGCGTGGGCGTCGGTCTCGGGCGTGACCGCGCTGCCCACCGCCTCGCTGAGCCCCTCGAAAAAGGGCAGCCGGGGCCACGGCGGCGCCAGGCGGATCGTCTCCCCCTGATACACGAGCTCGTCCTTGCCGAGCAGGGTCTGACCGAGAGACAGGAAGACCTCCTCGGTGAGCTGCATGAGGTCGTGGTAGTCGGCGTAGGCCTGGTAGAACTCCAGCATCGTGAACTCGGGGTTGTGCTGGGTCGAGATCCCCTCGTTCCGGAAGTTGCGGTTGATCTCGTAGACCCGATCGAGCCCGCCCACCACGAGGCGCTTGAGGTACAGCTCCGGGGCGACGCGCAGATAGAGCGGCATGTCGAGCGCGTTGTGGTGCGTGACGAACGGCTTGGCGGCGGCGCCCCCCGGGATCGGCTGCATCATGGGGGTCTCCACCTCGAGGAACCCGCGCGCATCGAAGAAGGAGCGCAGCGCCGCGATCAGACGGCTCTTCATCACGAACGCCTCGCGCACATGGGGATTCACGATCAGGTCCAAGTACCGCCGCCGGTATCGCGTCTCCACGTCCTTGAGGCCGTGCCACTTCTCGGGCAGCGGGCGGAGCGCCTTGGTGAGGAATTCGAACTGCTTCACCGCCACCGTCAGCTCGTTGGTGCGGGTGCGGAACAGCTCGCCGGTGACCCCGATGAAGTCGCCGACGTCGAGATCCACGAAGGCGGCGTAGGCGTCGCCGAGCACGTCGGCGCGGGCGTGGAGCTGGATCTGCCCCGACTGATCCCGCAGGACCGCGAAGCAGCTCTTGCCGTGGTGGCGCATCGCCATCACCCGGCCGGCCAGCGAAACCGCCCCCGCGCTTTGCAGCATGGCCTCGTGGGCTTCCTTGAAGCGCGTCTGCAGCGTCCCGGTCCAGTGGGTGACCGGGAACCGCGCTCCGAACGGATTGACCCCGCGGGCCCGCCAGGTCTCGAGCTTCTCCCGGCGGCGCCGAATCTGCTCGTTGGCGTCGGGCGGCAGTCCGGACGGTGTCGTCATGAGCGCGCGATCACGGCTGGGCCGCGGGCCGGGCCGCGGTCAGGTAGGCGCGGATGAAAGGGTCGAGCCCGCCGTCCATCACCGCCTCCACGTTGCCGACCTCGACCCCGGTCCGGTGGTCCTTGATGATCTGGTACGGGGCGAACGTATACGTCCGGATCTGGCTGCCGAAAGCGATCTCCTTCTTCTCGCCGGTCAGGTCGGCCAGCTCCTGTTTCTGCTTCTGCTCGTAGATCTGGAAGAGCCGCGACTTGAGAATGCGCATCGCGGTGTCCCGGTTGCGGAGCTGCGAGCGCTCGTTCTGGCAGGCCACCACGAGACCACTCGGCAGGTGGGTGATGCGCACCGCCGAGTCCGCGGTATTGACCCCCTGCCCCCCCGGCCCGGACGAGCGGTAGACGTCCACGCGCAGGTCCTCGTCGCGGACGACCACCTCGACGTCCTCGACCTCCGGGATCACCGCCACCGACGCGAACGAGGTGTGCCGTCGCCGCGAGGCGTCGAAGGGGGAGATGCGGATCAACCGGTGCACGCCGGCCTCGCCCTTGAGATGGCCGTAGGCGTACTCGCCGCTCATCTCGATGGTGGCCGACTTGATACCGGCTTCCTCGCCCGGGAGCAGGTCCACCACCTCGGCCTTGAACCCCGCGCGCTCCGCCCAGCGCAGGTACATGCGCATGAGCATCTGGGCCCAGTCCTGCGACTCGGTCCCGCCCGCCCCCGGGTGGATCGACAGGATCGCGTTCTTCCGGTCCTCGGGCCGCGAGAGGATGACCTTCAGCTCGAAGGCTTCGACCCCTTCGGCCAGTTGCCCGAGACTCTCCTGGATCTCCGCGGTCATGCGCTCGTCGCCGGCCTCGGTGGCCATCTCCCAGAGCAGACGGGTCTCCTCCGCGCGCCCGGCCAGGTCCTTGAACGTGGTGATGATGCGCGCCAGCTCGGCCCGCTCCTGCACGAGCGTCTGCGCCTTGCGGGTGTCCTCCCAGAAGCTGGGCGAGGACATCTCGGCGTCGATCAGGCCGAGTCGGGTTTCCTTGGCCGGGAGGTCAAAGATGCCCTCGGAGGTCGTCGAGCCGCTTGTCGAGCTCGGCCACGTCACGCTTGAGCTCCCCTAGCATGACGCGGGTGACCTCCGGAAGAAGGCGATGCCGGCTCCGGCCGCGCCGAGGCCGGCGCAGACGTAGACCAGCCAGTCCCCGAGCCGCGTGTAGAGTGTCGTCCGGCCCCGGAGCGGAACGAGGCGGTGGAGCACGCCGCGCTCCAGCAGCGGGAGCATGGGGCCGATCCGCCCGGTGGGCTCCACGAAGGCGGAGACGCCGGTATTGGCGGCACGGGCGATGGACACCCGATGCTCGACCGCGCGGAGCGGTAACGTCCCCAGATGCTGCCAGGGTCCGCTCGTCTCTCCGAACCACGCGTCGTTGGTGATGTTGGCCATGAACATCGCTCCGCGGACCACGAATCCCCGGAACAGCTCGGGGAAGATGACCTCGTAGCAGATCACGGTTCCGAACGGCGCGCCCGGCAGCGGAAAGACGGTCTCGGTGTCGCCGGTGCCGAATTCCGAGATGAACTCCGCCCAGCCCTTGACGAAACCGAGCAGACTCGCGAGCGGGACATATTCCCCGAACGGAACCAAGTGGATCTTATCATACTTGGCCGTAATCCCTTGTCCGGTCAGCAGAAATGCGCTGTTCAGGAACTGCCCGCGCGGTCCGTCCCGGCGGTCGATCGAGCCTACCAGGAGCGGGATGCCCACCTCCTGCGACAGGCGACGGAGCCGATCGAGCAGAACCGGATCGCCGCGCAGGAAGATGGTGGTCGCGGTCTCCGGCCAGAGCACGATCGCGGGTCGGGCGCGCGCGGCCTCACGCGTGAGCTGCTCGTAGATGGCCAGGATCTGGGCGTGACGCGCCGGATCCCACTTGATCGTCTGCTCGATCGACGGCTGGATCACCGCGACCTCCACCGAGCCGCCGCCGCCCGTGCTCGCCCGGGCCAGGGCCTGGACGCCGAACCCCAGCGTCGCCACGAGCAGCCCCGCCCCCGCGGCGGCGCCCGGCCACGCGCGTCGGGGTCCGAGGGCGAGCAGCGCGGCCAGGCTGGCGTTCACCGCCACGATCACGAAGGACACCGCGTAGACGCCGCCGAGCTCCGCGATCTGGATCACGGGGAGCTGCGCCGACTGCGAATAGCCGAGCAGGCCCCAGGGGAATCCGCCCATGAGCCATCCGCGCAGCCACTCCCCCACCACCCAGAGGGCCGGCGCGAGCAGCAAGGCCGGGCCGGCCCCGAGCCAGCCCCGCAGCCACGCCACCGCCCAGGCGAGGGCGCCGAGATAGAGGCCGCAGTACGCGGCCAGCGCCATGATGGGCAGCCAGGTCAGCGGCCACGGGATCGCGCTGTAGTGGAGGAAGGTGTGATCGAGCCAGCGCAGCAGCACCACGTAGAAGACGGTGCCCGCCAGCCAGCCGTCCAGCAGGGCGGCGCGGCGCGGGCGCGTCACTCCCGAGACGAGCGCGGGCACGAGCCAGATCCACGCCAGCAGCGACCAGCTCGTCTTCGGAAAAGCGAGCGCGCCCAGGACACCGGCGGCGGCGAGGACGACGACGCGAGCCCCCGCGCCGCGCCGGCTTGCGCCCGGCTCAGCCTCCATGCGCGAGCCGATCGGCCAGGGCCCTCGGCAACCCCGCGGCAAGGATCTTCGCCGCCGCCGCCGCGTGATCGTACGTCACCCGGCGAATCGTCACCGAGCGGGCGTCGCGGTCCCAGATCGCGTAGCAGGCGCGCGGGTCGCGATCGCGCGGCTGGCCCACGCTGCCCACGTTGACGAGGTAGCGGCGGCCGTCGTCGAGGCGCACCTGGGCCTCCGGAGCGGCGAGCCGACCGGCATGATCCGGGCCGCCGCTGCCCACCGACCACACGCCGGGGATGTGCGAGTGGCCGATGAAGCAAAGGCGGGTCGCGAAGTCGCCGAAGACCTGCAGGCCATCCTGCGCCGAGACCAGATAGTCCCACTCCTCCGGGCTGCGGGGGCTCGCATGTACCAGGGTGGCGTCCTCGACCGTCCGGATCAGCGGGAGTCCCGTCAGGTAGTCGCGATGGCCGTCGTCGAGCTGCTCGCCGGTCCATCGCGCCGCGGCCCGAGCCCACGGGTTGAACCAGCGCAGGTCCAGCAGGCCCAACGCTCCGTGCTCATGATTGCCGGCCACCATGGCGCTGGCCCGCTCTCCCACCGTCTCCACGCACGCGACCGGGTCGGCCCCGTAGCCGACGAGATCGCCCAGGCAGAGCACCTCGAGCGCGCCTTCACCGGCGGCGTCGGCCAGCACCGCGGTGAGCGCCTCGAGGTTGGCGTGGACGTCCGAGATGAGCGCGTAGCGGATGGCGGTCTCCCGTCAGGAGGCGGGAGCCTGCTCTTTGTGGATGCGGTCGAGGATCCCGTTGATGAAACGGCTGGACTCGTGCGTGCTGAACTTCTTCGCGACCTCCAGGGCCTCGTTGATGGCCACCTTCGGCGGGACGCCGGTGGCCCACCGCAGCTCGAAGACCCCCTGACGGAGGATGTTGCGGTCCACCACCGCCATGCGCTCGAGCTCCCAGTTCTCCGCGTAGCGCCCGATCAGCTCGTCGATCTCGGCCTCGTGGCGCTTGGTCCCGCGGACGAGCGACTCCGCGAACTCCCGCGCCTCGCGATCCACCGGATGCCGCAGCCAGAAGTCGTCGAAGTGCGGATCGGGATGCTCCTCGCCCTGGACGTCCATCTGATAGAGGAGCTGGAGCGCGAGCTCCCGCGCCTTGCGGCGGCGGCCCATCAGCGCTTGCCCTTCGGGCCCCGGAGCGAGCGCCGCCAGCCCGCCATCTCCAGCGCGGCCAGCGCCGCTTCCTCCCCGCGGTTACCCACGACGCCGCCCGCGCGCTCCCACGCCTGCTCCTCGGTGAGGGCGGTGATCACGCCGAAGGTCACCGGGACGCCGCTGTCGAGCCCGGCCCGGCTGATACCGTGCGCCGCCACGCCACACACGTAGTCGAAATGCGGCGTCGCGCCCTTGATCACCGCGCCCACGCACACGATGCCCGCGAAGCGCCGGGTGCGCGCGAGGGCCAGCGCGGCCTGCGGCAGCTCGAAGGAGCCGGGCACCCAGTGCACCTCCACCGCGTCGCCGCTCACCGCGTGGGTCGCGAGCGCGGCGAGGGCGCCGTCGAGCAGCTTCTTGGAGATGGGCTCGTTGAAGCGCGCCACCACCACCGCGAACCGCTGGCCGCGCGCGGCGGGGGCGACTCGGCGCTTCGGAGCGATGCCGGCCATGGACTAGTCCGGGAAGGACGAGAAGAGGTGCCCGAGCTTCTCGCGCTTGGTGCGAAGGTAGCTGCGGTTGGCGTCGGTGGCCGGCACCTCGAGAGGCAGCCGCTCGACAACCTTGAGGCCGTAGCCCTCGATGCCCACGATCTTCTTCGGGTTGTTCGTGAGGATCTTGAGATTCTTCACCCCGAGATCCACCAGGATCTGCGCTCCGATCCCGTAGTGGCGCAGATCGGCGCGGAAGCCGAGGGCGTGATTGGCCTCCACGGTGTCCTTGCCCTGATCTTGTAATTCGTAGGCCTTGAGCTTGTTGAGCAGGCCGATCCCCCGCCCTTCTTGCCGCATGTAGACCAGCACGCCCCGCCCCTCGTGCTGGATGATGGCGAGCGCCTTGTGGAGCTGGGAACCGCAGTCGCAGCGGTGAGAGCCGAAGACGTCCCCGGTGAGGCATTCCGAGTGCACGCGGACCAGCACCGGCTCGTCGGTCTTGACGTCACCCAGCACCAAGGCCAGCGGCAGGCGATCGTCCACCGTGGTCTCGTAGGCGATCACCTGGTAGTTGCCGTGCTCGGTGGGCATGCGGGTGATCGCGGCGCGCCGCACCAGCTTCTCCTTGTGGATGCGGTACTCGATCAGGGCCTTGATCGTGATGGCCTTGAGGCCGTACTCCTGGCCGAGCGCCATCAGCTCGGGCAGTCGGGCCATGCCGCCCTCTTCGTCGAGCACCTCGCAGATCACCCCGGCGGGGGCGAAGCCGGCGAGCCGGGCCAGGTCCACCGCGGCTTCGGTGTGGCCGGCCCGGCGCAAGACCCCGCCCGGCATGGCGCGCAGCGGGAAGATGTGGCCGGGCCGCGTGAGGTCTTCCGCGCGGGTGGCCGGATCGACCAGGGTGCGGATGGTCACCGCGCGGTCATAGGCGGAGGTGCCGGTGGTCACGCCACGGCGGGCATCCACGCTCACCGTGAAGGCGGTGCCGAGGGGCGCGGTGTTGTCCGAGACCATCATGGAGATCTGCAGCTCGTCAAGCCGCTCCCCCAGCATGGGCATGCAGATGAGGCCGCGGCCGTACTTCGCCATGAAGTTGACCGCTTCGGGGGTGGCCTTCTCGGCGGCCATGAGCAGGTCGCCTTCGTTCTCGCGATCCTCGTCGTCCACCACGATGAGCATGCGGCCGGCGCGGATCTCTTCGATGCTCTCCTCGATCGAGACGAACTCTCGCGGCTCCATTACCCTGACCCCTCCCCCGGATCCGCTCCCCTCGGCCCTTGCATCCGCTCGGCTCGCCTTCGGCTCGGCTCGCCCCGCCGTGGCTGCGGCTCGGCCTCCAACTGCAGTATGCGCTGCACGTACTTGCCGATCATATCCATCTCGAGGTTCACGCGCAGCCCCTTCACGAGCCCCCCCAGGGTGGTCGCGGCCAGGGTGTGCGGGATGATCATGATCTCGAAGTCCCGCGCGCCGAGCCGCGCCACCGTGAGGCTCACGCCGTCCACCGCCACCGACCCCTGCGGGATCAGCAGCGGAGCCAGCGCCTGGTCCCGCCATTCTATCGTGAGCCGGGCGCTCTCTGCCTGGCGGGTGAAGGCCGCCACGATGCCGACGCCGTCCACGTGGCCCTGCACGAGGTGGCCGCCCACCATGCCGCCCAGGCGCATGGGCCGCTCCAGATTGACCGCGTCCCCCGCCGCCAGATCGCCGAGCGCGGTCCGCGCGAGGGTCTCCGGGCCCACGTCGAACCGCAGCCGTCCCGGCCCCCGCTCCACCACCGTGAGGCAGGCTCCGTTGACGGCCACGCTGGCGCCGAGGTCGCTCTCTTCCAGCACGCGGTCGGCTCCCACCACGAGGCGCGAGCCGTCGCGCTGGAGGACGCTTCCGATTTCCTCGACGAGGCCTGTGAACATGTCGTGCGTGCGTGTGGCCGTTTAAGTCTTCAGGCTCTGTCTTATGCGGGGGCCCAGAAATGGCCCCCGCACTCCCCCAGCGGCGGACCTCCGGGGAATCGCGGACACCCCGCTTTCAGCGGACGCACGCGGGGGCCGGAGGATCGCGCGCCCGCGGCTCCCGGCCACGGGGCCGGCTGAGATTGGCGGCTGCGCGGTTCTGGGCTCGCTTGGGGCCATGTCAGTCGTGGGCGACGTCGGCTTCGATCAGCCAGTCCGTGCCCACGGGGTGCGCGGTCATGGCGGTCAGGCGCAGGGCATCGGCCAGGGCCAGGCCGGGGCCCCCGGCCGGGGTCGGCGCGCCGGCGCCTCCCAGGAGCATGGGGGCCACGAACACCGCGACGCGATCCACCAGGCGCGCCTGCACGAAGGAGCCGGCCAGCTCGCTGCCCGCCTCGAGCAGCACCGCAGTCACGTCGAGGGCGAGCAGGCGCGCGCAGAGATCGGCCACGTCTACCCGGCCGTCGCGTGCCTTGCACTGCAGCACCGTCACCCCGGCCGATTCGAGCGCGGCCACCCGCTGCGGTGTCGCCGCCTCCCCGATCGCGACCAGGATCCGTGACCGGCTGCCGGTCTGGAGCAGCCTGGCGTCGAGCGGCAGCCGGGCGCGGCCGTCCACCACCACCCGGTAGGGCTCCCGCGGCCACGGCGGCTCGAGCCGCACCGTGAGAGCCGGGTTGTCGGCCAGCACGGTCCCGATCCCGGTCACGATGGCGTCGCACTGGCTCCGCAGCCGATGCCCTTCCCGGCGCGCGGCGTCCCCGCTGATCCACTGCGACGCGCGATCGAACGCCGCGATCTTGCCGTCAAGCGTCATGGCCCACTTCGCGGTGACGTGCGGGCGCTGCCGCTCCACCGCGGTGAGGAAGGCCCGGTTGAGCTCGCGGGCCTGGCCCTCGAGACACCCCGTGGTGACCTCGATGCCGGCCGCGGCCAGGGCCGCGGTCCCGCCGCCCCGTACCCGTGGATTGGGATCTCGCGTGGCCGACACGACGCGGCGCCCCCCGGCGCGGATGATCGCGTCGACGCAGGGGGGGGTGCGCCCCACGTGATTGCAGGGCTCGAGGGTGACGTAGAGGGTGGCGCCCCGTGCCCGCTCGCCCGCGTCGGCGAGCGCCGAGGCCTCTGCGTGGGAGGCGCCCGCTCGCTCATGGAAGCGTTCGGCGAGCACCGCGCCGTCGCGCACCACGATCGCGCCCACCATCGGGTTGGGCGACGTGAGCCCCCGCCCCCGCGCCGCGAGGGTGAGGGCCCGCGTCATCCACTGGAGATCGGTCATGTCGTCGTCCGGTCGCGAGCTCACGTCCGGAGAGGCATTCTACCGCGCTTACTTCGGCTCCGGCTGCTCTCCCGGCTGCTCTCCCGGCTGCTCTCCCGGCTGCTCTCCCGGCTGCTCTCCAAGGACGGCGTCCACGAAGGTCTTCGGGTCGAATGTCTGGAGATCGTCGATCTGCTCTCCCACTCCCACCAGCTTGATCGGGATTCCGAGCTCCTGATGGATGCGTATCGCGATGCCCCCCTTGGCGGTGCCGTCGAGCTTGGTCAGCACGAGGCCGGTCAGCCCCACCGCCTCGTGGAACATGCGCGCCTGCTGGAGCCCGTTCTGCCCGGTCGGGGCCTCCAGCACCATTAGGGACTCGTGCGGGGCGCCGGGGAGCTGCCGGCCCAGGACCCGCTTCAGCTTGCTCAGCTCCTCCATGAGATTGGACTTGGTGTGGAGCCGCCCCGCGGTGTCCACCAGCAGCACGTCCGCGTCGCGGGACGTGGCCGCCTTCACCGCGTCGAAGACCACCGCGGCCGGATCCGCGCCGGCCGCCTGGTGGATGACGTCCACCTCGATACGCCGGCCCCATTCCTGGAGCTGCTCGATGGCCGCCGCGCGAAACGTGTCCGCCGCGGCTATCAGCACCCGCTTGCCGTCCGCCTTGAGTGAGGCCGCCATCTTGGCGGTGCTCGTGGTCTTGCCGGCCCCGTTCACGCCGAGCATGAGGATGACGGCGGGATGGGCGTCGAGGGCGAGCGGCGCCGCCGCGCCCGCGAGGGAATCATGGAGGAAGCGGTGCAGGGCGCCGCGAACGTCCTGCGTGGTCACGACGCGGCCCCGCTTGACCTCGTCGCGGACGCGCTTGACGAAGGCGCCCGCCGCGCCCGCGCCGAGATCGGACGCGATGAGGGTTTCTTCCAGCTCCTCGAGCATCGCGTCGTCCACCGGACGGGCGACGGAGAGGATGGCGCCGAGGCCGTCGTCCATCAGCTCACGGGTGCGTCGCAGTCCTTGCCGGACGCGCTCCCCGAGGGAGCCGAAGAGGCTCACGAGCCGGAGGTCGGCGCCTGGGGGAGCTCGAGCCGCTGGATCACCGCCCCTTTCACCCCGAGCGGCGGCAGGATCTTGCCGTTCAGGGTGAGCTCGACGCCTCCCGCATTGCCGATGGTCACGAGGAAGCGGCGCTCGGCCGACCACTCGCGACTCGCGCCCGCCGGCAGCGTCTCCTCGCTGGCGCGCCCTTCGTCCGGTTGGACCCGGATCCACGTGGCCTCGACCGCCTTGATCAGCAGCCGCTGTGCGCCGGGGGCGCTCTTCGCCGGGGCGACCGAAGCCACTGGCGGCGGGTCCGGCGCCGCCGGGGGTGCGATGACCGGCGGCGATGAAGCCGGCGTTGTGGCTTCCATTTTTGGTGCCGCCACTGAAGTTCCGCCGGTTCGCTTCACAGTCAGGTTGATCGCGAACAAGCCCAGACCAAGGACCACCAGCAGGGCAAGGCCCACCAGGACCGAGCTGTTCAGTCCGCCCCCGCGGGGGCGCAGCGGAGCACGGGCCGCCTGCACGGCCGCCCGTGCTCCCGCCAGAGCCTGATACTGGCCGAGCGCCTCGTCGGGGCTCTCGCGGAGAAAGCCGCAGTAGGCCCGGATGAAGCCGCGCACGAAGACCGGCGACGGCAGGTCGGTCAGGCGCTCTTCCTCGATAGCCTCGAGGTGTCGGATCCCGACCCGGGTGGACCGGGCCATGTCCTCGAGGGAGCTGCCCTTGGCCTCGCGGAGCGAGCGCAGATAGCCGCCGAATGACGTCGGGGGGCTCTCAGGGTGCTGCATGCGCCCTAGTGTACCGCGAGCTACGCGTCAGCCATCTTGACTGAGACGAGGCGCGAGAGGCCCGGCTCCTCCATGGTGACGCCATAGAGCACGTCGGCGGCCTCCATGGTCTTGCGGTTGTGGGTGATCACCACGAACTGGGTCTGCGTGCACAGCTCGCGCAGCACCCGCAGGAAGCGGTGGATATTCGCATCGTCGAGCGGAGCGTCCACCTCGTCGAGCACGCAGAATGGGCTCGGCCGGTGGTAGAAGATGGCGAACAGCAGCGCCAGCCCGGTGAGGGCCTTCTCGCCGCCCGACATCAGCGTCACGGCCTGCAGGCGCTTGCCGCGGGGCTGGGCCATCAGCTCCACGCCCAGCTCCAGCGGATCTTCCTCGCCTTCTTCGGGTGGCACCATCCGCAGCTCGGCGCGGCCGCCCTCGAAGAGCCGGGAGAAGATGTCGCCGAAGTGCCGGTTGATGTCGTCGAAGGCCTCCTGGAAGCGCTCCTGGGCGGTGCGGGTCATCCCGCGGAGGGCCTTCTCGAGATCCTTGATCGACCCGACCACGTCGTCGTACTGGGTGCGGAGGAAGTCGAGGCGCTCGGTCAGCTCGCGGAACTCTTCATCCGCCACCAGGTTTACCGGGCCCATCGCCTCGAGCTTGGTCGATAGCTCCTCGTGCCGCTGCCGGACCTCGTCGAGGTCTCGCGCCGCGTCGTGGGCGGCCAGCAGGACCTCGGCGGTCTCGATGGCGTGGCGGCGGCGCGCTTCCTGGAGCAGCTCCTCACGGCGCACGCGGCCTTCCGTCTCAGTCAGGTCGAGCTGATGGAGCCGGCTCACCAGGCCGTTGAGCTGCTGCTGCAGCTCGCGCAGCTCGGTCTCCAGCGTCTGGCGTGCGTCGAGCTGGCGCTGATGCTCCGCCGCGATCACCGCGACCTCCGCCTCGAGCCGGTCGCGCTCGGTCACCGCTTCGCGGGCCTGCGCATCCGTCCGCTCCCGCTCGGCGGCCAGATCACTCCGGCGCTCCGCGGTCTGAGCCCGCCGCGCCACCGACTGCTGCTGCTGGAGGCCGAAGTCCTGCTCGAGCCCCATGATCCGCTCGATGTCGCGCCCGAGGGCCTCGACCCGCTCTGCCACCGTGGCCAGCTCGACGCGGCACACCGTGAGGCGCTCGGTGAGCTCGGCCTCGTCGCCCTGCCCGCTCTCGAGGAGGGCCTGCAGCGCGGTCATGTCGCCGTGGAGCCGCGCTTCCTGCCCGGCGGCGGCCACCAGGTCCCGCTCCAGGGTGAGGAGCTGGGCCGCGGTCTCCTCGCCTTCTCCCGCGAGCTGCTGGCTCTCGACGGTCAGCGTCTCCAGGTGCCGCACGATCCGGTCCGCCTCGCGCAGCACGGACTCCAGGTCCTTCTCGCCGGACAGCCGCGCCGTCTCCTGCGCCTGGTAGTTGGACTGCAGCCCCTCGAGCCGTGCGCGTAGCCCGGCGACCTCACCGTCGATCGCCTCCACGCGCGTGGCCGCCGCGGCCCCGTCGCGCTCGAGCCCGGCGATCTCCTCCCCGAGCTGGCGGATGGCTCGCTTGCGGCCCAGGAGCGAGTGGTCGTTGCCCTGCCGCTCGCTGTCGCGATGCCCGCCGGTGAGCCGCCCGCTCGGCGAGAGCACCTCGCCGGAGCGCGTGACGTAGGTGGCCACGACCCCGTTCCGCCGCCACAGCGTCTCGGCCTGGTCGAGGTGGGAGACGATGCCCACCCGGCCGAGGAGGTAGTGGAGCAAGGCCGGGCGCGGGCCGCCCACGAGCCGGGCCGCCCAGCTCACCTCCCCGGAGTCCTCGGGCACGGTCGGCGGCGGGGGCAGCGTATCGAGCGGCAGCAGCGTGGCCGCGCCCGCGCCTTCCCGCTCCAGGTATCCCAGCGCCGCGCGGGCGTGCTCGAAGCGCTCCACCACCACCCACTGCAAGCGATCGCCGAGCACGGCTTCCACCGCCGCCTCGAGGCCAATCGGGACTTCCAGGAGATCCGCCACCGTGCCCACCACGCCGCCCAGATCGCCGGCCCCGGTCCTCGCGAACATCGCGCGCACGCCCGCGCCGTAACCCTCGCGCTCCCGCTCCAAGCGCTCGAGGGCGTCCAGCGCCGACTGCCGGGCGGCGAGCTTCATGCGCAGCCCGGCCAGGGCCTCCTGCGCCTCGGTCCGGACGATCTCGCGATCCCGCCGCGCGGTCTCGATCTCCTGCAGCTCGGTGCTGAGCAGGGAGAGCTGGGCGCCGGCCCGCTGGCGCGCCGCCTCGAGCCGCAGACGCGTGGCGGCCAGCCCGTCGGCCTCGGTGCGCGCGGCCGCGAGCTCGGCGGCCAGGCGGTCGGCCCGACGGTCCACCTGGCTGCGGCGCTCGCGCAGCTCGCCGCTCGAGCGCGTGAGATCGGCCCGGGCCCCCGCCACGCGGATCTGCTCCAGCCGGAGGGCCTCGAAGCGTTCCCGCCGTTCGGTGAGCGCGCTCCGGCAGGCCTCGATCCGCGTCTCCACCCGCTGCACGTCGCCGTCCTGCTCGGCGTGCCGCCGCCGGGCCTCGTCGAGGCCGCGGCCCTTCTCCTCGCGCTCGGCGGCCAGCGTGACCCGCCGCTCGCCGAGCCCGCGGATCTCCTCCTCCAGGCGCGTCTCCTCGGCGAGGAGATCCTGGATCTGCAGCCCCATCTGCTCGCGCCGCTCCAGCAGGCGCTCGGCCTCACCCTGGATCTTCTGCACGGACTGGCGGAGGTCGCTCAGGCGGTACTCGGTGTCCTGGATCGCGGCGGCCTGCAGCGCCTGGCGGCCGGTCAAGGTGGCCCCTCGAGCCCGCTGCTGCTCCTCGGTGGCGCGCAGCGAGAGCATCTCGCGGGTGACCGCCTCGTGCTGGGCGGCGAGAGCCGCGTAGTCGGCCGCGACCAGGGCCAGATCGAGCGCCTGCCGCTCCGAGTGCAGCGCCTTGTACTGCTGCGCCTTGCGCGCCTGCCGCTCGATGGAGGAGAGCTGGCGGCGAACCTCTTCCATGACGTCGCGCAGCCGCTGCAGGTTCAGGCGGGTGGCGTCGAGCTTGCCCTGGGTCTCGGAGCGCTGCTGCTTGTACCGCGCGACGCCCGCCGCCTCTTCGATGAACATGCGTCGCTCCCACGGCTTGGCGGTCAGCACGTGGTTCAGGCGCTCCTGGTCCATGAGTGCGTAGGCCTTCGGATTGACCCCGGTGCCCGCGAAGAGATCCTGGATGTCGCGCAGCCGGCACACGTTGGTGTTGAGCAGGTACTCGCTCTCGCCGGTGCGGTAGAGGCGGCGGGCCACCGCCACCTCGCTCCACGGCACGTTGAGGCCGCCGTCGTTGTTGAACACGAGGCTGACCTCGGCCATGCCGATCATCTTCCTCGACGCGGAGCCGTGGAAGATGACGTCTTCCATCTTGGTGCCGCGGAGGGTCTTGGGACTCTGCTCGCCGAGGGCCCAGCGGACCGCGTCGGCCACGTTGGACTTGCCGCAGCCGTTGGGGCCGACGATACAGGTGACGCCAGGGAAGACCTTGACGTCCGTCTTCTCCGCGAACGACTTGAAGCCGTGGATCAGGATCGTTTCGAGTCGCATAGCCGTGACGCCCCAGGGGCGTGAATCACTAATACCATGCGGTGGACGGATCAACCAAGAAAAAACCCCACGAGTGGGGGGCGGGAACGCGGCGCGGCACTAGATATGGGCCGCGAGGGCCGGGCCGTCTAGGCTCCTTTGAGCAGGCAGCACTTCTTGTACTTCTTGCCCGAGCCGCAGGGGCACGGATCGTTGCGGCCCACCTTCTGGCCATCCGCGGCCCGCGCTTCCGGCCGAGCGGCCACCGGGCGGCCCGGCGCCGCGCCGAGGTCCCCGCCGCGCGACTCCTGCCAGTCCGGCATCGCGCGCGGGGCGACGCGGGTAGCCGGCGCGTCCTCCTGGGTCATGCGCACCTTGAAGAGCTGCTCGACGGCCGTCTCCTTCAGGCTGCCGATCATCTCCTGGAACATGTCGAAGGCTTCCTTCTTGTACTCGGTCAGCGGATCGCGCTGGCCGTAGCCGCGCAGGCCGATGCCCTCCTTCAGGTGATCCATGTTGAGCAGGTGCTCGCGCCAGAGCTGGTTGATGCCGCGGAAGCCCCCGCCGTCCCACTCGAGCCCCAGCACGATCCACCGCTCGAGGCGGTGAAACATCTCGCCGCCCATCTCCCGCTCGCGCTCGCGGTAGTGCGCCTCCGCCGCCGCGGTGACCTGCTCCACCAGCGCCTCGTGGGAGGCGATGTCGTCGACGTTCAGGTCGGGCCGGCGGAAGTCGAACTGGCGATGCAGGCCCTCGTTGAGCCCCACCAGATCCCAGTCCTCCTGGTGGGCCTCCGGACCGGCGTAGCGGGCCACCACCGCGCCGGCCAGCTCGCCGATCCACTCGAGCAGCGTCTCCTCCTGGCTTTCGCCGGCCAGGACCTCGCGCCGCAGCCCGTAGACGATCTCGCGCTGCTTGTTCATGACGTCGTCGTACTCGATCAGGTGCTTGCGGATCTCGAAGTTGCGCGTCTCCACCCGCTTCTGGGCGGTGCCGATCGCGCGCGTCACGAGCTTGTGCTCGATCGGCTCGCCCTCTTCCATGCCGAGGCGGTCCATGATGCGCTGGATGCGCTCGGAGCCGAAGATGCGCAGCAGGTCGTCCTCGAGCGAGAGATAGAACCGCGAGGAGCCCGGGTCCCCCTGGCGACCCGAGCGGCCGCGGAGCTGATTGTCCACCCGGCGCGACTCGTGACGCTCGGTGCCGATGATGTGAAGGCCCCCCAGCCCCACCACCCGTTCGTGTTCGGGGTCGGTGGTCTTCTTGCCCTCGAGCCAGGCCGCCTCGCGCGCCTCCGCGGGGGCGGTGGCCGGGTCGAGGCCCTTCTTGCTGAGCAGGCTCTTGGCCAGGAAGTCGGGGTTGCCGCCCAGCAGGATGTCGGTGCCCCGCCCGGCCATGTTGGTGGCGATCGTGACCGTCTTCTCCCGCCCGGCCTGGGCCACGATCTCCGCCTCGCGCTCGTGGTACTTGGCGTTGAGCACCTGGTGGACGATCCCGCGCTTCTTGAGCAGCTTGGAGAGTCGCTCCGACTTCTCGATGGACACGGTCCCCACCAGCACCGGCTGACCCTGGCCGTGGCGCTCCGCGATCTCGTTGGCCACCGCGTCGAACTTCTCGCGCTCGGTCTTGTAGACCACGTCCGGATGGTTGACCCGGCGCAGCGTCTGGTTGGTCGGGATGACGGTGACGTCGAGCTTGTAGATCTTGGCGAATTCCTCCGCTTCGGTGGCCGCGGTGCCGGTCATGCCCGCGAGCTTGTCGTACATGCGGAAGTAGTTCTGGAGGGTGATGGTCGCGAGGGTCTGGTTCTCGCGGGCGATCTTGAGCCCTTCCTTGGCCTCCACCGCCTCGTGCAGGCCGTCGGACCAGCGCCGTCCCGGCATCATCCGGCCGGTGAACTCGTCCACGATCACGACCTGCGCCTGCAGCACCGCCCGCCCCTGGTCGTCCACCGTCTCCAGATCCTTCACCACGTAGTCCACGTCCTTGTGGAAGATGTGGTGGGCCTTGAGTGCCTGGTGGATGTGGTGGGCGGTTTCGATGTGGGCGGGGTCGGAGAGGTTCTCGATGCCGAGGAGCCGCTCGCAGTAGGCCCCGCCCTGGTCGGTGAGCGAGACGGTGCGGGCCTTCTCGTCCACGATGAAGTCACCCTCGGCCTGCTCCTCGATCTCGGAGAGCTTGCCCGTCACGATGGTGGCGGCCCGCTTGAGCCGCGGGATCACCCGGTTGACCTTCTCGTAGAGCGGGGCCCGGCTCTCCGCGGTGCGGTCGCGTCCCGAGATGATGAGCGGCGTCCGCGCCTCGTCGATCAGGATCGAGTCCACCTCGTCCACGATCGCGTAGTGGTGCTCGCGCTGGACGATATCGTCGAGGCTGAACTGCATGTTGTCGCGGAGGTAGTCGAAGCCGAACTCGTTGTTGGTGCCGTAGGTGATGTCGGCCGCGTAGGCTTCCTTCCGGGTCACCGGGCGCAGCGCGGCGAGCCGGATGTCGGAGGAGGCGTAGGCGGGGTCGTAGACGTACTGGACCTCGTGCTGGATCACGCCCACCGTGAGCCCGAGCGCGTGATAGATCGGGCCCATCCACTGCGCGTCGCGGCGCGCCAGGTAATCGTTGACCGTGACCAGGTGGGTGCCGAGGCCGGGCAGCGCGTTCAGATAGGCGGGCAGCGTGGCCACCAGGGTCTTGCCCTCGCCGGTGGCCATCTCGGCGATCTTGCCGGAGTGGAGCACCATGCCGCCCATCATCTGGACGTCGAAGTGACGCATCCGAACCGTCCGGCGCGCCGCTTCGCGCACCGCCGCGAAGGCTTCGGGCAGGAGGTCGTCGAGCGCGGCGCCGTCGGCCAGGCGCTGGCGCAGCTCGGTGGTGCGCGCGCGCAGCGCCTCGTCCGAGAGCGCCTGCAGGCCCGGCTCCAGACCGGCGATCGCCGCCACCCCCGGCCGCATGCGCTTGACGTCGCGCTCGTGCTTGGTGCCGAAGATCGAGCGAAAGATGACGCTAAGCATGTCCGGGCCTCATCTTACACCACCCGCCGAGTCCCGCAGGAGCTCCCGGGCGTGGCGGCGGGACGTTTCGGTGATCCGCTCGCCGCCCAGCATGCGCGCGACCTCGTCCACGCGGGCCGCCGCCTGGAGCGAGGTCACCGTGGTGGGGGGGGGG
>JBBDXN010000032.1:0-506 GCA_040902305.1 Candidatus Rokuibacteriota bacterium | reverse complement strand
GCCGCCCGGGGCCACCCGCTTCTCCACCAGCAGGTGATGGCCGGCGTAGGCCGCGATCGGAGCCAGATGCGTCACGCAGAGCACCTGCCGGCCCGCCGCGGAGGCGCGGAGCTTCTGCCCCACCACGTCCGCCACGCGGCCGCCGATGCCCGCGTCCACCTCGTCGAAGACCAGCACCGGCACCTCGTCGGCGGCGGCCAGGACGGTCTTGGCGGCCAGCATCACCCGCGACAGCTCGCCGCCCGAGACGACCTTGGCGAGGGGGCGCAGGTCCTCCCCCGGATTGGCGGAGAGCAGCAGCTCGGCGGTTTCGGCCCCGCGCGGCCCCACCCGCCAGCCGCCCTCGCCTGATCCGAGCTCACCCGGGGCGGCGGCCTCGCGGCGCAGCGCGACGCGAAAACGCCCGTGCTCCATCCCGAGCCCGCGGATCTCCTTCTGGATGAGGCGCTCGAGCCGCTCCGCTCCACGCGTCCGCGCCTCGGAGAGCGCCGCCGCCTCCGTGCCCG
>JBBDXN010000031.1:0-6874 GCA_040902305.1 Candidatus Rokuibacteriota bacterium | reverse complement strand
CGCTATCTGGTGCCCTTCGCGGATCCCGCGGAGAGCGTGCGCTACCTCGAGGGCCGGCGCGCCGCGGGGGCGGTGACCCTGGTGGACGACGGCGAGAAGTTCGGGGTCTGGCCGGGCACCGACCGGCTCGTGTACGGGGAGCGCTGGCTCGCCCGCTTCCTGGAGACGCTGCGCGCCACCCCGTGGCTGCGCGTCTCCACGTTCTCCCGCTACCTGGACACGCAGCCTCCGGCCGGGCGCGTCTATCTGCCGACCGCCGGCTACACCGAGATGGGCGAGTGGGCGCTGCCGGCCGGCGCCGCCGTCGAGCTGTACGACGCGCGCGCCCGGCTCGGCGCGCTGCCGGACGGGGAGCGCCTCACGCGCCTGCTGCGGGGCGGCTTCTTCCGGAACTTCCTCGTCAAGTATCCGGAGGTCGGCGACACGTACTGGAAGATGACGCGCCTCTCGCGCCGGGTGCACGAGGGCCTCACCGCGCGCCCGCGCGACCCACGGCTGCTCGCGGCCCGCGAGCGGCTCTGGCAGGGGCAGGCCAACGACGCCTACTGGCACGGCGTCTTCGGCGGCTGCTATCTCCCGCACCTCCGCCGCGCCGTGAAGTCGGCGCTGATCGGATGCGAGCGGCGGCTCGAAGGACCGGGCAAGCCGCTGGGCCTCGACTGCGTGCGCGCCGACATCGACGGGGACGGTGTCGCCGAGGTGGTCGTGCGCACCCGCGCGCTCGGGTTGACCCTGCGCCCGGCCCGCGGCGGCTCGCTCACCGAGCTCCTGTGGCTGGCCGGAGAGATGGACGCAGCCGACGTGCTCACCCGGCGCCCGGAGGCGTACCACCGGCAGGTGGCGGAGCGGCCGCCGGGGGCCGCGGGCGACGAGGTGCAGACGATCCACGCCGCCCCCGCGGTCAAGGAAGCGGGACTGACCGCGCTGCTCCGTTACGATCGCTTCCGCCGGGCCTCGCTCCTCGACGGCTTCTTCCCGCCCACCGGCGACCTCGATCCGCTCGATCCCTGGGACGCGGCGCGGCTGGTGGTGGGCGAGCGGCCCTTCGACCACGAGGTGAAGGCGTCGCCCCGAGAAGTGGTGCTCCTGTGCTCGCTCGCGCGGCCCGACGGGTTGCCGCTGACGCTGCAAAAATCGGTGGTGGCCCTGGCGGACGACCCCGCGGTCACCGTGACCTATCGGCTGCGCTGGGAGGGTGAGCAGCCGCTCGAGGGGCGCTGGGCGGTGCAGTGGAACCTCACGCTCAGTGGGGGCGACGCGCCCGGCCGCTACTACCGCGTCGCGGGGCGCCCGTCGCTCGGCAGCCGCGGGCGCGTCCCCTCCGTGCACGGGCTTGCCATGGTGGACGAGTGGCTCGGCTGCGAGCTCGCGCTGCGGTGGGCGAGTCCCGCCGATATCGCCTGGGCTCCGGTAGAGACCGTGTCGCTGTCGGAGACGGGCTTCGAGCGCATCTACCAGGGGTCGGCGCTGCTCCTGGCGTGGCCGGTGCGCCTGGCGCCCGGGCAGACGTGGGAGACGTCGCTGCGCCTGGTGATCGGCGAAACCGCGTCGCGGGGGGCGGGCGAAACGGCCGCGGGAGCGAGGGAAACCAGGGATTCCGCTTGAGAGGCGACCGCCGGGCGTGATAGTGTCACGTACCCGCGGTTGATCCAACCAGGAGCATGGGAGGGCAGGACGGCATGGCGCGCGAGGAGTACCTGTTCACGTCGGAGTCGGTGACGGAGGGGCATCCGGACAAGATCGCCGATCAGATCTCCGACGCGGTCCTCGACGCGATCCTGACCCAGGACCCGACCGGGCGGGTGGCCTGCGAGACGCTCCTCACCACCGGCCTCGTGGTGGTAGCCGGCGAGATCACGACCTCCTGCTACGTGGACATTCCGCGGGTGGCCCGCGAGACCATCCGGGAGGTCGGCTACACGCGCGCCAAGTTCGGCTTCGACTGCGAGACGTGCGCGGTCATCACCGCCATCGACGAGCAGTCGGGCGACATCGCCATGGGGGTGGACAAGCTGGGGGCCGGCGACCAGGGGCTGATGTTCGGCTACGCGTGCAACGAGACCGAGGAGCTGATGCCGCTGCCCATCATGCTGGCCCACAAGCTCTGCCAGCGGCTCACCCAGGTCCGGAAGAGCGGCGAGATCGACTACCTGCGCCCGGACGGCAAGAGCCAGGTGTCGGTGCGCTACGTCGACGGCAAGCCGGTGGGGGTGGAGACCGTCGTCATCTCCACCCAGCATGGGCCGGAAACCGGGCTGTCGAGGATCCGCGAGGAGATGATCGAGCACGTCGTGCTGCCGATCATCCCCAAGCACCTCATCGACCCCCAGCGGATCACCTATCACATCAATCCCACCGGCCGGTTCGTGACCGGCGGGCCCATGGGTGACACGGGGCTCACCGGGCGCAAGATCATCGTCGACACCTACGGCGGCTCCTGCCCTCACGGGGGCGGCGCCTTCTCGGGCAAGGACCCGACGAAGGTGGACCGCTCGGCCTGCTACATGACGCGGCACGTGGCGAAGAACATCGTGGCCGCGGGCCTCGCGGAGCGGGCCCAGGTGCAGGTGGCCTACGCGATCGGCGTGGCCGACCCGGTGTCGGTCATGGTCGAGACCTTCGGAACCGGCAAGGTGCCGAACTCCAAGCTCGAGCAGATGATCCGGAAGCACTTCGACTTCACGCCCGCCGGGATCATCAAGTACCTCGATCTGCGCCGGCCGTTCTACCGCAAGACCGCCGCCTACGGGCACTTCGGGCGCAGCGAGCCCGAGTTCACGTGGGAGCGGACGAACCGCGTCAAGGACCTTCGCGACGACGCCGGCGTGTGACGCCGCCGACGCCGAGAATACGCGCCTGACGCTCCCGCTCGTGGCCGCGCCGCTACGCAAGCTCAGCGCCGAGTCGGAGGCGTATCTGTCCTCCTGGACTCACGGCGCGTAGGAGGATCCCGCCTTTGGCACAGACTCCGGGTGGTGGCCAGGTCAGGTCTCTCCGGCGCCCCCGGTTGGGGCTTTGGCTCCTGCTGGGCTTCATCCTGCTCAGCCTGGTCGGCCAGGCGGTCCCGCTGTACACGGATTGGCTGTGGTTCCAGGAGCTGGGCTTCACCTCCGTCTTCACCACGCGGTTGCAGCTCAGCGGCTGGCTCTTCCTCGGCCTCGGCGCCGCCGTCTTCGTCTTTCTGTTCGTCAATCTCTCGGTGGCCGCGCGCACCGCGCCCCCCGATGTGCTCTGGGAACTGGAGGACCAGCTCGGGCTGCCCGGCCGGGCGATCCTGGAGCCGCTCGTCCGCAAGCTGCTCCTGCCCGTCATAGCGGTCATCGCCTTCTTCGCGGGAGCCCGCGCCACCGGCTCGTGGACCACCGTGCTCGAGTACGTCAACGGCACCGCCTTCGGCCAGGCCGATCCGCTCTTCGGCCGCGACCTGAGCTTCTACTTCTTCGTCCTGCCGTTCTGGCGGCTCCTCTACGGGTGGGGCACCGCCCTGGTGGCGGGGACGCTGATCCTGGTGGCCGCGGTCTACGTGCTGCAGCGCAGCCTGGTGCTGACCGCGCGGGGGCCGCGGCTGGCCGCGGGGGCGCGCACGCACCTCCTGGGCCTGGCCGCGGGGCTGCTCCTGCTCCGCGCGGTCGGCTTCTGGCTCGACCGCTTCGACCTGCTCTTCTCTCCCCGCAGCATCGTCTTCGGCGCCGCCTACACCGACGTGCACGCCTCGCTCCCGGTGCTCCAGTGGCTGGTCGTGCTCGCGGTGCTGTGCGCGGCCGCGTGCGTCTTCCAGATGTTCCGGCCGGGCTGGCGTTTCCTGGTGGCCGGGCTGGTGGTGCTCGTGGTGCTGTGGGTGGCGGGGCTCGGCATCGCCCCCGCGCTGCTGCAGAGCTACCGGGTCAAGCCCAACGAGCTGGTCTACGAGCGGCCCTACATCGAGCACAATATCCGGATGACGCGGCAGGCCTACGCGCTGGACCGGATGGTGGAGAAGGACTTCGCGGCCGAGGAGAACCTGGACGCGGCCGCGCTCGAGCGCAACAACCTCACGATCAAGAACATCCGGCTCTGGGACCATCGCCCGCTGCTCACGACGTACGGCAAGCTGCAGGAGATCCGGACCTATTACAAGTTTCGCGACGTGGACGTCGGCCGCTACACCCTCAACGGCGAGTACCGGCAGATCATGCTCTCGGCGCGCGAGCTCTCCTACCCGGACCTGCCGAGCAAGAGCTGGATCAACGAGCACCTGACCTACACGCACGGCTACGGGCTCGTGGCGGGGCCGGTGAACAGCGTCACCACCGAGGGCCTCCCCGAGTTCTTCATCCAGGATATCCCCCCGGCGACGACCGGAGGCATGCCCAAGATCACGCGGCCCGAGATCTACTACGGCGAGATCGGCAACGAGTACGTCTTCGTGCGCAGCCGCTCCCCGGAGCTGGACTATCCGTCCGGCGATCAGAACGTGTACAGCAAGTACGAGGGGCGCGGCGGGATCCCGGTCAACTCGATCCTCCGGAAGGTCGCGTTCGCGGCGCGCTTCGGCGCCCTCACCGTGCTCCTCTCCAACGACCTCGGTCCCGAGAGCCGGGTGATGATCTACCGCGACATCGGGGCGCGGGTCCAGGAGGCGGCCCCGTTCCTCAAGTTCGACCGCGATCCGTACCTGGTGGTCGGGGCCGACGGCCGGCTGATGTGGATCATCGACGGCTACACCACGAGCAACCGCTATCCCTACTCCACCCCGGTACGGGGCTTCAACTACATCCGCAACTCGGTGAAGGCGACGGTGGACGCCTACCACGGGACGGTCACCTACTACGTGGCGGATGCCGAGGACCCGGTGATCCGCACCTACGCCAAGGCGTTGCCCGGCCTGCTCAAGCCGCTCGCCGACATGCCGAAGGATCTCCAGGCCCACATCCGCTACCCGGAGGACCTGTTCACGGTGCAGGCGCGGATGTACGCGACGTACCACATGCAGGACCCGCAGGTCTTCTACAACAAGGAAGACCTCTGGGTGCTCCCGCGGCTGCCCCAGGAGGGTCGTGAGCGCGAGATGGAACCCTACTTCACGGTCATGAAGCTGCCCGGCGAGGCCAAGGAGGAGTTCGTCCTGCTCAGCGGGTTCAATCCGAGCGGGCGCGACAACATGATCGGCCTCATGGTGGCGCGCATGGATCCACCCCACTACGGGCAGACCGTGGCCTACGCCTTCCCGAAGCAGAAGCTCGTCTTCGGGCCGCGCAACATCCAGGCGCGCATCAGCCAGGACCCGGTCATCTCCCAGCAGATCGCGCTGTGGAACCAGCAGGGCTCTCGCGTGATCTCGGGCAACCTGCTCGCCATTCCCATCGACCAGTCGCTGCTCTACGTCCAGCCGATCTACCTGGCCGCGTCCGAACAGGGGGCCTTGCCGGAGCTGCGGCGCGTGGTGGTGGCCTACGGCAACCAGATCGCGATGGAGCCGACGCTCGAGGTGGCGCTCGCGCGCATCTTCGGCGGGCGGGTGCGCGGCGAGGCAGTGGCGGGGCGGCCCCCGGAGCGCGGAGCCCCCGCGCTGGGCGCGGCGCTCAGCGCCGGGGTGCAGCGCGCGTGGGAAGCCTGGCAGCGCGGGCAGGAAGCCCTGCGCAAGGGCGACTGGGCCGCCTACGGCCAGGAGCAGAAGGGCGTCGAGGAAGCCCTCCGCCAGCTTCGCGAAGACCGCTAAGCCGGGGTCGCGGCCTGCCCGAGCGCGCTGAAAATGTAGGAATGCAAGACCTGACCCCCTACGTGCGCGCGCTGAGGAAGAGGGCGGTGCCGATGCCCGCGAAGACGATGTTGGCGGTCCACGCGGCGAGGGCGGGCAGCAGATCGGCTTGCGCGAACGCGATCGCCACCGAGTGCACGACCCAGTAGCCCACCGCGATCACGATGGCCACCCCGATACCCATGGCCCGGCCGCCGCTGCGCGGCGCGACGAGGGCGAAGGGAATCGCCACCAGCGCCGGTCATGCGCGCCCATTGTACGCTAGCGGCATGGGGCCACGATGGTTCCGGGGCGCGCTCCTCGCGGCCCTCCTCGCGGGCGTGGCCGCGCCCGCGCCCGCGCTCGACCGGCTGGAGCGCTTCCGGGCGGTGGCCCGGGAGCGGCTCGCCGTCGCGGCGGACCACGCGGCGCGGGAGCGGGCGGTCGGCGAGCTCTGGGAGCTGGTGGACGCCGAGGTGCTCGACAGCCTGCGCGGCGACGAGTCGTTCTCGTCGCTCGTGTTCATCCGCGAGCGTCTGAACGCCATGATGGAGGGCTGGGGCGGGGCCACCCTGCGCGTGCAGCGCATCCCCGCCGCGGGCCCCCGCGGGCCGCTCACGCTCGGCCTCTACAGCCTCACCGGCGTCGAGGGCTCGGGCTCGCTCCGCGTCTACGCGGGCACGGGCCCGGCCGCGGCCCTCGCCGCCTCGTCCACCCAGGACGGTCTGCTGGACGCGCAGGTGTGGCCGGTGGGGCCGGATCGAGTGGCGCGCGTGCTCGCCCTCTGGAGCGGCTCGCCCGCGGCCCACGGGGCGCGCCCGCTGCGCGCGGAGCTGTGGGAAGGCCGGGAGCGCGAGGGGGTGCGGCGCACGTGGAGCACGGTCACGCAGTGGCCCGAGGGGCTGCCGGTCTCGGACTGGCGGGTCCGACCCGGCGAGCTGGTGGTGCGGTACGAGCCGCCGTATCCGGGCTGGAAGCCCGGGTGCGCGGGCCAGCTCGAGCACGAAGATCACTACCGGCTCGCCGCCGGGGGTGGCCTCGCGCTGGCGCGTCGACGGGTCTCCAACGCCTGGCACCGCGAGCTCGGAGCGGCGACCGACCGCATCTTTCGCGCGCTCGCCGAGGGCGACGCGCGCGCGCTCGGTCTGCTCGTGCCCG
>JBBDXN010000030.1:0-1122 GCA_040902305.1 Candidatus Rokuibacteriota bacterium | reverse complement strand
GTAGCCGGGGACCTGCGCAAGTGTCGATAGGAAGAAGAACTCATTGCTTCGCTGAACTGTCATCCCGCGCTCGGCCTGGATCGTCGGGGCCCAGAGGAAGATCCCGTAGTACGTAAAGACGATCCCGAACCAGAGGATCCACAACATCACCGTCCGGCGGATGAACGCCGGCGCCCATAGATCGGCCAGGCCGACCTTGGGAGATGGCGGCGGGGCCACCGCCTTGGCCACCGTGATCAGTGCTCCCCCGCCTTCGCGTTCCACCTGGCGGACAACGGCGTCCGCCTCGTTCAGCATCCCGCGGGACGCGAGATACCGCGGCGACTCAGGGAGCGCGCGCCGGAGGTACGCCAGGTACAGCGCTGGAAGCGCGCCGACGAGGAAGGCTCCGCGCCATCCGATCGTCGGGACCGCGAACACCGCGATCAGCCCCGCGGCGATGGTCCCGTACGCCCAGAAGGACTCGAGAAGCACGATCATCCGGCCGCGCGATGCGCGAGGCGAGAACTCCGAGACCAGGGTGGCCACGACCGGCAGCTCGCCCCCGAGTCCGATGCCGGCGATGATCCGCGCCAGCAGGAGCGTCTCGTATGTGGGCGCGGCGGCCGAGAGGAGGCTCCCGAGCGAGAACACGACGAGGGTGACCTGGAAGACGGTCTTGCGGCCGTAACGGTCGGCCAGGCGCCCTGAGATCGCCGCGCCCAGGAACATGCCGGCGGGCGTGGCGGCGGCCAGCAGCCCGAACTGCTGCGCCGAGAGCGCGAACTCAGCACCGATCGGACGGAGCAGGAAGGCGACCAGGATCACGTCCATCGCGTCGAAGAGCCAGCCGAAGCCGCTGACGATCAGGAGCTTCCAGTGGAAGCGGTTCAGTGGGACGGCGTCGAGCCGCGCGGTGAAGGTGCCGGTGCTCACGGGCCTAGGTTAGCGAGACAGCCAAGCAGACGGGCTAGATGCAGCCCTCGGCCGCCAGGAGCTCGGCGTTCAGGACGGACGCGCCGGCGGCCCCGCGGATGGTGTTGTGCCCGAGCACGACGAACGCCAGGCCCAGGACCGGGTCCTCACGTACGCGCCCCACTACCGAGGCCATCCCCCGCTCGAGGTCCCGGTCGAGCACGGGCT
>JBBDXN010000029.1:0-7132 GCA_040902305.1 Candidatus Rokuibacteriota bacterium | reverse complement strand
ATTTTCCCGGCGGAAGCCGAGGCGGGGCGTGGCGGAAATGTCGGAATGTAAGACCTGACCCCTACGCGAGACGGCGGCGGAGCATCTGCTGGAGGCTCTGGCGGGTGAGGCCGAGCTGCTCCGCGGCGCGGGTCTTCGAGCCGCACTCGCGCAGCGCGTCCTCGATCATCCGCCGCTTGAGCGCTTCCACCGCCTCGTTGAGCGTCCGGACCGCGGGCGCGGCCCCGGCGCCGATCCGCTCGGAGAGCTGCGCGGGCCCGAGCGGCCGGCCGTCGTCGGCCAGCGCCACCGCGCGCTCCAGCTCATTCTCCATCTCGCGCACGTTGCCCGGCCAGGGATAGGCGCGGAGCAGGCGGAGCGCCTCGGGCCCGACCGAGGGCACCGCGCGCCGGGCGCGCCGGCAGGCCTGGCGCAGGAAGTGCTCGGCGAGGGCGGGAACGTCCTCGGCCCGCTCGCGCAGCGGCGGGAGCTGGATCGGGAAGACGTTGAGGCGGTAGTAGAGATCGCGTCGGAAGCGCCCGGCCGCGACCTCGGCCTCGAGGTCCGCGTTGGTCGCGGCGATGACCCGGACGTCCACCCGCCGAGTCCCCGCGCCGCCGACCCGTCGCAGCTCGCCCTCCTGGAGCACGCGCAGGAGCCGGAGCTGCATCGCGGGGGAGGTCTCGCCGACCTCGTCGAGGAAGATGGTACCGTGGTCGGCCTCCTCGAACAGCCCCTTGTGCTCGCCGGTGGCGCCGGTGAACGCGCCGCGCGCGTGGCCGAACAGCTCGGACTCGAGCAGCGTGTCGGGCAGGGCGCCGCAGCTCTGGGCCACGAACGGCTTCGTCCGGCGGGGACCGTTGGCGTGGATGAGGCGGGCGAACAGCTCCTTGCCGGTCCCGGTCTCGCCCAGCAGCAGCACGCTCGTCTCCCCGTCGAGGACCTTGCGGGCCAGCGCGACCGCGCGGTGGAGCCCGGTGTCGGCGCCGATGAGCGCGTCGAACGACGCGGGGTGCTCGCGGGCGGCCGCCGTCTCTCGCCGGAGCGTGTTGTAGGCCAGCTCGAGCTCGTCGCGGAGCCGGACGTTCTCGCGGGCCAGGTGCCAGCGCTCCGCGGCCCGCCGCACCACCAGGAGCAGCTCGTTGGGATCCCAGGGCTTGGGAACGAAATGGTAGATCCGCCCGGTGTTGATCGCCTCCATGAGGCTGTCCACGTCGGTGTACGCGGTCAGCACGATGCGCACCGCGTCGGGGGTGCGCTCCTGGCTCCGGCGCAGGAGCTCGACGCCGGTCATGCCGGGCATCCGGTGATCGGTGACGATCACCGCGACGTCCGGCTCGGCGGCGAGCCGCTCGAGGGCTTCCTCGCCGTGGCCGGCGCGCAGCACGCGGAACTCGGCCGCGAGGATCGCCTCCAGCGCGTCGAGCACGCGCGGCTCATCGTCCACGATCAGGATCGTCGTCTCGTCCATCGGGCCTTTCGGGCCGGAGGTCATGACGCGGGCGCCGCGGGCGCGAGCGCCGGCTCGCGGAGGCCGTGGACCTCGTAGAGGGTCTGGCGCTGCCGGATGCCCTTGAGGCGCGGCGTGCCGAGCTCGCGGTACTCGACCGCGTCGACCACCTGGCGGAACGTCTCCTCGCCCACGATGATATGCGCGTCGAAGAGCCGTGTCATCCGCTGGATGCGCGCGGCCGCGATCATCGCCCGCCCCACCACGATGAGCTCCCGCCGCCGCTCCGAGCCGATCGTGCCCGCCAGGACGCGGCCCGAGCTGATCCCCACCCCGATGTCGAAGGTGGGCCGTCCCTCCGCGGCCCAGCCCGCGGCCAGGCGTCGTATCGCGGCCGCCATGTCCACCGCGGCCCGCACCGCGCGCAGCGCGTCGTCGGGGCCCGGCTCCGGCACCCCGAACAGGGCGACGATCTCGTCGCCGACCAGCTGTTCCACCGTGCCCTGGTGGCGGAAGACGACGTCGATCATCTCGGCGAAGTACTCGTTGAGGAGTCGGATCACCACCGGGGGCGGGTGCGACTCGGTGAGGCGGGTGAAGCCCCGGATGTCGGCGAAGAGCACGGTGGCCTCGCGCCAGTCGCCGGGCAGCTCCAGGATGCCCGGATTGGCGATCGCGAGGTCGACCAGTCGCGGCGACACGTAGCGCTGGAGCTGCGTGCGCACCGACGCTTCGCGGACGAGGTCGTCCTGGGTGGCGCGAAGGTGGCCGAGCGCCCCCTCGAGCGCCGCGTTCTTGGCCGAGAGATCGGCGAGGAGCGTGTCGCGCTCCCGGCTCAGCCGGTGGTGCTCGACCGCGCGCCCCACCAGGTGCCGCAGCTCCTTGGGGTCCCAGGGCTTCAGCAGGAAGTGGTAGACGCCGGACGCGTTGATGGACTCCATCATCGCGTCGGTGTCGGTGAACGCGGTGAGGAGGATGCGCACCGTGTCGGGCGCGATCTCGCGGCTCCGGGCCAGCAGCTCGGTGCCGGTCATCCCCGGCATCCGCTGGTCGCTCAGCACCACCGCCACGTCCTGCGCGCGAAGCTGCTCGAGGGCGGCGTCGGGGCGGGCGGCGCGGAGGATGCGATATTCCATCGCGAGGAGCGCCTCGAGCGAGTCGAGGACGCGCGGCTCGTCGTCCACCAGCAGGACGGTGGCCGGGGTCATCCGGCGGGCCTCTCGGGCTCCCGGGCGACGGCGCGCGCCACCGGAAGCCGAAGCGTGAAGGCGGCGCCGCCCTCGGGCGGGCTCTCGGCGCGGATCTCGCCGCCGTGCTTCGTGATGATCTCGTAGCTGATCGAGAGACCGAGCCCGGTGCCCTCGCCGACCGGCTTGGTGGTGAAGAACGGATCGAAGATGCGGCCGAGCGTTTCGGGCGGGATGCCCGGGCCGGTGTCGCCGACGCGGATGACCGCCATCGGCCCGTTCCGCTGGGTCTCGATCGTGATCGTCCCCGGCCCGCGGATCGCCTGGGCCGCGTTGGCGAGGACGTTCAGGAGCACCTGGTCGATCTGGGACCGGACGCATTCCACCGAGCCGACCGCCCCGTACTCGCGCCGCACGGTGATCCGGTCCTTCAGCAGGTGGTTCAGGAGGGTCAGGCTCGACTCGATCTCCTCGTGGAGATCCACCGTCTGCCACACGTCGTCCGGGGTGCGGGCGAAGACGCGCAGGTCCCGGACGATCTTGCGGGTCCGGTCGGCGCCCTCGCGGATGCCGTCGATCATCGAGTCGAGGTAGGTGAGCGCGTAGTCGATCTTCAGCTCCTGCCGGCGCGCCGCGATCCGGGTCCGGTCGGCCTCCGGGAGCGCGGCCTCCTGGTAGGCCGCGAGCATGGCGCGCAGCCGGCCGACGAAGTCCCCGAGCGTGGTCACGTTCGAGGAGATGAACCCGATGGGGTTGTTCAGCTCGTGCGCGACCCCGGCCACGAGCTGGCCGACCGAGGCCATCTTCTCGCGCTGGATGAGCTGGAGCTGGGTGGCCTGGAGGTCGCGATAGGCGCTTCGCAGCTCCTCGTTGGTGGACCGGAGCTGCTCGGTGCGGACCCGCACCTTGTCCTCGAGGCTCCGGGAGAGATCCTCGATGGTCTGGAAGCTCTCGGCCTTGTCGATGGCGAGGGCGACGTGATTCGCGACGGCGGTGAGCAGGTCCACGTCGCCCTGGTCGAAGCGCCCCGCCTCCGCCGAGGTCACGGACAGCACCCCGAACACCTGCTCGCGCACGCGGAGCGGCACCGCCACGAAGCTCTGCACCTGATGGGCCCGGACCAGCGCCCGGTGCACGGGCTCGGACGCCCGATCCACGTCGTTCACGAGCACGGGCAGGCCGGTGATGGCGGCCCGCGCGCCGGCGCTCGTCTCGGCCTCGAGGGGGATCTCGATGCCTTCGAACGGGAGAGCCTCCACGTCGGCGCCCGCCATCCGGTGCCCGCGGAGCACGCGGCGCCCGCGGTCCACCAGGAACAGGTAGGCCTTCTGGTACGCCATCCGGTGGACGAGCCGGCTCAGGGCCTGGTCGTAGATCTTCTCGGGATCGAGCGTCCCGCTCACCGCGGCGCTGAGGTCGGTGAGGAGCGAGAGCTGCTCGATCCGCGTCTCGAGCTCGACGAACTTCTTCTCCAGCTCGCGGTTCGAGTAGATGATCTCCTCGGACTGGAGGTCGAGGAGGCGCTGGGTGTGGCGGCGCTGGGAGCCCTCGCGGAGCGCGTAGCCGAGCGCCACGCCCGCGAGCAGGGGAAGGGGCGCGGCGACCGCGAGGGGCCAGCTCCATGCGGCGGTGCCGCCTACCAGTCCGAGGAGGGCGGAACCACTGCCGCCGACCAGGCTGGGTGTCCAGAAGCGAGTCCCTCGCGACGGGTTCTTCCAGCGGACGTCCCAGCGGCAGGCGTCGGCGCCGCGGGCCGCGCACGTGCTCTCGAAGATCCGGGCCCGGGGCAGACCCCAGTTGGTCGGGAAGCGCTCGAACTGCACCTTGACCCACGTGCAGCTCCAGACCGGAATGGCGTGGCCGGGAAGCGGCGTCCAGCGGAAGCGCGCCTGGCGGCGGCCGACCTCGAGGACGTCGAGCTGGTAGAAGCCGCGGCTCTGCTGGCCAGAGATCGTGCCCACCCGCTCGTAGGCCGCGCGCGGGCTGCCGATCCCCATGGAGTAGGTGCCGAGGTAGGAGCGCTCCTCGCGAGGTTTCCAGTCCATGAAGGACTCGCCGTACCGCCGGGCCCAGCGCTCCTGGTCGGGCTCGTGCATCAGTTCCTGACACACCCGTACCATCTCGTCGGCCGCCGCGAGGGGAATCCAGTTGTGGTCGGCCATGAGGTAGTCGCGGGACCGCCCGGCGACGCGGCAGATCGCCGCGACGCCCTCGGGGCCGACCTCCTTCTCCACGAAGGGGATCAGCCCCTTCGTGAAGATGCAGTTGATCTCTCCCATTCAGCTAACCATGGTCCACGTCAGCCGCTCATCTTGGCCAGCAAGTGGTCGATGACCACACCATGCTCCTTTTGCGGGCTGAACAGGACGACCTCGGCATCTTTGCCGGCCTTTACCGTGTGTCCGGGTGGCCAGTAGAACAGGTCACCGCTCTTGATCACTTCATGTGCGCTGTCTGCGTAGGTGACGGTGAGTTCACCCTGCAAAAGGTAGCCCCAGTGCGGAGCTTGGCACAGGTCGCCCTCCAGCCCCTTGAGCAGCGGCGAGATATCCGTACCGGCGCCGAAAGAAAAGTACTCGCCGCTGATCATGCCGTACCCGGTTGCGTCGCCGAAATTCGTCTTTTGTCGGGCTACGGCACCTGGTGCGTTGATTCTGGCTGGTATGTCTTGCTTGGCTATGCGCATCGTGTGTTCCTCCGTTCTGGCTGCATCAGCTGCGTTTGTGCACGAACGTGGAGCTGATCTTCACCGGGTTGGCCAGGGTGTCGCCGACCGGCGACTTGCGGTCAATCGTCTCCTTGCACCGCCGGACCTGCTCCTCGGACGCCGGGCTCTGGATGGTGACCGTGTAGCGGATGTCGGTGAAGCCGTTCCGCACCGACTTGTCGTGCCCGAGGAGCCCTCGGAAGTCGATGTCGGCTTCCATCTCCACGCTCAGGGCGTCGATGGGCACGTTGAAGAGCGCCGCATTGGCGGCGATCCCGGAGGTGAGGCAGCCCGCGAAGGTGGCCACCATCGTCTCCGCGGCGGTCGCCGCCGCATCCACGCCGCCCAGGCCGGGGGGCGCGTCCATCGTGACGAAGAAGCGCCGCGTCGGGAGCGTCGCCGGCTTTCCCATGATCTCCTGCGCTCCGATCTCGACCAGGGCCTTGGCCCCGCGCTGCCAGGTGGAGCGCAGCTTGACCGTCCGCTTCCCGAGGGCCGGGTTCTCGCGGATCTTCCGATCCATCTCTTTCATGCCGTCCACGTCGACGTCGTTCAGTCCGAGTGCCATGGGTCTCCTCCTCGGGTTTCGGGGGTTATGGGTCGCGCTTCAGCGGAGCGCACATCACCGGCTTCCTCGTTCCAGCAGCGGGCCGATCAGCTCGGCGGCGCGCCGGGCCCCGCCGCTCTCGACGTCACGGTAGGCCACCGGGCGCTTGAGCCCTTCGGCGACGGCGTGAGCGAGCGTCTCCGGGTCGGCCTCCGCGTAGTCCATGCGCACGCCCGCGCCGTAGCGGGCGAGCCGGTGCGGCACGTGGACGCTCTGCTCGAAGTGGTTGCGCAGCGGGAAGTAGAGGAACGGCCGCTTGGTCGCGGTCAGCTCCATGCAGGTGCTGAGGCCGCCCTGCACGATCGCGAGATCACACGCGGCCAGGTGGGCATAGAGATCGGGCACGAAGCGGCGGTACTCGACGCCCGCCGTCGCGGGAAGGCCGGCGGGGTCGATCCGCGGTCCGGTGACCACGATCAGCCGGAGGTCCGGGACGCGCTGCCTCATCTGCGGGGCGGCCGCCACGACCTTCCGGAGCAGGTGCCGGCCGACCGCGGTCCCGCCCACCGCCGCGAAGACCACGCGCTCATGGGCCTGGAACCCGAGCCGCGCGCGGAGCCCGTCCCGGTCCGCGAACTCCGCCGGGTCGAAGGGCAGGACGTAGCCGGTGAAGTCGTAGTGCTCGCCCGTCCACTCCCGGATGCCCGGGAGCCCGGGGCCGAAGGAGCGATCCACCACGTCGTCGCGGCCGCCGACGAAGAGGGCGCGGTCCCGGATGCGGGGGAAGCGCGCGACCTGCTCGATCATCTCCGCGTTGTAGTCGGCCGCGAGCTGCGCCTCCCGGGAGGCGGGATCCGGGTCCATGGGCAGCCAGCCCACGAAGTCGGTGAGCCAGGCGAACGCGGTCCGCTTCAGCTCCGGGTTCTCGTGCAGGTAGTAGTCGGTCTCCCACGCCTCGTCCCCGATCACGAGGTCGTAGGGCTCGGCCTCCAGCACGTCGTGGAGGACCATGAAGTTGGCGAGCAGGATCTCGTCCATGTTCCGCCAGGCCTGGAACACGTGAAGGTCGTGCTCGCCCGCCTCGGACTCGATATGCGCGGACTCTCCCGCCAGGAGGCGGCTCGCAGGATGAACCGGCTCGCCCCGCGCTTCCAGGACGCGCGTCACCGGGTCCTGCGCGAGCCAGTGGATCTCGAGGTCCGGGTGGAGAGCGCGCAGCTCGCGGGCGATGGCCACGTCGCGCAGCGAGTGGCGGGGCGCGG
>JBBDXN010000028.1:0-7192 GCA_040902305.1 Candidatus Rokuibacteriota bacterium | reverse complement strand
CGCTCGGCGCCGGCCGGCGGTATCTGATCCAGCACTCGGCGGGGAGCGGCAAGAGCTTCACCATCGCCTGGCTCGCGCATCAGCTCGCCACGCTGCACGACGCCGGCGACCGACGCGTGTTCGATTCGATCGTGGTTGTCACGGACCGGCGTGTCCTCGACCGCCAGCTCCAGACCACGATGCGGCAGTTCGAGCAGACCCTCGGGGTGGTGGAGAACATCGATACCACCTCCCGGCAGCTCAAGGAGGCGCTCGAGGCGGGCAAGACCATCATCGTGACCACGCTGCAGAAGTTCCCGGTGATCGCGGCGCAGATCGGCGCGCTGCCGGGCCAGCGCTTCGCGGTCATCGTCGACGAGGCGCACTCTTCCCAGTCGGGCGAGAGCACGAAGAGCCTGAAGTCGGTGCTCGCCGCCGGCTCGCTGGAAGAAGCCGAGGCGGAAGAGGCCGAGGCGGAGACGCCGGAGGAGGAGCTGGAGAGCGCCATCCTGGCCGAGATGGAGAAGCGCGGGAGGTTGCCGAACCTCTCGCTCTTCGCCTTCACCGCCACGCCGAAGCCGAAGACACTGGAGCTGTTCGGCACCCGCCAGGACCGCGGCCGGTTCGGGCCCTTCCACCTCTATACGATGCGCCAGGCCATCGAGGAGGGCTTCATCCTCGACGTGCTCGCCAGCTACACGACCTACAAGGCGTACTGGCGGCTTCTGAAGACGGTCGAGGACGACCCGCGCTACGACAAGCAGAAGGCCGCCTATCTCCTCCGGTCCTTCGTGGAGCTGCATCCGCACGCCATCGCCGAGAAGGTGCGGATCTGCGTCGAGCACTTCGCGGCGCACGTGCAGGCCGAGATCGGCGGTCAGGCCAAGGCGATGATCGTCACCCGCTCCCGCCGGCACGCCGTCCGGTACCGCCTGGCCGTGGACCGGTACCTGGCGGAAAAGGGCTATGCGTTCAAGGCCCTCGTCGCGTTCTCCGGCCGGGTCGAGGATGGGGGCCAGTCGTACACCGAGCCCGGCATGAACGGCTTGCCGGAGACGCAGACCGCCAAGGCCTTCGAGCGGTCGGCGTACCGCTTCCTGATTGTCGCCAACAAGTTCCAGACCGGCTTCGATCAGCCGCTCCTGCACACCATGTACGTGGACAAGAAGCTGGGTGGCGTCAATGCGGTGCAGACCCTCTCCCGGCTCAACCGCACTCACCCGCCGACGAAGACGGGCACCCTCGTGCTCGATTTCGCGAACGAGACCGACGAGATCAAGGCCGCCTTCGAGCCCTACTACGAGACGACGATCCTCTCCGAGGCCACCGACCCGAACCTGCTCTACGAGATCCAGAGCCGCCTGGCCGGATTCCCCGTCCACACCCAGGCGGATGTGGATCGGTTCGCCCGTGCCTACTTCGGCGCCAAGACGACACAGGACCAGCTCTACCAGGCCCTCGCACCGGTCGTCGAGCGCGCCCGGGCCCTCCCCGAAGTGGAGCAGCGCGACTTCCGTGGTCACCTCACCGACTACGTTCGGCTCTACGCCTTCCTCGCCCAGATCCTGACGTTCGCCGATGCCGACCTGGAGAAGCTCTCCGTCTTCGCCAGGTACCTCCGCCGGCTGCTTCCGGCAGATCGCGAGGAGCTACCGCGCGAGGTGCAGCAGAACATCGACATGGAGTCTTATCGCATCCAGCAAACGGGAAGCGGTCGCATCGCGCTGGAGCGCAAGGGCGGTGCCCTCGACCCGGTGGCCACGAAGCGTGACCCCCGGCCCCAGCCGGAGGAGATGGAGGCCCTCTCGCGCATCATCGCGGAGCTGAACGAGCGTTTCGGGCTCAACCTCGGCCCGGAGCATCGCCTGACCCTCGGCCAGATGATGGAACGGCTCGACGCGGACCCCGGCCTCGACGCCAGCGCCCGGGTCAATACGCGGGAGAACGTGCGCTTGACCTTCGACCAAAAGGTCGACTACGCCATCCAGGACATCGTCGACTCGAACTTCGAGCTCTACAAGCGCATCACGGACGATGCGGCGTTCGGTACGGCGGTGAAGAACTATCTCTTCGACCAGTACCTGCGAGCCCATCGCCAGGCCGAGGAGCTGATCAAGCGGGGTGAGTCCAAGACCCTCGAGTTCAAGTCCACCCTGCGCTGGAGCCTCAAGGACGGCCGGCAGGACGACAAGGGTGTCACCCACGCAGTGCTAAAGACGGTCGCCGCCTTCCTCAACACCGAGGGAGGCGACGTCCTGATCGGCGTCGCGGACGACGGCGCCGTCGTCGGCATCGAGCACGACCAGCTCGACAGCGATGACAAGTTCATGCGCCACCTGGTCCAGGTGGTCCGGAACGGCCTCGGAGATCGCGCCGGAACATGCATCGACCCGGCGGTCCAGATCGTGCAGGGCCGAAGCGTCTGCCTGGTGAGCTGTCAGCGCAGCCCCGAGCCGGTTTTCCTGAAGTGGAAGAGCATGGAAGCGAGCCCCGACGGCGATTTCTATGTCCGCAGCGGACCCGGCAGCGTGCGCCTCGTCCCGGACAGCGCGCGCGAGTATATCCGGACGCGCTTCAGCCCGGGCGGCTGATCAACCTCACACCAGCCGAGAACACTCAGGGAGGACTCGCGATGCGACTCGCCGGCAAGATCGGGATCGTGACCGCCGCCGCCTCGGGCATGGGCCGCGCGGGGGCGCTTCGCTTCGCCCGCGAGGGCGCCCAGGTCGCGGTGGTGGACGTGGACGCCGCCGGCGTCCAGCGCGTGGTGAGCGAGATCGCGGGCGCGGGTGGCACCGCGCACGGGATCGTCGCCGATCTCACGAACGACGAGGACTCGCGCCGCATCGTGTGGGACACCGTGAGCCGGTTCAAGGGCCTGGACTTCGTGTGGAACCACGTCGGCCATCCCGGGCCGGCCGCGGTCGAGGGCATCGACCTGAGCGCCTTCGACCTCGCCATCGACCTCAATCTCCGCACCGTGCTGATCACGACCGAGGCGGCCATTCCGGAGATGCGCGCGCGCGGGGGCGGCAGCCTCCTCTTCACCGCCTCGACCTCCGGGCTCCAGGGCTCCTCGTACAGCCCGGTCTACTCGATGTGCAAGTTCGGCGTGGTGGGCTTCGTCAAGAGCCTGGCGGTGCGGCTCGCCCCCGAGAAGATCCGCGTCAATGCGGTGTGCCCGGGCCCCATCGACACGCCGATGCTGCGCGTCTTCGTGGCGCGGCCCGATCAGAAGTCGACCGCCGGCCTCGACCCGGAAGACCTGGTGCGCCGGCGCGCCGCCGGGGCGGTGCCGCTCGGGCGCACCGGCCGGCCCGAGGAGATCGCCAACGCCGCGCTCTTCCTGCTCTCCGACGAGGCGTCATTCATCACCGGAGCGGCATTGCCGGTCGACGGTGGGGTGACCGCGGCCTGATCCGGCCGCTTCCCGGCGCGCGCCAGCTTCCCGAAGCGCGCGGCCGCCTCCAAGGCGCGGGACACGCGAAAGGTCACGCGATAACTGTCTCGAGCCGCCGCATGATCTCCTGCTTGGGCTGGACTCCGACGAGGCGATCGATCTCCCGGCCGTCCTTCAGCACGAGCAGGGTCGGGATCGAGCGCAGATCGAACCGCGCCGCGGTCCGAGGGTTATCGTCCACGTTGAGCTTCACCACCCGGACCCGGCCCGCCAGCTCGGTCGCGAGCTGGTCGATGATCGGCGCGATCATGTGGCACGGACCGCACCACGGGGCCCACGCGTCCACCAGCACCGGCACCGGCGAGCGCTCTACGTCCTGGGCGAAGCTCGCGTCGGTGACCGGCTGCGGCTTGCCCACCGGCAGCGGGGTCTTGCACTTGCCGCAGACCGGCGCAAGCCCCTGCGCGACCTTGTCGCCCGGGACCCGGTTGGTGGCCCCGCAGGCCGGGCAGACGATCATCAGCGTCTCCATCGCTAGCGAGCGGCCCCGGCGGGAGCGTGGGTGAACGGGAGCTTGGCGAACTTGGCGCGGTCCACCTCGATGACGAGGGCGACCTGGCCTTCGGGATTCCGCCAGGGGAACTCCTTGCCCGTGTACTTCCGCGCGGTGACGTCCTTCAACGCGAACGACCGGTCCGCGCGGAACTCGACCACGCGGCCGCGGAGCTGGGCCTCGGTGTAGGGATCCTTGACGTCCACGATCGAGAGCGCCACCCGGGGATCCCGCCGCGTGTTCCTCGCCTTGAGCGAGCCCTCGCCGGTCCCGACCAGGACGCGGTCACCTTCCCGCAGCACCCAGACCGGGGCCGATTGCGGGGAGCCATCGGGCATGATCGTCGCGAGATGGGCGAAGTTGGGTCCGTCGATCAGCTTCTTGACGTCCTCGGACAGTGCCATGGCCATGTGCGCCTCCTTGCCGGAGTTGAGCGTTCGGGGCCATTCTGCCCTCGCGGAGGCCGCGATGCCACCTGGCGTCACGCCGGCGCGCCCCGTCGGATTGACCGCGTCGCTCTCATGGACCCAGATCGCGCTCCGCCTCACGGGTGTTGACCGGCGCGGACCGATCACCGACAATGCCGCACCGGAAGAGCCCGCACGTGACCCTACCTCGAGGAGGCCCCGATGCCGACCCCCGCGCCCCTGGCCCCGCAGATCGAGCAGTTCATCCACGACAATCCGCAGGGCGTCCTGACGTCGTTTCGGCGGAACGGCATGCCCCAGCTCAGCATCGTCACCGTCTACCCGCGTGACGGGGGCGTGGGGGTCTCGATCACCGAGAACCGGATGAAGTTCAAGAACCTGCTCCGCGACCCGCGCTGCTCGGTGCTGATCTCCCATGCCGACTGGTGGTCCGGGTTCCTGGTCTTCGAGGGCAGGGCGGAGCTCACCCACTCGGGCAATACCGATCCGGCGGCGCTTCGCCTGGCGCGCCGCCACATCTTCAGCGCCACCACGCGGCGCCGCAGCCGGGACTGGGACGACTACGATCGCATCACCGAGGCGGACAAGCGCGTGGCCCTGGTGCTGCGCCCCGACCACGTGTACGGCCCCGCGCTGGCCAGGATGCGCGAGGCGCTGGCCAAGTAGGCCGCCCATGACGGAGACCCCGTTCGGGGTCCTGGTCGGTCAGCTGGCGCACTCGGCTCCGAGCTTCCCGGCCGTCACGTGCGACGAGGTGACGATCTCGCGGGCCGAGCTGGAGGCCCGGACAAACCGGCTGGCCCGGGTCTACCGTGCGCTCGGCGTGACGCCCGACTCGCTCGTCACCATCGGGCTCCCGAACGGGATCGGCTTCTTCGAGGCCACGATCGCCGCGTGGAAGCTCGGCGCGACTCCGCAGCCGATCTCCTCGAGGCTGCCCGCGGCGGAGCGCCGCGCCATCGTCGACCTCGCCAACCCCTCGCTCGTGGTCGGCGTGGATCCCGCCGAGGCCCCCGGCCGACCGGCGCTCCCCGCCGGCTTCGAGCCGGACGCGGCGCTGCCCTCCGACCCGCTCCCGCCGGCGATCGCCACGTCGTTCAAGGCCCCGACGTCGGGTGGGAGCACGGGGAGGCCGAAGCTCATCGTCGCGGCCCAGGCGGCGGTCTGGGAGGCCCTGGTCGACTACACGACGCTGCTGCGGATGTCACCGGACGGCGTGCACCTCGTGACCGGGCCCCTCTATCACAACGGTCCATTCACCAGCGCCGCCCTGGCATTGCTCAAGGGCAACCACCTCGTGGTGATGCCGCGGTTCGACGCAGCCCACGCGCTCGCGCTGATCGAGCGCCATCGCGTCGACTGGATGTACGCGGTCCCGACGATGATGCACCGCATCTGGCGGCTGCCCGAGCCCGAGCGCACCCGGTTCGACCTGTCGAGCCTGCGCGTGGTGTTCCACATGGCGGCGCCCTGCCCGCCGTGGCTCAAGGAGGCGTGGATCGGATGGCTCGGCGGCGACCGCATCCTCGAGCTCTACGGCGGGACCGAGGCCCAGGCCATCACGTTCATCACCGGGGAGGAGTGGCTCGCGCACCGCGGCTCGGTCGGCCGCCCCCTCCTGGGCGAGATGCGCATCCTGGACCCGGACGGCGGCGAGCTGCCCGCCGGCCAGGTCGGAGAGATCTGGATGCGGCGCGGCGCGGACGCGCCCCCGCCGTACCGCTACATCGGGGCCAGTGCGAAATCCCGGCCGGGGAACTGGGAATCGCTCGGCGACATGGGGTGGAAGGACGAGCAGGGCTACATCTACCTGAGCGACCGCGAGACCGACATGATCCTGGTCGGGGGCAGCAACGTCTACCCGGCCGAGGTGGAGGCCGCGCTCGACGAGCATCCGCAGGTGGCGTCGTCGTGCGTGATCGGGCTGCCCGACGAGGAGTACGGCAACGTGGTGCACGCCATCGTCCAGGCGCTCGAGCCGGTGACCGCGGGCGAGCTCGATGGCTTCCTGGGCTCCCGCCTGGCGAAGTACAAGCGGCCGCGCACGTACGAGTTCGTGACCACCCCGCTCCGAGGCGACGACGGGAAGGTGCGCCGGTCGGCGCTCCGCGCCGCGCGCGTGGCCCGGTAACCTGCTCTCCCTCTCCCCTCCGGGGAGAGGGCAGGGTGAGGGGCGGGGTGATGGGCGCTACGCGGCCCCGCCCGCCCGGCGCACGGGCACGGCCACCGGGACCCGCATCGCGCGGCTGATCCGGCAGCCCTCGGCCGCCTCCTGCAGGCGCGCGAGCTGCGTGTCGTCGAAGGCGCCCTCCACGACCAGCTCTCCCTCGACGCCGGTGATCTGCCCATCGGCTTCCGTCGCGGTGAGACGGGCCCGGAGGCCACGCACCACCCACTGCTGGCGCTCGGCGAACCGCCGAACGTTGGAGATGCGTCAGGCGCCGATGGCGCCCAGGAGCAGCTCCGCGGGCGAGGGCGCCTCGTCCCCTCCCCCCGCCTCCGCCGGCGCGTCCATCACCAGCCGGTGCGGGCCCACCGCCCCTTCGATCTTCATGCCCTTCACCCATTGCACCGTCACCGCCCTGCCCATGGTCTGCGTCTCCTCTCTGGCGGAATCGCGCGATCACGTCCTTGCCGTAGCGCAGGACGTCGTCGGGCGTCTTGACCTGCGCGGGCAGGCCCGCCGCGTTGCGGCCTGCGCCAGCTCCACCGCGGCGGGCCCGTTGCTGTACCGCCTCAGGCTCGCGTATCTGAGTCTGAACTTCATGGCTGGTCTCCTAGGAGCCTGTCGGGGTAACGGGAAGCGGAACCGTGAACGCCAGCCATCTCGCT
>JBBDXN010000027.1:36290-43888 GCA_040902305.1 Candidatus Rokuibacteriota bacterium | reverse complement strand
CGTGCTCACCGGCAACCCGCTGCGGCCCGAGCTCCGCGCCGCCACGCCGGCTGCGGCATGCCGCCGGTTCAATCTCGACGGCTCACGGGCGATCGTCTACGTGACCGGCGGCGCGCTGGGCTCGCAACGGATCAACCGGGACGTGGGCGAGGCGCTGCCCCAGCTTCTCGAGGTCTGCCAGATCATCCACCAGAGCGGTGACAATCCGAAAACGGGGGACCGAGCCTGGCTCGCCGAGCGCGCCCGGGCGCTCCCGGAGGCGCTGCGCCGACGTTACGCGCTGACCCCGTATGTCGGGGCCGAGCTGCGCGACGTCTACGCGGCGGCCGCGCTCGTGATCGGGCGGAGCGGCGCCGGCACCGTCAACGAGTGCTGCCAGCTCGGCCTCGCCGCCCTCTACGTCCCGCTGCCCGGGACCAGCGGAGACGAGCAGACGGCCAACGCGCGCCTCGTGGAGGCCACGGGAGGTGCCGTCGTGTTCCCGCAGGTCTCGCTCACGCCTGGAGGCCTCGTAGCGGCCGTGGCGAGGCTCCTGGGGGACCGTACGGCCCTCGCGGGGATGGGCGAGCGCGCCCGCAGCCTGGCGGTGCCGGACGCGGCCGACCGCATTGCACGTATGATGTTCGAGGTCGCGGGCGCCGAGCGCTGAGCGGTCCATGATCGCCTGGCTCGTGCTGCTGCAGGCCTCGCTCACGATCGCGGTGGCGGGGCCGCCGACCTCGCCTCAGTACCTGCCGCTGCACGTGGCCCAGGCCGAGGGGCTCTTCACCGCTCAGCAGCTCACCGTCAGCCTCCGCTCCATGCGCTCCGACGCCGGCGCGGCCGAGGCGCTCGCGGCCGGCCAGGCGCAGCTCGCGGCCACGTCGCTCGACGCGGCGCTGCGGCTCGGCAGCGCGGACGGCACGCCGCCGCGGCTCGTCCTGGGCTTCACCGCGGCCCCGCCGGTGGCGCTGCTCGTCGCGCCCGGGCGGGCGGAGACCATCCGCTCCGCCGCCGATCTCGCCGGCCAGACCGTGGCCATCCCGGCGCCGGGCACCGCGGAGGACCGGGTGCTCGCCCTCCTGCTGGCCCGGGCCGGCGTGCGCCAGCCCCGGGTGAACGTGCGGAGCTTCGGGGAGCGCGGCGCCGCCCGGGCGCTCGAGGGCGGAGAGGTGGCCGCGGCGGTGCTGGCGGAGCCCTTCGTGAGCCGGCTGGTCGAAGGCGGCAAGGCGGTCGTCGCGGTGGACCTGCGGACCGTCAAGGACGCGGCCGCCGCGCTCGGCGGCCCGACCGTCGACGCCGCGCTGTTCGGGCGCGCGGACAACCTGCCGGATGCCGCCACGCTGCGGGCCCTGCGGGTTGCGCTGCAGACGGCGGTGGCGCGGGTGACCGCGGGCGAGCCGGCCGCGCTCCAGGCGACGCTCCGAGCGGCGGTGATCGGCTCGGCTCCCGACTTCATCGCGCGCCTCCTGAGCGCCCGCGATCTCTTCCTCACCGACGGCCGGGTGACCGCGGACGCCCTCGAGCGCAGTATCGAGCTGCTCCGGACCCGCGCGCCCCTGCCCGCCAAGGTGGAGCTGCCCGGCCGCGCCGAGCGCCTCCTGGTCGAATAGGGTTGGCTAGAGGCCGCGGCGCTCGAGCAGCGAGCGCGTCGTGGTGAGCGGCAGGCCGATGACGTTGGTGAGGCAGCCGTCCACCGCGGCCACCAGCCGGCCGCCCAGCCCCTGCACCGCGTAGCCGCCCGCCTTGTCGAGCGGCTCGCCGGTCGCCACGTAGTCCTCGATCAGGGCGTCGCTGTAGTCGCCCATCCGCACCCGGCTCGTCACCGCCGCCGTCTCCGACTCGGGCGGCGCGCCCGGCGGCCCGAGCGCCACGACGGCCAGACCTGTTATCACCTCGTGCTGGCGGCCCCGGAGCTCACGGAGCATCCGGGCCGCGTCGGCCGCATCCCGCGGCTTGCCCAGCAGACGGCCGTCCAGGACGACCTCGGTGTCGGCCCCGAGCACGACCACCGGCGGCGCGGCCGGCCCCCGCGCCGAGCCGATCTCGGCAGCGACGGCCAGAGCCTTGGCCAAGGCGACGGCGGCGATGGCCTGGGCGGGCGGGAGCGGCGGGTGCTCTTCGGGGATGTGGCTGGCCTGAACCCGGAACGGGATGCCGAGGCGCCCCAGCAGCTCCCGGCGCCGCGGGGAGGCCGAGGCCAGGATGAGGACCGGCGGGCTCAGGTAGCGGGCTATGTAACGATCAGGGGGTTCTTGTCGGTGATGACGCGGTCGTTCTTCTCGATCGAGACGCGCAGGAACTTGGGCAGGCTGAAGCAGTGCAGGTGCGCGTTGCCGTCCCAGTAGCCGAGCTGCTTGGGATCGAGGCGCTCGGCGATGAGCCGGTCGACCTCGGCCGCGGACTGCTTCCGGGGGTCGGTGCCCTTGGAGGCCAGGATGAAGCCCCACGGGGTCCCGAAGCAGGAGATGAAGCTCTGGTACGGCGCGACCACCGGGAAGACTTCCTGGAGCGTGTGGTTCACCGCCCCGTGGAAGAAGATCTCGTTCACCTTGGTCATGCCCGCCTGCATGGTCATGACCCCCTGGTCGGTGAGCCGGTCCCGGATCAGAGTATAGAACTCCTTGGTGAAGAGCAGGCACGCCGGCCCTTCCTCGAGGGGCTCGACCAGGTCCACCACGATCAGGTCGAAGCGCTCGGTGGTCTTCTCCAGATAGGCCCGGGCGTCCTCGTGAAGGAGCCGGGTCCGGGGATCGTCGAAGGCCCCCTGGTGCATCTCGGGCAGGTGCTTCTTGCACTCCTCGACCACCTCGCCGTCGATGTCCACCATCAGGCAGTCGGTGATCGTCTTGTAGCGCAGGATCTCCCGGACGGTGGCACCTTCGCCCCCGCCGATGACCATGGCCTTCTGGGGCCGCGGGTGGGCGAGGAGACCCGGGTGCACCAGGGTCTCGTGGTAGATGAACTCGTCGGCCTGGCTCGACTGGATCCGCCCGTCCAGCACGAGACACTTGCCGTACGAGTGGGTCTCCATGATCTCCATGAACTGGAACTTGGTCTGCCGAGTGACGATGGTCCGGGCGATGGCGTGCATGTGCCCCTCGACCGGGGTCGTGGTCTCGAAGAACCACTTGTACTGGGGCGTGGCCATCTCCGGCCGATCAGCTCGGGGTGGAGGCGACCGGCGCCTCCGCCGGCTTGTGCAGGAGCTTCCGGGGGTGGTTCACGAAGATGCCGCGCTGGAGCTCCACCACGGAGGCCCGGCCGGCCCCGAACTGCTCCACGAGGTAGTCGGCGGCCACCTGGGGCTGGAGGACGTCGCCGCAGGAGAAGACGTCCACCGCGGCGTAGCGATACTCCGGCCACGTGTGGATCGCCAGGTGCGACTCGGCGATGACGACGACTCCGCTGATGCCGAACGGGTTGAACTCGTGAAAGACGACGTCGACGATGGTGGCCTGGGCCCGCTTGGCCGCTTCCACCATGGACGCCTTCACGGTGTCCAGACTGTTGATGGCCTCTGCGTCGCAGTCGAAGAGCTCGAGCAGCAGGTGACGCCCCAGTGCTTGCACTCTCTCCCTCCTCCCCATGTTCTGCCCATGTTCTGGCCCGATTTCTCCGGCGAATTTTCTACGTGCCGGATTTTTCTGCACTGTGGGGCCATTTTTTTTCCATTGCAAGAAAAAAATCTCGTTTTGGCCCGCTCCGGAGGCGTCGCGGGCGCTCTCCGACGCGGTCACGCGCGGTCGCGCGGCGCCTTCGCGACTCCACCGAGCGGCGCCGAAGTCAACTTTTTGCTTGCGTTCGTCGGCCGAGCCGCTACGATGAACGAGAAATTCACGACGGGCGGCGGTGGGGCGCCGCTCGTGAGACGGCGCGGTGGTTTCCGCGCGAACGCGACGAGGAGGAGTGAATGCGCTTCGCACCCGTGACCAAGGCGGCGGGCACCGCCGGCAATGCCGAGGGCTCGACCCCACTCAACGCCTTCGACAACGCCCTGCTGGCGGCCGGGATCGGCAATATCAACCTGATCAAGGTCTCCAGCATCCTGCCCCCCGGCGTGGAGCTGGTGGCGCTGCCTCGGATCAAGCTGGGCGCGCTCGTGCCCACCGCCTACGCGGCCATGACCAGCGAGGTGCCGGGCGAGGTCGTGGCCGCCGCAGTCGGCTGGGCCCGGCCGGCGGATCCCGCCAAGAACGGGGTCATCATGGAGTTCCACGACAAGGCCACGCGCGAGGAAGCCGAGCGGATGATCGTCCAGATGCTCGAGGAGGCCTTCCGGGTCCGGGGCGAGACGATCCGGGACATGAAGGTCTTCGCGGTCGAGCACCGGGTCGAGCGGACGGGGTGCGCGCTGGCCGCCGTGACGCTCCTCTCCGACGACGATCTCAGCTAGCGCGGGCTGTTGATCCCGGCCGAGCCTCGCTTCATCGCCTGCCGGGCTTCCCTCCCGGACGCTCGGATCGTCCTCTTCGGCATTCCCTTCGAGGGACGCGTCAACCTCCGCCGGGGCGCCGACCACGGCCCCCACGAGCTGCGGCTGGCCTCCGACTCCATCGAGACCTACTCGCCCTTCCTGGGGCGGGATCTGGAGGACCTCGCCATCGCCGACGTGGGCGACTGCGAGCTGGGCGACGGCCCGCCGCGGGAGCAGCTCGCCCGGGCCCGGGAAGAGATCCGGGGCTTCTGGCGGCCGGACCTCTGGCCGGTCATGCTGGGCGGCGACCACACCGCCACGCTGCCCGTGATCGAGGTGCTGGCACCGGCCATCCCGGAGCTGCGTATCCTCCAGCTCGACGCCCACCCGGACCTCCGCGAGGAGTTCCTCGGCGAGCGCTACAACTACGCCTCGGCCATGGCCCGGGTGATGGACGTGGTGGCGCCCGAGCGCGTGTTCCAGGTGGGCATGCGCAGCGGCGCCCGCGAGGAGTACCGGCGGAAAGCCCCGCACATCTTCCCGGCTCACCGGGTTCACCCGGTGGAGGCGGTGAAGAGCCTGCTCCCCGAGCTGCGGGCGCACCCCCTCTACGTGACGATCGACGTGGACGTGCTCGACCCCTCCGAGGCACCCGGCACCGGCGCGCCCGAGCCCTGCGGCATCACCGCCGCGGAGCTCGTGGAGATCGTCCGCCTGCTCGAGCCCTGCCGGATCGTCGGCACCGATCTGATGGAGGTCGCCCCCGCCTGGGATCCGTCGGGACGCACCGGCATCACCGCCTCGTGGATCCTCCGCGAGGCCATCCTGTCGTGGTGGGGCAAGTGAAGCCGGAGCCACCGATTGCCTCGACCGGCGACACGAAGGCTTGCCCCGACCGGCTACACCACGGTCAACATGGCTCAGCCATGTTGAAGCTGAAGAGATGCTCCCGATGACTGCGAGCCGCGGGTCGCAATACTCAGTCCCCCGGTACTACGAGATCGCCTTCGACATGAACCGGCGGCAAGAGGTGAACTTCCTCGTTCACTGCTTCCGCCGCTACGCGCGGCGCCCGGTCCGGACGGTGCTCGACATCGCCTGCGGCACCGGCCCGCATCTCATCCGCCTGGCCGCGCGCGGCTACGCCATGTCGGGGCTCGATCTCTCGGCGGAGAACATCGCCTTTCTCCAGGAGCGGACGGCGGCCAAGGGCGTCGCGGCAAACCTGCTCGTCGCGGACATGACCCGCTTCCGGCTGCCGCGCCCGGTAGACGCGGCGATCTGCATGCAGGACTCCCAGGGCCATCTCCTCACGAACGACGCGCTGCTCGCCCACCTGCGCTGCGTGGGCCGGGGGCTCAAGAAGGGGGGGCTCTACGTCTTCGACCGCTACATGTGCTCCTCGTGGACCGATCCCGCGCGGCGCTGGTCGTGGACGCGCCGGCGCGGTAACGCCACCGTGCGCGCGACCTTCGAGGCCCTCAAGGACCTGAACCCGGTCACCCAGACCTTCTTCGAGGACATGGAGCTGGAGGTGAACGAGAACGGCACGCGGCGCCTCTACCGCCAGCGTCACGCCTCGCGGATGGTCTTCCCCCAGGAGCTGCGGAGCCTCGTCGAGCTCGCGGGAGGGTTCGACCTCGTCGAATGGTTCTACGGCTTCAAGCCTCACCTCCGCCTCGACGAGGCGCACCACCCGCTCCTGATGGTCGTAGTCCTGAGGAAGCGGTAACGAACTCCCCTCACCCTGCCCTCGCCCCAGAGGGGAGAGGGAGAGACGGAACCCTTCCGCCAGAGGGGACAGAGAGCGATGGAACCTCGCCCCAGAGGGGAGAGCGAGAGCTAGAACCCTCGCCCCCGAAGGGGGAGAGGGCAGGGTGAGGGGGTTGCCGTCATGGCCACGCTGATCCTGAAACGAGGGGCCGACCGCCGGATCCGGGCCGGCCATCCGTGGATCTACCGCGGTGAAGTGGCCGATCTCAAAGGCTCCTGGTCCGCCGGCGCCGCGCTGGAGGTGACCGACGCCACCGGCCGCTACCTCGGGCGCGGCTTCTACAGCCCGCGCTCCTCGCTGGTCTGCCGCCTGCTCACCCGCGCCGAAGAGGCCGTCGACGCCACCCTGGTGCGCCGGCGTCTCGAGGCGGCGCTCGAGTATCGGCGAGCCGCCGGGCTCGTGGCCGCCGCCTATCGCCTCTGCTGGAGCGAGGCCGACGGCTTGCCCGGGCTGGTGGTGGACCGCTACGGGCCGGTGAGCGTGTTCCAGTGCCTCACGCTCGGCATGGCGCGCAACGCGGACTGGATCCGGGAGGCGCTCGCCTCACTCTTCCCGGACGGCTCGATCGTGCGGCTCGACGACGCGACTGCGGCGCGTATCGAGGGCTTCGAGGCGGTCCGGGAGACCGCGCGCGAGGCGGAGCTCGTCGTGGAGGAAGGCGCGGGCCGCTTCGCGGTGACGCTCGGCGCGGGCCACAAGACCGGCCTCTACCTCGATCAGCGCGACAACCGGCTGCTGATGGCCGGCCGGGCCCGCGGGCGGCGGGTGCTCGACGCGTTCTGCTACGGGGGCGGCTTCGCCTGCCACGCGCTCCTGGCCGGCGCCGAGCGGGCGCTCCTGCTCGACTCTTCCGCGGACGCGCTGGCCCTGGCGCGGCGCAACCTGAGCTTGAACGGCGTCGAGGAACGCGCCGAGCTGCGGGAGGGCAACGCCTTCGACGGCCTGCGCGAGCTGGAAGCGCGGCGCGAGCGGTTCGGGCTCGTGGTGCTGGATCCCCCGCCCTTCACCCGCCGCAAGGACGCGGTCGAGGCGGCGGCGCGCGGCTACAAGGAGATCAATATCCGTGGTCTCCGCCTCCTCGAGCGCGGCGGCCTGCTCGCCACCTTCTCCTGCTCGCACCACGTGACGGCCGCGATGTTCGAGGACATCTGCCGCGAGGCCGCGGGCGACGCGGGCGTGCGCGCCCGCGTTGTCGCCACCCTCTCGCAGAGCCGCGACCACCCCATCATCCTCACGATCCCCGAGTCCCGCTACCTCACCGGCCTCCTCCTCGAATCCGCCTGACCCGGGGCGAGGGGGTGCGGCGGGGGCCCTCCCCAGCCCACGCTGAGTCGCAGGCGCATCCGCGCCGTCGCGATCTGGGGTCAGGTCTTACATTCCAACAAAGCGCGCAGAGCCGGCCGAGTGTATCCACCGGCACGGCGCCGC
>JBBDXN010000027.1:0-36190 GCA_040902305.1 Candidatus Rokuibacteriota bacterium | reverse complement strand
CGCCGCCCACCCGCGGTGTCAGCACGCGCGCTAGCTCTCGCGGTAGATGAGGAGGAGCGCGCCCACGAGCACGAGGCCAACGGCCCAGAGCGCCCCGGGCACTCGGCGCCCGCCTTCGGGCAGGCGCAGCTCGAGCCAGCGCCCCCAGCCGACCACCAGGGCCAGCAGGCCGAGCGGCGCGTGGGTCACCTCCAGTAGGAACTCGTCCTTGAGGTTCTGCGCGGCGTGCGAGTGAGTCAGGAGCAGGCCACCGCCGACCACGCAGAGCAGCGGGAAGATCAGGGCCGCGCGCCGCGACCGCAGCCGCTCGCTCCGGACCATCCACTCGAAGATGCCGAAGACGACGACGATCATCACGAAGACTCGGTGCTGAGCCACCGTCGCGACGAGCCAGCCCTCCCAGAAGCCCTCAGGGCCGAGAGGCCACGAGCCGGGGTCGTTGCGCACCATCATGAAGGCGGCCAGCCCCAGGAAGATGAGCGGCCAGTGCCGCGCCCACGGCGCCCGGCCCGAGGCGTGCAGCAGAGCCAGCAGGCCCATGGTCAGGACCAGGATCCCGGAGATGTGGTGATTGAACTCCGACCACGCGCGATCGGCGTCGTTCCGGGGGGCGAGCGGATCGTCGATCGGCATCTCGGTGATCGAGGGCGAGCGCAGCGCGGGCATCCGCGGGGTGAAGCGCGTGGCGACCTCCGCAAGCGTCGCGCGATCGTGGGTCAGATCCACCGCGGGAGGCAGCGAGGTGAGTGAGGCCGCCGCGAACAGCACGGTGAGGCCGAGCCCAACCTCGACCTCCACGAAGCGGCGCAGGGTGGCCTGGTCCGCATCGGGGGCGCCGTCCAACCGCCGGACCGTCCGGGAGTTCAGGGCGCCCAGGACGAGGAGGCCGGCCAGGATCACGAGCTTGGTCAGGACCATCAGGCCGTAGGCGGTGCCGAAGATCGCGCTGAGCGAAGGGGCGTAGTGCCATGTGAGGCCCACTCCCGCGCCTACCAGGACGGCGACCGCGCCCAGGGCGAGGTTCGAGAACCGCTGGAGCAACGCCACCGGCCAGGGCCGATCGCCCCGCCGAACCGCGGCGGCGACCAGGTGCACGAGCCCGCCGATCCACACCGCCGCCGCGAGCTGATGGGCGCCGTCGAGCAGCAGCAGGATGGCGCGGGATTCAAGCCGCGCGGCGGCATGGCTGGTCCACGGGGCCGCGACGGCCAGGACGGCCGCGAGCGCCACCACCGCCGGCCAGAGCCGCGACCGCCCCTCCCGGCGGCGGAGCCGCAGGGCAAACCCGGCCAGCGCGAGCCCGGCCGCGATCCGGACCACGCTCACCTGCACGTAGAGCGTGTCCAGTGCGGCGAGCAGCGGCCAGACCGCCTCGTGGAGCAGCACGAACAGCTCGTTGGCCAGCGCGAACGCTTGGCCGACCGCGAGGGTGACCGCGGCGACCGCGATGAGCAGCAGCGAGCGCGGCGCCTCGGGGCCTCGGGCCACGAGCAGCAGGAAGCACACCCCGCCGACCGCGGTGGCATGCGCGGACAGGATCAGCCCGCGCAGCAGGACGTCGAGGACGGCGAACACGTCAGGCGACTCGGCGGCGCCCCGCGCCCCACCGCACCAGCATCATGAAGATCGGCGTGCCGAGTGCGACCGGGACCAGGAACCAGTGGGCCTTCCCGAAGCAGGCGAGCAGGATCACGAGATAGATGAAATCGCGGTTGGCCACCGCGTCGGCCAGCCGCCCGGTCGGCCCCGGAGTGGCCGCGGTGCCGCCCTGGGAGACGAGATAGGCGGACGCGGCGGTGCCGGTGATCGCGAGGGCCCCCAGGACCAGGGGCCAGCCGGAGCCCGCGGCCAGGCTCCAACCCGCGGCCATGCAGCCGAAGACCGCCACGTGGACCAGGTTGTCGCCCCAGAAGTCGAGCCGCGCCCCGATCGGGGATTCGAGGAACTTCAGCCGGGCCAGCTCGCCGTCGCAACCGTCGAGGATGGAGTGAGTCAGGAACAGCAGGGCGCCGACGATCTGATGCCGGGGCTCCGCGGACAGGAAGAATGACGCCCCGAGCAGGCCGATCGTGAGGCTCACGAGGGTCATGACGTTCGGGGTGATCCGGGTGCCCACGAGCCGCCGGGTGATCGCGAGGGACACGCGCCGCTCGACGTGGCGGGACATGAACCCCTCGGTGTCCTTGATGAGGCTACGCAGGAGCCACTCCTCGGCGGCCTCGGCGCCGGCCGCGCCGCCGAGCGCGAAGCGGCCCGCCGGATCGCCGGGCTGCGTCGTGCGCGGCAGCCGCCCCGAGAGCGCGGTGATCAGATCCTGCGCGCCGGCGGCGAGGCCAGCCGATCGGAGCACCTCCCCGATCCCGGCGCTCTCCACCACCGCGGTCAGCGATGGATCGACGGCGAGCGCTTCCGGATCGAGCGGCATCTCGCGGAGCGCGCGTAGCCAGCGCGCCTGCGGAAGGACGTTGGCGGGGACGAGGACGAGCCGCGCGCGCGTGGCCACGATCGTGTCGGCGCCGAGCGTGGCCGCGCCGGTGCCCGCGAGCAGGCCGGACGCGGGACAGGCCCGGGGATGGACCAGGATGCGCTCGAAGCCCGCGCGCTCCGCGGCCAGGACGAGGCGGCGGAGCAGTGGAAGCCCCGCGATCATCGTGTCGGGCGCCGGGGAGCTGGCCCCGGGCGGAGCCGGGAGGATCACGAGGACGCTCCGCACCGAGACGGCCGTGGAGGAGAGCGTGGTCACCCGGCCGACCCGACGCGCGCGGCCAGCGGGAGCGTGGCGCCGCCGCGGCGGCTCGACTCGCGGGCGCCGCACTCCACCGCGATGCAGACCGCCGCCTCCTCCAGGTTGCGGGTGCTCGAGTCCCGGCCGAGCACGCGAGCGATGAACTCGTCGGCGACCGGCCCGAACCAGTCCGGATGCTGGGAGCCGTCGGACAGGGCGGGCGGGCGCCGGTGGCGCTCTTCCCCGCCGGCCGCGCGCAGGACCACCGTGTCGTCCTCGATGTCGATGCGCCCCTCAGTGCCGACCACGCGCGCCTGGTTCTCGCGCGTCTCGGCGGCCCACGTCAGCGCGATGTCGGCCACCGCGTCCGGGAACTGCAGGCGGACGGTGGCGGTGTCCTCGACCGCGAAGCGGTGGTGCCGCCGCGTCTCGAGCCGCGCGCTCACCGCGTCCGGGGGGGCGCCCACCCAGCGCGGGATGACGTAGGAGACGTGCCAGCCGTGGTCGGTGAGCACGCCACCGCCCGCGACCGCCGGATCCACGCGCCAGCTCGCCCCGCCCGCCGCGGCGGCCGGCTGCGTGCGCAGCGTCCGCCAGACCACCTCGCGCACCGCGCCGATACGGCCTTCACGGATCAGGGCGTCGGTCGCGCGCACGAGGGGCGCCTGATGCCAGTTGGGCACGGTGTGGAGCACCGCGCGCGCCGAGCGCGCCAGCCCGGCCAGGCGCTCCAGCTCGGCGAGCGAGCTCACCAGGGGCTTCTCGCAGAGCACGTGGAGACCCCGGGCAAGGGCGACCTCGATCAGGGCCGCGTGGCTCGACGGCGGGGTGCACACGTCCACGAAGTCGAGATCGTCGGCGGCCAGCAGGGAGTCGACCGAGTCGTGCCAGCGCGCCCCGGGCAGGCGCACCGCGCACTCGGCCCGCCGCGCCGCGTGGACGTCGGTGGCGGCCACGATCAACGCGTCGGGCCGCTGCCGCCAGCCCGGCAGGTGGCCGTGCACCGCCACGTTGCCGAGGCCGATGACGGCGCCGCGGAGCCTCCTAGTCCCGCCCATGACGCTTGAGAACGACATGGAGCGCTTCGTCCAGGATGGCGAGCCCGGCCCGGGCCGTCTCCTCGGTGATGACGAGCGGCGGATTGAGCCGGATCGTCGGGGCATAGGTCATCGCCACGAGGCCGCGCCGCAGGCACTCCAGGTAGAGGTCGCGGGTGATGGTCCTGTCGAGCGGCTTGCGGCTCTGCCGGTCCTCGATCAGCTCGATGCCGAGCAGCAGCCCGCGGCCGCGCACCTCGCCCACCGTCCGGTACTTCTCCTTCAGGCGGTGCAGCTCGGCCAGCATGACCGCGCCGACGCGATTGGACTGCTCGACGAGATCCTCCTTCAGGATGATCTCGAGCGCGGCGAGCCCCGCCGCCGAGGCGAGCGGATTGCCGCCGTAGCTGGACGAGCTGAAGCTCGGGTTGGACCAGGGCTTGGAGCTCACCAGCTTCTCGGTGGAGACCACGCCGGCGAGCGGAAAGCCGCCGCCCACGCCCTTGCCCACCGTCATGATGTCGGGCACGACCCCGTCGTGGTCGGCGCCCCACATCGAGCCGGTGCGGCCGAAGCCGGTGATCATCTCGTCGGCGAAGAGCAGCGCCCCGTGATCGCGGGCCACCGACTGGATCGCCCGCAGGAAGCCGTCGGGCGGGATGATGTTGCCCGCGGTGCCCTGGATCGGCTCCACGATGATCGCGGCGATCTCGCCCGCGGTCTGGTAGCGGATGACGTCGCGGACGTACTCCGCGCAGGCGATGCCGCAGTCCGGATAGCGGAGCTTGAGCGGGCAGCGGTAGCAATCGGCGTAGGGCGTCGAGTACTGGCCGGGCAGGAACGGGCCCTGGTGATGCTTGAAGTCGCTGCCGAGGAGACCCAGCACGCCGCCGGTCTTGCCGTGGAAGCCGCCCCAGAAGCCGACGACCTCCTGCCGGCCCGTCGCGGCCTTGGCCAGGCGCAGGCCCGCCTCCACCGCCTCGGCGCCGCCCGAGAAGAGCTGGATGCGGGTGAGGCCCTCCGGGGTGACGGAGGCCATCAGCTCGAGGAAGCGCGCGCGGGTCTCGGTGGTGAAGCTGCCGAAGGTGAGCCGTTCGGCCTGGCGCTTCAAGGCCTCGACGTAGTGCGGGTGACAGTGGCCGACGCTGCCCACCGCGATGCCCGCGATGAAGTCGATGTACTCGTTGCCGTCCTCGTCCCACAAGGTCGCGCCGCTGCCGCGGGCCATCGCGAGCCCCGAGTAGAGCGCGAAGGATTGGTAGCCGGGCGCGATGTGGCGCGCCTCGCGCGCGACGATCTCGCGCGAGCGGGGCCCGATCTCGCGCGGCTCGCTCACCGCCCGCCTCCGGACGCCCGCGGCGCGCCGAAGCGCAGGGCCAGGTAGGACGCGATCACCGGCGCGGCCTCGTCGCGGTAGAGGGCGAAGCTGGGCCACGCGTTGAGATCGAGGAGCTGGAGCCCACCGTCGGCGGAGGCGATGGCGTCGCCGCCGTAGATCTCGAGGCCGAGGGCGATGGCGGCGTCGCGGACGAGGCGGGCCAGCCGGGTCGCGTCGAAGGCATGGCCGGCCAGCCGCTGGTCCTTGTGGTAGAACCAGCGAAACCACGGCGGCCCGCCATCGGGGCCGCCGCCTCCGGGGCCGACCCCGTAGAACTTGATGAGGTCGCCGGGCACGTGCGGCTGCAGCACCGCGCCCTCGAGGCCGCGGGCGGCGAGGCCGGCGAGCGCGGCGGCCAGGGCGTCCCGCGTTTCCGCAAACACCACGTCGCCGTCCTGCGTGTTGTGCACGTCGGCGCGCTTGACCCACACCGGCAGCCGGGCCGCCACGTCCGCGTCGCGGGTTCCCACGAGCCGGCTCGGCACGAAGGACACGTTGGCCTCGCCGAGCTGCGCGATCATCCGCTCCCGATAGGTGTTGAGCACCGCCTGGGGCGAGTTGACGAGCCGCACGCCCCGCTCCTGCCAGGCGAGGAGGGTCCGGAGCGCTTCCGTGCGCTCACACATGAAGAACACGCCGTCGGGCGGGGCCTCGGTGGCGACGAGGTCCTCGGGAGCCCTAAGCTCGACCTGGAGCCCGTGGGCCTCCAGGTGCTTGCCGGTCAGTCGCAGGATCTCCGCGTCGTCGCTCTCACGTCCAGGCGAATGCTCGCGCTCGCGAAAGAGGCCCCAGCATCTCGGATCCGCCACCCGTGTCCTCCTCGCGCTCATGCGCGGCGCGCGCGCGCGAGTGCCTCCGCGCTGGCCACGTCCAGCCCCCGGTCCACGTCCACCACCGTCTCGATGATCTCCCCGTAGAGCGGCTCGCCGCTCTCGTGCAGCCAGCCCAGGTACTCGCGCAGCCGCCCGAGCTCCCGCGCGGGCGCGAGCCGCCGCGCCCGATCTGAAACACGATACACCCCCGCGGTGACCAGACCGCTATCCACCTTGCCGAGGTCTTCCACGCGTCCGTCCGCCCCCAGCGTCACCCAGAGCGGCTTCTCGTCCGACACGAACGGGGTGACCGCGAGCACGGTCGCGTCGTCGGGCCGGCGCGCGGCGGCCGCGGCGAAGCGCGCGAAGTCCTCCGCCGCGCACCACGCGTCCACCGTGGACACCAGTCGCGGCCCCGCGGGACCGCGCCCGGTCACCTCCCGGAAGCTCTCGAGCGAGGACGCGGTGGTCTTCACGATGAAGTCAATCTCGAGCCCGGGGAATCGCGGCCGGACCCACTCGACACACTCGCGCTCCCGCTCGTTCACGATGATGGTGATCGCGGTGATCCCGGCCGCGGTGAAGTTGCGCAGCACCGCGCCGATCAGCGGCAGCCCGGCCACCTCCACCAGGGGCTTCGGCACCCGGAAGCCGTCCGCGCGCAGGCGGCTGCCCTCGCCGGCCGCGATGATCGCGCCTCTCACCATACCCGCCATCAGAGCAGCAACGCCTCCACGTCCACCAGCGAATGGATCATCGCGTCGCCCGGGCAGCACGGCCCGCCGGGCGGCGGGTCGGCGATCAGCCAGATGTGCGGCATGCCGAGCGCCCGCGCACCCGCCATGTCCCGGGCCGCCGAATCGCCCACGAACGTGGCGTCAGCCGGAATCACTCCGAGCCCGTCGAGGGCTCGCTGGAAGATGCGTGGATCCGGCTTGGAGAGCCCGGCCCGCACGGAGTCGACGATGACGCCGAAGAGAGCCCGGATCGCCGTATTATGACACACCGTTTCGAGGTTCCCATAGAAGTTGGACACGAGCCCGAGCCGGTAGCGCGCGCCGAGCCGCGCGAGCAGCGCCTGGTTGCGCCGCAGATGGCGGTGGGCGTCGTCGAGGAAGCGGTCGGCCACCCGCGCGATCACCCGCTCGTCGCGCACCGCGAGGCCGGAGGCGATGTCCGCGGTGAGCCGCCGCACCGTCTCCTCGAAGGAGAGCGTGGCCGGGATCGCGCCGACGAGCCCGTCGTCGGCGCGGTAGAACACGGGATCGAACACCTGCGGGCGGTCCGCCATGCCCTCGTCGCGCCAGAGGGTGAAGAATCGCTCCTTCCACGTCACCCCGTCGGCGTCGAGCGTGCCCCCGAAGTCGAAGAGCAGCGCGGCCGCGGCCCGCTCAGACAGGCGCGACCTCCACCGCCGCGTCGAACGCGGCCTGCCCCGCCGAGAACCCGAACACGTCCACCGCCGCGTCCGGGATGCACGCCTCCCCGGAGGTGAGCCGGTTGAGCCCGTCCCAGCCGTCGCGCATCCACACGGTCAGCGCGGGCACGCGGTCCGTCACCCGCGCGCGGGCGCGCATCTCGCCGCGCTCGTTGAACACGCGCACCGCCGCGCCGTCCGCCACCGCGCGCGCGGCCGCGTCGGCGGGCGAGAGCCACAGCACCGGCTCGGGCTCGAGCGCGGCCAGCGACGGCAGCGCGCGGCCGTGATCGTAGAAGCCGTGGAAGTGCCCCAGGGTCCGTCCCTGGCGGAGCACGAGCGGGAAGCGCCCCGCGGGCAGGTCCTCGTGCACTGGCAGCGGGGGCAGCCCGAAGCTCTCCGCGCGCGCGGAGTAGAGCTCCACCTTCCCGGACGGGGTCGGGAACACGAGATCGGGATGGCCCACGTGCGAGACGCGGAGCGCCCGGATGCCGCCCTCCGCGCGCAGGGCCGCCACGGTGGCGTGCCCGGTCGCGGGGTGATCGAGGATCGCGTCGATGGGCCCCGCCGCGTCCGCCCACGGGTAGAAGTCGGCGACCCCGAGGCGCCGCGCGAGCTCGCGCAGCACCCACGCGCCGGTGCGCGTCTGCCCGGCGGGCGGCAGGGCCGGCTCCATCAGGTAGAGATGCGTGTTGGTCGCCTTGCAGCCGAGCTCCTCGAGCCACGCGGTGCCGGGCAATACGATATCCGCGTAGCGGCGCGCGGTGTCGTTCCAGAAGAGCTCGAAGCTGACGATCAGCTCCTGGCGCGCGAGGGCGGCCTCGACGTGGGCGCTGTCCGCGAACGACGACAGCATGTCGGTGCCGAAGAGGAGCAGCGCGCGCACCCGGCCGTCCTCGAGGGCCGCGGTGATCCGGGGCATCTGGTTCGGCACGTAGTCGCCGGGCGGCCGCCGCTCGGCCATGCCGATGTCGGTCAGGCCGAAGCCGTGCCCCTTGCTGCCGTGGCGCGGGCCGAGGCCGCCGCCCGCGATGCCCAGGTTGCCGGTGAGCGCGGGCAGGCACGACACCGCGCGCGCGCCCTGCCATCCGTTGGCGCCCTTGTGCATGCTGCTCCCGCCCAGCAAAATCATGGCCGGCCGCGTCGCCGCGTAGCGCCGGGCCAGGCCCACGATGACCGCCTCGTCGAGGCCGGTAACCGCGGCGGCCCACGCGGGCGGATACCGCCGCACGTCTGCGGCGAGGGCATCGAACCCGATGGTGTGCCGCGCGACGAACTCCCGATCGCAGCGGTCCTCCGCGATCAGCACGTGCATCATCCCGAGCGCCAGCGCCGCGTCGGTGCCGGGCCGCAGGAGCAACACCTCGTCCGACTGCGCGGCCGCCTCCGTCCGCCGCACGTCGATGGTGACGACATGCGCGCCGCGCCGCTTCGCCGCCGCGAGGTGCCGTCCGGTATTCGGCTGGCTCGCCAGGTTGGCGCCCCACAGCAGGATGAGGTCCGCGTGGGCCCCCATGTCCTCCTTAGTATTGGTCTCGAGCGGGCCGGTGAGCCCGACGCCGAAGCCGCCGAGCCCCCAGCAGATCATGGTGGGCGCCCACCACTGGCAGCCCCAGAGATTGGCGAAGCGACGGAGCAGCTCCGAGTTGACGCGGGTGCCGTAGTTGTTCGCGAAGAAGCCGTGCCCCGACCAGAGCCCGACCGCCTCGCGCCCGACCCGTTGAAGGCGCTCCGCGATGCGATCGAGGGCCCCGTCCCACGTGACATCTCGAAAGACGCCGTCCCTCCGGTCGCGCGCGAGCGGGGTCAGCAGGCGCTGCGGGTTGCCGATGATCTCGCGCGAGGCGTGGCCGCGCACGCACAGGAAGCCGCGACTGTCGGGATTGTCCGGGTCGCCCGCAACCTCGACGAGCCTCCCGTCCTCCACCGTGACCAGCATGCCGCAGAGAGTAGGATGGCAGTTCATCGGGCACATCGTGCGGATGGTGGCCACGCGCGACGGTCCCCGCCCTACGCCTGCGCCGCCCGTTCCACCCAGCCCGCGACCGCGTCGAGGGCCTCGTCGAGCTTCGCGGCGTCCTTGCCGCCGGCCTGGGCCAGGTCGGGACGGCCGCCGCCGCCGCCGCCCACCATCTTGGCGATGTCCTGCACGAGGCGTCCGGCCGGAAAGCGCTTCATCAGGTCCTTGGAGACGGCGGCGACCAGGCTCACCTTGCCGTCCACCGCGCTGCCGAGCAGGATGACGCCCGACGGCAGCCGATCCCGCAGCGTGTCCACCACCGAGCGCAGCCCGTCCGGATCGAGCCCGTCGAGCCGCGCGGTGAGGACCGGCACGCCCGCCACCTGCTTGGCGGCGGCCACCAGGTCCTGCGCCTGGGTGCGCACGAGCTTGGTCTCGAGCTGGGCGAGCTGCTTCTCGAGCCGCTTCTGGTCTTCCAGCAGCGCGGCGAGGCGCCGGGGCAGCTCGAGCGGCGGGATCTTGAGCAGGGCCGCCGACTCGCGCAGCGCGGCCTCCTCGCGGCCCACGTGCGCGAGCGCGTGCTCGCCGGTCACCGCCTCGATGCGTCGCACCCCGGAGGCCACCGCGCCCTCGTCGGTCACCTTGAAGAGCCCGATCTGGCCGGTCGCGTCGAGATGGGTGCCGCCGCACAGCTCGGTGGAGAAATCGCCGATGCGGATGACGCGCACGCGATCGCCGTACTTCTCGCCGAAGAGGGCCATGGCCCCAGTGCGGAGGGCCTCCTGCAGGTCCATCTCGGCGGGGCTCACCACCACGTTGGCCTGCACCTGCTCGTTGACCAAGCTCTCGACGTCGTCCACCTCGCTGTCCTTGACCGAGGCGCCGTGCGAGAAATCGAAGCGCAGATGGTCGGGCGCCACCAGCGAGCCCGCCTGCCCCACGTGGGTGCCGAGCACGCGACGGAGCGCGGCGTGCAGCAGATGGGTGCCGGTGTGATGCTGGCGCAGCCCGTGGCGGCGGCGCGACTCCACCGCCACCGCGACCTCCTCGCCTTCGCGGAGCTGGCCCTGGCTCACCGTCACCCGGTGCACGATGAGCTGACTGCCGCGGTAGTACGTGTCCTCGATCCGGCCCTCGCCTTCGCGCCCCACGATCGAGCCCTGGTCGCCCTGCTGGCCGCCGGACTCCGCGTAGGCGGGCGTGCGGTCGAGAATGATCTCCACCGTCTCGCCCTGACGGGCCTCGCGCCGGCGCTGGCCCTCCGCCACCAGGGCGAGGATGCGCGCGGGCGCGGCGAGCGCGCCGTAGCCGAGGAACTGCGGCCGGACCAGCTCGGTGGAGAGCCTCTGGTAGACCTCCACCCCGGAGGAGGCCTTGGGCGCGGCGGAGACTCCCGCGTGTCCACCGCCTTCGCCGGAGAAGGTGGACCCGGCGCGGGCCCGCTCACGCTGCATCTCCATCTCCGACTCGAAGACGCGGTCCGTCTCGTCAGCGACCTGCCACCCCTGATCCTGCAACACTTCCTTGGCCAGGTCTGGCGGAAACCCATACGTGTCGTAGAGCTGGAACAGGAAGCGGCCGTCCACGATCTTCGCCGCGTCGCCCTTGTGGGCGGCGTGGTGCTCGCGGATCCTGGCCATGCCGAGATCGAGTGTCTCCGCGAAGCGCTCCTCTTCCTGGCGCACCGTCTCGGCCACCCGCGGGTGCGCGTCGCGGATCTCCGGGTAGGCTGGGCCCAGCTCCGCGACCACGCTGCCGGTGACGTCCCACAGGAAGGGCCTCTCGAGCCCCAGCATGCGGCCGTGGCGCATGGCCCGGCGCATGATCCGCCGGAGCACGTAGCCGCGCCACTCGTTGGACGGGGTGACGCCGTCCGAGATCAGGAAGGTGGCCGCGCGCGCGTGATCGGCGATCACCCGCATCGACACGTCGGCCTCCTCGTCGCGGCCGTAGGTCTTGCCGCAGAGCCGCTCGACGTGGGTGATGAGCGGCCGGAGCAGGTCGGTGTCGAAGCTGGACTGCTTGCCCTGGAGCACCGCCGCGAGCCGCTCGAGCCCCATGCCGGTGTCGATCGACGGCTTGGGCAGGGGCGTCAGCTTCCCGCTCGCGTCCCGGTTGAACTGCATGAAGACCAGGTTCCAGATCTCGAGCCAGCGGTCGCAGTCGCAGGCCGGCCCCAGGCAGGTCCGCCCCGCCTGCTCCTCGGCGCAGGGCAGATGGTCGCCCTGGTGGAAGTGCACCTCGGAGCATGGCCCGCACGGGCCGGTGTCCCCCATCGCCCAGAAGTTGTCCTTCTCGCCCAGGCGGATGATGCGGTCTGGGCCGAGCCCGGCCACCCGCTTCCACAGCTCGAAGGCGTCGTCGTCGTCGGTGAAGACGGTGGCCTTGAGCCGGTCCCTGGGGAGGCCGAAGTCCTCGGTGAGCAGCTCCCAGCAGAACCGGATCGCGTCCTCCTTGAAATAGTCGCCGAAGGAGAAGTTGCCCAGCATCTCGAAGAAGGTATTGTGCCGGGCGGTGCGGCCGACGTTCTCCAGATCGTTGTGCTTGCCGCCCGCGCGCACGCACTTCTGGGCGGTGGCCGCCCGCACGTAATCGCGCCGCTCCTCCCCCAGGAATACCGACTTGAACTGCACCATGCCCGCGTTGGTAAAGAGCAGGGTGGGATCCTGGGCGGGCACCAGCGGGGACGACCGCACCACGGTATGCCCGCGCCCGCGGAAGTACTCGAGGAACCGCGCGCGAATGTCGCTCCCGGTCATAGGACCGGTATTATACGCCGCCGTCCTCCTCGGTGCCCGGGAGGGCATCCTCGTGCTCGCGCCCGTGCTCGGCGAGCAGGACGCGCACCGCGTGGCGTACCGCGGAGGCGGGATAGCCGCGCCGCAGGAGGTAGTCGGCGAGGCGGGCGGGTACCCGGGCGGCCTGGCCCCGCAGCAGGGCGGGCAGTCGGCGGCGCCCGGCCTGCTGCGCGCGCTCGGTCTCCCCCACTTCCTCGAAGGCGGCCGCGATCGCGGCCTCGACCATCTCGCGGGGAATCCCCTTGGCGAACAGCTCCTGCCGAAGCCTCCGGCTGCCCACGCGGCGGCCGCGGGCGCGGGCCTCGGCCCACCAGCGGGCGAAGGCCTGGTCGTCCACGTAGCCGCGGTCGGTGAGATCGGCCACCACCGCCTGCGCGATCTCGGCGGAGGCGCCCCGGCGGCGGAGGCGGCGGGTCAGCTCGCGGCCGCTCCAGGACTTGCGGGCCAAAAGATCGAAGGCCGCCAGTCTGGCGGCCTTCTCATCGAGTGCCGGCCTGGGCAGGGCCGGGGTGGGACGCGGCTCCCCGGCGCGGCCGCCGCCGCGCCCCCCCCCCCCTTACCCCCCCATATTGCCCAAGGGGCAGCGCCCGGCCGGGGCGGCCGCGAGGCCCGGCGCCCGGGGGGCCGCGGTCGTGGCGGTATTGCTGCCCCCGGGGTGCTCCCAGGTCATCTCGCCGGTGGAGAAGATGCCCTTGACCTTCAGGTCGAAGTCGTCCGGGTTCGTCGCCGCGTCGCGCGCGGTTTCGTACGTCACCAGCTCCTCGCGGTAGAGCTGCAGCAGCGACTGGTCGAACGTCTGCATCCCGTACTGCGCGGTGCCCGCCGCGATCACGCTCGGGATCTGCGGGGTCTTGTCCGCCTCCCGGATGCAGTCGCGGATGAGGCCGGTGGCGATCATGATCTCGACCGCGGGCACGCGGCCGCGCCCGTCGGCCCGGACCACGAGACGCTGGGAGACGATGCCCTGGATGACCGAGGAGAGCTGCCCCCGGATCTGGTCCTCCTGGTGCGGCGGGAACATGGAGATCATCCGGTTGATGGTCTCGGCCGCGTTCAGGGTGTGCAGCGTGGAGAGCACCAGGTGACCGGTCTCCGCCGCGTGGAGCCCCACTTCCATGGTCTCCACGTCGCGCAGCTCGCCGACCAGCATGATGTCGGGGTCTTCGCGGAGCGCGGCGCGCAGGGCCTGGGCGAAGTTCACCGAGTCGTGGCCGATCTCGCGCTGGCTCATCACGCACTTCTTGTCCTGGTGCACGAACTCGATCGGGTCCTCGATGGTGACGATGTGGTCGTTCCGGCTCCGGTTCATGAAGTCGATCATCGACGCGAGGCTGGTGGACTTGCCGGAGCCGGTGATGCCGGTGACCAGGATCATCCCGCGGCGCTCCATCGAGAGCCGCTCGAGCACCTTGGGCAGGTGCAGCTCCTGGAAGGCGGGGATGCGCTCCGGCACGTGCCGGAAGACGCCGCGCACCTCGCCCATCGAGAGGAAGAGGTTGCAGCGGAAGCGGCCGATCCCGGGCAGCATGTAGCCCAGGTCCATCTCGCGGCCTTCCATCAACATGTTGAGACGACGCTCGCCCAGCAGGCTCGCCGCCATCTTGTCGATGAACTCGCGGGTGACCTGGGGCAGGTCGTCCTGCACTTCGAGGTGACCATGGATCCTGAGGATCGGCTTCGACGCCGCCTTCAGGTGCAGGTCCGAAGCCTTGCGCTGCGCGGTTTCCGCCAGCAGCTGCTGCAGTTCCATGGTTGCTCGCTCCTACTTGGTCGCGCTCGAAGGCGCCGGCTGCGGCGCCCCCCCCGCCGGCTTGAGGCCCAGGGCACCGCGGACTTTCACCTCGAGATCGGCCAAGACCTTGGGATTGTCCTTCAGATATCGCTTGACGTTCTCCCGTCCCTGCCCGATCCGCTCACTCTTATAGGTGTACCAAGTGCCGGATTTTTCGACAACATTGTGCTCCGCCGCCAGGTCCAGGACCGACCCCTCCTTGGAGATCCCCTCCCCATAGATGACGTCGAATTCGGCCTCCCGGAAGGGCGGAGACAGCTTGTTCTTCACCACTTTGACCTTGGTCCGGACCCCGACGGCCTCCGTCCCGTTCTTGATGGTGTCCTGGCGGCGGATGTCGAGCCGGATCGAGGAGTAGAACTTCAGCGCCCGGCCGCCGGTGGTGGTCTCCGGCGAGCCGAACATTACGCCTATCTTTTCACGTATTTGATTGATGAAGATCACCGCGCCGCCGGAGCGCGCGATGGCGGCGGTGAGCTTGCGAAGGGCCTGGGACATGAGGCGCGCCTGCAGCCCCGGAAGCGAGTCGCCCATGTCGCCGTCCAGCTCGGCGCGCGGCACCAGGGCGGCCACCGAGTCGATCACGATGACGTCGACCGCGTTGGAGCGCACCAGCGTCTCGGCGATCTCGAGCGCCTGCTCGCCGGTGTCGGGCTGCGAGATCAGCAGCTCGTCGGTGTTCACCCCGAGGTTCTTGGCGTACTTGGGATCGAGCGCGTGCTCGGCGTCGATGAACGCGGCGGTGCCTCCGAGATTCTGCGCTTCCGCGATGATGTGCAGCGCCAGCGTGGTCTTGCCGGAGGACTCCGGCCCGTAGATCTCGGTGACCCGGCCGCGCGGGATGCCCCCGATGCCCAGCGCCACGTCGAGCTGGAGCGCGCCGGTGGGAATGACCGAGATCTCGTCCATCACGCCGCCCTGACCCAGGCGCATGATGGCGCCCTTGCCGAACTGGCGGTCGATCGAGGCAATCGCGAGGTCCAGGGCCTGGCGGCGTTCGCTCTTCACATCAGCCATGCGTGTCTCCTCACCAGCGCGCAGAAGGGGCCCTCACGGGCCCGTGGGACGGCAGGAATGATCGGCCGCGTCCGAACTCGAACGAACGGGCCGCTCCGGTTCCCCAGCACTGTGGTACGGGGCGCCGGACGCTGTCAAGGCGTATCAAGCGCGCGACAGGCCGATCGCGCGCCGGACGGTGTACCGGGCCCCCGCCGGCGACAGTTCGCTACGCATCAGCGCCACCTCCACGACGCGCAGCGTGCCGAAGGTCGTGGTGGCGGCCTGGGCCAGCGCAGCTCGCAGCGGCGGGCCGGCCTCGCGCCGCCAGCGCCGCTCGTCATGGACCCGCCCGATGGTGAGGTGCGGATGCCACGGCCGCTCTTCCCTCGGAAATCCGCGCGCCGCGAGGGCGTCGGTCACGTGCGCCTGCAACGCGCGGGTCTCGAGCGCGCCCAGGGCCAGGCCGATCCACAGGATGCGCGGCCGCTCGATCCCGGGGAAGGCGCCGATGCCGTGGACGCCGACGTCGAACGGCGCGCTCCGCGCGGCCGCCTCGGCCAGCGCGGCCTCGGCTTCGGCGAGCCGCTCCTCGCTCTGGTTGCCGAGGAACTGCAGCGTGACGTGGAGGTTGGCCCGGGGCACCCAGGCCACCGCCGAGCCGAGCGGGCGGAGCCGCTCGATGGCGGCCGCGATGGCCTCGCGCAGGGCGTTGTCGGGAACAACCGCGACGAAGGCGCGGATCACACCCGCGACAGGAGCGCGCGGCGGAGCATGTCGAGCGCGGCCTGTGAAGACTGCCACTTCACCGCCTCGCGGCCTCCCGGGAAGCGGAAGCGGCGGACCTGGATGCGCGGGCCGCCGGCGCCCGGCGCGGCCGCCGCGACGAACACGGTGCCGACCGGCTTGGCCGGCGTGCCCCCATCGGGGCCGGCGATGCCGGTCACCGCGAGCCCGCAGGCCGAGCCCGAGATGCGGCAGATCCCCACCGCCATCGCTTCCGCCACCGGCGCGCTGACCGCGCCGTGCTTGCGGAGCAGCTCCTCCGACACCCCGAGGAGCTGCTCCTTGGCCTGGTTCGAGTAGACGACGACGCCGCGCTCGACGTACCGCGACGATCCCGCGATATTGGTGAGCCGATGGCCGACCAGGCCGCCGGTGCAGGACTCCGCCATCGACACCGTGAGACGCCGCTCCAGCAGGAGCCGGCCCACCACGACTTCCAGGGTCTCCTCGTCCCGTCCCCAGCAGTCGAGCCCGAGCGCCTCGCGAACCTCGCGCTCGACCGGCGCCAGCGCCGCCTCCGCCGCGCTCCGGGACGCCGCCCGCGCGCGGAGCTGCACCCAGACGTCGCCGTCGACCGGCACGCAGGCCACCGCGACCGGGCCGTCCGCGCCGAGCCAGCGGCCGAGGCGCTCCTCCGCGTCGGCGGGGGAGAGGCCGGTGGTGTGCAGGGTGTGGAGCACCGTGCTCTCGCCCGCGCCGAGCCGCTGCCGCGCGAGCGGGCGCAGGTGCGAATCCACCAGCGAGGCGAGCATCGCGGAGCCGGCCGGCAGCATCGCCACCGCCGCGCCCCTGGTCTCGAGCACCCAGGCGGGCTCGCCCGCCGCCGGCCAGAGCACCGCGCCCTGCGGCAGGAGCGCCAGCCGATCGAGGCGCCGCGGCATCGCCTGGCCGCGGCGGGCGAAGTCCTCCTCCAGGAGGGCCAGCAGCTTGTCGCTCAGCACCAGCCGCGCGCCGCTCTGCCGCGAGAGGGCGCGCCGCACCACCTCGCCCCCGGAGCCGCCCGGCGGCGCCAGCACCACCACCAGCGCGGCGGCCTCGATGGCGCCGCGCAGCGCCTCCTCCACCGCGGTCTCGTCCTCGTCCACGACCTGGCGCGAAGCCACCGGCATGCCTTCGGCCAGGAGCGCGCGGGCGACCATGAGGCCGGCCGGGTCGTCGGCCGAGCCGAGCTGGGCCGCGCCGACCGTGATGATCCAGGCCCGGCTCACGGCCGGCTCAGGCGGGCACGCCGAAGAGCGTGTGGGCGCCCATGACGAGCACCAGCGCGTAGAGGCCCGCGATGAGATCGTCCACCATCACGCCCATGCCGCCGGTGAGGGCCTGGCTCTCGCGGGCGGGAAACGGCTTCCAGATGTCGAAGAGCCGGAACAGGAGGAACGCGGTGACGAGCACGGGAATGGTGCGGGGCAACAGGACCACCGCGAGGAGCATCCCCGCCACCTCGTCGATCACGATGACGCCGGGGTCTTTCCGGCCCAGCACGCGCTCCACGCGCGAGCCCGCCCAGATGCCGACGAGGATGACGACGACCAGGGCGACCGCGATGCGAAGCGGGGTGAGCGGCAGGAGCCAGATCGCCACGAGGGTGACAAAGCTGCCCACCGTGCCCGACGCCACCGGCGCGTAGCCCGCGCCGAAGACGCTGGCCACCACGAAGGCCAGGCGATCGAGCGGCCCGCGGCGCCTACTCCCCGACGAGCTCGTAGCCCTCGACCTCGACGATGGCGACCTCCGCGAAGCGCCCCGGGGTGAGCGTGCGGTCACGGAGCAGCACCATGCCGTCGATCTCGGGCGCCTGGCCGGCGGTGCGACCCTCGAACGGGAACGCGGAATCCGCGCTCGGCCCGTCCACCAGCACGGTCTGGCGCGTTCCGAACAGCAGCTTCTGGCGCGGCCAGGCCAGCCGATCCTGGAGGTCCTGCACCAGCTGGGCGCGCTCCGCCATCACCTCGGCCGGCACCTGATCCGGCATGTCGGCGGCCGGCGTGCCCTCTTCCACCGAATAGGTGAAGACGCCGAGGCGGTCGAAGCCCGCGTCCTCGACGAAGACCAGCAGGTTCTCGAACGCGTGCTCGGTCTCGCCGGGGAAGCCGACCAGCACGGTGGTGCGAAGGGTGACGCCGGGGATCGCGTCACGCAGCCGCGCGATCACGTCCTTCATGCGCTGCGCGGTGATCCCGCGCCGCATCGCGCGCAGGATCCCGTCGTCGCCGTGCTGCACCGGCATGTCGAGATAGGGCACCACGCGCGCGCGGCGCCACTTCGCGATGAGCCGGTCGGTCACGTGGGCGGGGTGCAGATACATCGGGCGGATCCACGGCATCGGCGTGTCGGAGAGGGCCAGCAGCAGATCGCCGATGTCGCCGTTGCCGGGCAGATCGCGCCCGTAGGCGAGCGTGTCCTGGGAGACCAGGATGGCTTCCTGGATGCCCCGTCGCCCGAGTCCGTGGACCTCCGCGACGATATCGGCGAGCGGGCGGCTCCGGTGCCGGCCGCGGAACTGCGGGATCGCGCAGAACGCGCAGCCCATGTCGCAGCCCTCGGCGATCTTCACGTAGGCATAGGGCACCCGGCCGGTGAGGAGTCGCGGGGTCTGGGCGTCATAGAGGTAGCCGGGCGGCGCCTCGCTCACCCACGCCTGTCGGCCATCGGCCTGGTTGACCAGGTCCACGATGCGGTGCAGCTCCGAGGTGCCGAGAATCGCGTTCACCTCGGGGATCGCGTCGCGGATCTCGCCGCCGTAGCGCTGGGTGAGGCAGCCCGTCACGATGAGGGCCCGCGCGCGCCCGCGCTCCTTCAACTGCGCCAGCTCCAGAATGGTGTTGACCGACTCCTCGCGCGCCCGGTCGATGAAGGCGCACGTATTGACCACCAGGCAGTCGGCCGCCTCCGGCGCCTCCGCGATCTGATGCCCGGCCTGGGTCAGCATGCCCAGCATCAGCTCGGAGTCCACCTGGTTCTTGGGACAACCGAGGGTCGTGAAATGGACTTTCATGACGGGACGTTATGATCCCACATGGCCTCCCGCGCCGTCAACGCGCCCGAGGGAACCTTCCTTGACGTGGCCTGGTTGTGTGATTACCTTGTCGCGTATGCCGTGGCTGCTCCGCGTCTCCGTGTCGGTGCTGCTGGCCCTGGCCTTCCTGGCCATCGCCGGACCGGCGGCCGCTCACGTCACAGCCCCGCCGTCGTCCGCGGCGCTCCAGGCGCCTGACGCGAGCGCGATCATCCCGGTCCTGAGCGCGGCCCCGTCCGCGCCGGCGCTGCCGTGGTATCTGCCCGCCGCGCTGGCGCTCGGGGCGGTGGCCGCCTGGCGTCGGCCGCGCCGGGCCCTGGTCGTCACGCTCGCCGTGCTGCTCTGCGTCTTCGCGTTCGAGGACGCGCTGCACTCCGTGCACCACGGCTTCGACGCCCAGCAGCAGGAGGAGTGCACGGTCGCCGCGGCTTCGGCCCAGCTGTCCGCCGTCGAAGCGGACGACGTCACACTGTTCTCCTTCGCGTTGCCCACCATCGGCGAGGCCGCCGCGGGCCCGCCGGCGTTTGCCCTGACCCGCTCCCTCAGCCCCGACCAGGGGCGCGCTCCTCCCTCCGCGATCCTGTAACCGCCCGAAGGCCCCCGCGCGCCGTGGCGCTGCGCGGGATTTTCCGGCCCTCGCGGTTCCGATCCTGGCTCCATGCGGAGGGATGCGTTCGTGCTGAGCGAATTGTCGTGGTGGCGAGCGATGCCGATCGGGGTGTCCTGCCTGCTGCACGCGGGGCTGATCGCCGGTCTCCTCATAGGTCAGCAATGGGGTCAGCACTGGGGTCAGCACTGGGTGGTCGCCGCGGTGGCGATGCAGCCGCCGGTGCTCTCCGTCCAGCTCGTCACGCTCGACGCCGCCGAGCCCCCACGCGAGCCGCCGCCGGCGCCGCCGCGACGGGAGCGCGGGAGGCCGGCTCGGCGGTCCGAGCCGTCACGGCCGCCAGAGGTCCCGGCCGCCAGGGTCGAGGAGCCCGCGCCGGTCCCCGCTCCCACCGAGCCCGCGCCGGCGCCGCCCGCGGCGGCCACCCTGCCGGCCATCAGCGAGCCTGCGCCCGCGCCGAGCTCATCCGCTCCGCTCGCGAGCTCTCCGCCCCTTGCCCTTCCGGCCCCGCCCCTCACCCTGCCCTCTCCCCAGAGGGGAGAGGGTGGAGGGGTGGCCGCGGCGACGGACGGCATGACCCGCACCGCGCGGCCGCAGGGCGGCTATCAGGTGCGGCCGTCCTATCCGTCCACGCCCCGCCGGCTCGGTATCCAGGGCACCACCATGCTGCGCGTGCACGTCCTGGTCGACGGCCGGATCGGCGACGTGCTCGTCGAGCGCTCGGCGGGCCATCCCGACCTCGACCAGGCCGCGATGGAGGCGGTGCGCCGCTGGCGCTTCGACCCGGCCCGTCGCGGCGCCGACGCCGTCGCCATGTGGGTCCTGCTGCCCGTCGAGTTCCGACTCGCCCCATGAGGAGATCCCGGTGAGGAGATTCCCGCGCCGCATCCTTTCGCTCGTGGCCGTCACCCTCTGCATCCCCGCGATCGGGGCGGCGCAGGAGCGGCCGGAGCCCGTCCTGCCGCCGGTGGTCGTCGAGGGCAGCCGCGTCCCCGACGAGCGCACGCGCACCGAGAGCGAGGCGCGCGAAGAGCTGCTCCGGGTGCCGGGCGGCACCAGCGTGGTCGGCCAGCAGGCGATCGAGCAGTCGCGCGCCGCCAACCTGAAGGACGCCCTCGACTTCGTGCCGGGCGTGTTCGTGCAGCCCCGCTTCGGCGCGGCCGACGAGAGCCAGATCTCGATTCGCGGCTCCGGGCTCCGCAACAACTTCCACCTGCGCGGCCTCAACGTCCTGCTCGACGGCTTCCCCTACGGCAACGCCGACGGCTTCAGCGACTTCGAATCGCTGGAGCTGCTGACCACCAAGCGCCTCGAGGTCTACAAGGGCGCCAACGCCCTGCGCTTCGGCGGCTACACCCTGGGCGGCGCCATCAACTTCGTCACCAAGACCGGCTACGACGCCCCGCTCATCGAGCTGCGGAGCGCCGCCGGCTCGTTCGGCTATCTGAAGAACTATGTGGGGAGCGGCCAGGTCTACGGCCCCTTCGATCTCTATATCGGCCTGAGTGACACCGAGCTGAACGGCTACCGTCAACACGGCGACCAGATCCGGCGGCGGGCCTACGCAAGCCTCGGCTATCGTCTCCCCGGGGGAACCACGGTGCGCCTCGACCTCGGCCATGTCCAGAGCGAGGAGAATCTACCCGGCGCCCTCACCCAGGCGGAGATGGATCGCAATCCCCGCCAGCGCAATCCGGCCAGCAGCGCGTTCAGCGAGGAGCGCAACTACGACTACACACGGGGGGCCTTGACCGTCCGCACTCCGCTCAACGAGAACCAGGTCCTCGAGTGGTTCACCCAGCTCAACTACCAGGACATGGATCACCCGCTGTCGTTCGCCATCATCGACGACACGACCTATAGCTACGGCACCGAGCTCCGCTACGTGCTGACCGCGCCCGTCTTCGGCCTGGCCAGCCGGCTCACCGCGGGCTTCCAGTTCTTCGGCACCCGCCAGATCGACGTCAACTTCGTCAACAACCGGGGCAACCGGGGCGCCAAGAACAAGGACCAGTTCAATATCGCCAACAATATCGCGGGCTACCTCGAGGAGCAGCTCGATGTGACCTCCACCTTCACCGCGGTGGCCGGAGGCCGTGTGAACTACGCCACTCGAGAAGTCCGCGATCGCTTCGAGGCGAACGGCAACCAGTCCGACGCGGTGGACTTCTTCTCCGCCTCGCCCCGGGCCGGCTTCGTCTGGAAGGTGGCGCCCACCGTCCAAGTCTTCGGCAACGCCAGCCACGCCTACGAGCCGCCGGCGCTCCTGGAGCTGACCGCGCCCGGGCAGCTCGGCGGCAACCTGGGCCAGCTCGCCGCGCAGAAATCCTGGCAGTTCGAGGTCGGCACGCGCGGCAACGCGGGGGGGCGGCTCGCCTGGGACGTCTCGGTCTACGACGCCGAGCTGTGGGACGAGATCCAGAACGTGAACGTCCAGCCCTTCCCGGGCGCCCCGTTCACGATCCCGCGCTACCGCAACATCGACCGCTCGCGCCACACCGGGGTGGAGGCGGGAGTGGACCTGCTCCTGGTGAAGGACATCCTGTCGCGGATCGGCCTCGGCCGCACCGGCGACACGTTGCGGGCGCGCGGCGCCTACACCTGGTCGCGCTTCGTGTTCGTGAACGACGTCAACTTCGGCGACAACGACCTGCCGGGCGCGCCGCGGCACTTCATCCAGACCGAGCTACGCTACGATCACGGCTCCGGATTCTGGATGGCCCCCGGGCTCGACATCGTGCCCAAGGGCTACTTCGTCAACAGCCAGAACGACGCGCGCAACGACCCCTACACGCTCGTCAACTTCAAGGCCGGCTTCGAGCACGAGCCGACCGGCCTCGGCGTGTTCTTCGAGGCCCGCAACCTCGCCGACACCAGCTACGCGGCGGCGGTGGCGGTGGACGACGCGAACCGGCGCTTCTTCTTCCCGGGCGACGGGCGGTCGTTCTACGGCGGCCTCTCCTGGAGGTGGCGATGAGCGCGAGACGGATCGGCATGGCGGTCGCGCTCGCGCTGGCGACCTCCACGAGCGCGCAGGGGGCGGAGCTGGCCCTCGGGCCGCGCCTCGAGTACAAGCACGTGAGCCGGGGGCACGAGTTCCACCTCTCCGGCGCCGCGGTGGCGGCGGCCCCGGACGGCAGGCCGCTCCTCGCGTGGGCCGCTCAGGAAGGTCACGCCAATCAGCTCTATCTCCTCAGGATGGGCAACGGCGGCACCCCGGTCCGGGTGAACCCCGCGGCGCTCACGGTCGAAGCCCTCCACCATCCCCCCCGGCTGGCCGTCGCGCCCGGCGGCCTGGTCTACGTCGCCTGGTCGTCGGGCAAGCCCAAGCCCGAGGGCACGTTCTTCGCCTCGGACCTGCAGCTCTCCCGCTCGCTCGACGGCGGCGGCCGCTTCGAGCCGCCCCTGCGCGTGAACGAGGACCGGCCCATCTCCCATTCCTTCGACGGCCTGGCGGTGGCGGCCGACGGCACCGTGCTGCTCACGTGGATCGACGGTCACGAGGGCCGCAAGGATCCCGCCACCTGGGTCGCGCGCGTGGTCGAGCAGGGCACGCGGGTCGAGGGCATCCGGAAGGTCGGCGACGATACCTGCGTGTGCTGCCGCGTGGACGCGGCCGCCGGGGTGGGCAACACGGTGGCGCTCACATGGCGGCGCGTCTTCCCGGGTGATATTCGCGACATGGTCCTGGCGATCTCCCGCGACGGCGGCCGCACCTTCGGCGATCCCACCCTGGTCAGCGCGGATCACTGGAAGATCAACGCCTGCCCCCATCGGGGCGGCGCGGTAGGTGTGGACGCCAAGGGCCGCGTGTACATGAGCTGGTACACGGAGGGCACCGATATCCGGCCCGACCTGCGCTTCGCGGTGTCCCAGGACGGGCGACGCTTCGGAACACCCAAGCGCCTGCACACCTCGGCCACCTCGATCCCCGACCACGCGCGGATGGCGGTGGACCCGGCCGGCCGCGCGGTGATCGTCTGGGAGGAATCCACCGCGGTGCGCCGCCGCATCCTGCTGCGCTACACGCTCGACACCGGGCGGACCCTGAGCCCGATCCGCGTGCTGTCCAGCGCGATCAAGGCCTACGCCCCCGACATCGCCTTCGCGGCCGACGGCTCCTTCCTGGTGGCCTGGCACGAGGAGCAGTTCCCGTTCCTCAAGACGGTGGTGCAGCCGCTGCGCCTCCCGAAGGCCCGATGAGCTCCCGGCGGGCGCCACGGGCCGGCCGACGGTTGAGGCGCGCGGTCCTGGTGGTCCTGGGTATGATCGGGGCATGCCTCTCGGCGCTCTCCGACGCGCGGGCCCACGCCATCATCCTCGAGTCCATCCCCCGGCACGAGGAATCGCTGGCCGGTCCGAAGCGGCTGGTCCTGCGCTTCAACAGCCGGCTCGAGAAGCCGCTCTGCTCCGTGCAGCTCCTGGGCCCGCGCCAGCGGGCCATCGCCCTGCTCCGGCAGGAGCCGGACGCGGCGCCCGACACCCTCGCTTACGCGCTGCCCGCGCTCGGGCCCGGCGCTTATCAGGCCCGCTGGAAGGTCCTGGCCGCCGACGGCCACGTGACCGAGGGCACCGTGCGATTCACGGTGATGCCCGCGGAGCCCGCCGGGAGCCGGTGAGGGCGCCCGGCCCATGAGCCGCGCGCCGCGGTGGCTCCGCCCGGCGGTGGCGGTCGCGCTGCTCGCGGGACCGCTCTCCACCGCCCCGGTCGGGGCGCACGCCTCCCTGGTGCGCTCCGCGCCCGCGCATCGCGCGGTGCTGGGACAGATGCCGGAGCGCGTGCAGCTCTGGTTCAACGAGCGGCTCGAGCCCGCCTACAGCACGGTGTCGGTATGGACCGCGGCGGGCGCGCAGGTGGACGCGCGCGACGTGGCGGTGGGCCCGGACGATCCGCGACGGCTCTCGGTGACGGTGCCGACCCGGGAGCCCGGCCTCTACACGGTGAAGTACCGCGTGCTCTCGGTGGACGGCCACATCGTCGACAGTCGCTTCAGCTTCACGGTGAAAGGACAACGCTCATGACACCATCCGCCGGCCGGATCCGCTCGTTTCTCGTGACGGCCGTGGCCGCTGCCCTGCTGGGCCTGGGCGCCGCCGCGGGCTGGGAAGCGGTGCGGGCGCAGGACCACCGCCACTCGCACTCGCCCGGGATGATGGACAAGGGGGGCTGGTATCTGCGTCTCGCGCCGGATGCGCGCGTGGCCGCCATCGAGCGGCAGCTCCGCGGCTTCGAGACCGCCATGGCCGAGGTCACCTACCGCTACACCGAGATGTACTTCGGCGCGCTGGACGGCAACTGGGGCTACGCCGAGCACATGGGCCAGACGCTGGGCAGCGCCCTCACCGCCGGGCTCGAGCGGCGGCCGCAGTTCCGCAAGAGCGCCGACGCGCTCTTCCTCAAGGGACCCTATCCGCAGGTGATGGAAGCCATCAAGGCGAAGGACGTCGCGCTATTCAAGCAGCGCATCGAGACGATGCGCGCGGCCTGCACCGCGTGTCACGCCGCGGAGGCGCACCCGTTCATCAAGATCGGCGTGCCCACGGTGCGGCGCAATCCGATCGTGAACTGACCACCCCTCACCCTGGACCCCTCACCCTGCCCTCTCCCCTGAGGGGAGAGGGGGGTGAGGTGGAACGGCTCTTTTAGTTGGGCAGCACCACCCGGTCGATCACGTGGATCACGCCGTTGGACTGGTAGACGTCGTACGTCGAGATGCTGGCCACCGCGCCCTTCTCGTCCTTGAGCACGATGTTGCGATCGCCGTTCATCATGGCCCACAGCATGCCGCCGCTGGCCGTCTTGAACGAGGCGGTGCCGTTGCCGGCCTTGATCGCCTTCTGGAGCGCGGCGGCGTCGAGCTTGCCCGGCACCACGTGATAGGTCAGCACCTTGGTCAGGCCGGGCTTGTTCTCCGGCTTCAGCAGGGTGTCCACGGTGCCCGCGGGCAGCGCGGAGAACGCGGCGTTGGTGGGGGCGAAGACCGTGAAGGGGCCCTTGCCCTTGAGGGTATCCACGAGGCCGGCCGCCTTGACCGCGGCCACCAGCGTGGTGTGGTCGGCCGAGTTCACCGCGTTGTCCACGATGTCCTTGCTCGGGTACATGGCCTGTCCACCCACCATCGGCTCGCTCTTGGCGAGCGCCACCGCAGGCAGGACGGCCAGGGCGCTGAGCAGCATGAACGCGATTGTCCGCTTCATATCGTCCCATCCTTTCCGGCTAGAGTTGCCCCGGGCGGAGGTCGCGGCGGGCGCCCCGCGCTCCGGGTTCACCCTGGCTTACGGCGGAGGGAGCGGGGGCGGATCTACGTGGAGCGGTAGTTCGTGAACTGGAGCGCGATGCCCAGGTCCTTGGCTCGGAGCAGCGCGATGACCGACTGCAGGTCGTCGCGACTCTTGCCGACGACCCGCACCTGCTTCTCCTGGATGGAGGCCTGGACCCTGAGCTTGGAGTCCTTGATCAGGCGGACGATCTCCTTGGCCTTCTCCATCGGCACGCCGTCCTGCAGCGTGATCTTCTGACGCACCAGCCCGCCGCCCGCCGGCTCGGGATCGTTGATGGTCAGGGCCTTGAGATCGATGCCGCGCCGGTGGAGCTTGGACTGCAGGATGTCGAGCACCGCCTTGAGCTTCATGTCGTCGGTCGAGGAGATCACGATGTCCATCTCCTCGGGCGTGATCTCATTCTTGGTGCCCTTCAGGTCATAGCGCGTGGCGACGTCGCGGCGGGCCTGGTCGATGGCGTTGGTGACCTCCTGCATGTCGATCTTGCAGGCGACGTCGAAGCTGTTCTCGGCGGCCATGGGGTCTCTCGCTAGCGCGGGTCCAGCGGCACGACCGCCGCCCCCGCCGGCGGCGTGAAGGCGAAGAGCGTGTCGCTGAGCCCCGGATTGATGGAGACTTTGTTGAAGGTCATGGTGACCGTGTTCTGGAACTGGTCGTAGAGCACCGCCTGGCGGACGACGTGGTCCTTGGGATCCACCGTGATCACCAGGCGGGTCAGGAGCGGGGTCGGCTGCTTGGGCGTGAGATCGAGCACCGGACGCCCCGTCCCGTCCCGCGGCCGGGCCGGGTTGAGGAAGCGCACCGTGAACTCCTCGCGCAGCTTGCCGAGGCCGGAGAGAAAGCTGCCCGCGGGCCCCGCGAGCGCCTTGGGCGCGTTGCCCTTGTTCACCTGGTTCAGCTCGGGCGTGTACACCCAGAGCGAGGTGCCGTCGGAGACGATCTGCTGGGGCGCAGGCGCCTTGTAGTCCCAGCGCATCTTGCCGCCCTTCTTCAGCATCACGGTGCCCTCCGCCTTGATGTCCTGGCCGAGGCTCTTGTTGCGCGCGGTCTGGGTGAACTCGGCGCGGAGATCCACGATCTTGCCGTAGGTGGCCTCGACGCCGTTGACCACCTCGTCGAGGCTCTGGGCCACCGCGGGTGACGGGAGGAGGAGAAGAATCCAGAGAGCGGCCAGCAGAAGAAGCGCTCCCTCACCCTGCCCTCTCCCCCTTCGGGGGCGAGGGTTCTCCGTGGCTCCCTCTCCCCTCTGGGGAGAGGGCCGGGGTGAGGGGCTCGGTCGCGCCACGGCTACTTGCCTCGCCTGGCCAGGTACTCGGGGCCGACGAGGATCTCGCGCGGCTTGGCGCCCTGGCCCGGCCCGATGACGCGATCCTGCTCCATCATGTCGATGAAGCGCGCGGCCTTGGGATAGCCCAGGCCGAGCCGCCGCTGCAGGAACGAGATGGACGCGGCCCGCTGCGCGATCACCAGGTTCACCGCGTCCCAGTAGATATCGTCGCGATCTTCACCGCCGCCTCCCGCCCCGGCCGCCTCGGCGGGCAGCTCCACCGTCTCGTACACCGCCGAGCCCTGCGTCCGCAGGAACTCGCACATGGCCTTCACTTCCTTGTCGGAGACCCAGCAGCCGTGCACGCGCATCTGGCGGCTCGCGCCCGGCGGCACGAAGATCATGTCGCCACGGCCCAGGAGCTGCTCGGCCCCGTTCCCGTCGAGGACGGTGCGGGAGTCCACCTTCGAGGCGACCTGGAAGGCGATGCGGGTCGGGAAGTTCGCCTTGATCAAGCCGGTCACCACGTCCACCGACGGCCGCTGGGTAGCGACGATGAGATGGATGCCCACCGCGCGGGCGATCTGGGCCAGGCGGATCAGCGAGTTCTGCACCTCGCCCGCCGAGACCATCATCAGGTCGGCCAGCTCGTCCACCACCACCACCCAGTAGGGCAGTCGCTCTTCGGGGGGCACTTCCTTGTTGTACCCCTCGATGTTGCGCACCGCCTTGGCCTGGAGCTGCTTGTAGCGGGCGTCCATCTTGCCCACGATCCACTTGAGCCGGGCCGAGGCTTCCTTGGCGTCGGTGACGACCGGCGCGAGCAGGTGCGGGATCTTCTCGTAGACACCCAGCTCGAGGCGCTTGGGATCGATCAACAGGAAGCGCACGTCGGCGGGGGTGGCCTTGTAGAGCAACGAGCAGATCATGGTGTTGAGGCCGACCGACTTGCCGCTGCCCGTCGAGCCCGCGATGAGCAGGTGCGGCATGGCGGCCAGGTCCGCGATCACCGGGTTGCCGGTGGTGTCCTTGCCCAGCGCGAGCGGCAGCCGGCCCTTGGTGGCGACGAACTCCGGGCTCACCAGGATCTCGCGGAGATACACCGTGGCGGTCTCCGGGTTCGGCACCTCGACCGCCACCGTGCCGCGCCCGGGAATGGGCCCGATGATGCGCACCGCCGCCACCTTCATGGCCAGCGCCAAATCGTCGGCCAGGTTCACCACCTGGCTCACCTTGACGCCCGCCGCCGGCTCGAACTCGTAGGACGTGATCACCGGCCCGGGGCTCGCCTGCACGATGTGGCCGTCCACTCCGAAGTCGTGGAGCTTCTTCTTCAGCGTCTGCGCGTTGGTCTCGAGCTCCTCGCGCGTGCGCGAGAGCGACGAGGCCGGGGGCGCCGCGAGGAGGCCGACCGCGGGCAGCTTGAACGCCTCCGCGCCGCCCTTGCCGAAGTCGAACGTCTCCTGCCACGCGAGGCCCTTGTCCGTGAGCCCCGACTTGACCTTGGGCTGCTCCTTCACCACGAGGGGGGGCGCAACCTGGTCCGTCGCCGGCCAGCCACCGGCCGGCACCGCGGCCACCAGCGGCAGATCCACCTGGGCCTGGCTCGAGCGAATTCCCTTCTTCACCTCGGACCGACGCAGCCGCCCGAAGTGGGCCCGCAGCGTGCGCGAGAGCACGCTGTACGGGATCCGCGTGACGAAGAGCACGCCGACCGGGAGGAGCGCGAGCAGGACGATCCAGGTACCCGCCGTGCCGATCGAGCTCATGAGCCCTTCGGAGACCGCCCAGCCCACCACCCCGCCCTTGTGCAGCCGGTACTCGGCCAGGGTGTCGGAGGCGCGGGCCAGCATGCCGGTGGCGCTGACCAGCAGGATCAGCAGCCCCGCCCCCGCCTGCCAGCCGTGGGCCACGCGGGGCCGCACGAAGGCCGAGACGCCGTAGAGGGCCAGCAGCACCGGGAAGAGGTAGCCGGCATAGCCGAAAGCGTGGAAGGAGCCCCAGCCGAGCCAGGCCCCGACGGGGCCCACGGGGCTGGACTGGTCGAGCGGATGAACCATCGGGTCGTAGGCGTAGAGCGCGACCACGCCGAAGCCGGCGAGGGCCAGCGCGAGAATGCCCTTGGCCTCGCGCACCCAGCGGCCGGGCTCGCTCTTCGCCTTGCGGGGCAGGCGGCGCCGCGCCGCGCCGTCACGCGAGTTGTCGCGGAGATCGCGGGGGCCGTGGCCGTTCGCGCCCGGGGCCTTCTCGGGCAGCACCTTCTCGATCGTCGCCTTCTCCACCATCACACCTCCAGGATCACGGGCAGCACCACCGGCTTGCGCTGGAACCGCTGGTTGATGAAGCGCCGCGTCGCGCTCCGCACCATCGCCCCCACCAGCTCGCGGTCGAAGACCTCGGGCTCCCGCCGGCCGGCCAGGGCGTCCCGCACCGCGCTCTTGACCTCGTCCATCAGCGCGTCGGCTTCCTTCATGTAGACGAACCCGCGCGAGACGATCTCGGGTCCCGCCACGATCGAGCCGGTCGAGCGGTCGATGGTGAGCGCGATCACCAGCATGCCCGCCTCGGCCAGGAGCTGGCGATCGCGGAGCACCACGCTGCCCACGTCACCCACGCCCTTGCCGTCCACGAGCACCGGCCCGGCCGAGTAGCCCCCGAGCACGCGGGTGCCCGACGCGGTGACCTCGAGTCCGAGGCCGTCCTCGATGAGGAAGATGCGGTCCTTGGGAATGCCGACGCCCTCGGCCAGCCGCGCATGCTGGAGCAGATGCCGGAACTCGCCGTGCACCGGCACGAAGTAGCGCGGGCGCGTCAGCGCCAGCATCTGCTTGAGGTCTTCCTGGCTCGCGTGACCCGAGACGTGGACGAAGGCCACGTCCTCCCAGAGCACCTCCGCGCCGCGGCGCAGCAGCGCGTTGATCACGCGGCCGACCACGCGCTCGTTGCCCGGGATCACCCGCGAGGAGAAGATCACCAGGTCGCCCGGCCACGCCTGCACGTACTTGTGGTCGCCCGCCGCGATCAGCGAGAGCGCGGAGTTGGGCTCGCCCTGGCTGCCGGTGGAGACGATCACCTGGCGCTGAGCGGGCAGCTCGGCCAGCTCCTCGAGCGGCAGGATCAGCCCCTCCGGCACCGTGAGGTAGCCCAGATCCTGCGCCACCGCCACGTTCGTCATCATGCTCTTGCCGAGCAGGGCGACGTGCCGGCGGCCCTGGGCGGCCAGGTCGAGCACCTGCTGGATGCGGTGGATGTGCGAGGCGAAGGTGGCCAGGACGATGCGCCCCGGCGCCTCCGCGAAGCGGCCCGCGAGCGCCTGGCCCACCAGGGTCTCCGAGCCGGTGTGCCCCGGCCGGCCGACATTGGTCGAGTCCGAGCAGAGCACGAGCACGCCGCGCTCGCCCAGCGCCGCGAAGCGCGAGTAGTCCGGCTGCTGGTGATCCACCGGGTGCGGATCGAGCTTGAAGTCGCCGGTGTGGACCACGGTGCCGAGCGGCGTCTCGATGGCGAGGCCGATGCCGTCGGCGATCGAGTGGGTCACCCGGATCGGCTCCACCGTGAAGCCGCCGATCACGATGCGATCACCCGGCGCGTAGGCGCGCAGGTCGGCCTGCTCGAGCACGCCGTGCTCGGCGAGTCGGTGCTTGGCCACCGCCAGGGTCAGCGGCGTGCCGTAGACCGGAACCGGGAACTCCCGCAACAGGTAGGACAGGGCGCCGATGTGGTCCTCGTGGCCGTGGGTGAGCACGACGCCGCGGAACGCCTCGCGCCGCTCGCGGAGATAGGCCCAGTCCGGGATGGCGAAATCCACGCCGGGCATCTCGTCGTCCGGGAAGAGCAGGCCGCAGTCCACGGCCAGGATGTCGGAGCCGCACTCGATCAGCATCATGTTGAGCCCGATCTCGCCCAGGCCGCCCAGCGGAATGAGCCGAACCGCGGGCTCGCCGGGCGCATCGATCGGAACCGGATCTGGTCTGTAAGTGGTGCTCATTGCGGCCTTTTCATCCTACCACCGGGCCCTAGCCGGGCCCAAGGAACGCGGGAGGCCTACGCGTCAGACGGACGACCGTTCGCTCTCGGTGGCTCCGGCGCGGAGGATGAGTGCGAGCAGGCCGGTCTCGTAGATTTCCCTACGGAGAATCGGGGGCCTCCGCGAGCCGCGCAAACTCGGCCAGGGTCAGCGTCTCGGCGCGGCGGCCCGGATCGATGCCGGCGGCGCCGATGAGCCGGCGGGCCCGCTCGGTCCCCAGTCCCAGCCCGGCGGCCAGCGCGTTGGCCAGGCTCTTGCGGCGCTGGCTGAAGGCCGCGCGCACCACCGTGGCGAAGCGGGGGAGGTCGGGGATCGGCACCGGCATCTGGCGATGGGGCCGGAGATGCAGGACGGCCGAGTCCACCTGCGGCGGCGGGGTAAACGCGCCGGGCGGCACCGCGAAGGCCAGCTGAACCGCGCAGGTCGCCTGCGTGAGCACGGACAGGGCGCCGTAGACCTTGCCGCCGGGTTCGGCGGCCACCCGCTCGGCTACTTCCTTCTGCAACATCAGAGCCATCTCGTCGATGGCCGGCTCGGCCTCGACGAGGGCCGCCAGGATGGGCTTGCTCACGCTGTACGGGAGATTGCCGACCACGAGCACGCGCCCGGCGGGATCGGGCGCGCGCAGCGTTCGGTAGGCGAAGCGGCGGGCGTCCGCCTGGCGCACCTCCACATGCGGGACCGCCGCAAAGCGCGCCTGGAGCGCCGCGGCCAGCTCCTGGTCGATCTCGAGCGTGAGCAGCCGCCCGGCGCGGGCGGCCAGCGTCTCGGTGAGGGCGCCGCGGCCCGGCCCGATCTCGACGACCAGATCGCGCGGGGTCGGGCCCACCAGCTCCACGATGCGGTCAACCACCGACCGGTCCCGCAGGAAGTGCTGGCCGAGGGCGCGGGTACGGCCGCGCGTGGGCGGGCGGTGCAGCGGGGCGCGCGGCGCGGCCGCGCGCGCGTTGCGGCGCGGGCTCACCGCCGCGCCTGGAGCTGGCGCAGGTCCTCGAGGAGGGCGCGATAGACCTCGCGCACGCGGGTTTCCGTCTCCTCTCGGGTGTTGGAATTGTCGATCACGTAGTCGCCCGCGCGGGCCTTCACCGCGAGCGGCATCTGGCTGGCGGTCCGGGCGCGCGCGGCCTCCCCGGTGGAGCCGTCGCGCGCAGTCAGCCGCCGGAGCTGGGTGGCCGGGTCCGTGGTCACCACCACGACCTTGTCCATCTTCTTGTGGCCGCCGGATTCGACCAGCAGGGCGGCGTCCCAGATCAGGAGGCCGTCGAAGCCCCGGCGCTCGAGATCGGCCATGATCTGCTCGAACCGCGCGCGGATCGCCGGATGGGTGAGGGCCTCGAGCCGCTGCCGCTTGGCCTCGTCCGGGAAGACGATCTCGCCCAGGCGCGCGCGGTCGAGCCGGCCGTCGGGCTGCAGGACGTCACGCCCGAACTCGGCCACGATCTGGGCGTGGGCGGGCGTACCCGGCTCCACCACCTCCCGCGCGAGCGCGTCGGCGTCCACCACCCGCACGCTCGGGCTCGCCAGGAGCCCGGTGACCGTGCTCTTGCCGGTGGCGATGCCGCCGGTGAGGCCGACCAGGAGGAAGCGCCTCATACCGCGGCCCAGTCGGCGCCGGTCTTCACGTCCACCTTGAGGGGCACGTCGAGCGAGAGCGCGGACTCCATGACCTCCGTGGCCAGCGCCTGCAGGCGCGGGAGCTCCGCGGGCGGCGCCTCGAACAGCAGCTCGTCGTGCACCTGGAGCAGCATGCGGCTCTCGAGCCGGTGCGCGTCCAGCTCCTGGGCCATCCGGACCATCGCGATCTTGACCAGATCCGCCGCGGTGCCCTGGATGGGCGCGTTGGTGGCCATGCGCTCGCCGAAGCCGCGGAGGTTCGGGTTGCCGCTGCGCAGCTCCGGCAGGTAGCGCCGGCGGCCGAGCAGGGTGGTGACGAAGCCGCGCTCGCGGCCCTCCGCGACGGTGCGCGCGAGATAGGCCTTGACCCTGGGATGCCGGGCGAAGAACCGGTCGAGGAACTCCTGCGCCTGTTTGGGGCTCATGTCGAGCCCGCGCGAGAGCCCGAAGGCAGTGACGCCGTAGATCACGGCGAAATTCGTGGTCTTGGCGATGTCGCGCTGCGCCGGCGTCACCGCCTCCAGCGCGGCGCCGAAGACCTCCGAGGCGGTGCGGACGTGGATGTCCTCCCCGCGGCGGAAGGCCTCGATGAGGCTCTCCTCGCCCGAGACGTGGGCCAGGATGCGCAGCTCGATCTGCGAGTAGTCCGCGGCGAGGAACCGCCAGCCCGGCTCGGGCACAAAGGCGGCGCGGATGCGGCGGCCCAGCTCGGTGCGCACCGGAATGTTCTGGACGTTCGGCGCCGACGAGCTCAAGCGTCCGGTCGCGGCCACGAGCTGGTTGAACGAGGTGTGGATGCGCCCGGTCGCCGGGTTGATCAAGGTTGGCAGCACGTCCGCGTAGGTGGACTTGAGCTTGGCGAGCGTGCGGTGCTCGACGATGCGCGCGGGCAGCTCGTGGCCGATCGCTAAGTGCTCGAGCACGTCCGCGTCGGTGGAGTAGCCGGTCTTGGTCCGCTTCACCGGCGGCAGCTTGAGCTTCTCGAACAGGATGTGGGCGAGCTGCTTGGGCGAGCCGATGTTGAACTCCTCGCCGGCAAGACCATAGATCTCTCTGGTCGTCCGCTCGAGGTGCACCTCGAGCTCGCGCGAGAACTCCCCGAGCCGGACCGGGTCCACCCGGATGCCGTGCCGCTCCATGCGCGCGAGCACCCCGATCAGGGGCCGCTCGATGGTCTGGTAGAGCTCGTGGAGGCCCACCTCCTGGAGCGCGCGCGGCTCCATCGCCCACAGGTCCCAGATCCACTTGGCCCGGGTGCCGGGCCGCGCGATGCCGGGCCCCTGGCCGAGCAGCTCGGCGCACACTTCCTCGAGCTTGTAGTTGGTGCGCGCCGGGTTCAGGAGATACGCGGCCACCGCGGTGTCCTCCATGAGGGGCAGCGCGCCCCCGCGCGCCAGCCACCACTCGGCCAGCGCCTTGACGTCGTGGCCGACCAGCGTGCGCCCTCCGAGACCCGAGACAAGAATCCGCGCGCGATCGAGACGGTCGTCCGCGGACTGGGGGAGTGCGGGGCGCGCCGGGCGAGCCGCAGCCGAAGGCGAGGCGAGCGTATCCAAGGTCGGGCCCCCGCATACAAACAGAGCCGGACCGACAACGGGATGATACAGGCCAATAGCCGTCATGGCCGGATCCGGCGGCCCGCCCTCGCCCACCGCTTCCACGGCGAGCGCCTCGCCGGCAGGCACGGCGGCCAGGTAGCGCGCGAGCGCGTCCGGGTCGGCCAGGGTCGGCACTTCGCTCCCGGTGGCCTCGGGCGCCGGCTCCGCGGGAAGCTGGCGCAGCAGGCTGTGGAACTCGAGCTCGGTCCAGAGCGCGCGCAGCCGCTCCCAGTCGGGCTCGCGGCGGCGGAAGGCGTCCAGATCCACCGTGATCGGCACCCGCGTGCTCACGGTGGCCAGCTCGCGGGAGAGCAGCGCCTGCTTGCGGTTGGTGGCGAGCGTCTCGCGCAGCTTCCCCGGCACCAATGAGAGGTTCTCGTAGAGCCGGGCCACGCCGCCGAACTGCCCGATCAGCTTGGCCGCGGTCTTCTCGCCCACTCCCGGCACGCCCGGGATATTGTCGATGGAGTCGCCCATCAGGGCCAGGATGTCGGGGATCTGCGCGGGCTCCACCCCCCACTTGGTCTTCACCGCGGCCTCGTCGAAGACCACGCGGTCCCCGCCCCGGCCGGTGGTCGAGAACACCCGCACCCGCGGGCTCACGAGCTGGAGCATGTCCTTGTCGGAGGTGACCAGGACGAGCTCGATCGGGAGGTCGCGGGTGCGATCCACCACCGTGCCCAGCACGTCGTCGGCTTCGAAGCCCGGCACCTCCAGGAGCGGCAGGCGGAGGGCCTCGAAGAGCGTCTTCACCAACGGGATCTGGGTGCGGAGATCGTCGGGGGTGGGCGCGCGCGTCTCCTTGTAGGCGGCGAACTTCTCCTCGCGGAAGGTCGGGCCGGGCGGGTCCCAGGCGACCGCGAAGTATTCGGGGTTGTCCTCCCGCAGCAGCTTCCACAGCATGGTGGACATGCCGAAGACCGCATGGCTCGGCACGCCCTTCGAGGTGGAGAGGAAGGGAATCGCGTGGTAGGCGCGGAAGAGGAAGCCGGGGCCGTCGAGGACGAACAAGCGCTCGGTCATGCGGGTTCGGCGCGATCATACACCGGCCTCTTCGGGACCGCCTCTCCCGTGCCTCTATGTCCGCGCGGGTCGGTTAGTATTGACTAGGAGGCCCACGTGACCGGAGATCGGTTCCTGGTGGAGGGCGGCCATCCCCTGCGGGGAACGGTGACGCCGGCCGGCAACAAGAACGAGGCCTTGCCGGTGCTCGCGGCCTGCCTGCTCGTCGCGGGAGAGGTCGTCGTCGACAACGTGCCCCGCATCCGGGACGTGACCGCGCTGCTCGAGGGGCTTCGCCACCTGGGGGTGCAGGTGGCCGTCGACGACGCGGGCACGGTGCGCCTCGACGCGAGCGCGCTGAAAGGCCGCGACCCCGATCCGGCGGTGATGTCGCAGCTTCGCGGCTCGGTGCTGCTGGCGCCGGGCCTGCTCGCGCGGACGGGACAGGCGGTGTTGCCGCCGCCCGGCGGCGATCGGATCGGCCGGCGGCGGCTCGACACCCACCTGCTCGCGTTGAGCGAGCTGGGCGCGCGGGTCGAAGCCGGCCCCACGCTGCACCTGACCCTCGAGGGCCGCTTCCGAGGCACCGAGGTCTTCCTCGACGAGATGAGCGTGACCGGTACCGAGAACACGGTGATGGCGGCGGTGCTCGCCGAGGGGGAGACCGTCATCCTCAACGCGGCCAGCGAGCCGCACGTCCAGGGCCTGTGCCGCTTCCTCAACACCCTGGGCGCCCGGATCAGCGGCATCGGCACCAACCAGCTCCGCATCGAGGGCGTCCGCGAGCTCGGGCCCGGCCGGCACCGCCTGGGCCCCGACCACATCGAGATCGGCTCGTTCGTGGCCCTGGCCGCGATGACGGGCGGCGACCTCCGCATCCGCGATGTGATCCCGGCCGATCTGCGCATGATCCGCCTGGCGTACCGGAGGCTGGGCGTGGAGACCGCGCTCGACGGCACCACGCTGGTCGTCCCCGGCCCGCAGGAGCTGCGGGTCGCCGCCGACGTCGACGGGGCCATCCCCAAGGTGGACGATGCGCCGTGGCCGGGCTTCCCCGCCGATCTGACCTCGCTCGC
>JBBDXN010000026.1:0-7612 GCA_040902305.1 Candidatus Rokuibacteriota bacterium | reverse complement strand
CCCACCCCGTCGAGCGTCTGGAGAATGTACTGCTGCTCCAGGTCCCGCAGCGTCAGCCCGGAGGGCAGCCCCAGCTTGGCGGAATCACCCTCGCGCTTGCCGGCCGCTTCGGCCAAGGGCAGTACGTCAACGTCGATGACGTCGTTCTCGCTCAGCACCACCGCCTGCTCGATGCAGTTCTCCAGCTGCCGCACGTTGCCCGGCCACTCCGCCCCCATCAGCAGCTCCGTCGCCCGCCCCGTCAGCCGCGGCACCCGCTTGTGATGCGCCGCCGAAAACTTCCGCAGAAAATGCTCCACCAACTGCCCAATGTCCCCCCGCCGCGCCCGCAGCGGCGGCACCTCGATCATCACCACCGCGATCCGATAGTACAGATCCTCCCGAAACTGCCCCTCCCGCACCGCCCGCCGTAAATCCTTGTTCGACGCCGTGATCAGCCGAATGTCCGTCCGCGTCGGCTTGCTCCCCCCCACCTTCACGAACTCCCGCGTCTGGATCACCCGCAGCAGCTTCGCCTGCAACGGCAGCGACAACTCGCTGATCTCGTCGATGAACAGCGTCCCCGTGTGCGCCAGCGCGAAAAACCCCGTCCGGTGCTCCACCGCCCCCGTGAAGCTGCCCCGCACGTGCCCAAACAGATGGCTCTCCATCAGCCCCTCCGGTATCGCCGTGCAGTCCAGCGTCACCAGCGGCCGCTCCCCCCGCGCACTCCGCTCGTGTATCGCCCGCGCGATCAGCTCCTTGCCCGTCCCCGACTCCCCCGAGATGCAGACGTTCGCATCCCCCGGGGCCACCTTCTCGACCTTCGCCAGCACCTCCCCCAGCTCCGCCGACTCCCCCACCAGCCCGTGCGCCGCCCCCCCCAGCCCCCGAGCCCCGAGCCCCAGCCCGCTCAGCACCCGCTCCAGCGCCGCGATCAGCTCGGCTTCCTCCCGTGGCCGCTCCAGCCACTGCACGCCCGGCAGCGCGGGCGGGGTCTCCCGCTCTCCCGCCGGCCGGAGCACCACCACCGGGGTGTCGCCCTCGAGCCCCCGCAGTCGTTGCGCCAGCTCCCAGGCCGTCAGCGGCGCCTGCAGGTTCACGAGCACCAAGGCTGGCAGCCCATGCGCCCGCACCGCCAGATCCAGCTCTTGCAGGGAGCCGATGAAGCGCGGCTCCCATCCATGTAGACTCGCGAGCCCGCGCACCGGAGCCGCAAGCTCTAAGGTTTCGTCGAGAACCAGGACATTCACAGTTTTGCGCTCCTCGAAGGATTTGCGCTACGCAGACGGTTCCACGCAACGCGTATGCCATCGAAGGACTGCAATGGTGGCGAGTACTTACCTGTTCCGGAGGGCGAGGGCCGCGCCAAAAGCTGGTTGCTGAAACTCCAAATCTTGTCACCCGATAGAAGGTGCCTCCCGGCGCTGGCGACGCCGCCTCCATTGGGCCGCTCCCAGGAGCGCGAGGTTCGACCCGACCAGCAACAGCGTCGCCGGCTCCGGGGTGGCTTCGAGCGCACCGGGATCGCCTGGAACGAACGTGGACCCCGGGACACCGCCGGAGCCGCCACCGTTCCATGGACCCCAATTGCCCCCCGTGACCGGGTAGCCCCCGAAGGCAAACTCGTTCCACGGGCTTCCGGCTCCCGGCCCGTCGCCGGGACCGCTTGCGAGGAGTGGCCCGGGCGTCAAGCCGTCGCCCTCAGCTTCTCCCCGCGATGGATCCGCTGGCCCGCTGAGCTGGGCGATCATCGCGCGCGCGCGCGCCGCCGGGCTTTCCGAGAGCGGAGACTCTCCGACACTCGTACCGAGCCAGACGCCGGCAAGCTGGTCGGGCTGGGCGATCATGGTCAGGTTCCGCGAACGCGGGGCGGGCGCGGCAGGCGCGGAGCCGTCGGGGCCTCCCATCAGCGCATCCCACACGTCACTCGGGATCTGCGCCAGTGCCGCCGGGCTTCGGGGATCGGGCCGCGAACCGGGGAGCGCGGTGGCGCCCGGCAGTCCCCCGAGCCCGCCGCGCAGCGGCCACAGGTAGAGGGGCAGGAGGATGAGCAAGAGGATCAGCAGGGCGATCAGGATCCTCCGGCCGCGGGGCGGAGACGAAGCTTCGGCGTGCATGATGACCAGGGGCAATAGCGAACCCCATGCCAGCGCCCAAGCGCGAGGAACATCCACCACATCAATCACTTGGACATCGGCGTGTGCAGGCGGCAGGATTTGCGCGGAGACCGGTCGCGCGCGTGAGACGACAGGCGGCCTCACTCAGGGCAACCAGCTACCCACGCGTTCGAGGCGCCCATTGCGCTGGCGCGCCGGCGCGGCCTAGGATGGCGGCCATGAAAATCACTGCCATCGAGACCGCGGTGCTCCGCATCCCGACCCGCAAGCCGATCGCGCTCGACTTCCCCCACCACAGCCTGGTCACCGCGCACGTCCGGACCGACGAGGGCGTCACCGGCCTGGGCTACACGCTGGCCTTCGGTGGCGGGGGCGTGGAGTCCATCCAGGCCTACCTCGACACGCGGCTCGCGCCGCTGCTGGTCGGCCAGGATCCGCTGCTGGTGGAGCGGCTATGGGAGCGGATGTATCGCGCGGATCGCGGCATCAAGCGACAGGGGGTCGCCGCCTATGCGCTCAGCGCGCTCGACATCGCGCTCTGGGACATCGTGGGCAAGGCGGCGGGCCTGCCGCTCTACAAGCTCTGGGGCGCGGTGACGGACCGGGTCGCCGCCTACGGCAGCGGCGGCTGGCCCAGCTACACGCTCGACGACCTGCTCGGCGAGGCCCAGGCCTACGTGGCCCGGGGCTGCCGCTACTACAAGATGAAGATCCACGACCCCGATCCCCGCGTGAACCGTGCGCGCGTGCTGGCGGTGAAGAAGGCGGTCGGGGACGGCGTGCGGCTCATGGTCGACGTCAACCAAAAGCTCGACGTGCTCGGCAACCTCCGCCAGGCGCGGCTCTTGGAGGACCTCGACCTCGTCTGGTACGAGGAGCCGGTGCTGGCCGACGACCTGGCCGCGTGCGCCGAGGTCGCCCGCGGTATCAGCATCCCGGTCGCCACCGGCGAGAACAACTACACGCGCTTCGAGTTCCGCGACCTCATCGAGCGGGGCGCCGCGCGATACCTCATGCCCGACATCTGCCGCGCCAACGGTTTCAGCGAGACGCTCAAGATCGCCCGCCTGGCCGCCGCCCATCAGCTAGCCGTCTCGCCGCACGTCGTCCACGAGCTGTCGCTGCAGGTGGCGGGCGCCCTCAGCAACGGCTTCCTGGTGGAGTGGATCGACTGGGTGCCGGAGGACCTGTTCGCCGAGATGCCGGTCATGCAGGCCGGCGACTTCCTGATCCCGGATCGGCCCGGCCACGGCATGACCCTGGCCCCGGGAGCGGCGCGCAAGTATCGAGCGACCTGACCGAAGGCCGCCCGCGCTCAGAACACGGCGAGCGGGTTCGCGGGCGAGCCGGTGCCACCGACCACCACGAGCGGCGCGACGATCAGCATGAAATCGTCCCGCTTCTCCTCCGCGCAGGCGCGGGCGAGCGGCTCGAGCAGCGCGTTGTCCACGAGAGCCACCCCGTACGCGAAGAGGGCGGCGTGCACCGCCCAGGGAATGTCGTAGCCGACGGGCAGGTGGTCGAGCATGTCCCACACGAGCACGCTCACGTCGTGGTCGCGCAGGAACTCGAGGCAGGAGACGTGCAGCCCGGGCCGCTCGGTGGGGCCGGCCCCGAAGGGCCGCCCGTAGGGCCGGTCACCGTTGGCGGTCTGCCAGGCTTCCCGCCCCGAATAGACGCAGACCGCGTCGCCCGGCTCGAGCGTGAGCCCGCGCGCCCGCGCGATGTCCTCCAGCTCCCACCCATGCACCGGCCGATCCTCGGTCACCGACGGCACTCCGCGGTGGCGCGGCACGTCGAGGAAGACGCCGCGCGTGATGAGGCCCTCGGCCCAGTGCTCGACAGAGCCGAAGGTGGCGCCGTCGAACGTGATCTCCTTCTTCGGATCGCGCCCATTCCACATCGCCTCGTCGTCCCAGGTGTGGCAGAGCGCGTCGATGTGCGTGGAGGCCACGCCATGATAGAAGATGCCGTAGTAGTCGGCGGCGAAGCCGCCCTTGCCTCGCGGCAGCGTGCGCATGTAGTGGTGCGCGGGCAGCGCGTTGTTGGGGCCCGGCTCCTTCGGAAACGGGCGGCTCAGCGAAACGCTCCGGCCGGTGCGTACGAGCCGCGCGGCCGCCGCGCGCTTGGCCGGCGTGATCAGATTGATGGCGCCGAGCTGATCGTCCTTCCCCCAGCGCGCCCAGTTGCGACGGTCGCGGATCAAGGCGCGGACTTCCTGCTCGGTCGGCAGCGGACGCTCAGGCATGGGTTTCCCTCCGGGAGCGGGACTCTACGCCGAGTCATCCCGTCCACGCAAGCCCGCATGGCCCCCGGGCCGATTGACGCGTCGCGTGCTCGTGGTTGACCGCCTCCACCGCTTGTGGCATGGTTGCGGCCCCGCGAGCGCCCGACTCGGAGCGAGGAGCCGTGGCCGACCACTCCGGTCGGGAGGAGCCGCGGGAGGCCAGGTTGGGTAGTGGATTAGCCAGTAAGACTGTGTGTCTGACCACGCACGATTCGCGTTGTCGCCTTTAACTCCTCTATTTCGTTCGACTTCTGTGGCTGGTACGGAGCTTGCCCTCATTGGCTGACCGCGGGGTAATTTTCGCCTAGAGGAGAACACCCGGTGACGAAATCGAAATTCATCATCCAGAGTTCGCTGGCCCTCCTGATGCTCCTTGTCGCGGCAAGTCTCTGTCCGGCCGCGGAGGACATGGGCATCATCACGGGGGGTGACAAGGGCACCTATTACCAGTTCGGGCTGGATCTGCAGAAGCTCCAGAAGCCGACCGGCGTGAACCTCACGGTGCACACGTCCAAGGGCTCGATCGAGAACGTATTCGCCGTCTATCAGCGTCCGGGCGTGCAGATGGGGATCGTGCAATCCGACGTGCTCGCCTTCGTGGCACGCGTGCAATCGGACCCGGTCCTGAGCCGCATCGCCAAGAAGACGCGGATGGTCTTCCCGCTCTACAACGAGGAAGTCCACCTGCTGGGCCGGCGCGGCATCCGCGACTTCGACGATCTGACCGGCAAGCGGGTGGCGATCGGCCGTGAAGGCAGCGGCACGTATCTCACCGCGCGCCTGCTCTTCAAGCTTTCCGAGGTCGCGCCCGCCGAGATGGTGCCGATCGACACCGGCGAGGCGCTCAACGAGCTCAAGGCGGGCCGGATCGACGCGATGTTCTACGTGGCGGGCTACCCGGTGCGGCTGTTGAAGGAGGACGTCGCCGAGAAGGACGGGCTCGAGCTGATCCCGATCACGAACAAGAGCATCACCGAGTTCTACCCGCGCGCGGAGATCCCCGCCAACGTCTACGAGTGGCAGCGGACGCCGGTCAACAGCGTGGCGGTCAAGGCGGTGCTGGTGTCGTTCGACTTTCGAAGGAAGGACTGCGACAACGTCGGCCGCTTCGCCCAGACGATGTCGCGCCAGATGAGCTGGCTGCTCCAGAACGGCCATCCGAAGTGGAAGGTGGTGGACCTGAACTATCCGCTCAAGGGCTGGGAGCAGTACGACTGCGTACGGAAGTACATCGGAACCGCCGCCGGCGTCCCCGCGGCCTCGGCCCGGCCGGCCGCGAACGACAACCCGGTCTTCAACGCGATCAAGGGCCTTCTGGACGACTAGACGGATGGGAGCCGCCGGCAACCGCTTTCTCACCATCGGCGCCGCGGCCGGGAGCTTGGCGCTCCTGGCCGCGCTGGTGCTGATGCTCTGGCCGCTCGATCCCACCGACCATACGTTCACGCCGACGCGAGAGCAGCCCGACGGCGAGGCGGTGGGCTGGGTGTCGAAGGTGGAGTCCAATACGATCCACGTCAACTCCGGCCCCTTCGGCGGCGGCGTGGTCCCGCTGGTCGTGACCAAGGCCACCCGGATCATGGTGGGGAGCAAGGAAGGCTGGTTCGAAGACATCCGGCCCGGCGGCCAGGTCAAGGTCGCGTACGAGCTCTATCAGGGGCGGCGGTTCGCCCGGAGCGTCGAGCTTCTCGTGGATGAAGGCACGGGGCGGTTTGGCCGCACCCCGGCGCATTTGAAGAGCACCGCGGGCGCGCCCGCGACACTCGAGCGCGCGCCGGCCAAGGTCACGAGCAGCCGCGCCCCCGCCGCGCGGCCGGCGCCGGCGCCAGGGGCCGCGGAGCCTCCGCCCGCCATGCCGTCAGTCGCCGCGCCGGTCGCGGCTCCGCGGCCGGCCGCCGCCGCGAAGCCCGCGCCCGCCGCTCCCCCGGAAGTCCGGCTCGCTCCCCGACCCGGGCTCGTGCCGACGAAGCCCGCGGAGATCGTCCCGCCGCCCCAGCGGGGGTCGACCCCGACGCCGACGCGCAACGTCGCGGCGCCGGACAACGCGGCCCGCGCGCCGGAGCCGTCGCGCGCGGTCGAGCCCCCCCGCCCGGCGGCCCCCCGCCCCGTGGAGACGCCCGGTGGTGGCGAAGGTGGCGAGACCACCGACGGCTCCGCCGCGGTGGACTGGCTCCTGAAGGGACGCCGGTAGTAGTCGAGCCCTACGGGCTCCAGTCCGCGTAGGTCTGGGGCGAGAGCTGGTCGGCGTTCCGTCCGGCCCAGTCCGCCTTGGCCATCCGCGGCCACATCCGATCCCCGGCGGCCTGCAGGGCGGCCAAGACGGCGCCCTCGTCGGCGGCGAGCACACGGCCGCCGTCCACCACCATCCGCCCGTTGACGTAGACCCGATCCACGTCCTCGTCGGCCGCGTTGTATACGATGTTCTTGATCGGATCGCGCAGCGGGGTCATCCGCCACGACGTGGCCTTCCACAGCACCAGATCGGCCTTCGCGCCCGCGGCGATGCGCCCCAGGTCGTCGCGTCCCAGCGCGCGGGCGCCGCCCAGGGTGGCGGCGTCGAAGGCGTGCGCGGCGGTGGTGGCCTCGGTGTTGCGCTCCATCATCTTGGAGCACACCGCCGCCCAGCGCATGGCCTCGATCACGCTCTGCGGGTTGGTGTCGGTGCCGAGCGACATGTTGACGCCCGCCTCGCGGTAACGCGCGAACGACTCCATGGCCACGCCCCGGCGGGCGAACACCCACACCGCGTGGGCCACCGAGCAGCCCGCCTCGGCCATGATGCGGACATCGCCGGCCGGGTAGTTCGTCCACGACGAGCCGCCGATGATGATGGCGTGGCCCAGGATCGTACCGGGGCCCAGCACCCCCAGCTCGCGCATCCAGGCGACGGGCGTCTTGCCGTGGCGGGCCACCATCTCGTTGAACTCCACCACCGACTGCGAGGCATGCACCTGGTACGGCGCGCGCGCCTCGTCGGCGAGGCGCTTGGCCTCCTTGAGGAGCTCGGGGGTGCAGGTATCGATCTGGGCCGGCGAGAAGAAGCAGCGCACGAGACCGCCGTGGGCGCCGTCGTGACGCTGGTGGAACTCCACCGCGCGGCGCAGGCCCTGCCGGCCCTGCTCCTCGTTCCACTCCCACGCCACCCGCTTGCCGTCCCGGGTGAGCCAGCGGCCCGACCGGAACGCCTGCCCCACGTAGACGCGAATCCCGTAGTGCGCGGCGCGCT
>JBBDXN010000025.1:11486-45611 GCA_040902305.1 Candidatus Rokuibacteriota bacterium | reverse complement strand
AGCCGACTCAGCGCCCGCTCCAGCGCCGCGGTCAGCTCCCCTTCGTCCGCCGGGCGGTCCACCCACTGCACGCCCGTGAGCCCCGGCGCCGGGCCCGCGCTCCCCGCAGGCCCCAGCACTACCACCGGGCTGTCCAATCGCAGCCCCCGCAGCCGCTGCCCCAGCTCCCAGGCGGTCAGCGGCGCCTGCAGATTCACCACGACGGCCGCGGGCCGGCCGGACGACCGCACCGCCAGCTCCAGCTCGAGCAGGGAGCCGACGAAGTGCGGCTCCCACCTTCGGGCGGGAGCACCACGTCCGAGCAAGACTGCCAGCTCGAGAGATTCGTCGAGCACTAGGAGATTCACGCTGCGCCTTCCTCTCGAGCCCCTATGCGGGCTCCTCACTGCTGTGAGTCACCCGGTTGCCGCCAAGATCCACGGCCTGCTCCAGATAGGCCATCGCCTGTGACAGCAGGATGGCATCCGTGTGCCCATCATGTGGAAAGGAGACGTTCCCCACGCTGACCGTCAGCCGCTGTGGCCGTCGCTCCGGTCCTTCACGAAAGGCCACCTGCTCGATGCTCGAGCGGATCCGCTCGGCCACGCGGAGCGCATCCGCGCCAGCGGTGTGAAGGAGGATGACCGCAATCGCGGAGGAGAGCTGGCCGACCAGGTCGGTGGCGCGAACGAACTCTGGAATCTTCTCCGAGATCGCCCGCTCGATCTCCTCTCCTACTCGGCGTTGGTCTCCGGTATCAGGCCGGAGGACACATACAGAGAAGAAGTCCTGGTATCGCGTGGCGCGGCCGGCCTCGCGAATCAGCAGATGGCGGAACGCCTCCTCATGAAATACCCCCGTCTGGGTATCCATGAACTCGCTCACGAAGTCCCTCCCTTCATGTCTCAGATTGTCTGGCGTCACTGAGCAAGTTTTGCGCCACGACGACTTCGGTGCCGGAGCAGAGGATCGAGACGATCAGAAGTTTTCAGGTATTACAGCTGCTTAACCCGCGGACCCTCGAGCCGGCCGCGCGGAGTGCGCAGGGACAGCTAAAGGCTAGTGAGACAAGAGCCGGTGAATAGACTTAGGTAGCCGTCGGGACAAACGGAGCAAATCATTTCCTACCGCGCTCAGGGCGATCATCCAGGCCGACTTGCTTGATCTTGTAGAGCATCGCCTTGTAGCTGATCTTCAGGATGCGCGCCGCTTCGGCGCGGTTCCAGCGTACCTTCTCGAGCACCTCCTTGATCACGGCCTTCTCCGCGGCCATCGCGGCGCGGCGGGCGATATCCTTGAGGCCCAGTTCCGCCTCCGGGGCGGGGCCCGCCGCTTGCGGGGCGGTCGACGTCGTCGCGGTCTCGGGCTTCGGAGCCCATGCCTTCTCGCTCCGGAGGGCGATCTCCTGCTGGACGAGGGCTTCCGTCTGGAGCACCACGGCTCGCTTGACCATGTTCTCGAGCTCGCGCACGTTGCCCGGCCAGGAGTAGTCCTGGAGCAGTCGCATCGTCGCGGCGGAGATCTTCAAGGCGTCGCGGTTGTACTGGCGGCAGAATCGGCTCATGAAGTAGTCCACGAGCATCGGAATCTCCTCACGCCGCTCCCGCAACGGCGGAATGGAGATGGCCACGACGTTCAGCCGGTAGTAGAGGTCTTCGCGGAAGAGGCCGGTGGTCATGACCGAAGCCAAGTTCTTGTTGGTCGCGGCAATGAGCCGGGCGTCGGAGGTAATGACCTCGCTGCCGCCGACTCGGAAGAACTGGCCGTCCTGCAGGACATGGAGCAGCTTGGCCTGCAGTCCCAGCGGCATTTCGCCGATCTCGTCGAGCAGAAACGTGCCCCGGTGGGCCAGCTCGAACTTCCCCGGCTTGCGTCGATGGGCTCCGGTGAACGACCCTTTCTCGTGGCCGAAGAGCTCGGATTCGAGCAGGTCACCCGGGAGGGACGCGCAGTTGACCTTCAGGAACGCCTTGTCCCGGCGATCGGATATGTAGTGGATCGCCCGGGCCACCATCTCCTTGCCGGTCCCGCTCTCCCCCTGCAGCAGGATGGTGGCATTGGTGTCGGCCGCCCGCCGGACGATGTCCTCGACCGCCCGCATCCGTTCGCTGTTCCGGAACAGCAGGTCCACATCGAGTGGCGGTGGGCCGGTTGACGAGCCATTCCCGGGCTGCGGCGTCATCGAAACGGGCCCGTCGGTCTGGGCCAGGGCAGCCTTGATCACCTCTTTGAGGGCCATCGCGGCCACCGGCTTCACCAGGAAGTCGTAGGCTCCGGTTCGCATGCCCTTGACCACGAGGTCGGTATCCCCGGACCCCGAAAGGATGATCACGGGAACGTCGGCGTTCTCGAGCTTGACCTGGTGCGGAAGATCGAGGGGCGGACCGTCGAGCTGGTCGATGTCGACCAGGACCAGGAGTGGGTGCAGACTCGAGAGCAGGGCCAGTCCCTCGGCGGCGGTCCCCGCCTCGAGCACCCCGTAGCCCGCCTCCTTGACCGTCCCGGCCAGGGCAGCCCGGCGTTCCGGGCGCCCGTCGACGATCAGAACCGAGCCCGCGCTCATGAGGGCTCGAAGACCGGGCCGCCGGCCCTGGGGCTTGACGAAACCACAGCGCCTCCTGATACTGGCACCCGGCCCAACCCATGAGAATCCTGGTGGTGGACGACGACCCGTCGGTCGCCGAGATGATCGCGGAGGCCGTTCGCACCTTCGGCCACGAGGCCCTGGTTGCGCTCGACGGCATGGAGGGTCTGCGCCTTCTGGAGTCCACGGTCGTTCAGGGCGTATTCCTCGACCTTGTCATGCCGGGGCAGGGCGGGCTGGCGGTGCTGGCGCAGATCAGGAGTCGCTATCCTCACGTGCCCGTCGTGATCCTTTCGGCTCATGCCGGTGACGAAGAAGCCCGCCAGGCTATCGCGCTCGGAGCGTCGGAAGTCATCCTGAAGCCTGCTGGTCTCGCCCAGTTCACCGACGTGTTGGCGCGGCTGACGCGCACTCACGGCGCGAGCTAACATCTGCCCAAGCCGAGTGTGTCACCCTAGCCATATTTTCCACTGTTGCCCAACTCCATATGAAAGGCAATACCCAAATCCGGTAACGGAGTTGAGAATGTTCGCCTTCGCCGATCGCATCACCCCGCTCGGCCAGCGCGACCTGCAAAACGTGCAGAAGGATTTCGTGAGGGAAAGCCGAGCCGACACTCTGGCGGCCCGCTCACTCTGCCCGAGCTCCAGCAGGTAGCGTAGCATCTCGACACGTACACGAGCGATCCGCTCGATCGCGACCACAGCGTCGCGGTGCCGGCAGCGCGGCTTCATCCGCGCCCTCTGCTGGAGATGCTCCCAGCTCACCCGGAGGATGAATCAATTCGATCGCATCACCGGTCCCGTCTGGCCGCGAGGCGTGCGAGCGCGGGGACTTGGTTGTCGAGGTGCAAAAGTTGCAGCAGTACCGGCCGTCGGCCGGCTGGCTTCCTCCACCTAATTCGATGCGGCTTTCCTTCCGATTGCCTCCCACGTTGCGCATCCCTTTTGTTAGGCGGCAACGCAGAATTTCAGGGGACGGGTAGGAGGTTACCCAATCAGGGAAAGCAGCTTCCGGAACGTGAGTAGTCTTAGGTGAGCGAAATCAGGATCTTACCCGTTCCCGTCCGGACGCCCCGTGGCACTCGTATTGCTAGCTTCTCTCGGGCGGCAATACGGCTTCTTTCCCGACCCATGCGGCGCACCTGACTTTGACAGAGGGATCATCGACGATGAAGATCGTGATTCTGGCGGGTGGACTGGGGACCCGGCTCTCGGAGGAGACCGCCCTGCGGCCGAAGCCCATGGTCGAGATCGGCGGACAGCCGATCCTCTGGCACATCATGAAGCACTACCAACACCACGGGTTCACCGAATTCATCTGCGCCCTCGGCTACAAGGGCGAGAGCATCAAGCGGTACTTCCTCGATTACGAGATGCTGAGCGGGGGCATCTCCATCGACTTCGCCAGCGGCGAAGTCACCCAGCACAGCAAGGAGATCGAGAACTGGGTCGTCCATCTGGTCGACACCGGCCAGCAGACGCTGACCGGCGGACGCCTCAAGCGGCTGGAGCCTTGGCTCAAGGACGAGCCGTTCATGCTGACCTACGGGGACGGGGTGAGCGACGTGGACCTCCGCCAGCTTCTCGCCTTCCACCGGTCGTGCGGGAGGATCGCCACCATCACCGCGGTACGCCCCCCGGCCCGGTTCGGCGGGCTCGACTTCGAGGGCGCCCTGGTCCGGGAGTTCAAGGAAAAGCCGCAGATCGGCGAAGGCTGGATCAACGGCGGCTTCATGGTCTTCGAGCCCGGCGTCTTCGACTATCTGAGCGGCGACGACGGCCATCTCGAGGTCCAGGCGCTCGAGCGCTTGGCCGCGGACGGCCAGCTCGCCGCGTACCGTCATGAGAGCTTCTGGCAGTGCATGGACACCATCCGGGATGTCCGTACCCTCGAGACCCTTTGGCAGAGTGGAAACGCGCCCTGGACGACGTGGCAGCAGAATCCCACGGCGCCGAGCCCGCGGCGATGACCGTCGCCGATCCTACCACTCACAGGAGAGGCAGCATGCGCGTCGTCGTGACTGGCCACAACGGCTACATCGGATCGGTGATGGTGCCCTTCCTCCGTGCGGCCGGGCACGAGGTGGTTGGGCTGGACACCTTCTTCTTCGAGGACTGTGTGCTCGGGGAGGACGCGGCGCGGGTACCGACCATCCGGCGAGACATCCGCGATGTCACGGTATCGGATCTCACCGGCTTCGACGCGGTCGTTCATCTGGCCGCCCTGTGCAACGACCCGCTCGGCGACCTGAATCCCGATTGGACCTTCGACATCAACCACCACGCCTCGGTCCATCTCGCGCGGGTGGCCCGAGAAGCCGGGGTAGGACGCTTCCTGTACGCGTCGTCGTGCAGTATGTACGGCGCGGCCGGCGAGGACATCCTCAGCGAAAAGGCGCCGTTGCGGCCTCTGACTCCCTACGCGGTGTCCAAGGTCCGGACCGAGGAGGACGTGGCGAAGCTGGCCGACTCGAGCTTCAGCCCGGTGTTCATGCGGAACGCCACCGCCTACGGCCTGTCTCCGCGGCTGCGCGCCGACGTCGTCCTGAACAATCTGGTGTGCTGGGCTCAGACGACGGGGCGTATCCGGATCATGAGCGACGGAACGCCCTGGCGTCCCATCGTCCACGTCCAGGACATCTCCCGAGCGTTCGCGGTGGCACTGGTGGCGCCGCGCGCGGCGATCCACAACGAGGCCTTCAACGTGGGCTCCAACGAGGAGAACTATCAGGTGTCGGAGCTGGCCGAGATCGTCCGATCCACCGTGCCCGGCTGCACCGTCGAGTACGCGGTCGGGGGAGGGCCGGACCCCCGGAGCTACCGCGTCGACTTCGGCAAGCTCAACCGCGTCCTGCCCGAGTTCAAACCCGAGTGGAACGCGTCGTTCGGCGCCAAAGAGCTCTACTCCGCCTTCCAGGAAGTGGGCCTGACCCTCGAGGAGTTCCAGGGACGGAAGTACATCCGCCTGATCCAGTTCAAGCATCTACTCGACACCGGCCGCATCGACGATACGCTACGGTGGGTCTCCGAGCCGGAGGCGGCGCGTGGTTAACGCCAACGTTCCGATATGCCGGTCGTGTGAGCACGATGACCTTCGCCCCGTCCTCTCCTTGGGTCGGACCCCCCTGGCCAACGCCCTGTTGACGGCCGAGCAGCTCCGCGAGCCGGAAGCCACCTTTCCGCTGGACCTCGTCTTCTGCTCGAGGTGCGCGCTCGTGCAGATCACCGAGACGGTACCCCCGGAGGTGCTCTTCCGGGAGTACGCGTATCTCTCCTCGTTCTCGGACACGGTCGTGCAGAATGCGGAAGGGATCGTCCGACGTCTCATCGGCCTTGAGGGACTAGGATCCGAGAGTCTCGCGGTCGAGATCGCCAGCAACGACGGCTACCTCCTCCAGCACTACCATCACAAGGGGATCCCGGTGCTCGGCATCGAGCCCGCCGCCAATATCGCGCGGGTGGCCCGTGACGAGCGCGGGATTCCCACCGTGTGCGAGTTCTTCGGCGCGGAGCTGGCGGCGCAGCTGGTGGCCGGCGGCCGGGCCGCCGACGTCGTGCACGGCAACAACGTGCTCGCGCACGTGGCCGACCTGAACGGCGTGGTCCGGGGCATCGCGACCATGCTCAAGCCCCGCGGGGTGGCGGTGATCGAGGTGCCCTACGTCAAGGACCTGATCGATCATTGCGAGTTCGACACGATCTACCACGAGCATCTCTGCTACTTCTCGCTGACCGCCCTCGACCGTCTCTTCCGGCGCCACGCCCTCGTGATCCGGGACGTGGAGCGCATCCCCATCCACGGGGGCTCGCTGCGGATCTTCGCCTCGCGCGCCGAATGGGCGGCCCCCGGTGAGGCGGTGAAGAGGCTCCTCGCCGAGGAGGCCGCCTGGGGGGTCGACCGGGGGGAGTTCTACCGGGGCTTCGGGGCGAAGGTCGAGCGGCTCCGGACGGCGCTTCTCGAGCTTCTGGCCGGACTCAAGGCGCAGGGCCGGCGCGTCGCGGCCTACGGGGCCTCCGCCAAGGGCAGCACCCTGCTCAACTGCTTCGGAATCGGCGCCGAGACGCTGGAGTTCGTCGTGGACCGGAGCACCGTGAAGCAGGGCCGCTACACTCCCGGCACCCACTTGCCGATCCTCGCGCCCGAGAAGCTCCTGGAGCTCAAGCCGGACTATCTCCTGCTCCTGACCTGGAACTTCGCGGACGAGATCCTGGCCCAGCAGCAGGCCTTCCGCGACCAGGGTGGTCGCTTCATCGTCCCGATCCCCGAGTGCCGGGTCGTCTGAGGCCCCCATGGACCGCATCACGATCTCCGGCCCCTGGATCACCGAGAAGGAAATCAGCTACGTCACCGACGCGGTCGCCACGTGCTGGTACGAGAACGCCAACGCCTACCACGACCGCTTCCAGAAGGCGTTCTGCGAGTACCTCGGCTGTCGCCACGCCCTCCCGCTTCCCTCCGGCACGTCCGCGGTGCATCTCGCGCTCCTGGCCCTGGGCCTCCGCCCCGGCGACGAGGTGATCGTGCCGGACCTCACCTGGATCGGGTCGTCGGCTCCCATCAGCTACGTGGGGGCCACCACTGTCTTCGCCGACGTGGAGCCGGACACGTGGTGCCTATCCGCGAGCTCATTCGAAGCCTGCATCACCCCGCGCACGAAGGCGGTGATTCCCGTCGATCTCTACGGGAGCCTCGCCGACTACGAGTCCATCCAGGCCATCGCGGCCCGGCACGGCATCGCGGTGATCGAGGACGCGGCGGAGGCGATCGGCTCCGAGGCCAAGGGCCGGAAGGCGGGCACCTTCGGCGACATGGCCATCTTCAGCTTTCACGGCTCGAAGACCATGACCACCGGCGAAGGGGGCATGCTCGTCTCCGATCGCGCGGATCTCTACGAGCGCGCGCTCGTGCTGGGCGACCACGGCCGCCGGCCCGCCGAGCGCGGGAACTTCTGGAACCACGAGATCGCCTACAAATACAAGATGAGCAGCATGCAGGCGGCGCTGGGCCTCGCCCAGCTCGAGCGGATCGAGGAGCTGGTGAGCCGCAAGCGCCAGATCTTCTCCTGGTATCAGGAGCGCCTGGCCGGTCTCGAGGGGCTCACCCTGAACGAGGAGCCCCCCGGCACCAAGAACTCCTACTGGATGGTGACCGCGATCCTGGATCCGGCCCGGGGGATGACAAAGGACCGCCTGATCCCGCTCATGGAGGCGCGGAGCGCCTCGTGTCGGCCCGTCTTTCATCCCCTGAGCTCGTTACCCGCCTACGATGGGCTCCCGCAGGCCGCCGCGGCGCGGGAGCGGAACGTGGTGAGTTACCGCCTGAGTCCGTTCGGCGTGAACCTGCCCTGCGGAATGAGCATGACCGCGGACAAGGTCGACTACGTGTGCAAGATGCTGATCCAGATTCTTCAGTCCGCTCGGTGAGAGGAGATCGACCAATGGCAGATCGGACCGCGTCGGTGGAGATGATGCCGCTCGGGATGTTCGACAATCCGCGATTCGCGAAGCTCGCCCTCGAGCACGCGGAGGCCTGGCGGACGGCCCGGCCATTTCCGCACGTCATGATCGATAACTTTCTGGATGAGGACATCGCCGCCGCGGTGGAGCGCGAGTTCCCGCTCCAGGACGACGTGGAGTGGGTGGTGCGCGACAACAAGAACAACATCCGCCGCTTCCAGCACGATGAGACCAAGCTCGGCCCGCTGATGCGGCATACCCTGCGCGAGCTGAACTCGCGGCAGTTCCTGCTCTTCGTGGAGACCCTGACCGGGATCGACAATCTCCTGCCCGACCCCTACTTCATCGGCGGCGGTCCGCACCTCGCCGGCACGGGCGACTTCCTCAACATCCACGCCGATTTCAACTGGCATCACAAGCTCCAGGCCCATCGCCGGGTGAACGTGCTGATCTACATGAACCCCGGCTGGCAGGAGGAGTGGGGCGGGCATCTGGAGCTCTGGGACGGCGCGATGACTCGCTGCGAGCAGTCCTTCGCCCCGTTCTTCAACCGGATGGTCGCCTTCAAGGTCGCGGACGGCTCGAACCACGGCCAGCCGAAGCCGCTCGCGTGCCCACCCGGCGTCTACCGCAAGGCTCTGAATCTCTACTACTACACGACCCACCGTGACGCGGATGAGATCACCGACCCGCACTTCACCATGTACAAGACGGCGGCCTCGCCGCACGCGGTGGAGCTGGGGGAGGACTACCGGAAGTCCGCCCAGACGAACGGCTGATCGTGGGGCAGAGGGACTCGACGGTGGCTGAAAGCCCACTCGTCAGTGTCGTCACGCCGGTGTACAACGGCGCGACCTTCCTCGGCGAGTGCGTCGAGAGCGTGCTGGCCCAGTCGTACGACAATTGGGAGTACACGATCGTCAACAACTGCAGCACGGACGCTTCCCTCGAGATTGCCGAGCGGTATGCGAGGAAGGATTCTCGCATCCGGGTCTTCAGCACCGACCGGCTCCTCGACGTGATGGGAAGCCAGAACACCGCGTTCCGGCAGGTATCTCAGAAGGCGAGCTATTGCAAGATGGTCCACGCCGACGACTGGCTGTTTCGGGACTGCCTTCGGCAAATGGTCGATCTCGGCGAGGCCCATCCGACCGTCGGGATCGTGGGAGCCTACCGCCTCGATGGGGTGCAGGTCGATCTGGACGGGCTGCCGTATCCCAGCACGGTGGTTCCGGGGAAGGAGCTATCGCGCTCGATGCTGCTGGGTGGCCCCAGGGTATTCGGGTCCGCCTCGGCCCTGCTCTATCGGGCAGAATTCGTGCGGCGGCGGCACGCCTTCTTCGACGAGTCGGACTTCCACGCCGACGTCGCGGCTTGCTACGAGATCCTCCTCGAGGCCGACTTCGGCTTCGTCCATCAGGTCTTGACCTTCACCCGCACTCATCCGGGGGAGCAGTCATCCTACGCCAGTCGTCTGAAGACCTACGTCGCGGGCCGGTTCCGCCACCTCGTCAAGTTCGGGCCGTCGTGTCTGGGTGGGGAGTACGAGGCCCGGGTCGAGCAGGCGCTCACGCACTACTACCGATTCCTGGCCAAGAGACTGGTCTCCCCGGGGGCCCGGGAGGTCCTGGCCTACCATCGCAGCGCGCTCGAGCAGGCCGGATACCCGTTTGGCTGGAAGAAGCTCCTCGCCGTCGTGCTTCCGTACTGGGCATACGCGATGAAGCACCCGGCCGAGACGTTGCGGCTCTTGCGGCGGCTTCCGGGTACCGTCGAGGCAACGCCGCGGGTGCCGAGCGTCCCTCGGGCTGTGCCTCCGACGACCGCGGCCCGGCCCGATGCCTAAAGGCAGGCGCTTGCGGCCCCGCCCCGCCTCTGAGATGATCCGCCCATGAAGATCGCCGTCGGCGCAGGTCTTGCCGGGGCCGCAATGCTCCTCTTGGTGTCGGGAGTGGCCATCGCCCAGAGCCCGGTCGAGATCCAGGCCACTGCTCCGGAGAAGCCTCCGCAGATCCGCATCGTCGAGCCGACCCCGGCGACCCGCGAGGCCACCCGACCCCGAGAGGCGGACTTCTACCGCGAGGATGTTCGCGTCCGTCACCAGCCGGCCTTCATCGAGCCGTTCGTCGGCCAGACCCAAGGGGGCACGAAATACGGCCTCTCCGGATGGACGTCGCCATCAACGCCGGTCGGCAGCCTGGTCTCGCAGGAGCCGTGGGCCCGCACCGGCTGGTTCGCCCTGGGCATCACGGTCGTCTGGGATTCGCCCCCGGCAGCGTCCGCCCGGCGGGTCTCCGATCCCCGCTGAATCGCCCCGCGCCAAGCGCGGCGCGGTAGTCTCCCATGCCGCTCCTGAAGGGCAACCTGCATACCCACACCACCTTCTCCGACGGGCGACGTCCCATCGACGTGGTGGTCGCGCGCTACCGGGAGCTCGGCTACGACTTCCTCGCGATCACGGATCATGACGATCGGATCCAGGATGACTACTGGTTCCGGATCCCAGCCGGGGATGACCGCATGCTGGTCCTGCCGGGCGTCGAGATCGACTATCTACCGCTCGGCCAGCACGTCGGCAAGGTGACCGGTGACAGCGAGACGCTGTACATCCTGAACCATCCGGCCCGCTACGCCCTCACGGTGGAGCAAACCCTGCGGCGGATCCGCACGATCACGCGCGACGGTCTGCCCATTCACGCGGTGGAGATCACCGATACGGGGGTGTACCAGCCCGAATACGACGTGGAGGCCATCCACCTCCCCAAGGTGGCGACCGACGACGGCCACCGCGACGAGGATTTCGGCCGCGCATGGATCGAGGTCGACGCGGGCCGGAGCGCCGACGCCATCCTGCGCGCCATCAAGGCGGGGCAGTTCGCGGTAGGGTTCGCCCGCCCCGGCTACTGAGCCGCGCCAATGCTCCGGAGCAGGAGCGGGGTCAGCGCGGGCACCACCTCGGTTCTCAGATCGGGGCGCCCGCTGTACAGCCACTGAATCACGACCTCGTTGACGGCCCCGAGCCACGCCAGCGTGGCCACCCGGGTGTCGAGCGGGGGGATCGAGCCCTCCGCCACCGCCTCGTCGAGATAGCCCTGGATGAGCGACGCGAAGCGCTCGTGGACTTCCAGGCGTTTGCTCTGATACGCGGGACCCAGGCTCACCGATTCGAGCAGCAGGATCCGCGCCAGCTCCTGGTGGCGCGCGAAGGTCTCGAGCCCGGCGGTGAGGGCGGCCTGCACCTTGCCCAGGGCGCCGTGCGCCCCCGCGATCCCGGCGGCCATGGCCTCGGCGAGCCGGGCCGAGAACTCGTCGACGAGGGCCAGGAAGAGCGCCTCCTTGTTCGGGAAGTGGTGATAGACGGCGCCCTTCGACGTGCGGGAGGCGCGCACGATGTCGTCGACCAGGGCCCTGTGATACCCTTTCTCGGCGAAGATCTCCAGCGCGGCCTGGAGAATCTTGTCGCGGGTCGCCGGCTTCGTCATCTAGGGCTCACATTGAGGCCCACGCTCCAGGAGGTCGCATGCTGATTCGCATCGGTCACAGCCCGGATCCCGACGACGCCTTCATGTTCTACGCGCTCAACGCGGGGAAGGTGAAGATCCCCGGGATCACCGTCGAGCACGTGCTGGAGGACATCGAATCGCTCAACCGGCGCGCGCGGACCGGCGAGCTGGAAGTCACCGCGGTCTCCGCCGCCACCTACACGCTGGTGCACGAACAGTACCGGATGATGGACCCCGGCGCTTCCATGGGAAAGGGTTACGGCCCGATCCTGGTGGCCAAGGAGCCGATGGATCGCGCCGGGCTGGAGGAGAAGGTGGTGGCCATTCCCGGCAGCCACACCACCGCCGCGCTCCTGCTCCGCCTCTACGTGGGTGACCCGCCCACCATCGAGGTCGCATTCGACAAGATCCCGAAGGTCGTGCTGGAAGGCCAGGCCGACCTGGGCCTCCTCATCCACGAGGGGCAGATCACCCACCAGCGCATGGGGCTCCACAAGGTGCTCGATCTCGGCGAGGAGTGGCAGAAGGAGTCGGGCCTGCCGCTGCCGCTCGGCATCAACGTGATGCGGCGCGATCTGGGCGAGGACACGCATCGACACCTCTCCCAGGGGCTGCGCGACTCGATCGACTACGCGTATGCCCACGTGGACGAGGCCCTCGAGTACGCCATGCGCTACGGGCGAGGCATCGACAAGGAGACCTGCCGCCGCTTCGTCCTGATGTACGTCAACGACTACACCAAGCGCCTGGGCGACGACGGGCGGGCGGCTCTGAAGCGCCTCTACGACCTGGCGCACGCCCGCGGTCTGATCAAGTCCATGCCGCCGGTGGACCCGATCTAGAACCGCACTCGCAGACCTGAGGATCATTCACGCGCGGGAGGCCGCGATCTAGTCAGGAGTAGGCCTTGATGATCTCGTAGTCGGTCGTGCGCTGGGCGGGCGCGAAGCCCGCGTCCCGGATCAGCGTCATGATCTCGTCCACCGTGGTCTTGTTCACGAAGTTGGCCGCCGCGTGGACGTTCTCCTCGAACAGGGTCCCCCCGAAGTCGTCCGCGCCCCAGGACAGCGCTACCTGGCCCGCCCGCTTGCCCTCCGAGAACCACGAGGCCTGCACGTGGGGGAAATTGTCCAGGTAGAGCCGGGAGACCGCCAGCATCCGGAGGTACGCGTTCGGGCCCTGGTACTGCTTGATCCATTTCTCGAGCCGGGTATTGCCCGGCTTGAAGGACCAGGGCACGAAGGCGGTGAAGCCGCCGTGCTCGTCCTGGAGGTCGCGGATCGCGTCGAGGTGGTCCAGGATGTCCTCCGGCTGCTCCACGTGGCCGTACATCATGGTGGCGGTGGACTTGAAGCCTTGACGGTGGGCCTCCCGGTGCACCTCGAGCCAGGCCTCCGGGCCACCCTTCTTGGGCTCGATGCGCCGTCGGACCCGCTCCGAGAGCACCTCGGCGCCGCCGCCCGGAATGCTCGTCTGCCCGGCCCCCTTCAGGAGCGCCAGCACCTCGGGCACTGGCTTTCCCGCCACGTCGGACATGGTGCGGATCTCGGACGCGCTGAAGAAGTGGGGGGTGACCGACGGGAAGCGCCGCCGGGTCTCGCGTACCAGCTCGAGGTAGTAGTCGAGCGGCAGGGCCGGGTTGTGGCCACCCTGGAGCAGCACCGTGGTCGCGCCCTCGCGGGCCGCGAACTCCACCTTCTCCAGCACCTGGTCCACGGTGAGCGTGTACGCTTCCTTGTCGCCCGGCCGCCGGTAGAAGGCGCAGAACTGGCAGTCGGTGATGCAGACGTTGGTGTAGTTCGGGTTGGTGTCGATGACGAAGGTCACCCGCCGCTCGGGGATGCGGCGGAAGCGCGCCTCCTGGGCCACGCTGCCCAGATCGAGCAGCGGCGCCTCGGTGAGGAGCCAGCGCCCGTCCGCCCGGTCGAGGCGCGTGCCCGTCTCCGCCTTCGCCTGGATGCGGCTCAGCACGGCCGAGGCCCGAGCTGCCCGCGCAGCCTGACGAACTCCGCCGCGCCCTTCTCCTCGTCCGGGCCGAGCCGGAAAGCGAAGTTGCGCAGGTACGACTCGATCTGGGCGCCGCTCCATCCCAGGTCGCGGCGTGACGCGGCGATCTCGGGCAGGGCGGCCATCCCGCGGTCGAGCGCGGCGTCGAGCGCCTGCTCGAAGGCGCGGCGATCGCGGACGGGCACGCGGGAGGCGACGGCCCAGCGCGCGAAGACGAAGGGCAGGCCGGTCCAGTCGCGCCACTCGAGGCCGAGGTCGGTCACGTGCCGGGCCGGCGGGCCGCCGGTGACCCGCCGGATCGCCTGGTCCCCGATCAGCAGCTGAGCGTCGCACGGCTCGTCGGCGGTGACCCAGGCGGCCGGCTCGACTTCATAGCGGAGCGCCAGCAGGACCCGCAAGAGCTCGACCGACGTCGAGGTCTCGCCGGTGATCCCGACGCGGGCGCCCCGGAGGGCCGACAGGGGCTGCTCGGAGAACACGAGCACGCTGCGGGCGCCGGTCGGGCAGCCGATCCCGTAGGGCAGCGACGTGAGCTCGGTCTCGATCCGCAGGTAGTCCATCAGCGAGAGCGGCCCCGCGTCGAGCCGGCGCGTGGCCATCGCTTCCCCGAGTCGCCGCGGGATCAGGTCCACCAGCTCCACGCCGGTCAACCGGTGAAAGAACGGCTCGCAATTCAAGTAGGGGATACGGCCGACGCGGAGCATGTCAGCTCCACACCTTCACGACGTTGTACAGCGCGTCACGCTCGACCGGGATCTTCCCCGCGTCACGAACTATTCGAAGAATCTGATCGGTCGCCAGGCCGGCCGGGCTGGCCGCCTGGGCCATGTGGGCGATCTTCTCGTCCTCGAGGGTGCCGTTGACGTCGGAGGCGCCGAAGTGCAGGGCCAGGGACGCGGTGGCCTCCCCGATCATCACCCAGTAGGCCTCGATGTGGGGAAAGTTGTCGAGGAGCAGCCGGGAGGCCGCGATCGTTCGCAGATCGTCGGTGGGCGGCGTCTGGCGGGGCACGAGCTTCGTGTTGCCGGTCTGGTAGGAGAGGGGAATGAACGTGATGAAGCCGCCGGACTTGTCCTGCTGCTCGCGCAGCCGCAGCAGATGGTCGACCCGCTCCTCCCGCGTTTCGACGTGCCCGTAGAGCATGGTGGCGTTGGTCTTGATCCCCAGCGAGTGGGCGATGCCGTGGATCTCGCACCACCGGTCGGCGTCGGCCTTGCCGGTGAAGTGCAGCAGCTTCTGCAGCCGCCGGGAGAAAATCTCGGCGCCGCCGCCCGGCATCGAGTGCAACCCGGCCTTCTTGAGCCGGGTCAGGGCCTCCCGCGGCTCGATCTTCCACCGCCGCCAGAAGTAGTCGATCTCGGCCGCGGTGAAGGCCTTGATCTGGGTCTCCGGGCGGGCGTTGTGGATGGATTCGATCAGCCGCTCGAAGTACTCGAAAGGCCAGTCCGGGTGATGGCCGCCCACGATGTGCGCCTCGCGGGTGCCCGGCTTGATCATGTTGAGCACGTCCTCGATGCTGTTCTCGAACGCGCCCTCTTCGCCTTTCTTCCTTGCGAAGTCACAAAAGCTGCAGGAGAGCACACATACGTTGGTTGGATTGATGTAGCGGTTGAGCACGAAGAAGACCTGGTCACCGTGCAGGCGACTCTTGAAGAGGTCGGCCATCCGGCCCACTCCGTGAAGATCGACGGTCTCGAAGAGGGTGAGGCCGTCCTCTCGCGACAGGCGCTCACCGGCCTGCACCTTGTCCCAGATGGGGCGGAGACGGGGATCGCGGATCCGAGGTGGCGGGGTCACGGCGACAGCCATGGCTATCTCCTGTTGAGAGTTGCCTCCAGACCGACTGGTCGGTCTGATTCTAAGTGCAGGCGCAACTGCCTGTCAACATTTGGGTCGGCTTGACCGCCCACGAGCCCTTGTGATAAACAAGCGCGGCACCAGGCATGCCCCCCACCCAGACCAACGCCGCCCGCCCCGAAGCTCCTCTCAGGCGACTCGCCAGGAGGATCGACGCCTGGCAGGACGCCTTCGGCCGGGCCCTGTCCTGGCTGATGCTCGTGATGGTGCTGGTGGTCTTCTCCGACGTCGTCCTGCGTTACGCGTTCAATCTCACGTCGGTCTTCACCCAGGAACTGGAGTGGTATCTCTTCGCCATCACCTACCTGCTGGGCGCCGGCTACGTGATGCTCCACGACGAGCACGTCCGGGTCGACATCGTGTACTCGCGACTTTCACCGCGGCGCAAGGCCCGGCTCGACTTCATCCTGCTGTTCGTCTTCTTCTTCCCCTCCTGCCTCCTGATCGTGTACACCACGTGGCCCTTCTTCCGGAACGCCTACATGGTGCTGGAGGGCTCGCCCGACCCCGGGGGCATCCCGGCCCGCTGGGCGCTCAAGAGCGTCATCATCATCGCCTTCGTCATCCTGATGATCCAGGGCGTCTCCCAGGCGGTGAAGAACTTCTACGTGTGGCGCGGCTGGGAAGAGCCGGTGAGGGGCCCGGTTCCCGAGCCCGGGAGGCGTGTTATCCTACCGGCCCGTGAGCAGTCAGCCGCTCGTGTACTTCGAGGACATCCAGGTCGGCGAGGAGTACGGCTCGCCCGGGCGCACCGTGACCGAGGCCGACGTGGTCATCTTCGCGGGCCTGAGCGGCGACTACAACGTGCTGCACACCGACGCCGAGCACATGAAGTCCTCGCTCTTCGGCGAGCGCATCGCCCACGGGCTCCTCGGGCTGTCCATCCAGCAGGGCCTGCTCGATCGGGTGGTCACCGCCCAGGTCACCGGGCCCCTCGCGGCGGTGAAGTGGAAGTTCAAGGGGCCGATCAAGATCGGCGACACCATTCACGTCCTAGCCCGGGTCACCGGCAAGCGCGACGGTGAGCTGGCGGGCTGGGGCGTGGTGACGGTGGCGCGGCGCGTGGTCAACCAGCGGGATGAGGTGGTCCAGGAAGGCGAGACCGACCACCTGGTGGGCCGCCGGCCGGCTTGAGCCCCTGCCGATGACCGCGGCCCAGCCGCCGCGCCGGGTGTACTTCGAGGACGTGCAGACCGGCGTGCCGCTCGAAACACCCGCCATGACCCTCACCGAGACGCACGCCGCGCTCTTCGCCTCGCTCGCCGCCACCCGGCCGGAGGAGCCGGGCCGCATCCCGGATCTGCTGCCCCTCTGCATCTCCTCCGGCCTCGGCTGGCGGGTGCCCCAGCCACCGCTGGTGGTGCTCGCGTTCATGGGCTTCGAGTGGCGCTTCCTCAAGCCGACCCGCGTCGGCGACACGATCCGCAGCGTCTCCAAGACGGTGGCGAAGCGCTCGATGAAGGAGGGGGGCGTCGTCGTCGAGGAACGCACGATCCTGAACCAGGACGACGAGGTCGTGCAGAGCGGGCGCCTGACCTTGCTCGTGGCCAAGCGGCCCGCGGCGTGAGGCGGGCGGCCTGGCTCGCGGCGGGAGCGGCGCCCGCCCTTTGGGGCGCCTATACCTGGGGCTCGCATCTCCTGACCCTCGCCAGCACCTGGCACGGGCCGACGGGCCGACGAGCCGCCACCCTCACCTTCGACGACGGACCGGATCCCGAGTGCACGCCGCGGGTGCTCGACATCCTTGACCGGGAGGGGGTGCGCGGCGCCTTCTTCCTGATCGGGCGCCGCGCCGAGAAGGCGCCGAGCGTGGCGCGCCGCATCGCAGACGCCGGCCACGATCTCGGCAATCACACCTGGAGCCACCCCAGTCTCTGGCGCTGCGGACCCGCCGACACCGAACGCGAGATCGGAGACGGCCACGCGGCCATCGCCCAGGCCGCGGGCGTGGCGCCGCGCTTCTTCCGGCCGCCGTGGGGCAAGACCAACCTCGCCATGTTCGGCGCGATCCGCCGGCTCGGCACCCCGTGCGTGTTCTGGACGGTCCAGCCGGAGAGCCGCCGCCCGGTGGACGCAGCTGCGCAGGCCCGGCGCGGCACCGCCCGCGCCCGGCCGGGCGCCATCTACGATCTGCACGACGCGGACGGGGTGCCGGGGGCGGGGACGCGGCTCGTCGCGTACCTGCCCGCGCTGATCGCGGGGCTCAAGCGCGAGGGCTACGCGCTGGTCCCGCTCCGCGAGCTGCTGTAGAATCGCCCGCACCGAGCCCACGACAAAGGAGTCGCCCGATGGCCGTCGATCCCCGGAAGCACAGCCGCGTCCTCCTCGAAGGCCCCGACCGCGCCGCCGCCCGCGCCATGATGAAGGCGGTGGGCTTCAGCAACCGCGATCTTTCACAGCCCCAGATCGGAGTCGCCCACTGCTGGATCGGAACCATGCCCTGCAACTGGAACCACCGGAAGCTGGCCGAGAAGGTCATGCAGGGGATCCGGGCGGCGGGCGGAACGCCGATCGAGGTCAACACGATCTCGATCACCGACGGCATCACGATGGGCACCGAGGGCATGAAGGGGTCGCTCATCAGTCGAGAAGTCGTGGCCGACTCCGTCGAGCTGGTGGCCCGCAGCCACATGTTCGACGGCATGGTGACCATCTCGGGCTGCGACAAGACGATCCCGGCCATGACCATGGTGCTGGGCCGGGTCGACATCCCGAGCCTCATGCTCTACTGCGGCTCGATCATGTTCGGCCGCTGCGCGGGCTCCGAGGGGCCCTTCGCCAACCGCAACCTCACCATCCAGGACGTGTTCGAGGCCATCGGCGCCTACAACGCGGGCAAGATCTCGCTGGAGCAGTTCAAGGACGTGGAGGATCACGCCTGCCCCGGCGCGGGCGCCTGCGGCGGCCAGTTCACCGCCAATACCATGGCCACCGCCTACGAGATGCTCGGCATGTCCCCGATGGGCTGGAACGACATCCCGGCCACCGATCCCCGGAAGGAGGAAGTCGCCTTCGAGTCCGGCAAGCTGGTGATGGACCTCGTGCGCCGGGGAGTGAGCCCGCGCGCGATCGTGACGCGCAAGAGCTTCGAGAACTCCATCGCGGGGGTCATGGCCACCGGCGGCTCCACCAACGCGGTGCTGCACCTCCTGGCCACCGCCCGCGACTTCGGGGTGAAGCTCTCGATCGAGGACTTCGATCGGATCTCGCGCAAGACTCCGGTGCTCGCCGATCTCAAGCCGTGGGGCACCTACACCGCACCCGAGATGTACGACGCGGGCGGGATGGCGGTGGTGGGCAAGCGGCTGCTCGAGGGCGGCATGCTGCACGCGGGCGAGAAGACCGTCACCGGACGCACCATCGGTGAAGAGGTGAAGGCGGCGTCCGAGCCCGCGGGCCAGCAGGTGATCAAGCCCCTCGCCCGAGCGCTCAAGCCCGAGGGCGGCATCGCGATCCTGCGGGGCAACCTCGCCCCCGGCGGCTGCGTCATCAAGCTCTCCGGCCAGAAGAAGTACTCGCACCGCGGGCCCGCGCGCGTCTTCGAGGTGGAGGAGGACGCCTTCCAGGCCATCAAGAAGGGCAAGATCAAGGCCAACGACGTGATCGTGATCCGCTACGAGGGACCCCGGGGCGGGCCCGGCATGCGCGAGATGCTGCAGGTCTCCGGCGCGCTGCAGGGCGCGGGGCTCGGAGAGACCGTGGCCCTGATGACCGACGGCCGCTTCTCGGGCGCGACCCACGGGTTCATGATCGGCCACATCGTCCCCGAGGCCGCCGACCGCGGCCCCATCGCGGCGGTCAAGAACGGCGACATCATCAACATCGACGTGAAGAAGCGCCGCCTCGACATGGAGGTGCCGGCCGCCGAGATCAAGAAGCGCCTGGCCCGGTGGAAGGCACCCAAGCCGCGCTTCACCACCGGAGTCTTCGCCAAGTACGCGAAGACCGTCTCCGACGCCTCGGTCGGCGCCTTTACATGACCCCTGGAGGGCGTTCCTCCACTTCCCCCTCTCCCCTCAGGGGAGAGGGTAGGGTGAGGGGTGGTCGTAGGTGAGGGGTGGTCGTAGGTGAGGGGTGGTCGTAGGGTGAGGGGCCAGGTCAGCTCAGCCGGATATCCAGCCACCCCTGAACCGTGACGACCGCCCGCTCCCGCGCCCGGATCAGCACCGTGGTGGTGGCCGACTCGAAGATCGCCGGGCCCTTCACCTCCTGGCCGTCCGCCAGCCCGTCCATCTCGTAGACCGGCACCTCCATCCATCGCTCGAGGTACACGCGCCGGCTCCGGGGCGCGGCGGGCGGGCCTACCCGCCGGGTCTGCTCGTCGGGCAGGGCGGGAAGCCGCCCGATCACCGCGGCGCGCGCGTTCACCAGCACCACGTCCTGGCCGGGCGAACTATACGTGTAGAGATCCTCGTGGCGCCGGTGGAAGCGCTCGACCACCTGCTCCATCAAGTCCTTCGCGGCCACGTCCACGCCGTCGAGCAGCACCTGGATCTCGAAGGTCTGCTCCCCGTAGCGCATGTCCACCGAGCGCCGCACGTCCACCTGGCCCGCGAAGGTCTTGCCGAGGCGCCGCCGTCCCTCCGTCTCCATCGCGCCGAAGAGCTTCCGGAGCCGCGCCGCTCCGACCTGGCCGGCCTCGCCGACATGGGTGCGCACGAACTCGTAGCGCAGATCGGTGGCCAGCATCCCCCAGGCCGAGAGCACCGAGGCCACCCGCGGCACGACCACCCGGGTGATCTCGAGCATGCGCGCGACCTCGGTGATGTGGAGCCCCGCCGCGCCGCCGAAGGAGAGCAGGGTGAAGCGACGCGGATCGGCCCCGCGCCGCACCGACACGAGGCGAATGCCCTCGGCCATGTTCGTGTTCACGACGCGGTGGATGCCTTCCGCCGCCGGCAGCAGGCCCAGGCCTAGCCGCTGCGCCACGTTTTCCACCGCGGTCCGGGCCGCGGCCGGATCCAGCCGGGCGCGCCCGCCGAGGAAGGCGGCCGGGTCCAGCAGGCCGAGGACGAGATTGGCGTCGGTGACGGTCGCGGCGGCGCCGCCCCGCCCCTAGCAGGCCCGGCCCCGCACCCCCCCCCCCCACACCGGCCCCACGTGAAGGATGCCCCCGCCGTCAACGCGAGCGATCGATCCACCGCCCGCGCCCAGGGTATGGATGTCGATGCTCGGCAGGGCGACCTTGCTGGCGCCCACCGCCTTGTCGCCGGTCAGGTGAGGCTCGCCGCCCTCGAGGAGCGCGATGTCGGTGCTGGTGCCGCCCATGTCGAACGTGATGAGGTTGCCTTCGTCCAGGAGCCGCGCCGCGTGACGGCTTGCCGCGATGCCGCCCGCCGGCCCGGAGAGCACCGCGCCCGCGGCCAGGCGCACCGAGTCCGCGATGGTGGCGACGCCGCCGTGCGACTGCATGATCAGCACGTCACCCCGGTAGCCCGCCTTCCGCAGCCGCGAGCCGAGATTGCCCAGATACCGCCCGAGCACCGGACCGACGTAGGCGTTGACCACGGTGGTGCAGAAGCGCTCGTACTCCTTGATCTGCGCGAGCACGTCGGAGGAAAGCGAGACGTAGGCGTCCGGGAACAGCCGCGCGAGCAGCTTGCGGGTCTCCCGCTCGTGGCCCGGATCGCGATAAGCGTGCAGGTAGCACACCGCCACCGCGGTGACTCGCGCGGCGGCCAGCCGGCGGATTGCCGACTCCGCCGAGGTCTTCGAGAGCGGCGTCTCCACGGTGCCGTCGAAGCGGAGCCGCTCGGTCACGTCGAGGCGCCGGGCGCGCGGCACCAGCGGCCGAGGCGGGGGCATGCGCAGGTTGTAGCGGTCGTCCTTCAGGCCCTCGCGCATCTCGATGACGTCGCGGTGGCCCGCGGTCGTCAGCATGCCCACCGTCGCGCCCTTGCGCTCGAGCAGCGCGTTGGTGGCGACGGTGGTGCCGTGGACGACGAGGCCGGTGTCCGCCAGCAGCCCGGCCAGATCGGTGCCCAGCTCGACGGCCAGGAGCGCGAGGCCGTCCATCACCCCGATGGACGGATCGGCGGGGGTGGAGGTCGACTTGGCCAGGCTCACGCGCCCGGCGTCGTCCACGCCCACCAGGTCGGTGAAGGTCCCGCCGACGTCGATGCCGACCCGAAGCATCTCAGGCTTTCCCGCGTCGCGGCTTCGCGGAGACGAATCCGTTCGCACGATCGGCCGCCCGCGCGTCCGCGGACCGGCGGGTGGCCGGCCCGTAGCCGCCTCCGCCCATGGATTCGACCAGGAACATGGCTCCGGGCGGTATCGGGATGCCGACCTCCTTGGTCTTGAGCACGCGCGTCTTCCCGCGCGCGACCATCCGGTAGCGATGGGGCAGGCCGTCGCGGCCACCCAGCACCCCGTAGGCCGGATGGCGCACCCCGTCGCCCGCGGTATTGCCGAGCGCCGGCTCCGTCGTCTCCATGCGCAGCTCGAGCCGGGAGCCCACGCCCCCGCGGAAGCGCCCGTCTCCCGCGGAGTCCGGCCGGAACTCGTGCCGCTTGAAGAAGAGCGGAAAGCGGGTCTCGGCCACCTCGACGGAGCCGAACTTGATTCCGCCCGCCGCCTGACCCTCCCCGGCGGTCTCCCAGCCGTCGCCCGCGGAGGAGGCGCCGCCACCCCCGCGCGCGTGGAAGAGATGCCAGATGAAGGGGCGCTTGTTCCTCGGGTTCGTGCCCGAGATGGCGATCCGGAAGCGCCGCGACCAGCCCGCCAGCACGCGGTCCGGGCAGCTCTTGGCGAGCGCCTTGATCATGGCCTCCGCGATCTCCTGCGCGCAGTGGTTGGTGGAGAGCGTCACCGGCGCGGGCGGGTAGGGCCACACCACGGTGCCCTGCTTGGCCTTCACGGTCACCGGCCGGAACGTGCCCTCGTTCTTGGGAATACGCGGGTCGATCAGGTAGGCCAGCGCCATGTGCACCGCCGACATGGTGTTGGGGAAGGACGAGTTGACGAAGCCGATCACCTGGGAGTGCGAGTCGGTGAGATCCACCGTCAGCGAGTCGCCCTTCTTGGTGACGGTGGCCCGGATGTGGACGTCGCTGGTCCCGTGGCCGTCGTCGTCCAGGACGGACTCGCCCTTGAAGACGCCGTCTTTCCAGCCGCCGATACACTGACGCGCCTGGCGCTCGGCGCCGTCGAGAATGTCCCCGATGGTCTCGATCAGGGTGTCGAGCCCGTACTCGTCGACCAGCTTCAGGAGGCGGCGCTCCCCGATGCGGGCCGAGCCCATCATGGCCCGCAGGTCGCCCTGGAAGTCGCGCGGGTGGCGCACGTTGGTCGCCACCATCTGCAGCACGTCGTCCCGCAGCTCGCCACGATCGTAGAGCTTGAGCGGGGTGATGCGGATGCCTTCCTGCCAGATCTCGGTGGCGCCCGCATTGTAGGCCCCGTGCGTCGCCCCGCCGATGTCGTGCTGGTGCGCCCGGTTGATGGACCAGAACACCGGCCGCCCACCCACGAAGACCGGCAGGAGCACCGTGAGGTCGGGCAGGTGGTTGTTGCCGTGGTAGGGATCGTTCAGCAAGAAGAGATCGCCCGGGGAGATCTTGCCCTTGAAGAAGTCGCTCACCGACGACACCGCCCACGGCAGGGCGCCCACGTGGATCGGCACGTGCTCGGCCTGGGCCGCGAGGCGGCCTTGACCGTCAAAGACCGCGGTGGAGAAGTCGCGGCTCGAGTTGAGGATCTGCGAGTACGCGGTGCGGAGCATGGCCTCGCCCATTTCCTGCACGATCGACTCGAGGCGATGCTGGATGACCGAGACGGTGATCGGGTCGGACGCCATATGTCCTCCTGGTGAGAACTCGTTCTGATCAGCCCTTCCGCGGCTCCCGGCCCCGCCGCAGGGCCTGCCAGACCCGCGTCGGCGTGACCGGCACCTCCAGCACCTCCGCCCCGCGGGATTGCAGCGCGTCCTCCACCGCGTTGGCGATCGCGGCCGGAGGCGCGATGATCGCGCTCTCGCCCACGCCCTTGATTCCGAGCTCGTTCCGGGTGGACGGGAACGCCAACGTGCGCGTCTCGAACGAGGGCAGGTCGGCGGCCAGCGGGATCGCGTAGTCCATGAGGCTGCCGGTCAGAAGCTGCCCGTCGTCGTCGTAGATCAGGTCCTCCATCAGCGCGGTGCCGATGCCCCCCGCGAGGCCGCCGTGGAGCTGGCCGTCCACCACCATGGGGTTGATGGCCCGGCCGCAGTCGTGGACCGCCAGGTACTTCAGGATGGAGACACGCCCGGTGTCCACGTCCACCTCGACCGCGCAGGCCTGCGCGCCGAAGGCGAACGTGACGGTCTCGGGCGCGAAGTAGCCGCAGGCCTGCAGCCCCGGCCGCGCCTCGCGCAGGAGCGTCTTGCTGCGCACCGCGGCCCGCGACAGGTCGCCCAGGGCCACGCCGCGCCCGGGCATGCCGGCCACGTGGGCCCGCCCGCCCGCGAGCACGACGTCGGCCGGCGCGCACTCGAGCATCTCGGCGGCCACCACCCGCGCCTTGCCCGCCACCTCACGCGCGGTCCGCGCCACCGAGGGCCCCGCATTGGCGGCCACCCGGCTGCCGCCGGTGCCGTTGCCGTACGGCAGGAGCGTGGTGTCGGCCGCGATCACGAAGACGTGCTCGGGATCCACCCCGAGCTCGGCGGCCGCGATCTGGGCCATGGTGGTCTCGTGGGACTGGCCCTGGGAGGAGACACCGATGTAGACGTGGACCGTGCCGGTCGAGTCGATGCGGACGTCCGCGCTCTCGAACGGCCCGACCCCCGTGCCCTGCACGTAGGCCGCGAGCCCCACGCCGACAGGCCGGGCGCTGCCCGCGGTGTCGACCTGGCGCCGCCGCCAACCCCGGTACTCGAAGTCGGCGAGGAGCCGGTCGAAGCTGCCCACGTAGTCCGCCGGGTCGTACGACACCGGCGTGCCGTCCCGGTAGACCAGGCCGGTGCGGTACGGCATCTCGTCGGCCCGGATCATGTTGCGCCGGCGCAGCTCGGCCGGGTCCATGCCGAGCGCGCGGGCCCCGCGGTCGATCAGCCGCTCGAGCACGAAGTTGGCCTCGGGCCGGCCCGAGCCGCGGTAGGCGGCGGCGAACACCGCGTTGGTCACCACGTTCGCCGCGCTCACCTCGAGGCTCGGGATGCGATAGGGGCCGGGCAGGTGATTGATGGTGTTCCGCGTCACCACCTCGCCGCTCGCGACGTAGGCGCCGTGCTCGCGGGCGAACCGGGTCTCCAGCGCGGTGATCGTGCCCTCGCGCGTGAGGCCGAGCCGCGCGACGTGACGCTGGCCGCGATCGGGCGAGGCGGTGAGGAAGTGCTCGCGCCGCGACTCGGCCCACTTCACCGGCCGGCCGAGCCGACGGGCCGCCGCGGTCACGATCAGGTCCTCGGAGTAGGCGTGCCCCTTGATGCCGAAGCCGCCGCCGGTGTCGACCACCACCACGCGCACCTGCTCCTCGTGCAGCGAGAGCATGCCCGCGATGACCGCGCGGAGCCCGTACGGGCTCTGGCTCGACGTCCACAGGGTGAGCCGCCCGTCGGGCCCCTCGGGCGCCGCGACGATCCCGCGCGTCTCGATCGGCACTCCGTGCACGCGGCCGATCCCGAGCTTCGCCTCCACCACCACCGCGGCGCCGGCCAGGCCCGCGGCGGGATCGCCCACCCGCGCGGTCGAGAGCCCGGCCACGTTGTCGGCCCAGTCGTCGAAGACGCGCGGGGCCCCGGGCCGGAGCGCCCGCTCGAGCGTGCCCACGGCGGGCAGGGGCTCGTAGTCCACCACGACCGCCGCCGCGGCATCCGCGGCCGCGTACGGATCGTCGGCCACCACCGCGGCCACCACCTCGCCCACGTAGCGCACCAGCGGATCGGCGAAGACCGGCTGCGACGTCGCCTTGAAGCCGGCCGGCGCCGCGATCGACGGCGGGATGGGCCTGGCGCACTCCGGGAGATCGCGGGCGGTGTAGACCGCCACCACCGCGGGCATCGCGCGTGCCGCGGCGGTGTCGATGCTCCGCACCCGCGCGTGGGCGTACGGGCTGCGCACGAAGGCGGCGTGGCCCATGCCGGGAAAGCGGAGATCCTCCACGTAGCGGCCGCGACCGGTGACGAAGCGCTGATCTTCCTTGCGACGCAGCGGGGAGCCGAGGGGCGTGTCCATTCGCGTCCGGAGTATACCCCAGCCGCTCGCCGGTGGCCGCGCGGCCGCGCCGGAGATTTGACAGGGCCCGAGGCGTGGGCGAAAGTCGTCATCCATGCGGACGGTCTTCGAGGCGTTCATGGCCACCGCGGCGGCGGCGCCCGCGCACGCGTTCCTCTGCGCGGCCCCCGCGCCCGGCCGCGCCTACCATCCCGACGGCGTCGAGCTGACCTACGCGGCGGTGCGCGCCGAGGTGCTCCGTCTGAAGGACGCCTACGCGGCGGCCGGCTACGGGCACGGCCACCGCGTCGCGCTGCTCTTCGAGAACCGGCCGGAGTTCTTCTTCCACTACCTGGCGCTCAACGCGCTCGGCGTGAGCATCGTGCCGGTCAATCCCGACTACCGTCACGACGAGCTGGCCTACCAGATGGATCACTCCGAGGCCGACCTGGCCGTCGTGGTCTCCGAGCGCCTCGGCGCGATCGAGGCGGTCGCCAAGGAGCGGGCCAAGCCGCTTCCGGTGGTGAACGCGGGGGCATGGCCCGGCTCGCTGCCGCGTCCAGGCGCAGCGCCTCGCCGGGGGCCGCCCGGGCTCGATACCGAGTGCGGCCTGCTCTACACCTCGGGGACGACGGGCCGGCCCAAGGGGTGCGTGCTCAGCAACTTCTACTACCTGAACGCGGGCGCCTGGTATCGCGACCTCGGCGGCCGTCTCGCCATCGAGCCCGGACGCGAGCGTTTCCTGAACCCGCTGCCGCTCTTCCACATGAATTGCCAGGCGGTGACCGCGACCTGCGCGATCCTCACCGCCAACTGCCTGATCCTGCCCGAGCGCTTCAGCCCCCGTCGCTGGTGGGAGGACGTGGTCGCCACGCGCGCGACCATCATCCACTACCTCGGCGTGATGCCGCCCCTGCTGCTCAACCAGGGACCGGTTCCCGAGGAGAAGGCGCACCGGGTGAAGGCGGGCCTCGGGGCGGGCGTCGAGCCGCAACTCCACCACGCTTTCGAGGAGCGGTTCGGCTTTCCGCTCGTGGAGGTGTGGGGCATGACCGAGACCGGGCGGATCTTCTCCGACTGCCACGAGCCCCGGGCCATCGACACCCGGGCATTCGGGCGGCCCTACGGCGGGTTCGAGGCGCGGGTGGTCGACGATCGCGAGCGCGACGCGGCGCCGGCGACCGAGGGCGAGCTGATCGTCCGCTGGGGCGGCGCGGAGGGGCCGCGCCACGGCTTCTTCTCCGGCTACCTCAAGAACGACGAGGCCACCGCGGAGGCGTGGCGGGGCGGCTGGTTCCACACCGGCGACGTGGTGCGGCGGACCGCCGACGGCATGCTCGTCTTCGTGGATCGGAAGAAGAACATCATCCGCCGGTCGGGGGAGAACATCGCCGCCGCCGAGGTGGAGGCCTTACTCCAGACCCACGAGGCGGTCGCGCAGGTCGCGGTGCTGGCGGTGCCGGACGAGATCCGCGAGGAGGAGGTCATGGCCTGCGTGGTCCCGATGCCCGGGGTGAAGCCCGACCCGGCCCTGGCCGCGCGACTCTCCGACTTCTGCCTCGAGCGGCTCGCCTACTTCAAGGCGCCCGGCTGGGTGCTCTTCGTCGAGAGCCTGCCCACCACCGGCACCCAGAAGGTCCAGAAGACCCAGATCTTCCCCCGGGGCGACGACCCTCGACGCCGGCCCGGCGCCCTCGACCTGCGGGAGCGCAAGAAGCGGCGCTGACCGGGCGTCCGCGGCGGGCCCGGCGCCTGTTAGAATGACGTCATGATGAGGGTGCCCGAGCGCTCCACGCGGCTGGCCGAAGAGCTCCGCCGCCACATCCTGGTCCTCGACGGCGCGATGGGCACCATGATCCAGTCGCGGAGCCTTTCCGCCGACGACTTCGGCGGGGCGAAGTACGAGGGCTGCAACGAGCATCTCAATCTCACGCGCCCCGACGTCATCGCCGACGTCCACGCCGCGTACCTCGAAGCCGGCGCCGACCTGATCTCCACCAATACCTTCGGCTGCGCGCCCTATGTACTTGCCGAATATGATCTGGCTGCTCGATGCCACGAGATCACGCTCGCGGCCGCTCGACTGTGTCGGGCCGCCGTCGATCGGGCCTGGACGGACGAGCGGCCGCGCTTCGCGATCGGCGCCATGGGACCCGGCACGCGCACGATCAGCGTCACCGCCAACGTGACCTTCGAGGAGGTCCGTGACGGCTACTACCGTCAGGCCCGGGCCCTGATCGAGGGGAACGTCGACGCCCTGCTGCTCGAGACCTGCCAGGACACGCTGAACGTGAAGGCGGCCGCCATCGGGGTCAAGCAGGCGATGGCCGAGGCGGGGGTCACGGTGCCGCTCATGGTGAGCGGCACCGTCGAGCCCATGGGGACCATGCTGGCGGGGCAGGGCGTGGACGCGCTCTACGCCTCACTCGAGCACCTCGAGCTCTTCTCGATCGGGCTGAACTGCGCCACCGGACCCGAGTTCATGACCGATCACCTGCGCACGCTCTCGGACGTGGCCACGTGCTTCGTGACCGTGTACCCGAACGCGGGCTTGCCCGACGAGCACGGCCACTACGAAGAAACCGCGGAGAGCCTGGCCCACAAGATGCGCCGCTTCGTGGAGGAGGGCTGGGTCAACGTGGTGGGCGGCTGCTGCGGGACCACGCCAGACCATACGCGCGCGCTGGCCGCGCTGGTGGCGGGGCGGGCCCCGCGGGTGCCGGCGGCGGAGCGGGCGCCCGCGGTGAGCGGGATCGAGTCGGTGTACCCCAGCGAGGACCTGCGGCCGGTCATCGTGGGCGAGCGCACCAATGTGATCGGGTCCCGCCGCTTCAAGGAGCTGATCGTCGAGGAGAAGTTCGAGGAGGCCTCCGAGATCGGCCGGGCCCAGGTCAAGGGCGGCGCGCAGGTGCTGGACGTGTGCCTCGCGAACCCGGATCGCGACGAGGCCGCCGACGTCGACCGCTTCATGGACTTCGTCACCCGCAAGGTCAAGGCCCCGCTGATGATCGACTCCACCGACGCCCTCGTGCTGGAGCTGGCGCTCCGGAAGTGCCAGGGGAAGGCGCTGGTGAACTCGATCAACCTCGAGGACGGGGAGGAGCGGTTCGAGCGGGTGGTCCCGCTGCTCCGCACCTACGGCGGCGCGGTCGTGGTGGGCTGCATCGACGAGGACAAGCAGCAGGGCATGGCGGTGACCCGTCAGCGGAAGCTCGCGATCGCCGAGCGCTCCCACGAGCTGCTCACCGGCAAGTACGGCCTGCCCGCGCGCGATCTGATCTTCGACCCGCTCGTGTTCCCGGTGGGCACCGGCGACGTCAACTACATCGGCTCCGCGGTGGAGACCATCGAGGGCGTGCGGGCCATCAAGGCGCGCTTCCCTCTCTGCAAGACCATCCTCGGCATCTCCAACGTGTCGTTCGGCCTGCCCACCGCCGGTCGCGAGGTGTTGAACGCGGTCTTTCTCTACGAGTGCACCAAGGCCGGCCTCGACTACGCCATCGTCAACAGCGAGCGGCTCGAGCGCTACGCCTCGATCCCCGAGGAGGAGCGGAAGCTCGCCGAGGACCTGATCTACTGGCGGGGCGCCGATCCGGTGGCCGCCTTCGCGGCCCACTTCCGCGGCCGCACCAAGGCCCCGCGAGAGAGCGCGGCCCGCCTACCCCTGGACGAACGCCTGGCCCGCTACATCGTGGAGGGCTCGAAGGAGGGCCTGCTCGACGACCTCGCGCTGAAGCTCAAGGAGCAGGGCGCGCTCGAAATCGTGAACGGCCCCTTGATGAAGGGCATGGAAGAGGTCGGCCGGCTCTTCAACGACAACCAGCTCATCGTGGCCGAGGTGCTCCAGTCCGCGGAGGCAATGAAGGCGTCGGTGTCCTACCTCGAGCAGTTCATGGACAAGGACGAGAGCGCGGCGCGCGGCACGATCGTGCTGGCCACCGTGAAGGGCGACGTCCACGACATCGGCAAGAACCTGGTCGAGATCATCCTCAAGAACAACGGCTACCGGATCGTGAACCTCGGCATCAAGGTGCCGCCCGAGGACCTGATCGCGGCGTACCACAGCCACAAGCCGGACGCGATCGGCCTCTCCGGTCTCCTGGTGAAGTCGGCCCAGCAGATGGTGATCACCGCCCAGGACCTGCGCGCGGCCGGAGTGGAGATCCCGCTCTTCGTCGGGGGCGCCGCGCTCACCCGCAAGTTCACCGCCACGCGCATCGCGCGGGAGTACGGCGGTCTCACGCTCTATGCCAAGGACGCGATGGACGGGCTCGACCTGGCCAATCGCCTGTTCAGCGCCACCACCCGGGAGGCCCTGGTGGAGCGGCTGCGGGCCGAGCAGGAATCGCTGCGGGCCGGCGCCGAGCGCGTCGAGTCGCCGGCGGCCCCCGCGCCCGCGACCGGGCCGAGCCGCTCGGCGGTCTCCCGCTCGGTGCCGGTGCCCACCCCGCCCGACCTGAAGCCGCACCTGCTGCGGGACGTGCCCCTGACCCACGTCTTTCCGTATCTCAACCTCCAGATGCTGCTGGGCCGGCATCTGGGGGTGAAGGGCCCGGTGGCGCGGCTGCTCGAGCAGGGCGACCCCAAGGTGGTCGAGGTTCACGAGACCGTGCAGCAGCTCGAGCGCGAGGCGGTGGAGCGGCGGCTGCTCCGCGCCAACGGCCTCTACCGCTTCTACGAGGCGGCCGCCGCGGGCGACGACCTCCTGCTCTTCGAGGGCGGCGCCGAGGTCGCGCGCTTCCGTTTTCCGCGCCAGGCCGCGGGCGAGCGGCTATGTCTGAGCGACTACGCGCGTGAGCAGGGGAGCGGCGAGAAGGACTACGTCGCCCTCTTCGCGGTCACCTGCGGCCTGGGCGTGCGGGACCTCGCCGAGCGCTGGAAGGAGGAAGGCCAGTACCTGCGCTCCCACGCGCTGCAGTCCCTGGCCATCGAGACCGCGGAGGCCTTCGCCGAGATGCTGCATGCCCGGCTGCGCACGCAATGGGGCTTCCCGGATCCGCCGGGGCTCGCCCTCTCGGACAAGCTCAAGGCGCACTACCGCGGCATCCGCGTGTCGTTCGGCTATCCGGCCTGCCCGAACCTCGCCGACCAGCGCATCCTGTTCGATCTGTTGAAGCCCGAACAGGTCGGGCTCGGCCTCACCGAGGGGTTCATGATGGACCCCGAGGCGTCGGTCTCCGCGCTGGTCTTCCATCACCCCGAGGCCAAGTACTTCAAGGCCGAGTAGCCGCCCCGCTTTCCCATGCCGAGCCTGCTGCAGGCCCCCGGGGTGAGCGCCCGCTTCCTCGATCTGCTCGCCCGGGAGCCGCTCGACCGGAGCCGGGTCCTCGATGTGGGCTGCGGCGCGGGCCGCCTGTCGCTGGCGCTGGCCGTCGCCGCAAAGCGGGTCGTCGGCCTCGACCGCGAGGGGCATCTCCTCGAGGAGGCCCGCCGGCGCGCGGCGGCTGCGGGGCTCGCCAACGTCGAGTTCCACGAGGCCGACGTCGAGGCGGTCTCGTACGAGCGGTGGAAGCCGGACCTGGTCACGGCCCACCTCTGCGCCTCGGACGCCATCATCGAGCGCGCGGCCCTCGCCCTGCCGCCCGGTGCGTGCCTGGCGATGGTCTCGTTTCACGTGGACCAGTGGAAGGAGACCGGCAAGGTCTCCCGCTTCGCCTATGACGAGGACCGCATGCGAGCCGCGCTCGAGTCGCGGGACTTCCGGGTGGAGACCCTCGAGGTGGAGCGGGAGGTGCGGCGCTTCGACTCGGTCGAGGAAGGGCTGGCGGCCGCGGTGGGACTCGAGGACCGGTGGAAAGCGGACGGGCGCTGGTTTCGCTACATCGCGTTCCTCGAGTCCGGTGGCCGCACCCTGACGCGCAGCCATCTGCTCGTGAAGGCTCGAAGGCAGCCTTGCGAGGTGCAGCCCGGCGGGCGAGGCGCAGCCGCAGGCGAGCCGCGCGAATGGAAGAGTTCGAGCCGAGCGGATCAGAGATGACCCTCGCCGCCTCCACCCTCACCGGCGCGGTCAAGGCCCTCGCCCTCGAGCTGGGCTTCGATCTGGTGGCGGTCGGGCCCGCCGACCCGCCCGAGCATGGCCCCGCGTTCCGGCGCTGGGTGGAGGCCGGCCACGCCGGGACCATGAGCTACCTCGAGCGACGGCTGGAGGAACGGCTCGATCCCGCCCGCGTCCTGCCCGGCGCGCGCTCCGCCCTGTGCGTGGCGCTGAACTATTTTCAAGGTGAGCCGGCGGACGCTTCCTGGCGGCCGGTGGCCCGCTACGCCTGGGGCCGCGACTACCACGACGTCATCGGCCCGCGGCTCGAGCGGCTCGCGGCGTATCTCGCGGAAGCGGGCGGCGCGCGCAGCAAGGGCTACGTGGACACCGGCCCCGTCCTCGAGCGCGACGTGGCCGCGCGGGCCGGCCTCGGCTGGGTCGGCAAGAACACCATGCTGCTCCACCCGCGCCTCGGCTCCTGGTTCTTCATCGGCATGCTTCTGACCACCGCCGACCTGGCCCACGATCGGCCGCTCGCCGATCGCTGCGGCACCTGCCGCGCCTGTCTCGACGCTTGCCCGACCGGGGCCTTCGTCGCGCCTTACGTGCTCGACGCCCGGCGCTGCATCTCCTACCTCACGATCGAGCACCGGGGCGACATCGATCCGGAGCTGCACGCGGCCATGACCGGCTGGCAATTCGGCTGCGACATCTGCCAGGACGTCTGCCCGTGGAACCGGAAGGCACCGGTGACGCCGGAGACCGAGTTCCACCCGCGCGCCTCGTACCCCGGCGCGGAGGCCGTCACCGCCATGGACGACGAGACGCTCCGGCTCCGGTTCCGGGGAACTCCGCTGCTTCGAGCCAAGGCGTCGGGTCTCCGTCGCAACGCCGCGATCTACCGCGAGAACGAGGCGTGAATCTCGACATCGGCCAGATGACGTTCGATCTCCTGGCGCGGCTGGCCGGCGCCTGAGCCGCCTATGCTACAATCCGACCGCGAGAGGAGATCGGTATGGCCATCCTGAAGGTCGCGCGTCTCGGACATCCGGTATTACGCAAGATCGCCTCCCCGGTGCCGGTCTCGGAGATCTGCTCCCCGGAAATTCAGCGGCTGATCGACGATATGATCGAGACGATGCGGGAATACAACGGTGCCGGCTTGGCCGCGCCGCAGGTGCACGTCCTCCAGCAGATCTGCCTGATCGAGGTGAACGGCAACCCGCGCTATCCGGACGCGCCGCCGATTCCGCTGACCATCCTCATCAACCCGGTGGTGAGCCCGCTGACCGAGGAGATGGAAGACGGCTGGGAGGGCTGCCTCTCCGTGCCCGACATGCGGGGCGTCGTCCCGCGCTTCGGCTCGGTGCGGCTCGATGCCTTGGATCGAGAGGGCGGCCAGATCGACGTGGTGGCCAAGGAGTTCTTCGCCCGGGTGATCCAGCACGAGACCGATCACCTGAACGGCATCGTCTACGTGGATCGCATGCGCGACCTGGCCACGCTCACGCACCTGGCCGAGTGGAACAAGTACTGGCTCGGCATCCAGGAGCAGGACGACTAGGCGGAGCCCGCCCATCAAGGCCGTCGCCGTCGTCCGTGATCTCTTCTTCGTCGCCCGCATCCGGGAGACCGCTCGGCTGGTCGGCACCCCGCTCGTCTTCGCCCGCACCCCGCAGGAGCTGGCCGCCGCGCTCGAGGGCGAGCCGCCCGCGCTGGTGATCGTGGATCTCACCACCGATGGGTGGGACTATGAAGCGATTTTCACGGCCCTGGAGCGCGTGCCCGCCGCGCCGGTCCTGGGCTATACCACCCACGCCCTCGCGCGGGTGACCCAGCCCCTGCACGCGCGCTGCCGCCGCGTGGTGACGAAGGAAGCGCTGACCCAGGAGCTGCCCGAGCTCTTGGAGCGAGGCCTGGCGGCATGACCGCGGCCGAATTCGTCGCCCAGCTCGACGAGACCAACCAGGCGCTCCTGCGCCGGCTCGAGCCCGAGGCCACCCTGAAGCCGGAGGTATCCGGAGCCCTGGACGTCACCAATCTCCTGAAGGTGGCGCTGAAGAACGAGATCGAGGCCACCGAGATCGCGGCGCGCTGGCTGGTGACGACGACCGACGTCGAGGTGAAGATGGCCTTCGCCCGGCAGGCCGGTGACGAGGCCAAGCACTACCGCATGATCGCGGACCGCCTCGGCGAGCTGGGCCAAGACGTCCGGGGCTTCGATCCGCTCGCCCAGGGCTGGGGACCGCTCTTCAAGTACCTCGACGGCCTCGAGGCCACCGTCGAGCGCGTCGCGGCCGGGCAGTTCACCCGCGAGGCCATCGCGGTGGTCAAGAACCGCCAGTTCATCGAGTTCTGCGATCGCGCCGGGGACCAGCTGACCGCGACCCTTTACCGGGACATCATCGAGCCGGACGAGCGCTTCCACCACCAGCTCGGCCGGTCGCTGCTGCTCAAGCTGGCCACCACGCCGGAGACGCAGGAGGCGGCGCGCCGCGCGTCGGCGCGGACCCTGGCGCTGGCGGAAGAGCTGCAGGGCGCGGCGCTCCGGACCGCCGGCATCCATCACGCGCCCGGCTGTTGATGGATTCCGACTCGTCGCTGGCCGCGTTCGTCCCGGCGGGGG
>JBBDXN010000025.1:0-11476 GCA_040902305.1 Candidatus Rokuibacteriota bacterium | reverse complement strand
CCCCCCGCACGAGCAGATCCGGCTGGCGCGGGCGGCCCTGCTCATCGCGGCGCCCGAGCACCCCGGGCTCGACGTCGAGGAGTATCTCGGGCGCCTCTCCGCGCTCGCGGAGGCGGCGGAGCCGGCTCGGCGCACCGCCGACGCGCTCGGCCGTCTCCACCGCCTGCGTGAATACCTCTTCGAGGAGCTGGGCTTCGCGGGGGACCGCGCCGACTACTTCGATCCACGCAATAGCCATCTCAACGAGGTCCTGAATCGTCGCCTCGGCATCCCGATCACGCTGTCGCTGGTCCTCATCGAGGTAGGGCGCCGGCTCGACCTGGAGATGGAAGGCATCGGGCTGCCCGGACATTTCATCACCGGCGCCCGCATCGCGGGCGAGCAGGTGCTGCTCGACCCCTTCAACCGGGGCGCGCTCGTGACCGCGGAGAGCTGCGGGAAACTGGTCAGCCAGGCGCTCGGCCGCCCGGTGCGCCTGCGGCCCGAGCACTTCGCGCCGGTGAGCAACCGCCAGTTCCTCACCCGGATACTGGCCAACCTCAAGGGGGTCTACTGGCGGCAGGAAGCCTGGGACCAGGTGGTACGGGTGATCGATCGCCTGCTCGTGCTCAATCCCGCCTCCGCCGGCGAGCGGCGCGACCGCGGGGCGGCCTGGAGCAGCATGGGGCGCCTCGAGCGGGGGGTCGCGGACTGGGAGCAGTACCTGACCGACTTTCCCAACGCGGCCGATCACGAGCAAGTGCGGAACCAGCTCCGGCGCGTGCGCCAGAAGCTGGCCCAGCTGAACTAGCCGCAGGGCGAGGCGCAGCCGAAGGCGAGACGAGCGGATACAAGAGTAAGGCGAGCGGAGCGAGCATGCGCGTGCGGGGCGGGCAGAATCTCTACGGCTTCTCGGTCGGCATCCTCATGCTCGACACCCAGTTTCCGCGCATCCCGGGCGACATGGGCAATGCGTCCACCTTCGACTTCCCGGTGCGTTATCACCGCGTGGCCGGTGCCTCGCCGGACCGGGTGGTGCGCCAGGGCCAGCGGGAGCTCTTGCCCGCCTTCGTCGAGGGCGCGCGGCTCCTCGAGCGTGAGGGCGTGTGCGCGGTGACCACCAACTGCGGCTTCCTCGCCAAGTTCCAGCCGGAGCTGGCCGCCGCGGTCTCCATCCCGGTCTTCACCTCGAGCCTCATGCTGGTGCCGCTGGTGCACCGCATGCTGCCGCCCGGCCGCGCGGTGGGCATTCTCACCGTGAACGCCTCGTCGCTGCACGCCGAGCACATGGCGGGGGCGGGGATCGCGCCGGAAACCCCGCTGGTGGTGGCCGGACTCGAGACCGAGAAGGAATTCACGCACGTGCTGCTCGACGATCAGCTCGCGCTCGACGTGGAGGCAGCGCGAGAGGAGCACCTGACGGTGACGCGACGGATGCTCGACGCCCATCCCGAGATCGGCGCCATCGTGCTCGAGTGCACGAACATGCCGCCCTACCGCGCCGACATCCAGGCCGCCACCGGCCTGCCCGTCTTCGACATCACGACCCTGGTCCGGATGGTCCACGAGGCGGTGCGCCACGGGCTGCCGCCGCGGCCCGCCTGACCCGGACCGCCCCGGGTGAGCCAGACCGCCGACGTCCTGATCATCGGCGCCGGCATCATCGGCGGCTCCATCGCCTACCACCTGCTCGATCGCGATCCGGGCCTCGTATCGCTACTTCACCCACGACCGGGAGATCCTGGGCCGCTCGGTGGACTTCATCCGCCACGGCTATCTGTTCGTGACCGCCGATGAAGCCACGCTCGAGCAGTGCCGCCGCAACGTGGATCTCCAGCGCGGGCTGGGCGTCGCGGGCGAGATCCTGACCCCGGCCGAGATCCAGGCGCACCTGGCCCCGCTCGTGACCGCGGACCTGGCCGGCGGCAGCTTCTGCGCGGACGACGGCTCCGCCGATCCGTACTCGCTGCTCCCGGCCTTCCTCGCGGTGGCCAAGAGCCGCGGGCTCCGGTTGCTGACCGGCCGCCCGGTTACCGCGATCGTCAAGAGCGGCGAGCGGGTGACCGGGGCCCGGGCCGGCCCCGAGGAATAGGTGCTCCTTGACGGCCGGACTGGCAGCATGGATATTCAAGCCTTGTCCCTCGACCGCTTCGCCGCGGGAAGGCTGCGCGCCGAAGCCAACATGTTCTGATGCGGTCACAGGAGGCAGGATCGATGCGGAAGCGTTTCGGGCTCGCGGTGATGACTCTCGTCCTCTCGGGGATGCTGGCCGGCGGCGCGGCCGCGCAGCAGTCGCTGACCTGGACCGCCGGCGCGGTCGGGGGCGGCTGGTACACGATCTCGGGCGGCATGGCCGAGCTGCTGCGCGAGAAGGCCGGCCTCAACATCAAGGTCGTGCCGGGCGGCGGCACCCAGAACCCGGTGCTGGTCGAGAAGGGCGAGGCCGATCTCGGCATGGGCCTGCCCCCGCTCCTGGGCGCCGCGCTCCGCGGGGAAGACCCGTACCCGGGACAGAAGATGGAGAAGCTCCGCGCGCTGGCCGGCAACATGAGCCTCAACACCTTCCACTTCTACGTGGCCGCCGACTCGCCCTTCGCCAAGATGACCATGGACGAGATCTTCAAGACCAAGAAGCCGATGCGCCTGGCCATCTCCAAGCCCGGCTCCTCCGACGTGTGGGTCTTCGAGAAGATCATGGAGTTCTACCGCTACTGCCAGCCCGGCAAGGCCGCGGACTGCTACAAGACGTGGGAGGCGGCGGGGACCCGCTTCTTCCGCGGCTCCTACTCGGAGCAGGCGGGCGCCTTCAAGGACCGCAACGTGGACGGGACCTTCACCTTCCTGGCCCTGCCCGGCGCCTCGATCACCGAGGCCTCGGTGGGCCGCGACCTGAAGATCCTCGCCTTCCCGAAGCCCCTGCTCGCGCATCTCGGCAAGTTCGGCATGGGCGAGGGGGTCATCCCGGCCGGGACGTACCCGAAGGCCGCGAACGGCAATGAGCCCGTGGTCTCCGCCACCATGGGCACGACGATCACGGTGGGAAGCGGCATGGCCAACGACCTCGCCTACAACATCACCAAAGCGCTCAACGACAACGCCGACCGGGTGCGAAAGATCCACGGCAGTCTCGCCGACTACGAGCCCTCGAAAGGCCATCTCTTCCTCGGCGTCGCGCTGCATCCCGGCGCCGAGCGGTACTACCGGGAGAAGGGCTGGCTGAAGTAGTCGGGCCGCGTCGCGGCGGGGGCTAGGGAATCAGAAAGCTCGAGGGATGGGTCTACTGGGCGGCCGGCCTCTACGCGGCGGCGGCCGCCCTCTTCCATCTCTACACCGCGGGCTACGGGACCTTCGAGCCGCGCCTGCAGCGCTCGATCCACCTTCTCTTCCTCGTCCCGCTCGTCTTCCTCACCTTCCCGTTCAACGCCCGCTCACCGCGGACGCGCCCGAGCGCCTTCGACTGGCTGGGGGCGGCCCTCACCGCGGTCGGCAGCCTGTACCTGATCTGGGACGCGGACCGCCTCAATCACCGGTGGGAGGGCGCCTCGCCGGTGCTGCCGATCGAGGTTGCGATCGGCGCCATCATGGCCGTCCTCGTGATCGAGGCCTGCCGCCGGTCCCTGTCGCCCTGGATGGCGGTGACCATCTGCGTCTCGCTCGTCTACCTCGGCACCAGCCAGTGGATTCCCGGCCTCTTCAACTTCAAGGGCTACCCGTTTCCCCGCATGGTCGAGTTCGTGTACCTGGCGGGCGACGAGGGGATGTACGGCTTCCTGACCGGCATCTCCTCCAACATCCTGTTCATCTACGTGCTGTTCGCGGCGGTGATGATGAAGGCCGGGGTCGGGGAGTTCGTCATCGATCTCGCGGTGCGGCTGGCCGGCTGGGCCCGCGGCGGCCCCGCCAAGATCGCGGTCATCGCCTCCGCGCTCTTCGGCACGATCTCGGGCTCGACGGTGGCCAACGTCTACGCCACCGGCTCCTTCACGATCCCCCTGATGAAGAAGGGCGGCTACACCGCGAAGAACGCGGCGGCGATCGAGGCCATCGCGAGCACCGGCGGGCAGATCATGCCGCCGGTCATGGGGGCGGGCGTCTTCATCATGTCCGAGGTGACCGGGATCTCGTACTTCGAGATCATCAAGGCGGCCGCCATCCCGGCCATCCTCTACTACGTGGGCCTGCTCGCGATGGTGCACTTCCTGGCCCTGCGCTACGGCATGCGGCCGGTGCCGCGGTCGGAGCTGCCGTCGTGGAAGCCGGTGCTGCGGCGCGGCTACTTCGTCATCCCCTTCGGCCTCATCGTCTATCTCCTGGCCGAGGGATACTCGCCGACCGGCGCCGCCTTCTACACGATCGCGGTCACCTTCGTCCTGTCCTTCCTCGACCGGCAGACGTGGATGACCCCGCGCCGGTGCTGGGAGGCGCTGACCGAGGCCTCGTTCTCCGCCGCGACGATCGCGGTGGCCCTGGCCGGCTCCGGCATGATCGTGGGCGTGCTGACCCGCACCGGCGCCGCGCTGGCCTTCGGCGGGGTGGTGGTGGAAATGGCGGGCGGCATCCTGCTGGTGGCCATGCTGCTGGTCTTCGTCGTCGTCTCCGTGCTGGGCACCGGCATCCCGACCACCGCCGCGTACGTCATCGCGGTCACGGTGGGCGCCGCGGCCCTGGGCAATCTCGGGGTGAGCCTCCTCGCCGCGCACCTCTTCGTCTTCTACTACGCGGTGCTGTCCGATCTCACTCCGCCCGACGCGGTCACCGCCTTCGCCGCCGCCAATATCGCGGGGGCCGACATGTTCGCCACCGGCATCGAGGCGTTCCGGCTGGGGGTGGCCGGCTTCCTCGTGCCGTTCGCCTTCGTCTATCACCAGGAGCTGCTGCTCAAGGGCGCCTGGCCCGAGATCATCCTGATGTCGAGCGTGGCGGCGCTGTCCGCGATCGCGCTCGCGTCCTCGGTGGTGGGGCACGCCGGGGGCCCCATCTCCGGCTGGCTGCGCTGGCTCTGCCTGGGAGCCGCCGCGCTCATGGTGGCCGGGGCCGCCGCGCTGCAGGCGGTGGGCCTCGCCCTCTACGCGGGCATCCTGCTCCTGAGCGCCCGGCGAAGCCGGGCGCTGCGCGCGGTCAGCCGCGGCTGAGACGCCCGACCAGCCCCGCGTCGGCCGCCGGGAAGTCGTAGCGGCCGAGCTCCCCCGGCGCCACCCAGGCGATCTCCTGGCCGAGGGCACCTCGCGGCTCCTCGTGAACCGTGCAGCGGAAGAAGGACAGCTTGACCGTCTTCTCGGGATAGGCCCATTCCACCGCGTCGAGACGCTCGCCGACCGTCACCGTCACGTCCAGCTCCTCCCGCAGCTCCCGCACCAGCGCCGCCTCCGGCGTCTCACCGGCCTGCCGCTTGCCACCGGGGAACTCCCACAGCCCGCCCAGATGACCGGCGGCAAGGCGCCGCGCGATCAGGATCCGGCCGTCGCCGCGCTCGATCACGGCCGCCACGACCTCGATGAGGCTCTCGCCCTCTCCCCCCTGGGGAGAGGGCGGGGTGAGGGGCTCGGTCATGAAGCGGTCCATCCCCCATCGACGGCGAGGGTGGAGCCGGTGACGTATCGTGAGTCGTCCGATGCCAGATACAGACACGCCGCCGCGATGTCGTCCACGTGGCCGGCCCGGCCGATCGGAATGCGGTGCTCGAGCATCTTGCGGCGGAAGTCGGTCACGCCCTGGGTGATGACGGTGTCGATGGTGCCGGGCGCCACCACGTTCACCCGGATACCGTCCCCGACCAGCTCGACCGCGGCCGCGCGGGCGAGCGCGTTCAGGCCGCCCTTGGAGGCGACGTAGGCCGAGAAGAAGGGCGCGGCGGCGGTGCCGAGCGCGGAGCCGATATGGATGATGCTCCCGCCACCGCGCGCGCGCATGGGCCCGGTTACCAGCTTGGTCAGCACGAACGCCCCCACCAGGTTGATGCGCAGCACCTCCGCGAACTCCGCCGCCCCAATCTCGGCCAGCGGCGAGTGAAGGCGCACCGCCGCGGAGTTGACCATCACGTCCACCCCGCCCCACGCGTGTACCGCCTCATCGACGAGCCGAGCCACGTCCGTCTCGGCGCCGACGTCCCCGGCCAGGGCGCGGGCGGTGCCGCCGGCCCCGGTGATCGCGCTCACGACCGCGTCCAGCGGACCCGGCCGCCGGCCGAACACCGCGACCCGGGCGCCTTCCCGCGCGAAGCGCAGCGCGATGGCCCGGCCGATGCCGGTGCCGCCGCCCGCCACGACCGCGACCTTCCCGTCAAGCGCGCCCATCGGTCCGTCCCCCGCCGGTCCGCCAGTTGATCTGGTAGCTCGCGCAGAAGCCCTTCATCGGGCAGGGACGGCAGCGCGGCGCGCGCGCGGTGCACCAGGTGGCCCCGAAATCCATCAGGGCCTGGTTGTAGTCGTACGACCGCCGCCGGGGCACCAGCGCGCCCGCCAGATCCCACATCGTCTTCTGTCCCCGCAGCCGCGCCAGCCAGCCGGCGCGGCCCCAGGAACACGCGCCCGAGCACGCGCCGCACGTTCGTGTCCACGAGGGGCACCGCGCGCCCGTAGGCGAAGCAGAGCAGGGCGCCCGCGGTGTACCGGCCGATCCCCCGCATGCCCCGGAGCGCCACCGGGTCCTCGGGGAGCCGGCCGCCGTAGCTGGCGACCGCCTCGCGCGCGATCCCGTGCAGGTTGAGCGGGCGGACGTTGTAGCCGAGTGGGTACCAGAGGCGCGTGACGTCCTCGGGCGCGGAGTCGGCCAGTGCCTCGAGCGTGGGATAGCGGCCGAGGAACTCGTGGTACTTGGGCACGACCCGCTCCACCTGGGTCTGCTGCAGCATGATCTCCGAGACGAGGACGTGATAGGGATCCTCGGTCCGCCGCCACGGCAGATCGCGGCGATGACGGCCGTACCAGTGGAGAAGCCGGCGGCGGAAGCGGGAGCGAGCCCGCGAATCGGGCGATGCGGTGGGCGACACGGCGGCCATTGTGTACGAGTCGGCCGGGGCCCGCAAGTTGACACGCGCCCCGCGCGCGACAACAATTGGGCATGCTCACCGAATACCGGGCGGCCCGCGAGGGCGTGGCCCTCTTCGACCGGTCCGGGCTGGGCAAGGTGAGCGTGACCGGCCGCGACCGGCTGGCCTTCCTGCAGGGCATGCTCACCAACGACGTGAAAGGCCTCGGGCCCGGCCAGGGCGCACCCGCCGCCTTCCTGGACGCTCACGGCAAGGTGACGGCCCTCCTGGTCGTCTACGCGGCGACCGACCGGGTGCTGATCGAGCTGCCGGCGAGCCTGACCGAGAAGACGCTCCAGACCCTCGACCGGTACCTCATCTCCGAGAAGGCCTATTTCGAGGCGGTGGACGAGGCCTTCGCGATCCTCTCGCTGCAGGGGCCGGCCGCGCGCGGCCTGCTCGAGGGGCTGGCCGCGAGCGGGCTCGACCTGCCGCCCTATGCCCATGTCGAGGCCACGATCGCCGGCGCGCCGGTGCGGATGGTCAATCGCGCCGAGGGGCCGGGGGCCGGGTTTCACTGCTGGGTGCCGGCCGAGCATGCCGCCTCGGTGCGGAGCGCCTTCGAGGCGGCCGGCGCGGTGGCCGCGGGAGCGGAGACGCTCGACGTGCTGCGTGTCGAGGCGGGGCAGCCGTGGTACCCCCAGGATGTGGACGACTCGGTGATCATGCCCGAGACGCGCCTCGACCCGCTGGTGAGCTACACCAAGGGCTGCTATATCGGCCAGGAGGTGGTGGCGCGCGTGAAGTATCGCGGGCACGTCAACCGGGCGCTGAGCGGCCTCGTGATCGACGGCGAGCGCATCCCGGAGCAAGGGGCGCACGTCACCGCGGCCGGCAAGGAGGTCGGCCGCGTCACCTCCGCGGTGCGCTCCATCGCGCTCGGCCGCCCCATCGCGCTCGCCTACGTCCGCCGGGAGCACTTCGAGCCCGGCACCGCGGTCACAGTGGCCGACGGCTCCGGCGAGCAGCCGGCCCGGGTCGCGGCCCTTCCGTTCGTTGCCTCCCCGCCGGCCTGAGCCGGCGGCCGCACGTGTCCTCGTCCCGTCCCACGAACCGCCTCGCTTCCGAGACCAGCCCCTACCTGCTGCAGCACGCCCACAACCCGGTGGACTGGTATCCGTGGGGGCCCGACGCCTTCGACCTGGCCCGCCGCGAGGACCGGCCGATCCTTCTCTCGGTGGGCTACTCGGCCTGCCACTGGTGTCACGTCATGGAGCGCGAGTCGTTCGAGAACGACGAGATCGCCGCCCTCATGAACCGCCTCTTCGTCTCGATCAAGGTGGATCGCGAGGAGCGCCCGGACGTGGACCAGATCTACATGCAGGCCGTGCAGTCCATGACCGGCCGGGGCGGCTGGCCGATGACCGTCTTCCTCACGCCCGACGGCGTCCCGTTCTACGGCGGGACCTATTTCCCGCCGGTGGACCGGCACGGCATGCCCGCGTTCCCGCGGCTGCTCCAGTCGATCGCGGACGCCTACCACAACCGTCGCGGCGAGGTCGTCGAAGCCGGCCGTCAGCTCGTGGAGAGCATGCGGCAATCGGAGCGTCTCACCCGGTCGTCCAGCCCGCTGACCCCCGAGGTCCTCGCGGGCGCGCACCTGGGCCTCGCCAACGAGTTCGACGAGCGCGACGGCGGGCTCGGCCAGGCGCCCAAGTTTCCGCAGCCGATGGCGTGGGAGGCGATCTTGCGGCTGTGGAAGCGCACCGGAGACGAGCGCGCGCTTCACATGGTGCGCCACACCCTCACCCGCATGGCCCGGGGCGGCATCTACGACCAGCTCGGAGGCGGCTTCCATCGCTACTCGGTGGATGGCCAGTGGCTGGTGCCGCACTTCGAGAAGATGCTCTACGACAATGCCCAGCTCGCCTCGCTCTATCTCCACGGCTGGCTCGCCACCGGCGACGCGGAGTACCGGCAGGTGACCGAAGAGACCCTCGACTACGTGCAGCGCGAGATGACGCATCCGGCGGGCGGGTTCTACTCGGCCCAGGACGCCGACTCGGAAGGCGTCGAGGGCAAGTTCTTCGTCTGGTCACCCGAGGAGATTCGCACCGTCCTCGGCGACGAGGCGCTCGTCCGGACCGCGCTGGCCTACTGGGGCGTGGACGACGGGCCCAACTTCGAGGACCACAGCATCCTGTTCGTGCCGCGCGAGGCCGCCGCGGTGGCGGAGAGGCTCGGCCTCCGGCCCGACGACCTCGTCGCGCGGATCGCCCGGGCCCGCGCGATGCTCCACGCCGCGCGCGAGAAGCGGGTGCACCCCGGTCTCGACGACAAGGTCCTGGCCTCCTGGAACGGGCTCACGCTGGCCGCCTTCGCGGAGGCCGCCGCCGCGCTCGGCCGCGCCGACTATCTGACCGCGGCCATCCGCAACGGAGAGTTCCTGATCTCCTCCATGGTGCGCGACGGCCGGCTGCTACGCTCCTGGAAGGACGGGCAGGCCCGGATCACCGGCTACCTCGAGGATCACGCGATGGTGGGCGCGGGACTGCTCGCCCTCTACGAGGCCACCTTCGACCGGCGCTGGCTCGACGAATCGCGCCGGCTCGCCGAGGAGACCCTGCGCCTCTTCTGGAACGTCGAGCGCGAGACCTTCTTCGACACCGGCCACGACCAGGAGAGCCTCGTGGTCCGGCCGCGGAACATCTTCGACAACGCGGTGCCGAGCGGCACGTCGGTGACCATCGAATGGCTGCTCAAGCTCGCGATCGTCACCGGAGAGGAGCGCTACGAGGCGGTCGCGCTCACCGCGCTCCGGCCCATGGCCGACGTCATGCAGAAGTATCCCTCCGGCTTCAGCCGCTATCTCTCCGCGCTCGACTTCCACCTGGGTCCGGTGGCCGAGGTGGCGCTGGTGTGGCCGGCCGGCGCCGAGCGCGCCGCCGCGCCGCTCGCCGAGACGGTATTCCGCCGCTACCAGCCCAACCGGGTGGTGGTCGGCGCGGCGGCGGGCGCGCCGGGCGCGGCGGGGCTTCCGCTCCTGGCCGACCGCGGAGCGGTGGAGGGCAAGCCGACCGCTTATGTGTGCCGGCGCTACGTCTGCCAGCTCCCGGTCACCGGCCCGGAGGCGCTCGCGCGACAGCTCGACGCGGCTGGGGTATAATTCGGATCGCGTCGCTGGGGGAGGTCTCCTGAGAACCGGGTGCGGCCCGGGACCCCTCGAACCTGCACTGGGTAATTCCAGCGAAGGGAACGCGACGTGGCGCACATTCACTTCACCGCACCCTTTCTTGGAAAGGCGTGCGGTTTTTTCATGACTGTCACCGTCAACGGCAAGCCGATGGAGGTGCCCGAGGGGTTCAGCGTCGAGGACCTCCTGGCCCGGCTCAAGGTTCGCCGAGAGTTCACCGCGGTGGCCCTGAACCGCGAGGTCACCCAGCGGGCCCGCTACGCCGAGACCCGCTTGTCCGACGGGGACAGGATCGAGATCGTCCACCCCATGGGCGGCGGATAAGCAGGGGTAAACGGTCGGGCAGGGGCAGTTGCAGGGCGAGCCGAAGGCGAGGCGAGCGGATCAATAAAGAAGTAAGGGAGGCTAGCCATGTACGACACATCGCTGTGGCTGGGCGGAAAAGAGTTCAAGTCGCGTCTCATTGTAGGAACCGGAAAGTATCCGTCCTTCGAGAACATGCGTGAAGCGATCGAGGCGTCGGGCGCCGAGATCGTCACGGTGGCGGTCAGGCGCGTGAGCCTGCCGGGACAGGGCGAATCGCTCCTCGACTTCGTGGATCCGAAGAAGTACACGCTGCTCCCGAACACGGCGGGCTGCTACACCGCCGACGAGGCGGTGCGAACCTGCTACCTGGCCCGCGAGGCGGGACTCGGGACCCTGGTCAAGCTCGAGGTCATCGGGGACTCGCGCACCCTGTTCCCGGACGTGCTGGGCCTGCTCGAGGCCACGCGCACCCTCTCCCGCGAGGGCTTCACGGTGCTGCCGTATACCAACGACGACCCGGTGATGGCCAAGAAGCTGGAGGATGCCGGCGCGGCGGTGGTCATGCCGCTGGGCGCCCCGATCGGCTCCGGGCTCGGCATCCGCAACCCGTACAACATCAAGCTGATCCTCGAGGCGGTCACGGTGCCGGTCATCGTGGACGCGGGCGTGGGCACGGCCTCGGACGCGGCCATCGCGATGGAGCTGGGCTGCGACGGCGTGCTGATGAACACGGCCATCGCGTCCGCCAAGGACCCGGTGGCCATGGCCACCGCCATGCGACTGGCCGTCGAGGCGGGACGGCTCGCCTTCAAGGCCGGGAGAATCGGCAAGAAGCTCTATGCCACCGCGTCCTCCCCCCTGGAGGGCGTGCCCGAGTGGACCACCTAGGCTTCTCGCTCTACCTCATCACCGACCGCGCCGCGTCCTCCCGGCCGCCGGCCGACGTGGTGGAGGAGTGCCTGGCCGCGGGGCTGCGCGCGGTGCAGCTCCGCGAGAAGGACCTCGCGGTGCGGGAGCTGCTGGCCCTGACC
>JBBDXN010000024.1:43120-45891 GCA_040902305.1 Candidatus Rokuibacteriota bacterium | reverse complement strand
CTTACATTCCTACATTTTCCCCAAGCGCAGACGGTTCGCTAAGCGCCAACAAAATGTAGGAATGTAAGACCTGACCCCAGCCTAGGCGCCCAGCGCTTCGTGCACCGCGAGGGTGAGGGCGCCGAAGTCGGGGGCGGCGCGGGAGGTGACGGTGCGGGGGCGCGGGAGGGGCACGTCGAAGATGCGGGCGAGGCGGCCGGGGCGGGGGGTCATCACCACCACGCGGTCGGCGAGGAAGACCGCCTCCGGGATCGAGTGGGTGACGAACACGACATAGTACTCGACGCGCGGCGGCCGCGGGAGGGCAATGTGCTAGGCTCCGGCGGTGCACACCCTGACCTTCCTCGAACCCGGCCACTTCCACGCGACGCTCACCCTGAGAGCCGCTCGCGCCGCGCTCTCGCCGGAGGTGTTCGTCTACGCGAGCGCGGGGCCGGAGCTGGACGACTTCCTGGCGCTGGTCGAGCGCTTCAACCGCCGCGCGGAGCGCCCCACCGATTGGCGACCCCGCGTGCGGCTCTCGGCCGATCCCCTCGCCCAGCTCCTCGTGGAGCGGCCGGGCGACGTGGTGGTGCTGGCCGGGAAGAACGGCGGCAAGGCCCGGGTGATGCGCCGGCTCCACGCGTCCGGCCTCCACGTGCTGGCCGACAAGCCCTGGCTGGTGGAGCCGGCGGATCTCGCCGAGATCCGGGCGAGCCTGGCCGGCGGGCCGATCGCGCGCGAGATGATGACCGGCCGGCGCGACACGATCGGGCGGCTCGTGAAGCGGCTGGTGGACGATCCGGCGGTCTTCGGCGGCTTCGTGACCGACGGCGGGGCGGAGCCCGCCATCGAGCAGGAGAGCGTCCACCATTTCGAGAAGCAGGTGGACGGCGCGCCGCTTCGCCGCCCGTGGTGGTTCTTCGATCCACGCGTCCAGGGCGGCGGCGCGGTGGACATCCCCACCCACCTCGTCGATCAGGCCCAGTGGCTGCTCGAGGCCGCCGCCCCGGATGACGGCCCGCGGCTCCTCGCCGCGCGCGGCTGGTCCACGCGCCTGCCCGTCGATGTCTTCACCCGCATCACCGGGGCGGGCCGCGTGCCGCCGGCGCTGCGCGGCGCGGTGGAAGTCGACGCGCTGCGGGTCTTCTGCAACGCGGAGCTGACCTACCGGCTCCGCGGCGTGACCGCGCGCGCCGCCACGCGCTGGGAGGTCTCCTCGCCGCCCGGCGGCGGCGACACCTCGCGCCTCGTCCTGCGCGGCCGGGCCGCGGAGATCCGGGTCGAGCAGAGCGCGGCGACCGCCTTCCGGCGGCGCGTGGTCGTCGAGACGCGCGGCGACAGCGCGGAGACCGCGCGCCACCTCACCCGGGTGCTGGCCGGCGGAGAGTGGCCGGGCGCGACGACCCGCGCGGTGGGCCCCGCGAGCCACGAGATCGACGTGCCGCCCGCGCTCGACGCGGGCCACGAGGCCCACTTCGCCGAGCTCCTCGACGAGCTGCTGGGCTGGATCGACACCGGGCACCGGCCCGCCGCGCTCGCCACGCGCACGCTGGCCAAGTACACGCTGCTGGCCGAGGCGGCCGCGGTCACCGCCCGGGACGAGGTCGCGGGGCGCTAACCCTCACCCGCCCGCTTCGAGCGAGTCGAAGCTCCAGCGCCCGAGCGGGATCATCGCGTCGAGGTCGGGCGCGAAGGCGACCCCGTAGCCGGGAGTGGCCAGGGAGCCGACCCGCAGGGCGCCCCGCTCGATGCGCAGCCACGCCTGGTGCTCGTCGCCGCGGTAGAGATCACCGTGATCGCGGAGCGCCGCGGCCCGCTCGCGCGGCGAGCAATGCGCGAGGCCGCGGACGTAGTGATGTCCGTTGCGCTCCACGTGGGTGATCCCGAGCGCGCGCACGGTGGCCAGGTCCTGCTGCACCGGCACCACCGGCACGGTGGTGAGGTCCTCCGCGCTCATGAAGAGGCGCGCCGGCTCGGGGCGCCCCGCGTTCAGGCGCTCGACCAGGGAGCGGTTGAGGAAGGACTTCACGATGCCCTTGCAGTTCTTGGTGGACACCCCCCGGTAGCCGAGGGCGAGCGCGCGCGGAAACGCCTCGAGATCGCCGTCGCTCTCGTCGATGATGATGGGCACGCGCCGGCCGAGCGCGCCGAGGCCCTCGGTGGCCGCGGCGTCGAGGGCGATGGCACGGTCGAGCGGCTGCTCGATGAAGGCGGTCGAGCGCCAGAGCCGGGCCAGCGCGGGCGCCCCCTCGATGGCCTCCACCAGCGCGGCGAAGTCGGCCATCGTTTTGTACTGCTCGTTGCCGTCCAGCGTCGCGAGGTAGCCGTCGGGGATCAGCCCGTCGAGCGTCGCCGCGATGCGGGTGAGGCGGTCCACGTCGGCCTCGACCTGGCCGCCCACCTTCAACTTGAAATGGCGCAGGCCGTGGGCACGCACGCATTCCTCCAGGGTCTGGGGCAACCCGTCGCGCAGCCACCCATCGGCCGGCACGTCGGCGGCCACGATCGGATCGAGCAGGCCCACGGTGTGCCGGACCGCGATGGTCTCGGGCGCGGGCCGGCCCGCCCAGGCCAGCAGGTCGTCGCGGGTGAGCTCGCGGCGCACCGCCTCGGGCCGGATGCCGAGCACGTCGTCGCGCAGCATCCCGACCACGTCGCGGCCGCTCAGCCGCCCCGCCGCGTCGGCGAGGGCGCGCTCGAACAGCGACGACCCGAAGGCCGCGGTGAGCCCGTTGAGCCCGAGCGCCGGCCCGCCGCCCGCGCAGGCCGCGTAGGCTTCCTGCCACACG
>JBBDXN010000024.1:41205-43110 GCA_040902305.1 Candidatus Rokuibacteriota bacterium | reverse complement strand
CGAGGTACGCGGCCTGCGCGGCGCGGATCGACGCGAGCTGGTCGGTGACGTTGTCGCGAAAGCTCTTGGCTTCATCCTTGTCGAACCACTTCGGCGGCAGGTTGTCGGCCGCGAAGCCGCGCGCGCGGCGGCCGTCGGCCGCCTCCACGTCGACGGCCAGGTGCAGCAGCGGGAAATGGGTGAGCGTCACCACTCCGTAGCGGAAGGGCAGGCGCGTGCGCAGGTTGCGCAGGTGACAGGAGGCGCCCCGGAGCGCCAGGGCCAGGCTCACGGCCAGGCGCCGAGCGTCACCGGACCCGTGTGGTCCCGACCGTCCCGGAGATACACGAGCGCGAGCGTCTCGCCCGGACGGCGGCGGCCGAGCTCCTCGCGCAGATCCGGGAAGCCGTGCAGCCCGCGGTCGCCCAGCCGGACCAGCACGTCGCCCGCGCGCAGGCCCGCCTGCTCGGCGGCGCTCCCGGGCACGATGGAGCCGAGGCGTACGCCGTCCCAGCCCGCGCGGGCGTCGGCCGCGATGCCGAGGAAGGCGCCGCCGGCGTCGGCGCCCGCGCGCCCGGCCGGCCCGCGGCGCGCGGCGCGCGGCGCGGGCGCCGGCCCTCGCGCGAAGACCGGGCGCGGGCCCTCGGCGATGCGCGTGGCGACCCGGGCCCCCAGGCTGGCGATCCTGGCCATGCCGGCGATGTCGATCTTCTCCGCGGTGTCGGAGGGCCGATGGTAGTCGGCATGCGTGCCGCTGTGGAAGAACAACACCGGCACGCCCGCGCCGTGGAACCGCGTGTGATCGGACGGGCCGGCGCCCGCGCCGCGCAGATCGAGATCGAGCCCGGCGTCGCGGCCGGCCGCTTCGACGAGCGGGCGAAACCCGGCGCCGGTGTCCACCCCGCCCACGAGCACCCGCCGGCCGTCCAGGCGGCCCACCATGTCGAAGTTCAGCATCGCCGCCATGCGCTCGACCGGCACCGCGGAGGGCTGCCGCACGTGGTGGGCGGAGCCCAGCAGCCCCATCTCCTCTCCCGCGAACAGGACGAAGACGAGCGTCCGGGGCGGCCGCGTCTCGGCCAGGGATCGCGCGAGGCCCAGGACCACCGCGGTGCCCGAGGCGTTGTCGTCGGCGCCGTGATAGACCGCCGCGCCGTCGCGCCCGAGATGATCGTAGTGGGCGCCGATCACCACCGCCTCCGCGGCGCGCGCCGGATCGGCGCCGGGCAGCACGCCGATCACGTTCGCGGCGCGCACCTGCTCTCGCGCGAGGTCGACGTGCAGGTCCACGCGCAGGCCGGTCGCGAAGGCCGCCGGGGTGCCGGGGCTTCGCCGGGTCAGGCCCGCGAGCGACGTCCCGGACCCGGCGAGCAACGCATCGGCGCCGGCCCGGGTGACGCTGCCCGAGAGCAGCGCCACCGGCGCCGCGGTCGCGATCACCGCGGGCAGCGTGTCCTCGACGATGAGCAGCGCCCGGGCGCCCGCCCGGCGCGCCGCGATCAACTGCTCGAGGCGCGAAGGCCGGGCCGCGCTCCCGGGCGCGCCGGCGAGCGTGAGCGCGATGCGCCCGCCCACGCTCACGGAGGAATACTCGTCGTGGCCGACGAACACCAGCTCGGCCGACACCGGGCCGGTGGCCGAGCCGCCATGGGGTGTCCACGCCTGCCCGATCGGCAGCTCCCGCGATCCGGCCGCGGCCGGCGCGAGCCGGCTGCCGGGGCCCACGCGCGGGGTCTCCCCCACGACGAACTCCTGGAAGAACGTGCCCGCGTCGCCGCCTGGGCGCAGGCCGGCCCGCGCCAGCTCGGCCGCGATGTAGCGGGCCGCGCGGTCGCCACCGGGGGTGCCGGAGCCACGGCCTTCCATCTCGGACGCGGTCAAGGCCAGCACGTGGTCGCGGCGCCCGCCGGTGCGTTCCGTGCCGAT
>JBBDXN010000024.1:0-41195 GCA_040902305.1 Candidatus Rokuibacteriota bacterium | reverse complement strand
GGCCCGCCGCGCCCGGGGGCGCCGGCGGCGCGGCGGCGGTGGTCAGCAGGAAGGCGAGCAGCGCGGCGGCCAGCCCGGGAGCGCGGCGAAGTGGCGTCACGCACGTACTCTACCGCACGAGACAAGAGCGCCGCCTTGGCGGTACACTCGGGCCCATGTCGAGCCTGGCCCGGGTGCTCGCCCTCACGTTCGCGGCCCTGCTGGGCGCCGTCGTGGGCGCGGCGGCGCAGAGCCCGGCAGTCCTCCATGCCGATTCGCTGCAGCCCGAGTGGACCGTCGAGCCCACGCGGGCGGGCCGGGCGCAGGTGCTGGGCTATCTCCACAACCACAACATCCAGGACGCCGCCAATGTCTGGCTCCGCGTGGAGCAACTCGGCGCCGACGGCGCGGTGGCGGGCAGCTACCGCCGGCGCGTGATGGGCGACGTGCTCTCGGGCGGGCGCGCGGTGTTCGCGGTGCCCGTGGCCGACGCGGGCGCGCGGTACCGCGTGATGGTCGAGACCGCGGACTGGGTGAAGGAGTGCCGGTAACCGCGATCTACCCCTCAGCACCCTCCCCCTCACCCTGCCCTCTCCCCCTCCGGGGGCGAGGGTTCCTCGGATCCCCTCTCCCCTCTGGGGAGAGGGCAGGGTGAGGGGGACAGCCATGGCCGACCTGCTGGAGTCCATCGAGATCGAGACCGCGCCGAACCCGGACGCGGCGGTGGTCTGGATGCACGGGCTCGGCGCGGATGGGCACGACTTCGAGCCGATCGTGCCCGAGCTGGGCCTGCCCGCGACGACCCGCATCCGCTTCGTGTTCCCACACGCGCCGCTCCGGCCCGTCACGATCAACCAGGGACACGTCATGCGGGCGTGGTACGACATCCGCGCGCTCGCGGGCGTCCGGCGGGAGGACGAGGCGGGCGTGCGCCAGTCGGCCAGGCAGATCGAAGCGCTGATCGCGCGGGAGCGGGAGCGCGGGGTCGCCCCCGGCCGCCTCGTGCTGGCCGGCTTCTCCCAGGGCGGGGCCATGGCCCTGCACGTGGGGCTGCGCCATCCGGACCGGCTCGCCGGCATCCTCGCGCTCTCGTGCTACCTGCCGCTCGGCGGCACGCTGGCCGCCGAGGCCGCGCCCGCGAACCGCGACGTGCCGATCTTCTGGGCGCACGGCATCCACGATCCGATGCTCCCGCTTGCCATGGCCGAGCAGGGACGCGAGCAGGTCGTCGCGCTGGCCTACCCGATCGAGTGGCACCAGTACCCGATCCCGCACTCCGTCTCCGCGGAAGAGATCGCCGACGTCGCCCGCTGGCTCGGGCGGGTGCTCGGCGCCTGACGTCCACCTTCAGGAGGTGAGCCCATGCAGGACCGTCTGACCATGCCGATCGGCAACGCGATCTTCACCCAGCGCTCCACCCGCAAGCTGCGGCCGGATCCGATCCCGGTCGAGGATCTCCACCTGCTCATGGAGGCGGCGGTGAAGGCTCCGAACGGGGGCAACAACCAGGTCGGCCGCTTCCTGATCGTGAACGACCGCGCGAAGATCCGCGAGTTCGGCGCGCTCTACAAGGAAGCGTGGTGGGCCAAGCGCTGGGACGATCACAAGTGGACGAAGCCAGACGACATCCCGCTCACCGACAGGAACCACCGCTCGGCGATGGGCCTGTCCGAGGACATGAAGGACGTCCCGTGCGTCGTCTTCGCCTTCACGGCGCCGGGCGGCGGAGCCAACTCGGTGATCCCGGCCTGCCAGAACCTCATGCTGGCCGCGCACGCCCTCGGCATCGGCTCCCTGCCGACCACGCTGCACGCCAAGGTGATGGACCGCTTCCACGCCATGTTCGACATCCCCAAGGAGATGACCTTCCACTTCTGCATCCCGCTCGGCTACCCGGCCGTTGCGTACGGCCCCAGCAAGCGGCGGCCGACCGCGGAGATCGCCTCGCTCAACCGCTGGGGCGGACCCGTCCCGTGGCGGTGACGCGCAAGCCCGCGGTCAGCCTCGCCGCCGTTCCCGGCCGCCGCAAGGCCACCGTGGACATGGCCAAGCACCTGGAGGACGAGGGCTTCACCGGGCTCTACTGCCCGAGCTTCGGCGACGGCCTGGGCCTCTGCGAGGCGATCGCGCTGGCCACCCGCACGATCCCGATCGGCACCAGCATTGCCAACATCTATACGCGTCATGCGTTCGACTTCGCCCAGACCGCGGCCCTGGTCCACGAGCTGTCGGGCGGGCGCTTCCGCTTCGGGGTGGGCATCAGCCACGCGCCCGCGCACGAGCGGCTGGGCGTCAAGCCGGGCAAGCCGATCGAGGACATGCGCCGTTTCGTGCAGGACCTCAAGGCGGGCGCCAAGCAGGTAGGCGAGCTGCCCCCGATCACGCTCGCCACTCTCAGAAAAAAGATGACGGCACTTTCCGCCGAGATCGCCCAGGGCGCGGTGTGGGCCAACGCCGCGCGCTCGCACATGCCGGAATCGCTCAAGGCCCTCCCGGACGCCGCGCGCACGGGCCCGGACTTCTTCATCGGGAACATGGTGCCGACCTGTATCGACGCCGACCGCGCCGCTGCCGCGGCGGTGAACCGCCGCACCCTGGTCGGTTACGTGAAGCTGCCGAACTACCAGAACTACTGGATCGAGGCCGGCTTCGAGGACGAGATGGTGGCGATCCGGAAGGCCATCGCGTCGGGCCAGGAGGACAAGATCCCGTCGCTCATGTCGGACCGCTGGCTCTCCCAGGTCACGCTCTACGGGAGCCCGACGGAAGTGCGCGACGGCGTCGAGGCCTGGTATGCGGCCGGGGTGAAGACGCTGATCGTGGTGCCCTCCTCCGCGAAGGGCAACCAGATGGCGGCGCTACAGGAGCTGATCGACCTCTACCGTTGATCCCAGATGTAGTCGTAACTTTCTCGTATCTGAGATGCGTTAAAGTAGCCGCTGGGGTGGCCTGGAAGGCTGATATAGAACGACCGCGACGAGCGGGCCAAGCTGCGATCAGGCAAGCGGTACATGTCGAATATCACGATCGGCGAGCGCGAGAGCGAGCTCGCCGCGCTCCCGCCCGATCTCCTGCTCACGAGCCTCGACCGATACACGGCGGACGGCGTGTTCCAGGGCGCGTATACCGGGCCGGGCCGAGGGAACATCGAGGAAAGCTTCGAGCGGAACCTGGCCAGGATCTACGAGGGCGCCGACACGCCGCGACTGTCGGGCATCCAGATGAAGGCGCCGATGTACCTCGACACGAACGGCACGCTGGACCTCGATCACCCACCGGTCCTCGACGACGTCCTCACGGTAGCCCCATGCTCGTTCGAGCATTCGCCGAAGGTCGAGTTCGATAAGGCGCCGGCCGCGCGCTTTTCCACTTGACAGCCTTGGCCGGGTGACTCGGCCGGGCGGCGGCAACCCTCGGCAGGCGTCGGCCCAGCGTCCCGCAGGGACACGCTGCTGCACGGTCGGGCGGGCCCGGATCAAAAATCGCTTCTCGTCCCGCGATCGCGCGGCCCGGGCGAACGCCGGCGGCGCCGAAGACAGGGTGCAGAGTCGCTCCAGCCGAAGGAGGGCTCGCCATGGCGATGCAATTGCCCACTACCCTGGTTCCCACGCCGGCCCGCGTCGCGGCGCTTGACCGGCTCGGTGACGAGATCGCCGAGCTGTCCGCGCACCTGGATGCCGCCACCGCGTGCCTACTCGCCCTGATCCGCGACTTCGACGCCCGCGGCGGCTGGAACACGGGCTTCCGCTCCTGCGCCCACTGGCTGAGCTGGCGCGTGGGCCTCGACCTGGGCGCGGCCCGCGAGCGGGTCCGGGTGGCGCGCGCCCTCGGGACGCTGCCCCGCCTGGCCGAGGCCCTGGCTCGCGGGGAGCTGTCCTACGCCAAGGTGCGCGCCCTGACCCGCGTGGCCACGCCGGAGACGGAAGCCCGACTGCTCGCGGTGGGGCGCGCGGGCACGGCCAGCCACGTGGAGCGCATCGTGCGCGGCTGGCGGCGGGTGGACCACCAGGCCGAAGCCAGAGAGGCCGCCCGGCAGCACGCGGGTCGGGCCCTGCATGTCTACCAGGACGAGGACGGCACGGTGGTCCTGCGGGGACGGCTGACGCCGGACGTGGGCGCGCTGCTGCTCCGGGCGCTCGACGCCGCCCGGGAAACACTGTACCAGCGGGCGCGCGACGCTGGGGGCAGCCTGCCGGCCGCTGGCCCCGCCCTGGCGCCGCCGACCCGGGCGCAGCAGCAGGCGGACGCGCTGGCGCTGCTGGCCGAGACCGCGCTGCATCACGAGCTGGATCCCGGCGCTCCCGGCGAGCGGTACCAGGTGGTGGTCCACGTGGACGCCGCGGTACTCGCGGACCCGGCGCAACCCGGCCAATCCGTGCTGGAAGAGGGGAGCCACGTTCCCGCGGAAACGTCTCGGCGGCTGGCGTGCGACGCCAGCCGGGTGGTGATGCGGCACGACGAGGACGGGTGGCTGGTCGAGATCGGGGCCCGGACGCGGACGATTCCGCCGGCGCTGCGGCGGGCCCTGCAGCATCGGGACCGGACGTGTCGCTTCCCGGGCTGCCATGTCACTGACGCCTCACCCCAGCTCGGCCAGGATCTCCTTGCGATGCTGGTCGAGCGACGGCGCCACCGCGCGGGGCGTGCCGCTCGTGAGCGCCGGCAGGCCCGGCACGTGCGGCACGGGCACGCGGCCGATGCCGGGCTGCTCGATCCACGCCACCGCGCCGGTGGCCGCCACCTGCGGGTGATCCAGGAACTCGAGATAGGTGTTCACCCGCTGGTGCATGAGCCGCGCCGCCCGCAGCCGCGCCGAGAGATCCGCGGTGGTGCGACGGGCGAACGCGGGCTCGAGCACCGCGTTGAGCGCCACCAGGTTGGCGAAGCGCAGGTCGTTGGTCGCGAAGCGCGGGTCCGTGCCGGCCGCGGGCACCTCGAGCGCGGCGCAGAGCGCGGGGAACTCCGCGTCGCGCAGGATCGTCAGGTTGATCCAGCCGTCGCTCGCCTTGAACGTGCCCGACGGGGTGAGGCCCGGCTGAGGCTTGCCGCCCTCCAGGTGGTGCTGGATCATCGAGACCGCCTGGATCGTCGCCCCGCCGCGCAGCAGGCTCGACTCGATGTAGCGGCCGCGCGGCTCGTCGCGGCGGGCGTAGAGCGCGACCGCCATCGCCTGGAAGTTGCTGAGCGCGGTGGCCATGTCCATCACGATCACCGGGACGCGGTGCGGGATGCCGTCGAGCCCCCGGTTCACCGACATGAGCCCGGTGAAGGCCTGGAACACGGTGTCCACCGCCGGCCGCTCCGCGTCGGGGCCGGTCTGGCCGAAGCCCGAGACCGAGAGATAGATGATGCCCGGGTTGAGGGCCGACACGTCCGGGTAGGCGATCCCGAGGCGGGCCACCACTCCGGGACGGAAGCTCTCGAGGAAGACGTCCGCGGTAGAGATCAGACGGCGCAGCGTGGCCTGGCCGTCCTCGGCCTTGAGGTCGAGCACGATCGAGCGCTTGCCGAGGTTGGCCGCGACCGCGAAGGCGGTCATGTCGCCGTACTTCTTGCCGAGCGCGCGCGCCCAGTCGCCTTCCGGCGGCTCCACCTTGATCACGTCGGCGCCGTACTGCGCGAGCAGCATGGCCGAGTAGGGCCCGGCGATCCCCTGGCTCAGGTCCACCACCTTGAGGCCGGCGAAGGGCGCGTCGTAACTCATCGCGTGCTTTCCTCCGGGACTGGGACTGGGCGATAATGGCGCCCGCAGATCATACCCGAGGGAGGAGCGCCATGCTCAAGGTCGAGAAACCCCAGGATCTGGTCCAGCACGTGGGCAAGGAGCTGGGTCCATCCGAGTGGCTCACGGTGACCCAGGAGATGATCGACAAGTTCGCCGAGGCCACCGGCGACCACCAGTGGATCCACGTGGACGTGGAGCGGGCCAAGAAGGAGATGCCGGGCGGCAAGACCATCGCCCACGGCTATCTCACGCTGTCGCTGCTGCCGCGGCTCGCCCCGACCTTGATGAGCGTCGAGAAGCGCCGCCGCGGGCTCAACTACGGGTCGAATCGGGTGCGCTTCACGGCGCCGGTGCCCGCGGGGGCGCGCGTGCGCCTGCGCCAGAAGCTGCTCAAGGTGGAGCCGGTGGAGGACAACGGCTTCCGTGTCACGAGCGAGATGACCATGGAGGTGGAGGGCAATGCCCGGCCCGCCATGGTCGCGGAGACGCTTGGGATCGTCTACGCCTGACCCGCCCCGCTAGCGTCCGGCCCGCCCCCTCACCCCGACCCTCTCCCTCCGGGGGCGAGGGGATCGAAACGGTCCGGGCTCGCGCTAGCGCGCCCCGCCCACCTTCGCGTGCAGCTCGGCCACCTGCTGGTGGAAGGGCGTGCTCGGCCCCGCGGTCATCGGCGTGCTCTCGGCCAGCCCGGTCAGGAGCTGCGCCAGGATCGGGCCGTCCTCGGTGAGGAGGCCGGGCAGCCGCTTCTCGAAGTCGCCGAGCGTCGTGATCGTGTACGTGGCGCGGTAGCCGGCCGCCTTGGCCATCGCCGCGAAGTCCACGCCCTGCCCGCCCGGCGTCTCCTGCGAGCCCGAGGTGTGGTACACGCCGTTCTTGAAGAGCAGGTGGGTGAGGTTGCGCGGCGCCGCCCCCGCGATGCTGGCGAGCGAGCCGAGCTGCATCAGCAGCGAGCCGTCCCCGTCGAAGACGATGACGCGACGATCGGGCGCGCCCAGGGCCAAGCCCATTCCCAGCGCGGAGGCGCCGCCCATGAAGCCGACGCAGCCGACCGAGAGGTCGTCGGGCGCGATCTTGCGCCAGGCGGGCGCGGTGGTCATGGTGGGCACGCAGATGGCCGTCCCGCGGGCGGCCGCGATCAGCTTCAGGATCTCCTCGGGCTTCATCATCTCAGGCGGTCTCCAGGCCGACGAGGACCGCGGCGGGGCCTTTCCGCTCGCGGCTCTTCCGGTAGTACTCGGGGATGAGGCGCACGTCGTCCGGGCCTTCCAGGCGCGCGTGCGGGATGCTGAACACGTCGAGGAGCGGCTCCGCGAAGCGGACCATCGAGTGCCGGGAGTCCTTCGGATCCTTGTCCTTCTCCCGGCTCAGGAGCCCGATCATGTAGAAGATCGGGATCTTGCCGTCCATCGAGATGCCGCGGATCGTGTTCACGGAGGCGTAGAGGCCGGCGTGCTGGATCATGACGATCACCGGCTCGCCGGTGATGTAGAGGCCGGCGGCCACCGCGTTGGCGTCGTCCTCGGTCGAGCACGTGATCACGCGCAGGCTCCGCTCCTTGTCGAGCGCGGCGAGCACGCTCTTCTGGTGCGTGTCCGGGACGCTGATGATCCAGCCGAGGGGGTCCTGCCGCGGGGCGCCCCGGCGCTCCGACTGGAAAATATCCTTGAATGCGTCGATGATGAGAGACGAGGGAACGGATTCGGGCATTGATACCTCCTGGGCGCCGCATATGCTACACCAGATCAGGCGGCTCATGACACCCTCGCTACCGGATCTGCTGCTGGAACAGGACGGGCGCCACCCGTTCTGGCTGCGCACCGTCTTCCTGGGCGCCGCGCTCGTGTGCTTCGTGCTGGGCGTGGTCGGCTGGCTCATCCCGGTGATCACCGGCATCCCGTTCTACGTGGCGGGGATGGTGTTTCTGGGTCTGGCCAGCGACCGGACGCGCCGCCTCATCAACCGCACCGAGCGCCGGCTGTCGGAGAACACCCGCCGGAAGATGCGGCGCCTGATCGCCAGGATCCCGGGTCGCTGGGTGCGGACGCTCGTCCATATCCCGGACGAAGTCGCCTAGAATAGCCGGCATGCTGGCTCGACTGAGCAGGGCGGCCGCCCTCGCCGGCCTGCTCGTCCTGCCGGACCCCGCCTGGGCGGCCGACCCCTCCGCGACGGAGGAGGCGCTCGACGTCCGCCGGCTCTCGGCGGAGCAGCGCCGGCGCCTCCTCGCGGGTGACACCATTGGCTACCAGGTGGCCGAGACCAGCGAGACCGAGCTGGGCGCCGGCGTCGCCATGTACCTCCCGGTGCCGCTCGGCCGCGTGGCCGAGGCGCTCACCGCACCCCAGGTCGTCCTGCAGGAGCCGAGCATCACCGCCTCCGGCGCCCTCACCAGCGGCGCGGCGACCGGCGCGCTCGCCGGCTACAAGCTCGCGGCGAGCGAGGCCGCGGAGGCGCTGGACGCCTTCGACGCGGCGCCGGGCAGTCGCTTCAATCTCGCGCCGGCCGAGATCGAGGCCTTTCGCGCGGCGAGGCCCGCGCCGCGCGGCGCCGATCGGGCCGCCCTGCTCGAGGCGGGGGCGGCGCAGTGGCGAGCGGTGCTCTTCGCGCGCTGGCAGGCGTTCCTGGCCCGCGGCCTCGACGGCATCGCGCCCTACGCGCGGCGCGGCGGCGCCACCGATCCCGCCGCGCTCCTGCGGGTGGCCGCCGGGGACGCGCGGATCGTCGCCCACCTGATGCCGCGTCTCCCGGAGGCGCTGCTGCGCTTGCCGGGCGAGCAGAGCTCCACCGCGATCAGCCAGTTCTACTGGGTGAAGCGCCAGGTCCAGGGCCGGGCCACCCCGATCCTGATCCACCACCTGGTGGACGTGACCGCGGGCATCGCGGTCTACGTGGAGCGGCACGTCTACGTCGGCCACACCTACAACGCGAGCCAGATCCTCTCGGGGGCGGTGCCGTACGAGGACGGCGCGCTCGTCTTCTCGAGCAACCGCGTCTCCACCGACCAGGTGGCGGGCTTCGGCGGCGACATGAAGCGCCTGATCGGCCGCCGCCAGCTCCGCGGCGAGATCGTCAAGCGCTTCGACCGCATCCGAGCCGCGCTCGCCCGCCCCGCCCCGCCTTCGCCGGTGGAGAGCCCGTAGCCAGAACACGCCGCAAACGGAGGTAGACTGCGACTGTGACCTGCCGGATCTGCTCGAATGGGAGCGGGAATGTGGCGTACCGGGTCCGCGAGATGCACCTGGGACTCCGCGAGTGGTTCGAGTACTTCCAGTGTGCCCAGTGCGGCTGCTTGCAGATCTGTGACTTCCCTCCAGACATGGGGAAGTACTACCCTCCTCGGTACTACAGCTTTGCTCCTCCCTCCAGCGTCGACCCACCCCGGACCCACCGGCTGCGAGACATGGCCCGCAGGACCCGGGACCGCTATGCGATCGCGGAGCGTGGCATGGTCGGCCGGATTCTTTACGCGGGGTGGCCCAATCGGGGGCTCCGCCGGTCGATGGGGGCCCGATTTCCCGGAGAGGGCGCGAAGGAGCTGCGTCTCGGACGGCGGTCCCGGATCCTCGATGTCGGCTGCGGCTCCGCGGCACTTCTGCTGGAGCTTCAGGCTGCCGGGTTCGACCGGCTGCTGGGAATCGATGCGTTCCTCGACGAGGACCTCGCATACCCCGGGGGCCTACGGGTCCTCAAGCGGACGATTCACGAGGTGAGCGGCCGGTGGGATGTGATCATGTTTCACCACTCGTTCGAGCACATCCCGGACCCCCAGGCCACGCTGAGCGCGGCGGCGAAGCTCCTGGCTCCGGATGGCGCGTGTCTCGTCCGGCTCCCGCTGGTGTCGTCGGCGGCCTGGGAGCGGTACGGGGTGAACTGGGTGCAGCTCGACGCACCCCGCCACTTCTTCCTGCATTCGATCGAGAGCCTGAAGCGCGTGGCGGGGCAGGCCCGGATGGAGATCTCGAAGATCGTCCATGATTCCGGCTCGCTGCAGTTCTTCGGCAGCGAGCTCTACTTGCGGGACATCCCTCTTCAGCCGGTCGTTCCCACGGAAGTTGCCGCGCGCGCTTCTGCGTTCACGCCGAGCGAGCTCGAGGCGTTCGAGCGGCAGGCGCAGACGCTCAACGCGGAAGGACGTGGCGACCAGGCGGCCTTCTACTTGAGACGAGCCCGCTAGTCGCCGAGGACCCGCCGCCGGAGGAGCCGGAGGTCCAGCGGGACCAGGATGCCCAGCATGAGCGCCGAGAGGATCGCGACGCCCGCCAGGTGCCACATGACCGGACCGCCGATCAGGATGCCGCGGAAGAGCTCGGCCAGGTGATGGAGCGGGTTGATCAGATTCAGGCCCACCAGCCACGGATGCTCGAGCGGGAAGTAGGTCGACGACAGCAGCCCCATCGGGAGCACGAGCAGGAAGACGGGCAGGTTCATGTGGTCGATGGTGGGCACGAGCGCGGTGAAGCACAGCCCGAGCGCCGCGAATGCGCACCCGGCCACGAAGACGATGGGCAGCACCACCGGCAGCCGCGCCACCTGGAGATCGAGCAGGCCCGCCGCGTGCAGGACCGCGAGCACCGTCGCCACGATGGCCACGTACATGGTGGAGAGCAGGCCCGCCCACAGCACCTCGCCCCAGATCACGTGGGGCAGCGCGACCTGCGTGGTGAGCTGGCCCTCCCACGTGCGCTGGTAGCGCATGCGGATGAAGGCGGCGAACAGCGACTGGAAGATCGCGGTCATGAAGGTCGCGTAGGCGAGCAGGCCGGGGGCGACGTAGGTCATGTACTCGATCGGCCGGCCCTGCCAGGTGAGGCTGGCCACGTAGCCCCCGAGCCCCACCCCGAAGGCCACCAGCATGGTCACCGGCTCGACCGCCGGCGGCAGGAAGGCGGTGTGCCAGTTTCGCAGGTAGACGCGCAGGTGCCGCGCCACCACCGCGCGGCTCTGCCACTCGAGCGCGGGAGCCAGCCAGCTCATGGCGCGAGCGCGAGCTTGAGGAACAGATCGTCGAGCGTGGGCCCGCGCACCTCGTAGCGCAGCGAAGGAAACGCGCGCGCGAAGTCCGCCAGCTCCTCGCCCGACAGGGGCACGTGCCAGGCGCCGAGCACGCTCGCCGGCGCGCCCCGCCCGCGGGCGGTGAGCCACGCGGCGACCGCCGCGCCGCTGCCCGCGCCCACCACGACGACGTGCTCGCCGACCAGGTCGCCCAGCACCGTCTTGGCGGTGCCGCGCGCGACCACGCGCCCGCGGGCCAGCACGGTCACCGTGTCACTCAGCCGCTCCGCCTCGTCCATGTAGTGCGTGGTGAGGATGAGGCCCAGACCCTCGGCGCGCAACCCGTCCACCAGATCCCACACGCCCATCCGCGCCTGCGGGTCGAGCCCGGTGGTGGGCTCGTCGAGGAAGAGGAGCCGCGGCCGGTGCACGAGCGCGCGGGCGATCATCAGCCGCCGCCGGTAGCCGCCCGAGAGCGTCTCCGGCTTCTCGCGCGCGTAGGGGCCGAGCTCGAACCGCTCCAGCAGCTCCGCGACGCGCCGGGTGAGATCCGTCGGCCGCGGCCGGAAGTAGCTGGCCGCGATGGTCAGATTCTGCTCCACCGTGAAGTCGCCGTCGAAGGTGTCGTCCTGCGTGCACACTCCGATCGACCGCTTGGCCCGCACGAGGTCCCGGCCCAGCTCGACCCCGTCCACGTGGATGCGACCGTCGTCGGCGTGGAGAAAGCCATACAGCATGCGCAGCGTCGTGGTCTTGCCCGCCCCGTTGGGCCCGAGCAGCCCCACGATCTGCCCGCTCTCGCAGACTAGGTCCACGCCGTCCACCACGCGGCGGCCGCCGAGGTGCTTGACCAGACTGCGAGCGTCGAGAAGCACTGACATAACGCCCGATTGTACAACCACCCGCCGGGGGGCGCCCGCACTTGACAACCTTCGCCCGGGGCGTCAGTGTCTCGCCCGGGCGTCAGTGTCTCGGAGGTTCGAGCTCGCGCCAGGAGGAGCCCGCCATGACGACGAAACGCCCGCGGAAGCCGGCCCGCTCGTGCTTCGGACTGCCCGACGCCCACCGGCACGCGTGAACCGATCCTCCCAACGAGAGAGCCCATGACCTCCGAGCTCGAAGACAAATTCCAGACCCTGCACGAGATCGTGCGCGCCGCCCGCATGAACCTGGCCCCCGGTCCCTGGGACTACCTGGTGGGCGGCACCGAGACCGAGACCACGCTGCGCCGCAACCGCCTGGGCATCGACAGCCTGGCCTTCCGGCCGCGGGTGCTGCGCGACGTCTCGCGCATCGACACCGGCACCACGTTCTTCGGCCGGAAGCTGCGCATCCCGGTGATGCTGGCGCCCATCGGCTCCATCGAGTCATTCACGCCGGGCGGCGGCGCCACCGCCGCGAAGGCCTCGGCCGCCTTCGGGGTGCCCCAGATGCTGAGCTCGGCCTGCAACCCCGGGCTCGAGGCCACCGCGGCCGCCGCCGACAACTTCCGCATCTTCCAGCTCTACGTGCGCGGCGACGACGCCTTCGTGGACGCCCACGTCAAGCGCGCGAAGGACCACGGCTACGCGGTCTTCTGCATGACGGTGGACACCGCGGTGTACAGCCGGCGCGAGCGCGACCTGGCCCGGCGCTTCGTCAAGCCGTGGCGCCTGCGCGCCACCGGGCAGGACTTCCAGGCCGCGCTCTCGTGGGACCAGGTCAAGCGCTTCAAGGACCGCCACGACATCCCGCTGATCCTGAAGGGCATCGCCACCGGGGAGGACGCGGCCATCGCGTGCAATCACGGGGTGGACTGCGTCTACGTCTCCAACCACGGGGGCCGCCAGCTCGATCACGGCCGCGGCTCGATCGAGGCCTTGCCGGAAGTGGTCAAGGCCGTCGCGGGGCGCAGCGTGGTCATGGTGGACGGCGGCTTCATGCGCGGCACCGACGTGGTGAAGGCCATCGCGCTCGGCGCGCAGGTGGTGGGGCTCGGGCGCCTCTCGTGCCTCGGGCTCGCCGCCGCCGCGGAAGCCGGTCTCGTCCGCACCCTCGAGCTGCTGGAGGACGAGATCCGCATCGCGATGGGCCTGCTCGGCGTGCACAGCCTCGGTCAGCTCGATCCCTCGTACCTGCACGCGGCCGCGCCGGTCACGGTCCCCCACGTCACGAGCGCCTTCCCGCTGCTCGACCTGGACGACCGCCGCTACTAGCGCGAGGCTCCGCCCCTCACCCCAACCCTCTCCCCAGAGGGGAGAGGGAGTCGGCGCGAGCACCCCTCTCCCCTCTGGGGAGAGGGCAGGGTGAGGGGTCCCGGGCGAGGGGGTTCCCTTCGCGCCGCTCCGGGTTACACTGTCGGCCACGAGCCCGAACCAGGAGGAGCAGCCATGAGCCAGACAGCCAGCCAGGTCGAGCAGATCCGCGGACGCGCGGTGGTGATGCAACCCGAGGACGGGCCTTCGTACTGGCAGCCCGTCCCCGCCAACGGCCACGCCGATCCCAAGCTCTACCCAGCCCGCACCGGCTTCGCGGGGCATTCGATGGGCTTCCAGACGATCGCCCCGGGCGGGCACGTGCGCGAGCACTCGCACGGCGATCAGGTCGAGCTGCAGATCTGCTTCCGCGGCAAGGGCCGCGTGGTGGTGGACGGTGAGAGCCACCCGCTGGTGCCCGGCACCGCGTGCTTCCTCGGCTACGACGTCAAGCACGAGCTGATCAACGAGAGCAGCCAGGACGACCTGGTGATGCTGTGGGTGATCACCCCGCCCGGCCTCGAGAACTTCTTCGAGGCCATCGGCCGCCCGCGCGAGGCGGGCGCTCCCGCGCCCGCGCCGTTCGAGCGGCCCACCGACGTGATCGCGATCGAGCGCCGCATGGGGATGAACGACACGAAGTAACCGCGGATGCCGCACGTCTCCATCGGCGACGCCGAGATCTACTACGAGGAGGAGGGCCGGGGCCCCGCCCTGATGCTGGTGCCCGGCCTCGGCGGCCAGGGCGCCTTCTGGGCCCCCCAGGTGCGCGACTTCGCCCGGGACTTCCGCGTGATCGTCCACGATCACCGCGGCGCGGGCCGCAGCACCCACTCGCGCATCCAGTACTCGGTGGATCAGATGGCGGCCGACACCGTCGCGCTCATGGACCGCCTGGGCGTCGAGCGCGCGCACTACGTCGGCCACTCCACCGGCGGCGCCATCGGCCAGAGCATTGCACAGGATCACCCCGGCCGCCTGCTGAGCCTGGTGCTGAGCGCCACCTGGCCGGGGCAGGACGCCTACTTCCGCCGCTGCTTCGAGACGCGCAAGGAGCTGCTGCTCCACCGCGGCTTCGAGAGCTACTGGCGGGCGTCGGTCGTCATGCTGCGGCCGCCCCGGTGGATCAGCGAGCACGACGCGGCCCTGGAGGACGAGATGAAACGCCTGGCCGCGGCTCCGCCCCCGACGGAGGTGCTGGCCAGCCGCATCGACGCGATCGTGCGCTTCGACCGGCGCGAGCGGCTGGGCGAGATTCGCTGCCCGACCCTGGTGATCGTGGCCGGCGACGACGCGCTCACCCCCGCCTTCTACTCCGAGGAGCTGGCCGCCCGCATCCCCGGCGCGAAGCTCGAGGTGCTGAGAACCGGTGGCCACTTCGCGCCGACCCTGGTCCCCGAGGAATACAACGCGGCGGTCGGCGCCTTCCTGCGCGCCCAGCGGCGGCCGTGACCGTCGCCGAGGATCGCGGTCCAGACCGAGCCGGAAGAGCGGAACGAGAGATGGATTCCCACCAGGAGCAAGCAGTTCATCGTGGGTCGACGCGGCTGATCGGCGGATCTCGATGATCACGAAGCGTCTCGTCCTGGCGGCGACCCTCCTGGCGGGCGCCGTCGTCGCTCCGCTCACCACCGACGCGCAGGAGCCCAAGGCCGGGAAGATCGCGCGGGTCGGGCGACTGTCGCCCCTCTCGGCCGAGACCGACGTGCCGAACCTCGACGCGTTCCGGAAGGGACTGCGCGAGCTGGGCTGGGTCGAGGGGCGGCACTTCACGATCGAGTCCAGGTTCGCGGACGGCAACCTCGATCGGCTCCCCGAGCTCGCGGCGGAGCTCGTCCGGCAGCGCGTGGATATCATCCTCACCGGATCGACCCCGGGGGCCCGGGCGGCCAGGACCGCGACCCGCACCATCCCGATCGTGATGGTGACGACGGGAGATCCAGTTGCGGGCGGGCTCGTCGCGAGCCTCGCGCGGCCCGGCGGGAACGTCACCGGGGTCACCGCGCTCGGCCAATCGTTGAACGCGAAGCGGCTGGAGCTGATCAAGGAAGCCGTGCCGGGCATTGTCCGCGTGGCGGTCCTCACCAATCGGCTCTCGCCCTACACGGTGCCGTTTCTCAAGGAGCGAGAAGGGGCAGCCCGCTCATTGGGGCTGCATCTGCCGGTGCTGGAGGCTCACGACCTCGGCAACCTGGAGAAGGCCCTCTCCGCGATCGGCCCCGAGCGCGGAGGGGCCCTTCTGGTGCTACCGGATGCCATGTTCATCACCCACCGCCGGCGGATCGTGGAGCTGGTGGCCCGGAGCCGAGTGCCCGCGATCTACGGTGAGCGCGAGTTCGTGGACGCGGGCGGTCTCATGTTCTACGGCGCCAGCCTCGTCGACATGTACCGGGACGCCGCGGGCTACGCCGACCGGATCCTGAAAGGCGCGAAGCCGGCTGATCTCCCGGTCGAGCAGCCGACCAAGCTGGAGCTGGTCATCAATCTCAAGACCGCGACGGCCCTCGGCCTGACGATTCCGCCGGCCGTGCTCATCCGGGCGGATCACGTCGTACGGTGACGGGTTCGCGAATGCCGGGCTTCAAGGATCCTGCCGTCGCGTGGGCCGCGGGCCTGGGCGCGGGCCTCGTGCTCGGCCTCGCGTTCCCGGCCGCTTCGGCGGAGGAGGGCCGGGACCGGGCGCTCATCCGGCTGGGGGAGCAGAGCGGCTGCAGTGGCAAGCCGCTCGGGTACCAGCCGGGCTACTTCTCACCGGACGACCCGGCGAGCGGCGTCTTCTGGTGTCGGCGGGACGAGCGCTACGCGGCGGACGGCCGGTTCATCATCGTGGTGGTGGACCGCCATCCGACACGGCGTCTCGAGTGCCCCTCCGTCATCGTCGCCATCAACGAGCCGTCCGCGGTGCGCGTGCTCCGCGACCAGGCGTTGCCGCTGTCCGATTTCGTCGTCCGCCACGAGCCCTGGCGGAAGGGGCCGGGCGGGCAATCGACCGCCGGTCCCATCGTGGAGGCGGTGGACGACGGCGTCGGCGAGCAGTGGGTCTGCCATCGAGGTGCGTGGCTGGTACGCGTCTATCATTGAAGGGTGGCGAGGCCGCATGCAGCTTCAGAGCTTCTATCCGATCGTCGTCACCGAGCACCTGACCGCCTGCCGCGATTTCTACGCGCGCTGGTTCGGCCTCGACGTCGTCTTCGAGGCCTCCTGGTTCGTCCTGCTCACCGCGGGCGCGGCGGGGCCGGCCAGCCTCGCGTTCATGCACCCGGGGCACCCCTCGGCGCCGCCCGGGCCCGAGCGCTTCAACGGCCAGGGCGTGTGCCTCGAGTTCCAGGTCGCCGATGCGCGCGCCGAGCACGAGCGCTTCGTGCGCGACGGGGCGCCGATCACGCTGTCGCTCCGGGATGAGCCGTTCGGCCAGCGCCGCTTCGGCCTCTTCGATCCGGCCGGAGTCTGGATCGACGTGGTGGAGCAGATCGAGCCGGCCGCCGGCTGGTGGGACCAGTACCTGGTGGCCACCCCGGACGCCTGACGCCTCGTGACCGCCTGGTGCTCACCTGCCCGGTGAAGTGCTGATCTCCGGTCAACCCGGCGACGCACCGGCGAGGATCCGCTTCTCGTAGAGCGCGCTGAGGATCTCGTCGACGCACGCGGCCGCCCACACGTCGAAGAAGGGCCCAGCCTGCATGGCCGCGAACTCCCGCATCCCGCGGTCCCGCGCCTGCTCCGCGGTCTCCCCACCCCGCGCGGCCTGCTGGTGCGAGCGCACCGGGTCCTTGTGATAGATGGCCGGGTACTCGATGTAGCGGTAGAGCTCCTCGAGATCCTTGGTGTAGATCGCCACCACCGGCAGCGAGGCCCACTCCCCCCCGCCCTTCTGGTTCAGGAACTCGAGCATGATGTCGTGGTTGGCGTCGGGCGCGACGGAGGGATCCGGGCGCCGCGTGCCGAGGATCTTGCGGCCGTCGCGGTTGAAGATACGCAGCTCGAGCCCGCCCGCCTCGGCCAGCCGCGCGAGCCACGGCAGGTCGCGCCGGCAGTCCGACGACCAGTCCTCCGAGATCACCAGGATCTTCGCGGGGCCGCCCGGCTGGGCCGCGAGCCACTTGATGGCGGCGGTCTGATGGTCGCTGAGCCGCGCCCGCGCATGGCGCTCGCGAAACACTGCGCTGTTGTCCTTGCGCGGAGCGGGCTTCGAGCCCCCGTCCGGGAAGTAGCTGCCGAAGGCCTCGCGCGCGAGGTTCTCGGGGGTGCCGGTGTACTGCACGTATTCGTCGAAGGTCCTGCCCTTGGCGAACCGCTCGGGCGTCACCACGCTCTTGGCCATCTCCTCCTCCTGGGCCCGGGTGATATTCTGGTCGCGACGCTGAAGTACTGGTCGCGACGACTGAGGTACTGGTCGCGACGCTGCGAGAGGAGACACTATACATGCTGGAGCTGCGCCCGGGCTGTGAATGCTGCGATCGCGATCTGCCGCCCGCCTCGGAGGACGCGCGCATCTGCTCCTTCGAGTGCACCTTCTGCCGTGCCTGCGCGGAGACCGTGCTCCACGGCCGCTGTCCCAACTGCGGCGGCGAGCTGGTGCCGCGCCCCCGCCGGCCCGCCGACAAGCTCGCGAAGTTCCCGGCCTCCCCCGCGCGGGTGCACAAGCCCGCGGGCTGCCGGAGCTGACGCCCGCGCCGATGCCTGAGGCGCCGCTCGCGTTCCGCCGGGCCCGCGCGGACGACGTGCACGGGCGGCGCGTCCGGTTCCTCACCCTGGAAGGAGCACGTGGTCGAAACCCTCGGCGTACATATGGCCCTCCGCCTTGCCGAGGGTCGCGGCACGTGCCCGCATCCGCGCTTCCACTCTCTTGAGGTCGCCGACTTGACTCACGTGACAGGCGATGGCCTCGATCTTGACGTCCATCGTGTCGGTGATGTCGACGAGCAGGCCGGGCTGCTCCCACTGGATCAGGTACACCTCGCGCACCTGATGCGGTTCGTACTCGGGGAAGAGCTCCGGAAATGCAAGGTGGTCCCTGGCCAGGGGGTAGACACAGTCGAGCACGACGCGTCCCGCGATCCGGTGGTCGCGGTGCCACCCGGGGCTAGGATCGGACAGCAGTACCGGAGATCTGGTAGCTGAGGTGTCCCACCAGGATACGAATCCCGTTATGGGCGTCGCGCCGACGGGTGGCCGGTGGCGCCGCTGGAGAGCATGAGATCCGCCGCTCGCTGCGCGGCGGAGCGTTTTCGCCGCCCCCGATCCTGAGTATGATCTGGCAGCTTCCCGAAGCGCGGGCGCGACAAGGAGGTGGGCCAATGTCACAGGAGCCTGCACCGGCCGAAGGGACGCCTGCGCTAGTCCTCCTGCGGATGATGCGGGGCTTCTGGGTCTCCCAGGCGATCGCCGCTGCCGCGCAGTTGGGCATCGCCGACGACCTCGCGAACGGGCCGCGATCATGCGCGGACTTGGCCGAACGCACCGGTGTGCCGGCGCGCTCGCTCCACCGACTGCTGCGCGCCCTGGCGAGCGTCGGCGTGTTCGCCGAGGTCGAGGACGGAAGCTTCGGGTTGACACCCTTGGCGGACTGCCTACGGACAAATGTGCCCGGCTCGCTCCGGGCCAGCGGCATCCTGACGGCGGCGCTGCTCCACCCGGCCTGGGGCGAGCTGCTGCACAGCCTACGAACGGGCGGGCCGAGCTTCGAGCGGGTGTTTGGGGCGGACTTCTTCGCCCACCTCGCTGCGCATCCGGAATTGGGCGAGCGGTTCCAGGAGATGATGGCCCACCTGAACCTGGTCACCAACACCGCGGTCCCGGCCGCCTACGACTTTTCGGGGTGCGGCACCATCGTGGACGTGGGAGGCGGCCACGGAAGCCTGCTGGCGTCGGTGCTCGCGAAAAACCCATCCACCCGCGGCATCCTCTTCGACCGGCCGCACGTGCTCGATCAGGCGCGGCGACAGCTCGCGGACGCCGGCGTCGCGGCGCGCTGCGAGTTGGTGGGCGGGGATTTCTTCGCAGGCGTGCCCACAGGCGGCGACACCTACCTGCTGCGCTGGATCCTCCACGATTTCGACGACGAGCGGGCCGCCCGCATCCTCCGGGCCTGCCGCGCGGCCATGCCGCCAGAGGGGCGGCTGCTGGTCATCGAGCAGGTGGTCGCGAGCGGGAGCGAGCCCGGGGATTGGATGACCAAGTTCCTGGACCTCCAGATGCTCATCCTCCTGGGTGGCCAAGAGCGCACCGAGGCCGAGTTCCGCCACCTGTTCGCCGCGGCCGGGTTCCGGCTGCAGCGCGTGATCCCGACCCGCTCGCCGTCCAGCATCCTCGAGGGCGTGCTCGGCTAGCAAGGCCGGACGCCGGGCCCAGAAACCGGCGAATTCCATCTAGTGGAGAAGCGCTAGGTTTCGCTGTGTTGCTTGTGGCGCTTCGGCCAGCCGGCTTCTCTTGCGTCGAGTTCGGCTCGGTATCAGCTCACGAGCAAGATGTGGCAACGATGTCCCGTCGTCAGCATGGGATAGCTTCGATGATCGAGACCCCGGCGCTCGTCGAGACGACTCGGCTCGGCCTGAATTCCGCGACGGTGGCGAACATCGCCCAGCCCACTGTACCGGGCTGCCGAACGGCGCGGGGCCGGCAGCACGCCGATCTGCTCGTAGTAGCGAATCGTCTTGGACGCCACGCCACTAGCCTTGGCAAGCTGCCCGATGGTGAGAGCATGGGTCATCGGCTCACCTCCATGGTTCGTATGCCCCGGCACGATAGCCCTTCCAGCTACTGGAAGGTCAAGACGAATGTTCTGGGCGCCCGGTCCTTGACCGCGTCGGGACCCGGGAGCAGGATCTGCCGGGAGCCCGGGGGGCGACCACGGTGCCGGTAAGTTCCGGGGGCGGGAATTTCCAGGCCACGCTATTCCGTCTTACTAGACAGAGGTCCATAGTGAGTTCCTCACCCGCAGCGGTCCAGGAGGACGCCCGGCAGCGCTTCGAGGCCCTGGCCCTCCCCCACCTCGGTCACCTGTACCGGCTGGCGGTGAAGCTCAAGGGCGGCGCCCAGGACGCCGAAGACCTCGTGCAGGAGACGTACATCCGGGCGCTGCGCGCGTTCGCGTCGCTGCGGGACCCCGCCCGCATCCGACCCTGGCTGAGCCAGATCCTCAGCCGCCTGGTGCTGGATCAGCACCGGGCGGCGCCCCGCGAGGTGGCCGTGGGTGATCTGGCCGAAATCGACCGCTTCTCGCTCTATGAGCTGGTCGAGCAGGAGGATCCGTTTCCCTACTCGGACAGCCTGCACCGCGACTTCCTCGCGCAGTTTGGCGACGACGAGGTGCGCCGCGCCCTGCTCACCCTTCCGGAGGTGTACCGCGTCCCGCTGGTGCTCCTGTACGTGGAGGATCTCAGTTACCGCGAGCTGGCCGAGCTTCTGGGCTGTCCGGTGGGGACCATCATGTCGCGTCTGCACCGCGCTCGGAAGATCCTGGAGCGCGAGCTATGGCAGTGCGCCAAACAGCGCGGGATCGTGAGGGATTGAGGTCATGGGACCGCTGACGTGCGAGCAGGCCGTGGGGCAGTTCTTCGCCTACCTCGATCGGGCGTTGTCCGGCGAGCCGTTGCAAGACCTGGAGGTCCACCTCGACGCCTGTCTCGACTGCTGCGACAAGCTGGCCTTCAGCCGGCAGCTCGACGCCTTCGTCAAGGAGCGCCTGCCCGACACCCCGATGCCGCCGGCGCTCGAGACGCGGATCCGAGAAGCGCTGCGGCGCCACTGAGCGAGGAAGACCATGGCCTACTTCACCGTCGATCAAGCCCGCTCGATCATCCGCGACGCCTACACGGCGGCAGCCGCCGACATCCCGGCGGTGGCCTCCGGCCTGTACGCCGCTGACGAGCTGGCCGGGCTCCCGGAGGGCGCCGTCAGCCTGGCCCTCGGCGTCGGTCACCCGGTTCGGCACGCGCGCCTGCGTTCCGGCGAAGTGGTGCTCGACGTGGGCTGTGGCGCGGGCATCGACACGCTCCTGGCGGCGCGGGCCGTCTCCCCCGGAGGGCGCGTGATCGGGCTCGACATGACCCCGGCCATGGTCGAGCGGACCCGTCGGCACGCGGCCGAGGCCGGACTCGACAACGTGGAGGTCCGGAAGGGCCTGATGGAGGCCCTTCCCCTGGCCGACGCCAGCGTGGACGTGGTCGTGTCGAATGGCGTGCTGAACCTCTCCACGCGCAAGAGCCGGGCGCTGGCCGAGATGCGGCGGGTGCTTCGGGCCGGCGGGCGGCTGGCCCTGGCCGACCTCGTGGTGACCCAGGCGCTGCCGGAAGAAGTGCTGCGCTCGGCGCCCGCGCTGGCCGGCTGACTGGCCGGCACACTGGCGGAGCCAGTGCTGGCGAAGAAGGTGGCCAACATAGGGTTCGAGGCCGTCGTCATGGTGGACCGCCGGCCCTTCGGCATCGACGCCCTCGCTTCGTATCCGGTGTTCCCGCCGGAGTTCGTGGACTTCCTCCGGCGAGTCATGCCCGCCGACCGCCATGACGAGCTGGTGCGGTCGGTCGTGGTGCTGGCTCGCAAGCCGGAGGACACAGGAGGCGCTCATGCCGGTTGATGCCGAGCGGTTGCGCGAGGAGATTCGCAAGGTCTACAGCGAGGTCGTCCGCGATCCGAAGCGCGGCTACCACTTTCACACCGGACCGGAGTACGCGGTGGAGCGCCTCGGCTATCCCGCCCAGGCTCTCGCCGAGCTGCCGGACTCCGTGACGGCGCCCTTCGCCGGCGTGGGGAACCCCCTGGCCATGGGCGAGCCGCGACCGGGCGAGACCGTCGTGGACATCGGCGCCGGCAGCGGGATGGACACCTTCCTGGCCGCTCGATCGGTGGGACCGACGGGCCGCGTCATCGCGGTGGACATGACCGACGCGATGCTCGAGCGCGGCCGGGAGAGCGCGACCCTGAGCGGCACGCCATGGGTGGAGCATCGGAAGGGGCTGGCCGAGGCGCTCCCGGTGTCGGATGGCGCGGCCGATCTCGTCATCTCCAACGGGGTCATCAACCTGGCCCTCGACAAGGACTGCGCGTTTCGCGAGGCCTTCCGAGTGCTGCGGCCGGGTGGCCGACTGCAGATCGCCGACATCGTCGTCCACCGCGACGTCCCCGCGGCGGCGCGTGAGGACATCGCGATCTGGACGGCCTGAATCGGGGGCGCTCTCCTGGAAGGAGAGTACCTGGAGAAGATCGGGCAGGCGGGGTTCGTGGACGTGCAGGTCACCTGGCGCGGCCGGCCCTTCACCGGGGCCAGCGGCCAGCGCAAGGCGGACAAGTTCGAGACCGAGGGCGTGAACATACGGGCGCGCAAGCCCGAAGGAGAATGACGATGGCCAAGATCCTCTATCTCGGCACGGCCGGTAGCGACGATCCGACCCGCGCCGGTTTCCCGTTCCAGTGGGCGCTCGGCGCCCGGGATGCCGGGCACGAGGCCGAGATCTTCGTGGCCGGCGAGGCCGTCTATCTCATGAAGAATACGGTGGCCGACGCCGTGCTGCCGGTGGCCATGCCGCCCCTCAAGGAGCTGATCGACGAGGTCGTGGCGCAGCGGGTCCCCATCTTCGTCTGAGGGAGGTGCTCGGTGGCCCGGGGGGTCACTGAAGACGATCTCAAGGGCAAGAACGCCCAGTTCGTGAACCCAAAACTCTTCGCGGAAAAGGTGGTGGCGGCCGACAAGGTCGTGTCGCTCTAGGCCACCGGAGGACACCCATGACCCAGCTGGCAACACTGGCAGCAATCGCCATCGCGCTCGTCACGCTCACGCCCACGGCCGGGAACGCCCAGGCGCACGGCGACCACTTGATGGTCGCGCCGGCGGATCTCAAGTGGGCCGACGTGCCCTCCCTGCCGCCCGGGGCCAAGGTCGCGGTGATCGAGGGACCGATGAACGAGCCCAAGCCCTTCACGATGCGTCTGCGGCTACCGGCCGACTACCGGATTCCCGCCCACTACCACAGCGGGATCGAGCACGTCACCGTGATCAGCGGCACCTTCTACATGGGCATCGGCGACAAGCTCGACCCCAAGGCGACGCGGGGGCTCGGGCCGGGCAGCGTGGCGATCATGCAGCCCGGTACGCGACACTTCGCCTGGACGAAGGACGAGACCGTCGTCCAGGTACACGGCGTGGGGCCGTGGACGGTCACCTACGTCAACGCGGCGGAGGACCCGCGCAAGAAGTAGCAGCAGGCGCGCGCTAGGATGGCGCCATGGACGCCACCCGGGGCGGTCCGGGGCTCGCGCTGGCCGCGGCCGCCCTGTTCGGTCTCAGCGCGCCCGCGGCCAAGCTGCTGGTCGGTACGGTCGATCCGTGGCTGCTCGCCGGCCTGCTCTATCTCGGCTCGGGAATCGGCCTCGGCCTCTACCGGTTGGCCCAGCGGCTCCTCGGACGCGGAGTATCAGAAGCACAGCTGAGGCGGCAGGATCTCCCGTGGCTCGGCGGAGCCATCGCCTCCGGCGGCATCATCGGCCCCGTGCTGCTCATGTACGGCCTCGCCGCCGGGACGGCCGTGCAGTCGTCGCTCCTGCTGAATCTCGAGGGTGTTTTCACCGCCCTGCTCGCTTGGTCATTCTTCCGTGAGAGCTTCGATGCGAGGATCGCCATCGGCATGGCGGCCATCGCCGGCGGAGCCGCTGTCCTGTCGTGGAAGCCCGCGGAGCCGCTCGCGCTGGACGGCTCGGTCCTGCTCGTCACCGGGGCGTGCCTGGCCTGGGCGATCGACAACAATCTGACTCGCAGGGTGTCCGGTGGCGACCCCGTGCAGATCGCCGCCCTCAAAGGCATCGCGGCCGGTTCGATCAACGTCCTCTTGGCCGTGGCCCAGCATGCTCCCTGGCCGGCCTCCTCCGCAATTCTGGGCGCCGGCGTCGTCGGCTTCCTGAGCTACGGCACCAGCCTCGTCTTGTTCATCCTCGCCCTCCGTCTCCTGGGCTCCGCTCGGACCGGGGCGTACTTCTCGACCGCGCCCTTCGTGGGTGCGCTCGCAGGCGCCCTGGCGCTCCATGAGTCCCTGACCGGGCAGACCTTCCTGGCCGGCTGCCTCATGGGGGCCGGGGTGTGGCTTCACCTGACCGAGCGGCACGACCACGAGCACGACCACGAGGCGCTCGAGCACTCGCACGCGCACGTCCACGACGAGCACCACCAGCACGCGCACGACTCGGGAACTCCACCCGGCGAGCCGCACAGCCACCTCCACGTGCACCGGCCACTCCGTCACGGCCACCCGCACTTCCCGGACTTGCACCATCGACACCCACACTGATTCGCAAACCCCATACGGGTCAACGAGGCATACGGGTTTCGGCCCTCAGCCTCGCTTGGCGGGTGCGGACAGCATGGCGACCAACGCCCGGGCCCCGACCGATAGCGTGCGCGCCTCGCTGTGGATGACGTGAAAGTGGCGCTGGATCCGCAGCCGGCGAAGCCGGATCGCCATGAGCCGGCGGCTGGCAACCTCGCCACGCACGGCGAGCACCGAGACGAAGGCGACACCCAGTCCGGCCATGACCGCCTGCTTGATGGCCTCGGTGTGGCCGAGCTCCATCGACGCGCGCCAACCCACCCCGGCCTGTTCCAGCGCCCGCTCGGTGACGCGGCGGGTAGCCGAGCCTTCCTCCCGGACCAGCAGCGGCTCATCCGCGAGATCGGCCGGGGCGACCTCGCGGCGCTTGGCCCAGCGATGCCTCGGCGCCACGATCAGGACGAGCTCGTCTGCGAGGCCCGCCGCCAGGCATTCCTCGCCCGGGGCGAGGCCATGGCCACCGACCACGCCCAGATCGACTTCATGCGCGCGAATAGCTTCCTCGATCACGCGCGAGTTGGCGATCCGCAGCCGCAAGTCGATCCCGGGATGTCGGCGCCGGAACTCTCCGATGACAGCGGGCAACACGTAGATCCCCGGTGTGGTGCTCGCCCCGACCAGAAGCGTCCCACGCTGGAGACCCTGGAGCTCCCCCAGGACCTCGCGAACGTCGGTCAGCGTCGCGAACACCCGCTTTGCCCGCTCCTCCAGTAGCCCGCCGGCCTCGGTCAGGACGACCCCGCGGCTGAGGCGATCGAACAGTCGCACGCCCAGCTCCGCCTCAAGCTCCCGTACGTGCTGGGAAAGGGCCGGCTGGCTCGTGTGGAGGGCCTCCGCGGCCTGCCGGTAACTGTGCGCGTGGGCAATGGCGAGGAACACCTCGAGCTGCCGGAGCGTCATGCCATAAGCCTAGACCTATTGGTCCAGTAAGAAAACAGTATTGGAGCTTATCACCGGCCCGGGATACCTAGAAGCAACCGAACCGCCCAGCCCGGGCAGAAGGAGGCTCCCATGATCTTCCGTCAATTCCTGACTCCCAAGACCGGCTGCGCCAGCTATCTCTTCGGCTGAGGGGGCGCAGCCAGTTGCGCTGTGGTGGATCCACAGCAAGACATCGAGCCCTATGTCGAGGCCGCCGCCCAGAAGAACATGCGGATCACGCACATCTTCGAAACCCACGTCCAGGCGGACCACGCCTCCGGGGCGCGGCGCCTCGCGCGGGTGACCGGCGCGCCCATTCTCGTCCACGAGTCGGCCGGCGTCGCGTTCGCCCACGTCGGCGTCCAGGATGGGGAGGAGCACGACCTCGGTAACGTGCGGGTCACCGTCCTGCACACGCCAGGGCACACCCCGGACGGCGTCTCGCTCCTGGTCACCGACAAGACGCGAGGGCCCGAGCCCTGGTTCGTGCTCACCGGCGATACGCTCTTCGCGGGCGGTGTGGGCCGGCCGGATCTGCTCGGAGAGGGTGCCGAGGCCGCGCTCGCGGAGCAGCTCTACGAGAGCATCCACGGCAAGCTCCTCAAGCTTCCGGACCACATCGAGGTCTTCCCGGGCCACTTCGGAGGGTCGGCCTGTGGCAAGGGGCTGAGCGGTAAGCCAGGCTCCACCATCGGCTTCGAGCGCCGCTTCAACCCGGCCCTGCAGCTTCCATCCAAGGCCGAGTTCGTGCGGTACGTGCTGGCAGACCTACCACCGCAGCCGGAGACCTTCGCCGAGAACCGTCGCCACAATCTCGGCCAAGCGTGAGCGAAGTCCGGCTGGGCCTGCGCGAGAACCTGCCGCAGTTCTCGCTGCTGGTCCTCCTCAACGCGTTCGTCGGCGCCATGGTGGGGCTGGAGCGGACGGTCCTGCCCCTCCTGGGCGAGCAGGAATTCGGGCTGAGCTCGAAGACCGCCATCACCTCGTTCATCGTGAGCTTCGGGGTGACCAAGGCCGTCATCAATCTGGTGGCCGCGCGGCTGTCCGACCGGATCGGCCGCAAGCCGATCCTGGTCGCGGGGTGGGTCCTCGCCTTGCCGGTGCCGTTTCTCATCATCTACGCGCCCGCGTGGTGGTGGATCGACCTCGCCAACGTGCTGCTCGGGGCCAACCAGGCGATGGCCTGGTCGATGACGGTGATCATGAAGATCGACCTGGTCGGGCCCAAGCGGCGCGGACTGGCGCTCGGCCTCAACGAGTTCTCAGGCTACGTCGCCGTCGGCGTCATGTCTTGGATCACCGGCTACATCGCCGGGCGCTACGCCCTGCGTCCGCAGCCCTTCTATCTTGGGATCGCGATCTCGGTCATCGGCCTCCTCATGAGCATGCTGGTGATCCGCGAGACACGGGGCCACGTCGCGGTGGAGTCTCGCTCGGAACCGGGCACGCCCGTGAGTCGCGCGCCCTCCCTGAACCGCATCTTCTACGTCACGAGCCTCGGCAATGTCAGCCTCTTCGCCGCCTGCCAGGCCGGCCTCGTCAACAATCTGAACGACGGGATGTCGTGGGGGCTCTATCCCCTCTATTTCGCGGCCCTGGGTCTCGGCGTCCAGCGCATCGGGGTGGTGAAGGCCGTGTATCCGATCTGCTGGGGTCTTCTCCAGATCGCGACCGGGCCGCTGTCGGACCGTTACGGGCGCAAGGGACTGATCGCGTGGGGCATGATCATCCAGGCGGTGGGGATCTGGCTCACCGTTCTCGTGCCGATCTACGGCGTCTGGATCGTCGCGGCGGCCATCCAGGGCCTCGGTACCGCGATGGTTTACCCGACGCTCCTGGCCGCCATCACCGACCACGCTCATCCGAAGTGGCGGGCCTCGAGCCTGGGCGTCTACCGATTCTGGCGGGATCTGGGCTACGCGGTGGGCGCCCTCCTGTCCGGGCTCGTGGCCGATCTCGTCGATCTCGAGGCGGCGATCCATCTGGTCGCCGCGCTGACGCTCGCTTCCGGCCTAGTCGTCGCGCGCCTCATGGAGCCCGTGACGCCGGTCGCGCGACCGGCGTAACATTACTCCGTCACATCTCTAACTCCCGACAGGAGGCAGCTATGGCAGCGACCGTCCGTGGTGCGATCCGAGAATTGATGGAGCAGACGATGGCGACGATGGATGCCCTCCTCGAGGCGTCCGACCGGGAGCTCACGATGCCGTCGTCACACGTCTGCGCGCAAGGGAAGGATGTGTGGACCCTCATCGCGAACGACATCGATCACGAGAAGATCCATACCGGCCAGATCCTCGAAGCCCGCCACGAGTCTCGGATCACCGCCTCGCCCATGCAGCGCCTGGCGGCGGAGTGGCTCGCGGAGCGGGCACGGCTGATCGGCTCACTCGTCGGCCTGACCGACGAGCAATTCAACAGTGAGACCGCGCCCAACCAGTGGACCTACCGGGTCGTGGCCAAGCATGTCCTTACCCTGGAACAGGACTCGCTGAAGACCATCGCCGCCGACCGGGGCGCGAGGGCGAGCCGCGGATGACCGGCTAGGAGCCGGCCCTCCTACGAGCGCTGCAGGGCCCGCCTCGCGTCTCTGATGACGCCGAGCGCGGACGTGGCGAACATGGCCGCGATCAGAAGCCCTATCGCGATATCGGGCCATGCCGAGCCCGTCACGAAAACCCCGGCGGCGGCCAGCAGCACACCCGCATTGGCCATGACATCGTTCCGGGAGCACAGCCAGGCCGAGCGCATGTTGATATCGTCCGCTCGGCGCCGGCGCAACAGGAGCAGGCACGCGAGGTTGGCGGTCAGGGCGAGCAGTCCAATCCCGCCCATGACGTCGGCGGCGGGCACGTTCCCTCGAACGATCTTCAGGACGGCCTCGACAAGCACTCCGAGTCCGAACGCCCCCATCACGGCACCCTTCAGCAGGGCGGCGCGGGCCTGCCAGACACTGCCCCGGCTGACCACATAGAGACTGAAGCCATAGACGATGGCGTCGCCCAGCATATCCACCGAGTCGGCCAGGAGGGCCGTCGAGTCCGCGAGGAGTCCGGCCCCGAACTCGACGAGGAACATGCCGACGTTGATCCACAGGACGATCTGGAGAACCCGACGCTGCTCGACGGACACGTCGGTCATCACCTCGCAGCAGTCCTTCATGGCGTCCTCATTGTAAAGAGGAAAGTACTTCCGGCTAGAGTTTTCCGTGTGCGGGCGCGCGAGGGTACCCCGACGCCGGAACCCCGCGTTTTCGGGATGCTCCCGGGGTTGACCTCGGTGGCACCGCCGTTGCACTTCCTTCCGGCATGCCGAGCGCAGCCACGATGCGGACGTGGAGCCCGTGGGCGCGGGAGTACGCGCGCGATCCGGAGCGCTACGTCTTCGGCACTGCCCCGTCGGACTGGGCGCTCGAGATCGCCCGGCTCGTCCGGCTGGGTGACACGGTGCTGGATCTGGGATGCGGCGAGGGCCGCGACAGCGTCTTCTTCGCCGAGCTGGGCGCGACGGTCACCGGCGTGGACCTCTCCGCCGACGGTCTCGACAAGGCGCGGCGGCTGGCCCGCCGGCGCGGCGTGCAGGTTTTCTGGATCGAGGGCGGCATGACCGGAGCGCTCCCGGCGGGCCGCTTCGACCTGATCTTCTCCTGCGGCACCATCCACTACGTGCCGCGGGCCGAGCGGCGCCCCCTCTTCCGGCGCCTCGCGGCCATGACCATTCCGGGCGGGCACCAGGCGCACGTGGTCTTCACCGACCGGCTCGTGCACGAGGAGAAGGGGGAGGTCGTGGACTACTTCACGGCGGGGGAGCTACGCGAGGCGTTCGTGGAGTGGCAGGTCCTGAGACACGGCGAGCGCGTCATCAGGTGCGCCCAGGACGGGAGCGTGCACGGCCACTCCGTCGAGGAGCTGGTGGCGGCGCGGCCGGTGGTGCCAGCGCCCCGGCCGTCCGAGCCGTGATCGCCTGGTCCACCGAGAAGAAGTCGGCCCACGGATCCTTGCGGAGCGTGGCGAGACGCTTCGGCACCGTCTCCACCGTGAAGGCCAGGGCCTCCATCTTCGCGGAAAGCTCCGACCACGCGAGCGGGGTGGACACCGGGGCGCCGGGCTTGGCGCGCGGCGAGTAGGCGGCGACCGCGGTGGCACCGCGCACGTTCCGGAGATAGTCGATGAAGATGCGGTCGCGCCGGGCCGCCTTCAGTGGGTTGATCGTGTAGCGGTCGGGCGCCCGACGCGTCATCTCGGCGCCGATCCCCTCGCCCAGCGCGCGCAGCGCGTCCCAGCCGGCCTCCGGGCGGAGCGGCACGACCACGTGGAGCCCCTTGCCGCCGGTGGTCTTCACGAAGCTCACCAGCCCGAGGTCCTGGAGCAGCGCGCGAGCTTCCTCGGCCGCCTCCACCACCCGCGACCACGCCAGGCTCGGCGCCGGGTCGAGATCGAGCACGAGCCGGTCCGGGCGCTCGAGCCGCCCGACCCGCGTGCCCCAGGGATGGATCTCGAGCACCCCGATCTGGGCGAGAGCGATGAGGCCCGGCAGGTCGTCCACGTGGAGATAGACAGCGGAACGGCCGCCGCTCTCGCGGATGCGTACGCGCTTGACCTGCTTCGGCACCCCGGGCCCGGCGTGCTTCTGGTAGAAGCAGGCGCCTCGATCGCCCTCGGGACACCGGACGAGGCTGAGGGGCCGATCGGCCACGTGCGGCACCATCCAGTCCGCGACCGCCTCGTAGTAGCGGGCGAGGCCGAGCTTGGTGATCGCCTGCTCGCGATAGAGCACGCGGTCGGGATGCGTGAGCCTGACGCCGGCCACCTCGACCGGGCCGTCGCTGCCGCCCGCGATCGCCCGCGCCGGCTTCGGCGCGCGGCTCGTCTCGCGCACGACCTGAGCGGCGGGCTTGTCCTCGCGGAGGCCTCCGAATGCGGGATGGCGCAGGAGCCCGTCGCGCGTCCACTCGGTGAACGCGACCTCCGCCACCAGCTCGGGCTTCACCCAGTGCGCGCCCCGGGCGGGCGGCCGCGGACCGTCGGGCGCGAAGGGCGAGGCGCGCCGCTCGAGCTTGCGGAGCCGGGCGCCCAGCGCGCGGAGCGTGGCGTGGTCGAAGCCGGTGCCGACGCGACCGGCGTAGACGAGACGCCCGTCGCGCTCGTGCACGCCCAGCAGCAGCGAGCCGAACTCGGCGCGCGCGCCTTCCGGGTCGGTGTAGCCGCCGATCACGAGCTCCTGTCGGGTCACGCACTTCACCTTGAGCCAGGCCTGCCCGCGGCCAGACGTGTAGGGCGCGTGCTTCCGCTTGGCCACGATGCCCTCGAGGCCCAGGCGGCAGGCGCGCTGGTAGACGCGCTGGCCGGGGGCGGCGACGTGCTCCGAGTAGCGAAGCCGGCCGCGCCGGCTCTTGAGCAGCCGGGCCAGCCGCGCCTTCCGCTCCACCAGCGGCAGGGGACGCAGGTCGCGCCCGTCGAGGAACAGCAGATCGAAGGCGACGTAGACCGGGGCCCCGCCCGCCCCGCGCGGGTCGGCCTGCTGGAGCGCCTGGAAGCTCGAGACGCCGGCCCGGTCCAGCACCACGACCTCGCCGTCGAGCAGCGCTTCCTTCACCGGCAACGCCGACGCCGCTTCGGCCATCGCGGGGAAGCGCGCGGTCCAGTCCTGGCGATTGCGGGTGAGGAGCTTGACGCGGCCGCGCTCGATCCGGAGCAGGATCCGGTAGCCGTCGAGCTTGATCTCGTGCACCCAGTCCTCACCGGGAGGCGGGCCGGACACCAGGGTGGCCAGCTGGGGCGCGACCCACGGCGGCAGCGTCATCGCGCGCGCGGCTTCTCGCGGACGGGCGCGGCGCGCTCCTTGATCAGCAGCCAGTTCTCCTTCCCGCCCCGTGCCCCGTCGCGATCGCGCATGCGCACCAGCGCCCATCCGCCCCGGAGCTTCCGCCCGTGCAGGACGAGCTTCAGCGAGCCCTTGCGATAGCCCGCGCGCGGATCGCCGACCGGCTCCCACCAGCCCCGGTCCCAGATGGTGACCTTGCCGGCGCCGTAGTGCCCGGTCGGGATCTCCCCCTCGAAGCGCCCGTACTCGATGGGATGATCCTCCACGTGCACCGCCAGCCGCTTCTGGCCCGGCACCGGCGTGGGCTGCTTCGGGATCGCCCAGCTCTTCAGTACCCCGTCCAGCTCGAGCCGGAAGTCATAGTGGAGATGGCTCGCGGCGTGGCGCTGGACCACGAACGCCAGGCGCTTCGCGGCCCCGCGCCGCCGCCCTTCGGGCTCCGGCGTCTCCGCGAAGTCCCGCTTGCGGCGGTACACCGCGAGGCTCACGGCTCAGGCGGACCGGCGGCGGCGGGGCCGCCGCCGGTCCTCTCCGGTACGGGCGAGGCTCCGCTTGAGCAGCTCCGCGATGTCGATGATCTCGGCGCGCTTCGGCGTCGCGGGCTCTTCCCGAGTCTCGGGCGCGGAGGCGAGCCGGCCCGCCCGTCCCCGCTTCTTGATGAAGGCGAGCAGCTCATCCCGGTACTCGTCGTGGTACTGCTCCGGGTCCCACTCCTCGGTCATCTCGGCCACCAGCCGATCCGCCATCCGGAGCTCCCGGTCCGAGATCCGCAGCGCCTTCAGGTTGGTCCCGGGCACGCGCAGCTTGGACGGATCGCGCAGCTCGGACGCGTACCGGAGGACGTCGAGCACCAGGATCCGGTCGTGCACGAGCACCGCGGCGAGATGCTGGCGGGTCTTCACCACCACCGAGGCCACCGCGACCTTGCCGCTGCGCCGCAGGGCCTCGCGGAAGAGCGCGTAGCCGCGCTCGCCTCCGCGGGCGGGCTCGAGGTGGTACGGGCGGTCGAAGTAGAGCGGGGGGATCGCGGCCGCCTCCACGCAGGCGAGGATGTCGATGCGCTGGGTGCGCTCGGGGCTCGCCCGGCGCAGGTCGGCGTCGCTGACGATCACGTAGCGGCCGTTCGTGTACTCGACGCCCCGCACGATCCGGTCGCCCGGCACCGGCTTGCCGGTGCGCTTGCTGATCTTCTGGTAGCCGATCGGCGAGCGGTCCCGCTTGTCGAGCAGCGTGAAATCCAGCTCCTCGCGCCGCTCGGCCGTCACCAGCGACACCGGGATGTTGACGAGCCCGAAGCTGATGCTCCCGGTCCAGAGCTTGGACGGCATCGCGCCCGACTCAGCGCGAGGCGACGGAGCGGACGGCGGCGGCCGGCTCCGGGGTCGAAACCGGGGCCGACAGCTCCGGCACGTCCGCCCAGGCCGGCCGCACTCGCATGCGCGCGAGCACCTCGAGCACGCGGCGAGGGCTCCCGAGGTCGCACCAGGTCACGCGCGGCAGCCGTGAGACCGCCAGGCGCTCCGGATGCGGCTCCAGCACCGCTCGCGAGAAGCTCGCCCTGGACATGAGCGCGTAGGCCTGATGGAGCGCCGACACTTCCTCGTCCGAGTCGAGAAAGTCCTGGATGCGGGCCAACCGGGCGCTCATCTCCGGCAGCGCCAGGGCGCCCAGTCGCACCAGCGTGTCCGCCCGCGCCACCACGATCGCGGTATTCCACAGGCAGCCCGAGGTCAGGCAGAGCTGGGCGCGGGCCTCCGGAGGCTTCTCCAGGAACTGGCGGACCATCGACAGCACCCCGTCGTGGCCGTCGACCGGCGAACCCGGCTCGATCCAGCCGTACTCGCCTTCCGGCGACGTCGGCTGCGCGCCGAGCAGCACCACCCGCTCGATGCCGCTCCACCGAGCGCGCCACCTCTCCGACGTGGGCCATGAAGGTGGCCTCACCCAGGATGAAGTGATCGGAGGGGAAGATCGCGACGGTCGCCGCCGGATCGCGCCAGGCGATCCAGTGCGCGGCGTAGAGGATGCCGGCCGCGGTGCCCCGGTCTTCCGGCTGGACGAGGACGTACGGCGGCTGGGCCGAGCCCGCGAACTCCTCGCCGATGTAGGCGGTGTGCCGGCGCACCGTCACCACCACGGTCCGGTCCCTCGAGATGCCGAGCGCCACGCGGTCCAGCGTCTGGCGCAGGAGGCTCCGGGGCCCGAGCAGCTTCACGTACTGCTTCGGCCGATTCTCGCCCGAGACCCGGCGGACGAGCGGGCGCAACCGCGCGCCCTCTCCACCGGACAGCACGATGGCCCACCGTCCCCGGTCGTTCATCCCCGCTTGTTCATCCGAGAAGCGGATCTAGGCGTTGATCATGCGCCCGGGGACGCCCGCCGTCTCCGCGCAATGCGCGCAGCAGAAGTAGCGGCCGTCCGGCGCCTCGACCCCGTGGCCGACGATCCGGCAGCCGCAATGCGCGCACGCGGGCGCCATCGCATGCAGCGCGCATTCGAAGGAATCGAAGGTGCCCTTGCGATCAGGGGTGGTGATCACCATGGTCTTTTCGTAGTCGTTACCGCAGACGTCGCAACGTCCCATCGCTTCTCCTTCCGGGGCAGCCCGTCGACGAGGCGCGCGGCCACCGCGACCGGGTCTTCGAGTGGATACTCGCGGCCCGGCGCGGTCGTCTCTTCCCGCCGGCGGGCGAGGTGCCGCGCCGGTACCGCGCTCAGCGCGACGAGCGCCACCAGCGGTGAGAGGAAGAACCCCAGGATGAACCAGGCGACCGGCTCGCGGCCCTTCTCCCAGGCGACCCAGGCGGCCACGGACGCCCCGCCGACCCAGATCCCGAACGCCCACAGCGTGAGGAGGAATCCCAGTCTCAGGAAATCGGCCGCCAGCTCGTTCATGGCGCGTCCTAACGTCCGACACCCAGCAGGAACAGGATCAGGATGAGGCTCACCGGCACACCGAGGAGCCAGAGCAGAATGAGTGCCATCACCAGCCTCCCACCGCGGCACGGGCGCGCCGCGTTCGATAGTGTGTGAAGGTCATCGGCTCGCCCGAGCCCATCCAGCCGCCGATGACGCCGCCCATCAGACCGAGCAGTAGGGCGGTCACGGCTGCCAGGGCGGCGTTGCGGGCCGCCATGGCCACCGCGGGATCCTGTGAAGCCGCGAACGCCTGGGCCGCGGCCGCGGGCGGCATCCCGGCGAGCCCGCCGTACCAGCCGCCCAGGTAGGTGGCGGCGCCCATGGACGCCAGCACCATCAGGATCGGCACCGCCACGAGCCAGGCGATGGCGCCGTGCAGCATCGCGGTCTCGGAGCGACGCGCGCCGGCCACCTTGGCGGCGGTCCAGCCGCCGACGGCGAAGGCGAGGAACGAGCCGAAGACGCTGAACGCCAGGGTCAGGAGACCCACATCGCGCCACGTGGTGAACGGCTGGCCGACGCGATGCGCGCCGACCGCGATGGCCACGAGCCCGAGGATCAGGGCCAGCGCCACCGCCGCCAAGGTACCGACCCACACCGCGCTCCACGAGACCGGCCACGGGAAGAAGGTCTCCTGGCCGTTGTAGGTCACCGAGGTGAGCTCTTCCACCCGCACCTGCTCGTCCGGCCTGTCCATGTCGGTTGCGTCCCCCTGCATGTTAGGAGGAGCAACTTCTGTGCCCGGAGGAAAAGCGCGGGCAATGCCCCGGTCTCTCGCCGGCGCGACGCTGCCGGCGGGCGGGATCGGAACGGTTTACCCGGTAAGAACGGATCGGAGCCTCGGAAGGATCTCACGCGGCCCCTGCTCTTCGCTCGACAGCTTGTAGCCGAGGCGCACCGCCCTGGCCCGGCGACCCATCCGTGGGCGCGCGCGCTTCCTCACGCTCGTCTCCCCGCGGGCAGCAGGCTCACGATCAACGGCGCCACCGCCGCGGCTTCCACCGGCTTGGCCACGTGCGCTTCGTAGCCCGCCTCGAGCGTGCGCCGCCGGTCCTCGGCCGCCGCGTAAGCGGTGAGCGCGATGGCCGGGATGTGGCGACCGCCGACCGCCTCCAGCCGGCGAACCTTGCGGATCAGGTCGTAGCCGTCCTCGCCGGGCATGCCGATATCGCTCACCAGCGCGTCGGGCCACCCCTGCTCGATGGCGGCCATCGCGGCCGCCACCGACGGGGCCGTCGTGACCCGCGCCCCCTCGAAGGCGAGCGCCAGCTTCATGACCTCGCGGGTCTCCGCGTCGTCGTCCACGACCAGCACGTGGACGTTGTCGAGGGGCCGGGGACGGGACGCGCCGGCCCGGCCCGGCGGCGCCGCGGAAGCCACCGGCGGCGGCTCGCCGAGAACGGAGGTCGCGATGGGCAGGCGCACCGTGAAGGTGGCGCCTCGGCCCACCCCTGGGCTCGCGGCCGCGATGGTCCCGCCGTGCAGCTCCACGATCTGCCGCGCGATGGACAGCCCGAGGCCGAGCCCGCCGTGCGATCGCGTGGTGCCGCTCTCGCCCTGGCGGAAGCGGTCGAAGACCCGCGGCACGAGCGCGGGCTCCATGCCGCGGCCGGTGTCGGTCACGGTCAGCTCGGCGTCTCGGCCCAGGCGCCGGAGCCCGACGGCCACGCGGCCCCCCGCCGGCGTGAAGCGGACCGCGTTCGACAGGAGGTTCCACACCACCTGCTGGAGCCGGGTGGGGTCGCCGAGCACGACGCCGGTCCCGGGCTCGACCGCGGTAGTCAGCACGATGGCCCGGTTGCCGGCGGCGACGCGCACCGTCTCGATGGCGGCCTCGATGATCGCGGCCAGATCCACGCGCTCGATGGCGAGCCGGAGGCGCCCGGCGGCGATGCGGGCGACGTCCAGCAGGTCCTCGATGAGCCGGACCTGCAGCACTGCGTTCCGGTCGATCGTCTCGACCGCGCGCGCCACCGTCTGCGCGTCGTGGGGGCTGGTCTTCAGGATGCCCGCCCAGAGCCGAAGGGTGTTGAGCGGCGTGCGCAGCTCGTGGGAGAGCACGGCCATGAACTCGTCCTTGGCCTGGCTCGCCGCCTCCGCCTCCTGGCGCGCCTTCTGCTCGCGCGCGAGCATCTCCTCGCGCTCCAGGTCGGCCAGCTTCTGGCTCGTGACGTCCACGCAGGTCCCGATGTAGCCGGTGAAAGCCCCGGCCGCGGTGTGCAGGGACACGCCGTCGTCGCGCACCCACCGGTAGAGCCCATCGTGGCGGCGCAGGCGGTACTCGAGGGCGAGCCGCCCGCGGGCCGCGAACCCGGCCGCGTACCCGGCCGCGCAGCCGGCCCGGTCGTCGGGATGAACGCTCTCGAGCCATCCGGTGCCCGTCTCCTGCTCGAGCGGGCGCCCGACGAACGCGAGCCACTGCGAGTTGAACCAGGTCCGGCGCGTGTCGGGCTCCGCCATCCAGACGAGGACCGGCGCGGCGTCCGCCATCAGCCGGAAGCGGGCATCGCTGGCCCACATCGCGTCCTCGGCCACGCGGCGGCCGGTGGCGTCCAGCGCCACGACCGCGATGGATCGAGGCTCTCCCGCGTCGCGCACCAGCGACAGGCTCGCGTCCACCCAGCGCACGGAGCCGTCGGGGTGCAGGTAGCGGGTCTCGGCGGTCAGCTCCGGCTCGTCCGGCGTCAGGGCCCGCAGGGTCGCCGCCGCGCGCGCGCGGTCCCCGGGATGGACGACGTCGGGGAGCGCGAGGCCGAGCAGCTCGCCGGTGGACCGGCCCACCAGATCGCAGTAGCGCCGGTTCATGAGGACGAAGCGGCCGTCCAGATCGGTCTGGGCGATGCCGGCGGTGGCCTGGTTGACGATGGCGGAGAGCTGGGCTTCACGATCGCGCACCGCGCGCTCGGCCAGCTCGCGCGCATGCCCGGCCGCCACGAGGTCCTGGCCGACCACTTCCAGGTCCGAGACCGTGGACTCGATCAGCGCCGGGGTCCGGCCCCGGCCCAGCTCCGCCGCCGCCCCCGCCAGCTTCACGAGCGCCCGCGTGATGGGCCGGCCCGCCATGGTGGCGAACAGGACGCCGATCAGGAGGAACGCGGCGCCCCCCGCGACGATCGCGCCGAGGGAGCGGATCCACTCTCCATCCAGCGCGGCCACCGGCGCCGCGAGGACGACGCGCCACGCGGTCATCTGCGGGCGGGCATACGCGAAGTAGAACGCGCCCTCCGGCAGCCCGACCCGGCCGCCCCATCCCTCGCGCGCCCCCATGCTCTCGAGCGGAAACTCGGACGCCGTCCCGAGCGCGCCGCGGTTTCGCGCGATGGCGACGCCCCGCTCGTCCACGAGCGAGCCGATCCAGCCCTCGGGGAGATTCTGGTTGCCGAAGATCTCCCCCACCCCCGCGCCCGAGATGATCGCGCCCAGCACGTACCGCACGCGGCCGTCCCGCGCCACCGGCACGCGCACCGCGAAGGAGTCCGCGCCCACGCCGGCCGGCTCGACCACCGCCCGGCCCGTCTCCAGGACGCGACGGACGGAGTCGCGGCCGGGATCCCCCGCGGGATCGCCGCCGAGCGGCTCGCCGAGCGTGCGGGCGGTATCGAGCACGCGCCGGCCGTCCGGCGTGTCGAGCGTGATGGCGAGCCACTCGCGCTGGGTGGCGGCGACCTGCCGCATCTCTTCCCGGGCCACCGTGAGATCCGGGGTGTCGAGCGAGCGCGACGCCGCGATGGCCTGGAGCGTGTGCACCCCGTCCTGGAGGTCTCGGTCGACCGTGATCGCGAGCGCGCGCACCGTATCCCGCATGCCTTCCCGCACCGCCGCGCGCTGGCCGAGCGCGATGGCCGCGGTCAGCCACACCGAGAACAGCACCATCGGCGCCAGGCAGGCCACGACGAGCAGGACCAGGTACGCGCGAAGCGACAGGCGCCGCGCCCGGCGGAGACGGGTCAGCGGGCCGCGCATGCCGGGGTCCTCGCCTCGACCGGCTCGCCCGCCGACACCTCCTGATAGGCCCGGAAGTGGGGATAGAGATCGACCGGGTGCGTGAGCGGTCCGGCGGGCAGCCGCACCGACGGCGGGTGCAGGATGAAGGTGTGCAGCTCTTCCTCGGACGGGCCGGCGTGGGCGCCCAGCTCGTCGATGAAGCTGACGTCGCCGCCGGGAGCTCCGGTGCCGTAGAGCACGATGTCGCCCGCGCTCGGCATCGCCATCAGGTCCCGCAGCCCCGCCACCACCAATGCGCGGTCCGGCCGGCGGGCGAAGGGATCACGCGCGGCCGGATCGGGGCCGCCCGTCACCGGGATGCGGTGGCCGCGGTACCAGCACACCGGCGCGCGCGCCCCGCGGGCGAGGACGAGGCCGATGCCCGGATGGCGCGAGAGGCGCGCGAGCGCCCGCGGGTGGCGCGACTCGATCTCCGCCGCCGACAGGGGCTCCGGCCGGTCGGTGAAGTAGACGAAGGCGTTCGGCCCCGCCGCGATGACCTTGACGTCGTCGCCGGTCACGCCGAGCGCGTCGCGCACCACCTGCTCTACCGAGACGCCGCGGGTGAGGCGGTGGAAGGGCCGGGTCGCCGCCTGCCCGTGATCCGAGAGGATGTAGAGGTCGTAGCCCAGCTCGGGGAGCCGGCGGACGATACGGGCGAGCTGCTGGATCGAGCGGTCCACCCGGCGCAGCGCGCGGAAGGCGAGGCGGTCGGCCGGCCCGAACTGGTGCGAGATGACGTCGTAGTCGAGAAAGTTGACGTATACCGCGGGCACCCCGCGGTAGAGATCGGCGGAGACGAGCAGCGTGAAGAGCTGCCGCGCCCAGATGGAGACGCCGATATCGATCGCGATCGCCTCGAGGCCCCGGCGAAACCGGCCGCGGCCAAGGCCGGCGGGCACCGCGGCCGCGGTCCGCCCCAACGAGCGGGCCAGGGTCAGCAACGTGAGCCCGAGGCACTTCAGCGCCACCCAGCCGATCAGCAGCAGCGAGAGCGCGGTGCGGCGGAGCCCGGAGCCGGCGCGGGTGAGGCTCTTGAGCCGCGCGTAGGTCCACAGGCTGTCGGGGGCGCCGCCCGTGAAGACGCAGCCGTAGCAGGCGCCGCCCTCGAGGATGCCGGGGTGGCCCGGCGAGATCCGCCGCTCCACCAGGTCGGCCACCCCGTGCTTCGGGAAGTGCAGCTCGACGCCTTCGCGCTTGTCGTAGAAGTGGAAGCCCGGGATGTCCGCCCGCACCCCGTACATGATCGAGGCCTGGAAGGCTGGCGTGGAGGACGGCAGCCCGACCGAGAGCTCGCGGCGCTCGAGCTGCCCGGTCATGAGGAGCCGGCGCGTATTGCGCAGGCTGTCGCCGGCCAGCGCGCGGTCGAGCATGCCGCGCGAGAGACCGTCGATCTGGACGATCAGGAAGCGCCGGCGCGGCTCCGGGGCCGCGGGCGAGAGCCGCATCCACCGGCTCCACCGGTCCACCCACGCCTGAGCCCTGATGATCAACGCTTCCATGGCGTCACGCCCGCGCGAACGCCTTGCGGCCCAGCGCGGCCAGCCCGATCACCACGAGCGCGGCCGCGGCCGACGCCGCGAGCAGCGGCCAGGGCACGATGCCGCGCGTCGCCGCATCGTAGAAGAGGCCGGCGCCGAGCACCAGCACCGCGTTCATCGGGATCATCGCCAGCTCCGACCAGCCGAAGTAGCGCCAGAAGCTGATGCCGGTCAGCCCGAACCCGTAGTTGACGATCGCGAAGGGAGCGATCGGCACGATGCGCAGCAGCGGGATCACGACCCAGTCGTGCTTCTCGACCAGCGCGGACAGCCGCGCGAAGCCGTCGGTTCCGGCCAGCCGCTCCGCCAGGGCGTCCCGCGCGAGGTACCGCGCGATGAGGAAGGCCAGCGCGGCCGAGAGCGCGCTCCCCACCACCATCACCCAGTACGCGGGCCAGACTCCAAAGAGGACGGGAGAGAGCAGCGTGAACGGCAGTCCCGGCACGCCGATCAGGGTGGCCGCCACGTACAGGAGCACGTAGGCGGCGGGGGCCAGGAATCCGATCGAGGCGGTCCACGCCTGGGCCGCCTCCAGGTGGCGACCCACGTCGATGGCGCGCCCGGCCACGATCATGACGAGCAGGAACCCGGCGGCGGCGACCAGCGGCCAGATCCGGCGGCGACGGTCGGCGCGCGCGCGGCGCGGCCCGGCGACCGCGCGGAGGGGGGAGGCGGGCATCGGCGCGCCCCCTAGGCCGGGGACTCGCCGAGCGCGTCGGCGCCGATCGGCCGGCTCGCAGCCTCGTCGATCGCGGCGGTCCAGATGGAGGCGTCTTCCTCGCTCATGCTCCCGTGCGGCAGGAGCCGCGCGTCCTCGTAGCCCCAGAGCTGGACGTCCACCAGGTACTGCGCTCGAGAGGTCAGCGGCCCGCGGCAGATGCGCCGCGCGGGGGCCTGGCCCATCTCCTGCTCCAGGATCTCCAGGCACCGCCGCATCAGCGGCTCCGGGATGCGCCGCCGCTCCGAGGGATAGATGAAGCCGAACAGGATCAGGTGGCTCAGGAGCACCCGCCAGTGCTGTCCGAAGCGGCGGGCCAGGCGACCCCAGTCGAGCACCTCGGCGCGCGCGTGGATGAGGTGGGCGATGTCGGCGCCGTCGTAGCGCTCGCGCTCCATCACGTAGGCCTTCGACCAGATCGTCTCCTCGGCCGGGCAGAGCCGGACCGCCTGGCCCATCACGCTCGCGGGCACCGCGTAGCGGAACCAGTCGTCGTCCACCGGGCAGGCCGAGTTGCCGGAGCTGAAGATCACGTCGATGTGCACGTGCTCGTCGCGCAGGATCTTGGCGAGCCAGTGCGGAAACGTCAGCTCGGTGCGGTAGCCGAGGCGCCGGCCGACGTGGGCGAGCGCGGCCGCCACGTCGCACTCGCGAATGAACAAGTCGAGATCGTTCACCGAGCGGCCGATGCCGAGATAGCGCTCGAGGGCGTGCCCGCCTCCCACCAGGAACTCGATGCCGCTCGCGTTCAGCTCCGTGAGCACGCGGCGATAGAAGCGGCGTGTCGCCGCGGGCAGGCCGGGGGTCCGGGCGGGAGCGCGGCGGGCGGAGGCGACCAATGCGGGGCTCATGCGCGAGCACCGGGCGCGGAGGGAACCGCGTCATGGGGGACCGCCGTCTCCTCGGCGACCGGCACCTCGACGACCCGGAACGGCTGCTCGGGAAAGCGCCGGCGCAGCAGCGGCAGCGCCACGTTGTAGACCGGCACCCCGCCGGACGTCGCGCCCTCGAGCTGGCCGCGGTGAGCGTGGCCGTGGAAGGCCA
>JBBDXN010000023.1:0-7856 GCA_040902305.1 Candidatus Rokuibacteriota bacterium | reverse complement strand
GAACTTCGGGATCTTCTTCATGGCTTCTCGTACTCCGCCCGCTCGCGCCGGTTCATATCTCGCGCCGAGATCACCCGGATGAGACCTCGGCGTATCGTGAACGCAATGAACAACCGTCTCCCGGCATCGGTCTGGCCGAGGGCATAGAATCGAGGCTCCTCGTCCGAGTGGAGCTCGTCGGCGGCAGCGGCCAGCGGCCGATTGAAGAACACCTGCTCGCACTCGGCACCGGCCACCCGGTGCCGCGTCCAGTTCTTGGCGAGGTTGCCCTCGTCCCAGTCGAACCCCGTGCATCTGGCCAGGTCGTCCAGGAGCCCCATCTCCGCTTGTATATTCCAGCAATATACCGCTGGTCAAGCCAGATGTCGAGCGGGGGACGCGTAGCCCCTGCCTGGGCCTCTGCTAGGATACCGGCGTGCGCGCCTTCGGTGTTCCGGGGCTAGACGAGTGAGCGAGGCGGATCTCGACACGCGCGTGCGGGCCCAGGCCTTCCAGTTCCTGACCGAGCAGACCCGCCTGCACGGCGAGGTGGTGCCGCGCGATCTGCTCGAGCGGGGCTTCGACTTCGAGGGCCGGCGGGTGCCCCTGCTCGGCCCGCAGGGCATCTTCAAGCCGGCGCTGCTCGCGGACATGCCGATCAGCATCACCACGGTGCCCGTCAGGGAAGGGGAGGCGCGCCCCTATGACGACGGCGTCGGGCCGGACGGCTTCCTGCGCTACCGCTACCGCGGCACGGACCCCGGGCACCGCGACAACCAGGGATTGCGCCTCGCCATGGCGCGCAACGTCCCGCTCGTCTATCTCTACGGGGTGACGCCGGGCCGCTACATGCCCGTGTGGCCGGTGTACATCGTGCGCGATCACCCCACGGAGCTTGCGTTCTCGGTGGCGGTCGATGCCCCCTACATGCCGGTGCAGTCCAACTTCCAGCCGGACGCCAACAGTCTCGAGGCCCGGCGCGCGTACGTCACCGTCGTGACCCAGCGGCGGCTGCATCAGCAGGGCTTTCGCGAGCGGGTTCTGCGTGCCTACCAGGAGCAGTGCGCCATCTGTCGCCTCCGCCACGATGAGCTCCTCGACGCCGCGCACATCCTCCGGGATGGCCACCCGCAAGGTGAGCCGATCGTCCCCAACGGACTGGCCCTGTGCCGGCTGCACCACGCCGCCTTCGACCGGAACATCCTCGGCATCAGACCGGACTTCATCGTCGAAGTGCGCCTGGACATCCTTCGTGAGAAGGACGGCCCGATGCTGCAGCATGGCCTCCAGGGGTTCCAGGGCAAGACCATTCTCCGGCCGAGGTCGCAGGCGCTCTGGCCGCGCCCGGACTTCCTGGCGGAGCGGTACGAGGAGTTCCGGCGGGCGAGCTAGGAGGACAGACCGAGCGAGGCGGGGCTACCGCGTGCGGGTCAAGGCCCGGCGAGCCGTCTCCGGCACGGCGATGGATACGAAGTAGCTGCTCGGATACAGGTAGTCCTGCCCCGATTCATCTACCACGCGAATGAGGCCGTGCCGGCTTGCTCGCGCATCATCGAGACGCCGGTAGACCTTCTTCCGCTCCAGCGACGCCGCATAGCCTCGATTCTTGACGCAGAGAACATATCGCGACCGAGCTCGCTGCCCGACCGGGTCAATCCTCTTCGAGGATTCGCTTGACCTTGAGGTCTTTCTTTCCAATGCCGTGCGCTTCATACCAGTGGATCTCCGCAAAGCAGATAGTACCATCGCCGAGGCGGACGCGGGCCCGCCCCTTCCTCTTCAGCCAGCGCCCGGGCCCGTGGCGCCTGCGTAGTCGCGAGAGCTCGCGAATTGCGCGTCCTGTCGCGATCGTTTGCACATCCGTGATCCAGCCGAGGACGACGAACGGTCGCACATCTGCTCGTAACCGCGCTCGGGGTGGCCGATCAAGAGTCGACAGAACATGACACCTGCGCGCAGCGTGGAGACGGCGCTCATTCGTCCGGCCCCCGGTGCGCGGTGGTGTCCTTGTCCACCCAGTCCGCTTCTTCCCACGTCACGCCCTTGCGGCCGGGCACCTTGCGCCGCGCCCCGGCCCGGTAGAGGGGGCAGGACTTCGGCCCGTAGCAGAACGTCTCGAAGCGGTGGCGGACGTCGTCGCGGGGTTTCCAGGGATCCACGATCATGTCCACCGGCATCCGGCATCCCCAGAGGCACGCGCGGCACTTCGCCTCGTAGGTCTGCGCATCGAGCCGCCGGTGCCCGCGCTCGCGGTACTCCGGCAGCGCGGGAGGCACGCCCAGCCAGGGCGGGGGCGGAGGCGCCGTGTCGGGGCCGCGCGTCAGCAGCTCGAGCCGGACCGTCTTGTAGTAGTCCACCGGCTCGCTGCGCGGATCGGCCACCGGCTGCGACTCGCCCCGCAGGACGTCGCCGGCCCGGAAGCGAAGCTTGGCCTGGGTTCCCGTCCCGATGCCCACCAGGAAGTCGCCGCGCTGCCCGCCGACCGTGCCGTCGAGGTGGAGCGCGTAGCCGAGGTAGGTGTGCGTGCGCTCGTCGAACGACCGCGTGAGGCGGATCCGCGGCTGGACGCCGAGGATGGTGCCTTGCCAGGGAATCGTCGGCATCGCGTCGACCCCAGTGACCGCTCTCGCGCTACTTCCCAGACCTGGACCGAAGATGACGCTGGACGCCTTCGTGCAGGAGCTTGAGGAAGACGACCGTCACGAATCCGCGAGTCGCTTGAAGACGCCTCCGTACTGCCGGTGGGCCTCGGCCACGATGCGCTTCAGCTGGGCGGTCCGCCGAGGGTCGCGCACCGGAGTGACTGGACAAGCCCCTGCTCGACCGGGCCCGGATCGACGGTCGAGCGCAAGACCATTGCCGGTCTTCGTCAGCTTCTTGAGCACTTGGGAGCCTCCGTACGTGCACGATCACACCATGGTACGTACACGTCAAGGATCTCCTGCGACCCTCCCTGTCACGGGTCCGATACACGCTGGGTCTCACAACGCCAGAGGTGGACACCATCGTCAAGGAGGCCAAGAGTGAATCACCAGAGAGCACAGCGAGAGCTTGCGATGAGCGGGGAGACCGCCGATGCGGAGCTGGACGGCTTCCTGGGCTCGGCGAGCACCTGGGTGGCGTGGACCCTGTGGGAGCTGGTGCGGCAGCACGGGGCCATCGCCCTCACGCTCGACGACCTGCACGGCACCCCGTATGTCTCGTCCCGAGGGCGGCCCCGAATCGAGACCTTCCACCGGGGGGCGGACCGCACGTGGTCGTTCACCCTGGGGCTGGCGGCCCGGCACCTCGGCAAGGGGATGAAGTGATGCCCCGGCTGGCTCACCTTGGGAGGTAGCCACTTCCTCCAAGGCCGGAACAGGACGTGAAGCATTTTCGACATTCCAATGACGAACGAAGCTATATTCTACCTACGGCAATGAATTTCGACGCAAGGGGGTTGAAGATAGGGGCTATTTTCTACCGATGACGATGAGTTTCGGCCATGAAGCTTGAGCTGTCCCTCAAGCCGATATTCCAGGAGAAAAGCCTGCCCGACGGCACCAGATTGGTAGGCTGGGCCGCGCTCGTACAGGCCTTGGCCCTCGGAGCCCCGGTGCGGCGGCCGAGCTGCGCTTCCAGTCAGCACGTCAGAGGCAGTCGCCGGGAAGAGGGGGCGTGGACCATCTTCGACAAGCGCTACTGGCCCGGAGACAGCTTTGCCGACCACCTGACCTTTGCCCTGCGCCATGAGGATATTGATCTGCTGATCCTCAAGCGCGCTTTTGAGGCCGTGCCCCAGGCCGAGCTCGAGGCTCTGGTCCGGGCAGCGCCCACCGGCATCGAGGCCCGCCGCGCCTGGTATCTGTACGAGATACTGACCGGCCGCACTCTCGCAGTTGACGATGCGCCGCGAGCGGCGGCGGTCGATCTCCTCCGCCCGGCGGCGTACTTCACGGGCAAGCCACGCCTTTCCAGGCGGCACCGCGTGCGCGACAACCTTCTGGGCACCGGCCGCTTCTGCCCGATCATCCGACGCACCAAGGCTCTCACCGGATTCGTTGCACTCGATCTGGCATCCAGGGCGCGGGAGACCGTCGGCCGAACCGGCGCCCACTTGGTCACGCGCGCCGCCGGCTTCATGCTGCTGGCCGATAGCCGGGCCAGCTTCGCGATCGAGAACGAGCGCCCGCCGCGCAGCCGGCTCGAGCGATGGGGCCGCGCGGTACTGCAGGCCGGCAGGAACCCGCTGACGCTCGACGAGATCCTCCGTTTGCAGCGCGTTCTGATCGAGGACACGCGCTTCGTGCGCGCGGGCCTGCGGCCAGACGGGGCCTTCATGGGCGAGCGCGATCACGACGGTGATCCGCGGCCGGAGTTCATCGGCGCCCGGCCGGATGATCTTGCCGATCTCATGGCCGGCCTGCTCGACGCGAACGACCGCATGCGCGGCGAGGACGTCGACCCGGTGCTCGAGGCCGCGGCCACCGCCTTCGGCTTCGTCTACGTGCACCCATTCGAGGACGGCAACGGGCGTGTGCATCGTTGCCTGATCCATCACGTTCTCGCCGAGCGGAAATTCACCCCGCCGGGGATGGTGGTCCCGGTTTCGTCCGTGATGCTCGACCGCATCGATGATTACCGCTCGACCCTGCAGACCCACTCCGGCCCGCTGATGCCGTTCATCGAGTGGCGGGCGACGCCCGAGCGCAACGTCGAGGTGCTCAACGCCACCGCCGATCTGTATCGGTATTTCGACTGCACGGAAGCGGCGGAGTTTCTGTATGCCTGCGTCAGGCGTACCGTCGAGCAGGATCTGCCGCGCGAGATCGACTATCTGCGGCGGCACGACGAAGCCATCCGCCGCATCATGGACGCGGTCGAGATGCCGGACCGTGTTGCCGAGAGCCTGATGATGCTCATCCGGCAGAACAACGGATCGCTCTCCAAGAGGCGCCGTGAGGACGAGTTCAAGCAACTGCGCGATGAAGAAGTGAGCTTGCTTGAAGGCATTGTCCGCGACGCTTTCGAGGGTTTCGAGGAGGGAGCCGGCGAGCCGCGCGCCGGCGCTGCCGATGATGCCTGACCGGCATGGGCCGCGGACCAGGGCAGGCGGCGGGCTACTTCAGGGATGGCGGGCACTGAGAGCAGGGACGGTTCCCGGAGGCGCGGCCCCGCAGATCCGGGACCTGCTCGAGCGGGGGCCGGGCGGTGGATCTTTACATCGCTCATCTGCTTGAGTAAAAATACTCAATGCCATGAGTAAACCGACAACGACCTACCGCCGCCCGCACGGCCGCCTCCTCGCCCGCCGCCTGGCGGAGCCCCGACGGTTCATCCAGGCGGTGGCCGGGGCGCGGCAGGTCGGCAAGACCACCCTGGTGCAGCAGGTGGTCGAGGCGGCGAGGCTGCCGGTCGTGTTCGCCAGCGCCGATGAGCCTACCCTGCGCGGGCCGCAGTGGATCGCGCAGCAATGGGAGGCGGCGCGGCTCGCGCGGGGCCGCCGGGGTGCCGTCCTCGTGCTCGACGAAGTGCAGAAAGCCACCGGCTGGGCGGAGTCGGTCAAGCGGCTGTGGGACGAGGATACCCGGGCCAAGCGTCCGCTCAAGGTGGTGCTGCTCGGATCGGCGCCGCTCCTGATCCAGCGCGGGCTCTCGGAGAGCCTGGCCGGCCGCTTCGAGATCCTCCATCTGCCCCACTGGTCGGCGGCGGAGATGCGGGAGGCGTTCGGCTGGTCGCTGGAGCGCTTCCTCTTCCATGGCGGCTATCCGGGGGCCGCTCCGCTTGCCGAGGATCACGGCCGGTGGGTGCGCTATGTCCGGGACGCCCTCATCGAGACCACCATCGCGCGTGACGTGCTCCTGCTCACGCGGGTGGACAGGCCGGCGCTCCTGCGGCGGCTCTTCGAGCTGGGCTGCCGCTACTCGGGCCAGGTGCTCTCGTACACCAAGATGCTGGGCCAGCTCCAGGACGCCGGCAACACGACGACGCTGGCGCACTACCTCGACCTGCTCGCGGCGGCGGGTATGCTGGCGGGGCTGCCCAAGTATGCGGGCCAAGCCGTGCGCAGCCGCGGCTCGAGCCCGAAGCTGCAGGTGTTGAACACGGCCCTCATGACGGCGCAATCGGGGCTGACCTTCAAGGAAGCGCGTGCGGACCGCGAGTTCTGGGGCCGGCTGGTGGAGTCGGCCGTCGGCGCTCATCTGGCCAACGCCGCTGCCGCCGGCGCCTGCGAGGTCTTCTACTGGCGGGACCGCAACCGGGAAGTGGACTTCGTTGTGAAGACCGGCCGGACGCTGACGGCGATCGAGGTCAAGAGCGGCCGGCCGGCCGAGGCCTTGCCGGGGATCGCCGCGTTCGCGGAGGCGTTCAAGCCGAAGCGCACGCTGCTCGTGGGAGCCGGCGGCATCCCGGTCGAGGAGTTCCTCATGCAGCCGGTCACGCACTGGACGACGGGGTGACCGGCGGGCCGGCGGCTCCGCCGAGAGCTGCCCCCTCGAATGAGGGGAGGCGCCAGGGCGGGCCGAGGTAGGCGCCGGGCCACCGGTCGGCGCCTCCGGTCGCTGATCGAGGAGGCGCTGGTCGACTGCTATACCGAGGACGAGCAGCATGGCGCCTTCCTGGTCATGCTTGACGAGCATGTGGCCCGTCCCTTCAAGGCGCGGGTCGTCGGGGAAGAGGTCGAGGTTCGCGGCTTCGATTGGGACGGCACCAGTCAGGGGATCGTGGCTATCTGCAGGCGGAAGGGCCGGCACTACCGGGTCAACGTCACCGCGCTCGAATGGCTCGGCCGACCGCCGACGGGAGCGATCTGGTTCGACGCCTACCGGGCCTGGCTCCGGGGCGCGTGGTAGCGTCGGAACGCGGCGGACGAGGAGTTCCGGCGACAGCTCGAGCTGTACCGAAGCGGCGCGGCGCGCCGGGCGCCCACCGCCGCATCGGCCGCGACGTGATGCCGCAGATCCGGAAGCTCTAGGCATGGCAAGACGCTCGGCACGCAAGGACCGAGGGGAGCGACGGCGGGTGATGGCGGATAACACCGTGTTCCATGAGCGGGGGCGGGAGTCGCGGGTGGTGCTGCCGGTCATTCCAATGTAGTCCTCGCAGGCTACTGGGATGTCTCGAAGGCCGCCCGCGGGACGCGGCTCTGTCGAATGATGGCGAGAAGGGTGCCGATAGCCAGTTCGGGATGGTCAGGAACGGGGACCGTGACGGTCCCGGTGGCGGGATCGACCTTCTGCATGACGATGTGGCTTCCGCGCCGTCTCGCTTCGCGGAAGCCGTGCTGCTGGAGTATCTGACAGGTTTCGCGTCCCGAGAGGACGCGGAGCCTACCCATGCGCGGCCTGGAACTGCGTCACGAAGACGTGTTCCCGCCGGCGATCCTTCATCTCTTTGGGGTCGGCCGTCTCGATGAACAGAGCGACGGCCTCCTTCAGGTTTTCCAGGGCGTTCTCGATCGAGGACCCTTGACTGGCCACGTCCAGCTCCGGGCATAGCGCCACGTACAGGTTGCCCTCCCGCTCGATGATCGCCGTGAATACCGGCCCGGTCGTAGGATTCATCGCACCGTCAGTCTAGCATGCAGTGGGCGACGCTCAGTGTCACCCTTCGGATACACGTTGTCTCCTTCGGCGCGGTTCAGGCTCTGCTAGGATACCGGCGTGCGCGCCTTCGTCGCGGTCACGGACAAGGAGTCGGACACAATGCTCCGGGGCTAGACGAATGAGCGAGGCGGATCTCGACACGCGCGTGCGGGCCGGCCGGTACCCCTGATCGGCCCGCAGGGCATCTTCAAGCCGGCGACCATCTCCCGTGGCGTCCTGGCCGCCGGGCGATCGCCCGGCGTGGGCCGCCGCGCGGTACGTCGAACAGCGGCGTCGCGTGGTCGATCTTCA